>CABIVQ010000129.1 GCA_902362365.1 Clostridiaceae bacterium | reverse complement strand
TTGGATGGATTTGTCGTTACTTCCATTTAACCAAAGAAGGTTATTTTTTTCATTATATAAATTTTGTAAAAATCAAGTTGCAAATATTAACTAGATGCAACACTAGAAATTTAAAACAACTTTTTTAGTTTGATTATTCATAAAATCCCTCCATATTATAAGCGAATTAATAATTTAATTATATGTAATAATATTATATAAAACAATATATATTGTACTGATACAATTTACTAATTTAATAAGCTGAGATTTATTTATAAGATAGATTGTCAATATAAGTGCAACACTTTATATTCATGTTGCATCAAATACCTCTGCAGGTGTCTTATATCCAAGACACTTGCGAG
>CABIVQ010000128.1 GCA_902362365.1 Clostridiaceae bacterium | reverse complement strand
TTCTTTAATTTCTTTATCTCTTTTTCTTATCTCTTGTTGTAATGCTCCTGCTATAACAGAAATATAATTTCCTTGATTATAAGAAAGTTCGCTATTTAAGTTATTCTCATCTGCTAATTGTACTATTTCAGAACCAACTTTTGTATATAAAATATCTTGTGCAATAAACCCATAATCTACAGAAGTGTTGCCTTTCTCTAAATTAATATTATATCTATAACTAGCTAATTTTAATTCATCCTTTACAAAGTCATACATATCTTTCGTAGTTATGTGCATATTTCGCTCTACCCTATTTTCTAATATAACAGTTTCTCCTGTAGGCTCTTCTAAATAATGTATATCTGTT
>CABIVQ010000127.1 GCA_902362365.1 Clostridiaceae bacterium | reverse complement strand
TATGGTGGGTATAGCTCAGTTGGTTAGAGCGCCAGATTGTGGCTCTGGAGGTCGTGAGTTCGACTCTCATTATCCACCCCATATATTGTGATCCATTAGCTCAGTCGGTAGAGCACCTGACTTTTAATCAGGGTGTCCCGCGTTCGAGTCGCGGATGGATCACCATTTATAAGGCGACATAGCCAAGTGGTAAGGCAGTGGACTGCAACTCCTTGATCTCCAGTTCGAATCTGGATGTCGCCTCCACTAAATAAAAAAGGTTCTTTATGAACATTATATGTGCCGAAGTGGCGGAACTGGCAGACGCACAGGACTTAAAATCCTGCGGGACTTACCTCTCGTACCGGTTCGATTCCGGTCTTCGGCACC
>CABIVQ010000126.1 GCA_902362365.1 Clostridiaceae bacterium | reverse complement strand
CCCCGAAGCTTATCGCAGCTTATCACGTCCTTCATCGGCTCCTAGTGCCAAGGCATCCGCCCTGCACCCTTAATAACTTGACCAGTTATTAAAAGTTATCGCGAAAGTCTTTATGTTCATATTCATTCACATAAATCCATTTGCTTAAAGTTGATTTTAAAGACTTGTCTGTCTATATATAATTAAATGATGTCATACCACTAAATGTTATGCAGTTTTCAAAGTACTAAAATGCTATCGCATGTCGCCAACGTCTAAACATTCACATACGTTCATGTTCATCCCGTTGCTCAAAATGCAGTTGCATTGGGCTACGCCCTCTATTGTTGAGTTTTCATTTAATGAACCCTCAAAATTAAACAGTAGGCAATTCTCCTTAGAAAGGAGG
>CABIVQ010000125.1 GCA_902362365.1 Clostridiaceae bacterium | reverse complement strand
GGCTACGTCTTACTCTCCCAGGAGGTTGCCCTCCAAGTACCATCAGCGCTAAAGAGCTTAACTTCTGTGTTCGGAATGGGAACAGGTGTATCCTCTTTGCTATAGTAACCACATTAAATTGCTTTGTTTTTCAAGACAAGTATTATATTAACACCTTTATTGTTCAATGTCAATACATTTTTAAATCTTTTTGTAAAAAATTAATCTTAGAGTTAATACTCTAAAAACTGCATATCATTTGTGTTTTAATCATTTAAAATTTTAGCAACCGAAATCTTACATATTGAAATTTCAATGATAATTTGGTTAGCGATATAAACCTTTAGGTTTATTTTGGTCAAGTCCTCGACCTATTAGTATCGGTAAGCTACATACATTACTGCACTTCCACCTCCGACCTATCAACCAGGTAGTCTTCCTGGGGTCTTACCCTTACGGTGGGAAATCTTATCTTGAAGTCGGCTT
>CABIVQ010000124.1 GCA_902362365.1 Clostridiaceae bacterium | reverse complement strand
AGTTCGGATTGTAGGCTGAAACTCGCCTACATGAAGCTGGAGTTACTAGTAATCGCAGATCAGAATGCTGCGGTGAATGCGTTCCCGGGTCTTGTACACACCGCCCGTCACACCACGGGAGTTGGGGGCGCCCGAAGCCACTTAGCTAACCCTTTTGGGAAGCGAGTGTCGAAGGTGAAACCAATAACTGGGGTGAAGTCGTAACAAGGTAGCCGTATCGGAAGGTGCGGCTGGATCACCTCCTTTCTAAGGAGAATTGCCTACTGTTTAATTTTGAGGGTTTTTATAACCATAAAGAGGCTGATTATAATTTGATTGTATCAAACATCCAAATGGATAAAACAATTAGATAAGTATACAGTCTTTTATTATGGAAAATATCTAAAATAACCTTGATATGGGGGTGTAGCTCAGCTGGGAGAGCACTTGCCTTGCACGCAAGGGGTCAGGAGTTCGATCCTCCTCATCTCCACCATTAGTACTTAAATGTACTGTTAGTACTT
>CABIVQ010000123.1 GCA_902362365.1 Clostridiaceae bacterium | reverse complement strand
AGTAGAGAGTATACAAGACTATTTCCAAAATTAGGCGATAGAACTAGATTTAATAGAACAAAACGAAATCTCCACGCTGTAATTAAAGAAATCAGAGAATATATTTCATTATCTATTCAATCTTACTCTAATGAGATAAGAGTTATAGATAGTATGCCTATTCCAGTATGTGAGTTCGGTAGAGCACATTTTAGTAAATGCTTTAAAGGCGAAGCCTCTTATGGTAGATGCCCTTCAAAGAAACAAATATATTTTAGATTTAAGTTTCATGCACTTACTACAGTAGATGTTTTTTTAACTGACTACGTCATAACTCCAGCAAATGTAGATGATAGAAATGCAGTATGGGATTTATGCTATAAATATAGTTCTATTTCTATTATATGTGATAAGGGATACATTAATAAAAGGCTAACGCCTGAATTAAAAGGTGAAAAGGGCATAAATTTATTGTTTTTAAAAAGAGGAAATAGTAAAGAAAACTATCCAAAAGAAATAAGACAACTTATATTTAAGGTAAGAAGAAGG
>CABIVQ010000122.1 GCA_902362365.1 Clostridiaceae bacterium | reverse complement strand
TGTGGTTATTATTACTGTAACATGAACATAAACTTATGAACTATTTTTTTACATATTTTTAGATGTTGCACTTAATATGATAATTTATCATAAGAAAAGAAATGTTATGAGCTAAAACTTTTATTGAAGTTCTAGTTATAAATCCTAGCATAGATTTACTCTTAACCTTATTTAAGTTTAATTGTTCTGTTAATTGAGAAAAGCTAGTTTCTATCCTTCTTCTTACCTTAAATATAAGTTGTCTTATTTCTTTTGGATAGTTTTCTTTACTATTTCCTCTTTTTAAAAACAATAAATTTATGCCCTTTTCTCCTTTTAATTCAGGCGTTAGCCTTTTATTAACGTATCCCTTATCACCTATAATATAAATAGAACTATATTTGTAGCATAAATCCCATACTGCATTTCTATCATCTACATTTGCTGGAGTTATGACGTAGTCAGTTAAAAACCCATCTACTGTAGTAAGTGCATGGAACTTAAATCCAAAATATATTTGTTTCTTTGAAGGGCATCTACCATAAGAGGCTTCGCCTTTAAAGCATTTACTAAAATGTGCTCTACCGAACTCACATACTGGAATAGGCATACTATCTATAATTATTATCTCATTAGAGTAAGATTGAATAGATAATGAAATATATTCTCTGATTTCTTTAGTTACAGCGTGGAGATTTCGTTTTGTTCTATTAAATCTAGTTCTATCGCCTAATTTTGGAAATAGTCTTGTATACTCTCTACTTAATAAACTAAAGAATG
>CABIVQ010000121.1 GCA_902362365.1 Clostridiaceae bacterium | reverse complement strand
ATGCCAATTTTGATATGTCCTAATTGTGATGCAGATTTTTACTACAAAGATGGTGATAACAAATAAGAGTGGCATTAGCCACTCAAGGTCCCCTTTAGGGGATTTTTTTATTGAATTTATTTTATTAAAATATCTTTATATATTAAATTATTACATACTACATTAACTATATTATCATATATAAATAATAAACCTCTATACATACGTAATATGATAGAGGTTTATTATTTGTTTATATTATTAAGAAATAAAAGTCTCACAAGTAGCGTTGTTCATGTTTATTAGCACGCTAGGAGCAGTACAAGTAGAGTTAATATTATAATTACATTTTTTAGCTTTACAGTTGATGTCACTAGAAGTAGTAAAATAATTACTATTAATATTTGTAAGATTATTATTATCTTCAGGTGTAAAAGTAGAGCATTTAGTACCTGATGTACTATTTGCTTCAGATCCTATTACTTTTATACTACCTGCATAACATGTACCTGAGTTATTATAAGCACAATTATGTGCATTGCAATTTAAAGTCATATGTAATTACCTCCATTAATTAATCTACCTTTATTATTGGTAAAAAAAACTAAATTTATTACAACATATTTCGTTTTTTATATTTTTACTATAAAATAGTATTTGTATAGATTAATATATGTACATAAATTGGTTTTGTTAATTAGATATGATGAGAATTATTCTCGAATTGATAAATAAACCGATAGGTTAAATTAAGTTTCATATTTTTAAAAATTTGCATGGCAAACAAGCCTAACGAAATTATAAAATTTTTAGG
>CABIVQ010000120.1 GCA_902362365.1 Clostridiaceae bacterium | reverse complement strand
GGGGTGAAGTCGTAACAAGGTAGCCGTATCGGAAGGTGCGGCTGGATCACCTCCTTTCTAAGGAGAATTGCCTACTGTTTAATTTTGAGGGTTCATTAAATGAAAACTCAACAATAGAGGGCGTAGCCCAATGCAACTGTATTTTGAGCAACGGGATGAACATAAACGTATGTGAATGTTTAGACGTTGGCGATATGCAATAGCATTTTAGTACTTTGAAAACTGCATAACATTTAGTGATATGACATCATTTAATTATATATAGACAGATAAGTCTTTAAAATCAACTTTAAGAAAAGGGATTTATGTGAATGTATATGAATATAAAGACTTTGGCGATAACTTTTAATAACTGGTCAAGTTATTAAGGGTGCAGGGCGGATGCCTTGGCACTAGGAGCCGATGAAGGACGTGATAAGCTGCGATAAGCTTCGGGGAGTTGCACGTAAACTTTGATCCGAAGATTTCCGAATGAGGAAACTCACTTAGAGTAATGTCTAAGTATCGTTAAGTGAATACATAGCTTAGCGAGGGGAACCCGGGGAACTGAAACATCTAAGTACCTGGAGGAAGAGAAAGAAAAATCGATTCCGTAAGTAGCGGCGAGCGAACGCGGAACAGGCCAAACCAATGAAGTTTACTTCGTTGGGGTTGCGGACATATCATTAACGAAGAGGTATCGTAAGTGAAGAGAGTTGGAAAGCTCCGCTATAAAAGGTAATAGCCCTGTAGCTGAAACGAGAAGACTTTAGATGTGATCCAGAGTACCACGGGACACGTGAAACCCTGTGGGAAGCAGGAGGGACCATCCTCCAAGCCTAAATACTACCTAGTGACCGATAGCG
>CABIVQ010000119.1 GCA_902362365.1 Clostridiaceae bacterium | reverse complement strand
CCTGGTTGATAGGTCGGAGGTGGAAGTGCAGTAATGTATGTAGCTTACCGATACTAATAGGTCGAGGACTTGACCAAATTTAAATGATGATTTAAGCAACTGGATATGAGCGGAGCGAAAAGACGTTAGCGCCATGAACGAAGTGAATTTCATAAATGATATGCAGTTTTTAGAGTATTAACTCTAAGATGAATTTTTTACAAAAAAGATTTAAAAATATGTTGACATTGAATAATAAAGATGTTAATATAATACTTGTCTTGAAAAACAAAGCAATTTAATGTGGTTACTATAGCAAAGAGGATACACCTGTTCCCATTCCGAACACAGAAGTTAAGCTCTTTAGCGCTGATGGTACTTGGAGGGCAACCTCCTGGGAGAGTAAGACGTAGCCNCGTTAAGTGCCGAAGTGGCGGAACTGGCAGACGCACAGGACTTAAAATCCTGCGGGACTTACCTCTCGTACCGGTTCGATTCCGGTCTTCGGCACCAAAATAAAGTGGACCATTAGCTCAGTTGGTTAGAGCGCCCGGCTCATAACCGGTAGGTCTGGGGTTCGAGTCCCTGATGGTCCACCACTTTAAGAACTTTGAAAATTAAACAGTAGGTTAATTTATAAAATTTATTCTTATTTAAGAATTAAACACAAACAACCAAGCCAGATATTCAGATAATGATTAGCTGAGCGATGGACAACTTTTATTTGAGAGTTTGATCCTGGCTCAGGATGAACGCTGGCGGCGTGCCTAACACATGCAAGTCGAGCGAACTTCTTCGGAAGTGAGCGGCGGACGGGTGAGTAACGCGTGGGTAACCTGCCCTATACACACGGATAACGTACCGAAAGGTACGCTAATACGAGATAACATATTTTTATCGCATG
>CABIVQ010000118.1 GCA_902362365.1 Clostridiaceae bacterium | reverse complement strand
TTGGATGGATTTGTCGTTACTTCCATTTAACCAAAGAAGGTTATTTTTTTCATTATATAAATTTTGTAAAAATCAAGTTGCAAATATTAACTAGATGCAACACTAGAATATATTTTATACTTTATTTATTTTTGTACCGTGCTTATCACATTTAAGTTTTTTTATTTCATAATTATTATTAAGTTCGAGTAGAAATGATTTCATACTATCTACGAACGCATAATCATCATCTTTGATAATAGACATGATAGTGGGTCCAGCACCGCTTAAAAAGACGCATAAGCTTTCTAAATCATATAATTTACTTACTATATCATTATAATTTTCTATTAAAGGAAATCTATAAATTTGATGTAATTTGTCTTGGCAAGCTATTTTTATAAGTTCAAAATTTTTATTCATTAATGATGATATAAGTAAGGATACCCTGCCTATATTATAAACACCATCTTTATGAGGTATTTCTTTAGGTAATACGCTACGTGCTAAAGAAGTAGATAATTCAAAGTCGGGTATAATAGCACAAAAACTAAGTTCATCTGGTATGTCGACAATATCAAAGTAAACTTCATTATCTTCATAAATTGATATTATCATATTACCAAATAAAGCTGGGGCTATATTATCAGGATGACCTTCTATTTCTGTTGCTATTTTTAGTATCTCTTTTTTATCTAAATTAGATTCAGACAATATATTTGCAGCAACAACACCAGCAACTATACAAGTTGCACTGCTACCAAGACCACGACCTACAGGGATATTACTACATATTTCAATCTTTATACCAGTTGGTATTTTATCAGGTTTTATTTTATTATGATAAATTATCATATTAAGTGCAACATCTAAAAATATGTAAAAAAATAGTTCACAAGTTTATGTTCATGTTACAGTAATAATAATCACAAAACTACTTTACATGAAAGG
>CABIVQ010000117.1 GCA_902362365.1 Clostridiaceae bacterium | reverse complement strand
GTGGTGAGCGCACAGGGATTCGAACCCCGGACACACGCCTTAGAAGGGCGTTGCTCTATCCAGCTGAGCTATGCACCCACATTATAGTTAATAAAGTTGGTGCGGATGAAGGGAGTCGAACCCCCACGCCGTAGGCGCCAGATCCTAAGTCTGGTGCGTCTGCCAATTCCGCCACATCCGCGCTTAATACTTTATTTAGTTGGTGGAGGATGGTGGATTCGAACCACCGAAAGCAATGCTAACAGATTTACAGTCTGCCCCCTTTGGCCGCTCGGGAAATCCTCCGTATTTATATGGAGCTGGTGATAGGAATCGAACCTACAACCTGCTGATTACAAGTCAGCTGCTCTACCGTTGAGCCACACCAGCATATTGGCGGGAATAACAGGACTCGAACCTGTGACCCAATGATTAACAGTCATTTGCTCTACCAACTGAGCCATATTCCCATGTTAAGTTTGGCGACCTGGAAGGGACTCGAACCCTCGACCTCCAGCGTGACAGGCTGGCATTCTAACCAGCTGAACTACCAGGCCGCAAATGGTGGGACTAACAGGGCTCGAACCTGTGACCCCCTGCTTGTAAGGCAGGTGCTCTCCCAGCTGAGCTATAGTCCCATAAGTTTAATCTGGAGCGGGTGAAGGGGATCGAACCCTCACAGCCGGCTTGGAAGGCCGGAACTCTACCATTGAGCTACACCCGCGTATTTAATTGGTGACCCATAGGGGAATCGAACCCCTGTTACCGCCGTGAAAGGGCGGTGTCTTGACCGCTTGACCAATGGGCCATTTTAATGGTTGCGGAGGCAGGACTTGAACCTGCGACCTTCGGGTTATGAGCCCGACGAGCTGCCAACTGCTCCACCCCGCGATATTATATGTGGTGCCGAAGACCGGAATCGAACCGGTACGAGAGGTAAGTCCCGCAGGATTTTAAGTCCTGTGCGTCTGCCAGTTCCGCCACTTCGGCACTTAACG
>CABIVQ010000116.1 GCA_902362365.1 Clostridiaceae bacterium | reverse complement strand
GTTAGGCACGCCGCCAGCGTTCATCCTGAGCCAGGATCAAACTCTCAAATAAAAGTTGATGGGCTCAGATACTGTTATATATCTGGCTTTGTTTGGTTGTTTCGAATAATTCTTAATAAAGAATTAGTTATATAAATTAACCTACTGTTTAATTTTCAAAGTTCATTTTCTCGACTTACTTATCTTACCAGGTTGTTACCCCTTAGTCAAGACTTTTTTTGGATTTATTTTTCGTCCGTATCTCTCGGACAAGTAATACTCTACCACCATAATAAATATTGGTCAATAGTTTTTTAAATATTTTTTTATATTTAATTTTAAATAAATAATTTGTAGAAATGTTATCAACAGTGTTAACAACCTTATCCACTTGCAATAAGTATATTTTGTTTTTTTTATCCACATTATTAACTTACTTATTCACATAATTTTTTTTAATTTATTTTTGAATTACTTTATTTGTCATAAAATTAATCTTAGTTTAAATACCATAATAAGTATAATAAATATAACAATTTCTTATGGATTTTTGCTTAAAAACTCTAACTTCTCTCTTTTATACATAATTTATTTCACATTTATCATATACTTTTATTTTAATCTAAATCTACTAGGTGTCTGAGTCAACTCCATTTTTCCTCTTAAGATTTCCACTTTTGACGTTACTATTTAAAAATAATAATACATTCTATTAATATATACCTAATATCAGCTCTTTACCTTTCTTGTTTAATACTCAATTTCCAGCTTTATAAGTATTTTTTTGCATAAAAATAAACCACCTAAATATGGATGGTTTACTTTTATGTTTTTAGTCTTTGTCGTTTAAATTTATAATCTTTCTCATAAAAAAAGATTACGTGGCTATGTCTTACTCTCCCAGGAGGTTGCCCCCCAAGTACCATCAGCGCTAAAGAGCTTAACTTCTGTGTTCGGAATGGGAACAGGTGTATCCTCTTTGCTATAATAACCACATAATCTTATTTGGAGCGGGTGAAGGGGATCGAACCCTCACAGCCGGCTTGGAAGGCCGGAACTCTACCATTGAGCTACACCCGCATATATGAAGTTAATACTCTAAAAACTGCATATCATTTATGAAATTCACTTCGTTCATGGCGCCAACGTCTTTTTGCTCCGCTCATATCCCGTTGCTTAAATCATCATTTAAATTTGGTCAAGTCCTCGACCTATTAGTATCGGTAAGCTACATACATTACTGCACTTCC
>CABIVQ010000115.1 GCA_902362365.1 Clostridiaceae bacterium | reverse complement strand
AAAAAAAGAATGTGGCATAGAGTTCCGAAGGAAATGAGAACTCATGTAGATAATGTAGTTATTAAATCATTAAATTGTGGAGATATAAGTAAAGGATTTAGAGAATATATATGTTTAAAATGTGGCGATAGCCGTAAAATAGGGTTTATGTG
The DNA here is from genome assembly GCA_902362365.1 of Clostridiaceae bacterium. Classification (GTDB taxonomy): domain Bacteria; phylum Bacillota; class Clostridia; order Peptostreptococcales; family Peptostreptococcaceae; genus Romboutsia_E. The sequence continues at coordinate 1,240 of CABIVQ010000115.1, read as the reverse complement.
TAAAGGTAAGTTTTGTAATAAGTGTGGTAGATTATATGCACTGAAATGGGCAGAAAAACAATATGAAAAAATGTTGAAAGTATCACATAGACATGTGGTATTTACAATACCAGATGAATTGAGAAATTATTTCTACTCAAATAGAGAATTAATAAAGAAATTACAAGATGGAGTTAATGAAGTAATTAGATATTATTATTCTAAAGGTAAAAATAAATATGAAGTAGGAATAATTGCTGTAGTACATACTTTTGGCAAAGATATTAAATGGAATCCACATGTACACACATTAATAACAGAAGGTGGGGTAAATAAAAATACTAATTGGTGGACAAGTATAGGCTATATTCCATTTGAGTATCTTAGAAAGTCTTGGCAGAAAGTTGTATTAGATATAATGAAAGATTATAGAAAAGATGTAGATATGAAAAGATTAGTAAATAAAATGTATAAAAAATATCCGAATGGATTTTATGTAAATGCCCGTAGGTCATTGAAAGATACTAGCCAAGCAATTAAATATATAGGTAGGTATTTAGGAAGAGCAGCTGTCGCTGAATATAGAATTAAATCTTATGATGGAGAAACGGTAGTATTTTGGTATAAAGATGAAGATAATAAACGTATTGAATTATCAATGCCAGTACTTGAATTTATAGGAAAAATAACACAGCAGATACATAAGAAGGGGTTTAAAACAGTAAGAAGATATGGATTATACTCTAGAAGAAGTAGTAAGAGGAGTCAAGAAATAATCCACTTATATAGATTTATGAGGCAAAGGAATATAAATGAACTATTGAAATCTAAGAAAGAAAATACTATAAAGAAAAGTTGGAAACAAAGAATGATAGAGTTTTTTGGAGAAAATCCTCTTAGCTGTAAAAAGTGTAACTCTGAAATGGAATTATATAGGGTATGGCATGAAAGGTATGGTTTGTTGTATCATATAAAAGACTATTGCTATAGGGAGGGAAAGGAAAATGACTCCAGAAGAAGAGTTTTATTACCTGATAAATGGAAGAGAACCGGACAAGATGTACAACTATCATTGTTTAGTATGTAAATACGAAGAAGAAGTTCCAGAAATATGTGTAGATGAATTAGGAGATTATTAAGAAATTGAATTATGAAGATGGAACAATAGAGTACCATAAAGCCGAAGGCATGCCAATTTTGATATGTCCTAATTGTGATGCAGATTTTTACTACAAAGATGGTGATAACAAATAAGAGTGGC
>CABIVQ010000114.1 GCA_902362365.1 Clostridiaceae bacterium | reverse complement strand
ATAGACCTCGCAAGTGTCTTGGATATAAGACACCTGCAGAGGTATTTGATGCAACATGAATATAAAGTGTTGCACTTATATTGACAATCTATCATTTAAAAAGAAAATATAAACTATTATTTATATTAATGATGATTAAAAATCTAATTAAAAATTCATATTAGTATGCATAAATAAATATAAAACATACCCTAATAAGAATTTTAACTATTAAATGCAACACATTCTTACAAAAAAAAAGAAAATTCTGCAGAAAAAGTATAGCTAAAAAAAAGAAAATAGTGTAAAATAAAGATAATTGTTATATATGTAGAGTAATTTAGGAGGGAATTTATGAAACTTAAAAAGTTATTAGCATTAGGTTTAACTACAGTTATGACTGCTGGTTTACTAGTAGGATGTGGTTCAAGCTCAGATGATTCTGCTCAAGGATCAGAAAATAAAGTATACAAAATAGGGATGATAACAGATACTGGTGGGGTAAACGATGAATCATTCAACCAATCTGCTTGGAAAGGTCTTCAAGATTTAAAAGCTGAGTATGGAGATAAAGTAGAAGTTAAGTACTTAGAATCTGAGCAAGATGCAGATTATGTACCAAATGTTGAAACATTTGTAGATGATGAGTATGATTTAATTGTTGGTGTTGGATATAAATTAGAGGATGCTATAAAGAAAGCTTCTAAAGACTACCCAGAAAAGCAATTTGCTATAATAGATTCTGTTGTAGAGGGAGATAACGTTAACTCATTAACTTTTGAAGATAATGTATCAGGATTTTTAACTGGATTAGTAGCTGGTAGAATGACTGAAACTGGAAAAGTTGCATTTATAGGTGGTATAGAAAGTGATGTTTTAGCTAAATTTGAATATGGATATAAAGCTGGTGTATTAACTGCTAATCCAGATGCTAAGGTAACTTCTCAATATGCGAACAGTTTTGGTGACGCTGCTAAAGGTAAATCAATAGCAAATCAAATGCATAAAGATGGTGTAGATATAATATTCACAGCTGCTGGAGCAACTGGAACAGGAGCTATAGAAGCTGCTAAAGAAAATAATAAAAAAGCTATAGGTGTTGACTCAGATCAGTACAATTTAGCTCCAAATAATATGTTAACATCTGCTATGAAAAATATAGATGTTGCAATGTTCAACTTATGTAAGAGCATGTTAGATGGGGACTACAAAGGTGGTCAAGTTATAGTAAACACTTTAACTACAGGTGGTGTTGGTTTAGCTCCAACAAGTGATAAGAATGTAGATCCAGAAGTATTAAAATATGTTAATGAAGTAGCTGAAAAAATAAAGAGTGGAGAAATAAAAGTACCTTCTACTAAAGAAGAATTCGAAGCTCAATTCGGAAAATAAAAATTACCTTATATAAAACTATCCTAATAAATTAGGATAGTTTTTTTATTGGATAGATTGTCAATATAAGTGCAACACTTTATATTCATGTTGCATCAAATACCTCTGCAGGTGTCCTATATCCAAGACACTTGCGAGGTCT
>CABIVQ010000113.1 GCA_902362365.1 Clostridiaceae bacterium | reverse complement strand
GCAGAAGGTATAGCAAATAAGTCTATACCTAAAGAACAAGAAGGATGGATTAAGGACAATGTAGGTTGGGCATATAAAGAAAATAGTAAGTGGTGCTATGGATGGAAGAAGATAAATAGCTCATGGTTTTATTTAGACAACAACGGTTATGCTGTTACTGGATGGAGAAAAATTAATGATAAATGGTACTTCTTTGACCAATGGTGCTATATGAAAACTGGATGGATTAAAGATAATGATAAATGGTATTTCTTAGATTCAAGCGGAGCAATGGTTACAGGATGGCTTAAGGAAAATAATAAGTGGTATTACTTAAGAAGTAATGGAGCTATGGAAACTGGATTATTACAGTTAGGGAATAAATTATACTTCCTAAAAGATAATGGAGAGTTAGTTGTAAATAAAAAAATAGAAATAAATAATGACGGTGAGATGACATTTATATAATACATATATAAATATAATGGCAATAAAAAAAGGCTTAGAATCGATTCTACGAGGTCGCTTTCTAAGCCTTTTTATTTTATGTCTATAGAAATCGTGATTTTTTCAATAATGAAAATTTTTGATTTAAAGTAATTTAAAATCATATGATTATAAAATATTTTGGAATGGTATATTTATATAAGAGGGATTTAAAACTCCTTAAACTTATCAACCCAAACTTACATGAGGTGAATTGTAAGAGATGGATAGTACTGAACTATCACAAAACGGTAGCTTATAACCACTCCAAGTAATTATTTTGTTTTTATATGATAAATTATCATATTAAGTGCAACATCTAAAAATATGTAAAAAAATAGTTCATAAGTTTATGTTCATGTTACAGTAATAATAACCACAAAACTACTTTACATGAAAGGACATAAATTTATGAACTACAAACATATTACCACAAATGAAAGATGCTGCATAGCAAATTTCCTAAGTTTAGGATTGAGTCTAAGAAAAATTGCAAAACATTTAAATCGAAATGTATCTACTATTTCAAGATAAGTTAAGAGAAATTCTACTAATGGTAAGTATATAGCACATATTGCATGTGAAAATTACGCTAAAAATAGAAAAAATTGCGGAGCAAAAGGAAAATCAAGTAACCCTACATTAATTAAATATATAGAAGATGGATTAGAGAAAACTTGGTCACCAGAGCAAATAGCCGGTAGGCTACGCCTAGATTACCAAGATGATAAATCTATGAAAATAGGTTTTAAAACAATATATAGATGGCTATATCAAAAAATTATTGCAAAAGGAAACGTGAATAGATTAAGAAGAAAAGGAAAATCACTAAAGCCTAAAGAAACTAGAGGTAAATTTAATATAGGCAAAAGTATTAAAGATAGACCAAAAGAAGTTCGAAAAAGAGAAACTATAGGACATTGGGAACTAGATACTGTTGTATCTAGCAGAGGAAAATCAAAAGCTTGCCTTTCAACTTTTGTCGAGAGGAAAAGTAGATTTTTAATAGCTCAAGTTATGGAAAATAGGAAATCTTCAACATTCAACTTCCATTGCTTTACTGCTTTTAAAGATATTCCAACTAATTTAATTAAAACATTTA
>CABIVQ010000112.1 GCA_902362365.1 Clostridiaceae bacterium | reverse complement strand
GCAAGTGTCTTGGATATAAGACACCTGCAGAGGTATTTGATGCAACATGAATATAAAGTGTTGCACTTATATTGACAATCTATCATATAAATAAATAAGGGGGGAATGTAGCCTATGGTGAAATTAATGATTATAAGTGGTTTAGTATTATTAATCTCAATAACTTCAAGCAAAGTGTTATATAAATTTGGAGTCCCAATACTTTTGATATTTATTATACTAGGAATGTTATTTGGATCAGATGGAATTGTTGGAATTTATTTTTCGGATTATGAGCTAACTAAAGAGTTATGCTCAATAGCTTTAGTAATGATAATGTTTTACGGTGGTTTCGGAACTAATTGGGAAATGGCAAAACCATCAGCCACTCCTTCAATATTAATGTCAACTCTCGGTGTGCTAATAACAGCAGCTCTAACAGGTTTATTTTCCAGTTTAATTTTAGGAACAACTTTATTAGAAGGATTACTTATAGGTTCGATAGTTGCATCTACAGATGCAGCATCTGTTTTTGCTATACTACGTTCACAAAAGTTAAATTTAGAAGGTTCTCTAGCATCTTTACTAGAAGTTGAAAGTGGAAGCAATGACACTACTGCTTATATGCTTACGCTTGCAATATTGACTTTGATGAATAATGGAGGATTATCTAGTGTGGCGCCGATGTTAGTGAACCAAATCGTATTTGGAATATTGATAGGTACCATACTGGCTAAAATAGCTGTATATTCTGTAAAAAAAGTTAATTTTGAAATAAAAGGATTTTATCCAATTTTTATTACAGCTATAGCTATATTATCATATTCTCTAAGTGAGTGGTTGGGAGGCAATGGATACTTAAGTGTTTATATGGCAGGTATAATTATAGGGAATAGTAAAATACCATATAAAAAGACTTTATATCAGTTCTTTGATGGAATTTCATGGATTATGCAAATTGCTTTATTTTTCATATTAGGTCTTTTATCTTTCCCTTCGAAGTTCTTTAGTATAGCCGGTATTTCAATACCAATATCAATTTTTATGATAGTTGTTGCTAGACCTTTAGCTACATTTATAATTTTACATCCATTTAAATTTTCAAATAAAGAAAAATTATTTATTTCTTGGGTTGGATTAAGAGGAGCAGCATCCATAGTTTTTGCAATATATGCAGTAACTTATGGAGTGCATATAGAAAATGATATATTTCATATTGTATTTTTCGTAGCATTATTCTCGGTGGCGATTCAAGGAACACTATTACCTAATATAGCAAGAAAGCTAAAATTAGTAGATGATAATGCTTATGTACTAAAAACATTTAATGATTATTCTGGAGACATGAGTAGTAAGTTACTAGAGGTAAATGTAAGTAAGAACAGTAAATGGATAAATAAAAGTATTGTAAATGCAGATATTCCAGATGACATACTAATTGTAATGATTAAACGTAAAGGAGATATAATAATACCTAAAGGAGCTACTATTATAGAAGAAGGAGATATTTTAATAGTTAGCGGAGAAAATATAGAACAACTTGTATAAAAGAGTGCATATAAAGGCTTCTAGTGTTGCATCTAGTTAATATTTGCAACTTGATTTTTACAAAATTTATATAATGAAAAAAATAACCTTCTTTGGTTAAATGGAAGTAACGACAAATCCATCCAA
>CABIVQ010000111.1 GCA_902362365.1 Clostridiaceae bacterium | reverse complement strand
AGCCAACACCTGATAAAACTACTGAAACAGCCATTGTTGCTGTACCAGGAAGGCCAGCTATTCCAAGAGAACTTATTGTTATAACAATAAATAACATAGCATAGAAACTAGCATTCATTTCAACTCCAGCCATATTAGCTACAGTTACTGCCATTAAAGCAGGATATATACCAGCACATCCATTCATACCCATGTTAGCTCCTAAACTTGCTGTAAAGCTAGCTACGCTTTCATCTACACCTTGCTTCTCTTTTAGCGTTTCTATAGTTACAGGAAGTGTACCTAAACTTGATCTAGATGTAAAACCAAGTAATAAAGGTTCTACTGCATTTTTTGCATAAGTTATCGGGTTTAATCCATTTAAAGATATTATGATTAAATGAATTACAAATAATATAGCAACTGCTATATAAAGTGCTGCTACAAATTTAAATACAGATATCATAGATGCAATTCCACGAGCTGTTATTGTATTTGCAAGCATTGCTACAACTGCATATGGCATAAATTTAATTACAGTCATAGCAACACTTATTATTATTTTATAAAATGCTTCTACTAAATTTTCAAAAGGTTTAATAACATCAGCATATTTCTTTCTTTGTCTTTTTACTGCTAATCCTAAGAATGCAGCAAATATTATGATTGCAACTATATTTCCATCAGCCATTGATGCAACTGGATTCGATGGTAATAATCCTCTTATTGTATCAACAAGCGGAGTTATCTCTCTCATCTCAGTTGATAGTTCTACAGTAGTTGTTTCTCCTACACCTAATTGCATTACATTTCCAACTACTATACCTACTGTTGCAGCTAATGCAGTAGTCGCAAGTAACATTCCTAAAGATCTAAAAGTTAATTTACCTAAGTCTTCTCCTTCACCCATATTAATTATTACTCTTAGTATTGATGTAAATACTAAAGGCACAACTAACATTTTTAATAAATCCATAAATCCTGAACCAAATAAACTATACCATTTACTTACTTCTTGTAACCAAGTTACTTTACTTGGATCTTCTGGTAGACCTGCAACTATTTGTATTATAACACCTAATATAAGACCTATTATTGTTGCATAAATTGTTCTAGTAGAAAACTTAATTTTCTTTTTCTCAAAAATATTAACTATAAAAAATGTTCCTATAAGTATTGATATAAAAATAACAGTTTTTATATCAGTTATCATAAGAAATTCTGGTAAAAATGAACTTCCTCCCATTGATTATTCCTCCCTTTAAGATGTACTTTTACATAATTCTCTTTTTTTACTATAACTTTAGCAAAATTGGATTAATCTTCCTACACAAACTATGATATATTATTAACATACTTTAGTCAATATATGATTTAAATTATTTTGTAATTTTTTATTAATTTTTTAAATCCAATCATATCATTATATTTATTAATTATAGAATTCTTGTAAATTGCACTTAATATATATAGTATTTATAAATCTCATCGTATTATCAATTTGATAACTGGACTTTATAATAATATCATTATCAAATTGATAATGCAAGTATTTTTGTTATTTTTAACTTTATATCATAAAAAAATCCCCTAAAGGGGACCTTGAGTGGCTAATGCCACTCTTATTTGTTATCACCATCTTTGTAGTAAAAATCTGCATCACAATTAGGACATATCAAAATTGGCAT
>CABIVQ010000110.1 GCA_902362365.1 Clostridiaceae bacterium | reverse complement strand
ACTAGTCACTATGGGTCTATTTTTTTGCAAAAAACATTTTACTTTATTTGGAAATTAAATTTAACTAGCACAATAGATTAATTAGATTAATCCAAGAGGAAATAAATAATAAGTATTCAATTTTAAAAATTACTAGAATTATTAGGATATACATTACGAAACGAATCGATTTGCTATCAGTATTTTTATCTTGAATTAGAAAATAATATAAATGGATATTTATGGAATAATTTTGGTTTTATAAGGTAAGTGCGTCTAAAAATAAAATGGAAAAAATTTCAACCCTCATAATAATTGAGCGTTAGCTCTAAAATCATGAGGGTCATTTTGTAAAGTATTAAATTTTACATTAATGCAACACTAGAAATATAAAGGCGCTCTTTTTATAATTACTAAGAGTAGAAGATAGAGATTATAGAGCCTTATTTTTATGATGCGGGGAAAGCTTAATGTTATTCATCTTTACATAACACATACTATATTGTATATATAAAATATATACTGATAAATTTTAATTAGGGGAGAATGTTAGCATGTTTTATTCCATAAACTTAGAATTAGATAAATTTGAAGTAGTTATAATTGGAGGCGGTGAAGTTGCTTATAGAAAATGTAAAAACTTTTTAGATTTTAACAAGAAAGTAAAAGTCATAGCTCCAAAGTTTATAAAAGAGTTTCAAGAGTTAAGTAACAAGGTAGAACTAATAGAAGATATTTATAAAGAAGAATATATAAAAGATAGTTTTATTGTTGTTGCAGCTACAAATAATAAAGATGTAAATAAAGCTATAGGTAAATACTGCAATTTAAATAATAAATTAGTGAATGTGGTGGACAGTATAGAGTTATCTAATTATACAGTTCCTTCATATATAAAAAGAGGGGACTTGCTTATTAGTGTATCTACTGGTGGTAAGAGTCCATCTTTATCTAGAAAAATCAAAAAAGAATTAGAAGATCAATATGATGATAGTTATGAAGAGTATATAAATCTCTTGGGAGAGGCTAGGAGAAAAATTATAGAAGAAGTTGATGATATATCTATAAGAAGAAATTTAATAAAAAATTTGATTACTTTAAATTTAGAAGAATTAAGAGAGGAAAAAAATAAATATATCAAGTAGAATCTAAATGGTTGTAAAATTAAGAAAAATTAACTACAATTATAACTATATTTCAGTCTTTTATATACTTAGCAAGTATTTATTAGATAGTTTGGACATTAGAAGAGTATATTTTTAATTGTATTCAATAATATTAAACAATTTATTTATTATTTTATAAATAAATTATAAAGTGCATAAACCTAGCTATACCAATAGATTGAATAGAATTATAGAATGGTTAGAAAAAAGAAAATTAAAAAACTTTCAAAAAAGGTGTTGACCAATATTAACTAAGGTGGTAAAGTATTACTTGTCCGAGAGACACGGACGAAAATAAAATGAAAGAAAGTCTTGACTAAGGGGTAACAACCTGGTAAGATAAGTAAGTCGAGAAAATGAACTTTGAAAATTAAACAGTAGGTTAATTTATATAAATAATTCTTATTAAAGGATTATTCGAAACAACCAAACAAAGCCAGATATATATATAACAGTATCTGAGCCCATCAAATTTTATTTGAGAGTTTGATCCTGGCTCAGGATGAACGCTGGCGGCGTGCCTAACACATGCAAGTCGAGCGATTCTCTTCGGAGAAGAGCGGCGGACGGG
>CABIVQ010000109.1 GCA_902362365.1 Clostridiaceae bacterium | reverse complement strand
CCTTTCATGTAAAGTAGTTTTGTGATTATTATTACTGTAACATGAACATAAACTTGTGAACTATTTTTTTACATATTTTTAGATGTTGCACTTAATATGATAATTTATCTAATAGAAATAAGATTCAAGAATTGAAGATTACTTTTATATATTTTAATAAAAGCGTTACAAATTTGTAAGAAAAAAGTAAGATACATTTAATATAAATAATGTATACTTGATTTATAAAGCAATTAAGAAAGGGAGAGAATTAATGGAGCATATTCAGGGATTATTTAACTTAGCACAAGATTATTGGTTTCTTACAATGATAGTAGGATTATTTAGTACATTTATTGAAAGTTTCTTGCCTGTATTACCATTAGTTGCAATCGTAACAATAAATGCAGCTGTATTCGGTCTTGGTATTGGGCTTATAATATCTTGGATAGGTTCAGGGCTTGGAACACTAGTATTATTTTTAATAGTAAGTAAATTTAGTGATAATAAATTTATTAATAAATATAGGAATGGAAAAACAAAAAAAATAGTAGAAAAAATTAGTAGTAAAGGATTTAAATTATTATTTATAGCATATGCTTGTCCTTTTATGCCAGCATGTTTAGTTACAATATCTTCTGCTTTATGTAAATCTGAATTTAAGCATTTTGCAACAGCAATGTTAAGTGGTAAGTTTATAATGTTTGTAGTTGTAAGTTATATAGGTAGCGATATTAGAGGATTTATTACAAGTCCTACAAAAATAATAGTATTTGCACTAATAGTATTATTGGCATGGTTGATAGGGAATAAAATTAATTCAAGTTTCGAACATAGTGAAGAAGAATTACTAGAAATTAATAGGGAGTTTAAATAAAAATGGGTTATAGAAAACTATGACCCATTTTTTATTTAATCAATTTATTATTTTAGTATACAGATATCAAACAAATAAGTAGAATCTATATCCTAGAAGAAATATAATAATAAAGTTAAGAAGTTTACAAATACTCTTTTCTAGTTTTGAGCTAGTTTTTATTGATAGTAAAGAGAAATTAATATTAATTGGATATAATAGCTCTACCCCTTCTTTTGTGAGTAAGTCAAGGCAAATATGCGAGATATTGCCTATAATAAGACCACTTACTAGACACAAAAATACAATGTTACTATCACTATATTGTAAAAGTAATTCTCCTAAAAATGACAAAATACATATAAATATTAAGCTATGGGTAAAACTTCTATGTCGCAATTTTTTACCTATTTTTTTATGAATAGTGGGAAATCTTTTACTAATGTATGAGCCTCTCATATCTATATCAGGAAGTAAAGACCCAAAGTAAGAGAAGTAAACATATATAAGTAAAAGTATGATTCGATAGAAAAAATTATACTCTAATAAATAATCATTATAAATAAAAGGAAGAGCTAATAAAGCGAATATATATCCTCCTTTTATATGGGTTTCTTTTGTCATAAATCCTCCAGATGACATATTATGTAATTTATTTTATTATATAGTAAATAAAATTATTTTTCAAAAAAAATCTAAAGATTATTTCAAATTAATTTTAACAGCATAAGAGTCAGATGAAATTTTTATAGAAAAATATATTACAAAAATAAAATAAATAAATTTATTATCAAAGAAAATATGCTAGAATTTTATTATATTAATTAACTCGTTGTGCTAGTTAATCTTTACAATAATAAAACTCCAACAAATATAGTATCCTAAGATTGTATCACCAATCTAAAGGAGGG
>CABIVQ010000108.1 GCA_902362365.1 Clostridiaceae bacterium | reverse complement strand
AATAAGTGGTTTAAATTCTACAGTTAGTACGCAAGGAAGTAGTATAGAGCAACTAAAAGGTCAAATAGCACTTAAAGTAGAGCAAACAGATATTACAACTGCTATTAATAATGTGCAAATAGGTGTGAGAAATTACATTATTACGGATAAAGTTAGTACTTATACACCTTATAACACTATTACAGACAGGAGTGTGGGTTATATTAAATCTACATGGAAATCAAGTCACACAGGGGACATTTTTACTCTAAGTGTTACTAATTTTACTCCGAAAAAAAGTATTTACACTATATCTGGAACAATTAAGGTTAATGGGAAAATTCCAAGTGAAAGATATTTTAATGGTCTTGCAAGCACCTATGGAAGTGGATTAATAAGAAACGATTACGATAATGCAACAGGGAGATTTGTAATTACTCAATCTTATCCAGGTAATAGTATATGGATTTTTCATGTCTCTACAATAAGGTCTAGCGGAAGTAGCGATATAGTAGAATTGTTTAATTTAAAATTTGAAGAGGGAAATAAGCCTACAGATTGGACACCTGCTCCTGAAGATACACAAGGGCAACTAGATGCCCATACAACAGAGATAACAACTGTAAAAAGCAATGTAGCATCTATAGAAACAAATTTATCTAGTATTACTAGTAGAGTGTCTAGTGCCGAATCGACATTAACAAAAACTACTAATACAGCGAATAGTGCTAAATCCACTGCAGATAGTGCAAAAACTACTGCGAATAATGCACAAACTACAGCTAATGCTAATAAATCTAGTATATCAACACTTACAACTAGAGTTAGTACAGCAGAATCTAAACTTACTAAAGATAGTTTAACAACTACTATAGGTAATCATTACACTACTACTAGTGATGTAAATGGGATAGTAACGAGTAAAGGTTATCAGACTTCATCACAAGTACAACAGACTGTTAATGCTTTTGAATTAAAGTTTCAAGAAAGTGGTGGATATAATCTTTTATATAATGGCGACTTTAAAAATGGAACCACTCATTGGTATAATTCTGGATTTAAAATAGTTGAAAATAGTGGGTATTCATGCCCAAACAAAAGAGCAATGGTTGCAAGTGGTGTTATAGGAATTACAAAACATTTTTACCAAACTGTAAGTAATATAAAAGGTGGAGTAGACCATTACACTGTAAGTTATTGGTATTATGTTTCAGACGGTACAAATGGAACAACTAACCCATATTACCATTGTCAATGTACTGTAACCTACACAGATGGTACTAAAGCATATCCTTCATATAATCATACAACATTTAATAAATGGATTAAAGCTAGTATGACAATAGATAGACCGAGTGGTAAAACATTCCAATCTATAGCAGTCAAATTTTATTGTAGAGATACTACAAGGTCAGTTTACATATCAGAGGTTATGTTTGAAGAAGGAGAAGTTGTAAATGGATTCACACCTAACCCAAACGAAGTTTATGACGGTATAACTACTATAGACAAAGATGGGATAACAGTTATATCTTCTAATGCTAAATCAAAGACATCTATGTCAGCGAATGGATTCGCTATTACAAGAACGGATAACAATAAAGATATATTTAGGGTTGGTTCAAATGGAGTTTTAACTTTAAATGGTGTATTTAAGTGTTATAAAGATGGTGTAAATATGTCTGGAGCAAGACTAGAATCTAGTGGAGCAATAATGTTCGGATATAATACTACAGGAGGTAACAACCCTGTATTTGCTAGTGGATTGTGGACTGATGAAAACATGGGATATTTCTCGGTAGGGTATACAAGAGCA
>CABIVQ010000107.1 GCA_902362365.1 Clostridiaceae bacterium | reverse complement strand
AGAAAGAACTTGATAATATTGTTACCATAATAAATAATAGACCTCGCAAGTGTCTTGGATATAGGACACCTGCAGAGGTATTTGGTGCAACATGAATATAAAGTGTTGCACTTATATTGACAATCTATCAAATAAAAAAAGTATCAAATGATTTTTGATACTCTTTTTATTTACTAAGGGATTATAAATTATCTAGACTATGAATAATATATAATCTAGATAACTAAAATTGAAATACTTCACTAACACACTGTTTAGTAGAAGATAAATTTTTGTTTATCTGAAGTTTCTAAGTGTTCCATATGGTTCTACAATATTCATGGTGTCACAGTCTGATATAAATCTGACTGTAACCAAGGAATTTAGTAGGCATTTATTTTCTCTAAAAAAGCATCTATCGCCGTGAATTATAGTGCGGATATAATTTGGTAATAATCGTTTATATAAAGCGTATCTAGCCATTACGAGTAGATTATTACCGCCGCCAAGATTTACATATATTTTAAGTCGACAAATTCCATTTCCTAGAATATCCCATAGTCCATGAACTTCATTTTTAAGTAAAGGATTTATATCATCGTTGAAAAAATCATTGGCTACAGTTAAAAAGTATTCACAAGTTACTGGCGAATAATAAATAGTATATTTTCTATTACAAATAGGATTATTTGGCATCATAGGAGGTAGTATATTAGTTACTACTTTTTTACTGCTAAATTCAAATCTAGGATCCAATTGCATAACATTCCTCCTTATTTTATATAAATTCATATATTGTATAATATAGAAATAAATTAAAAATTGTTACATAAATATGTCATAAATAAAAATATTAGTGTGACAAAATAAAGATGATGCAATATGTAAAAATATGGTAAAATGTATAATGGATAAAATAAAATTTGAACGGTGGTTAGCATGACTTCTAATAATTATTTCAAAAAAAGAACGCAAAAGATAATAAGAGAACCTTTTTAAATAAATTAAGCTTAAATAATAAAATGTTTCTTTATTTTATTATCCAAATTATGGCAGTGATTTTTATTGTAATAGTTTTTTCAAAACGAATGATTACTGAAAATATTGTTAAGTTAGAAAAAAATAAGGTTAATCAGGATATATACCGAATAGTTAATACTTTAGATAAAGAGCTAGAATATATAAAAAACATGTAAAGACTATTCTAATTGGAATAGAACTTATGAATATATAAATTTGAAAGAACAGAATAAAGATCAAGAGTATACTAAAGAGTTTGAAAAAGAAAACTTTGATACTATAAATATGAGAAATTTAGAATTAAATGCAATAATGATATTAGATAATAATGGTAAGATTTTATTTGAGTCTTTTTACGATGAAAAATATTTAAATAATTATAATCTTAATGATAATATACGAAATACCATATTAAAAAATGATATTTTAGACAGTGTTAGAAATATAAAAGCAAAGAATGGAATCTTAACTACCGATAAAGGGTTAGACTTTGTATCAATGTACCCAATACTTAAAAATAATGCCATAGGGAATAAAGCTGGGGTAATAGTTATGGCTAAAGAAGTAACACAAGAAACTTTATAAGAAACAGTACCAAAGTTTGATATATTCGAAGCTGATATAAATATGGACTTATTAGATTCATCTATAGTAAATACAAAGAATTTAGGTAAAGTTGAAACTAATATAAGTTTACATGAAGCCTAGACGCCGAGTTCAGATGCTAGCGCATATATAAAAGATTTTACTGATAGTAAATTAACTCGTTGTGCTAGTTAATTTTTACAATAATAAAACTCCAACAAATATAGTATCCTAAGATTGTATCACCAATCTAAAGGAGGGT
>CABIVQ010000106.1 GCA_902362365.1 Clostridiaceae bacterium | reverse complement strand
CCTAAAAATTTTATAATTTCGTTAGGCTTGTTTGCCATGCAAATTTTTAAAAATATGAAACTTAATTTAACCTATCGGTTTATTTATCAATTCGAGAATAATTCTCATCATATCTAATTAACAAAACCTATTTATTAAATCTTCAAATTAAATTGACGATTTTATTTTCTATGTTTTTTCATATAGTTAATTATATTGAATTAATATTTGAACTGAAAGTACCACTACTTTATAAGTTTATGAGTGGAGTGGTTGAGATTATAAATAAAATTTTTAAGTATATTTATTAATTATGTTGCACAAATTACCAAAGATATATATAATTTACTTGTAATCAATAAGGCGACATAGCCAAGTGGTAAGGCAGTGGACTGCAACTCTTTGATCCCCAGTTCGAATCTGGGTGTCGCCTCCAATGAAAATGGGCTGTTTCGGATAGGTTAGTTTATTTAGAGGAGCTGGTAGAAAATTTATATTTTCTATCTTTCTTCTGAGATAAACTAAATATATTCGAAATATGCCCTTTTGTTTTATATAAAGATATTTAGATATAAAAATACATCAAAATTATGTATATGGTAAACATTATTATTGAAGGGGTGAATGACAATGAGAGCAGAAATTATAACTGTAGGAACAGAAATTCTTTTAGGAGATATAGTAAATACAAACTCGCAATACTTGGCAAAAGAATTAGCTGATTTAGGAGTCGAGGTGTATTATCAAGGAACTGTGGGAGATAATGAGGAAAGATTATTAAAGTATTTTGAAGAAAGTTTAAATAGAAGTGATATGGTAATAACTACAGGAGGACTTGGTCCAACTAAAGATGATTTAACGAAAGAAACTGCAGCTAAGTTTTTTAATCAAGAATTAGTACTTGATGAAAAATCATGGAATAAGATAGAAATATATTTTAATAAATTAGGAAGAGTACCAACTGAGAATAACAAGAAACAAGCATACTTTCCGAAGGATGCAATAATACTTGAAAATAACAATGGTACAGCACCAGGAGCAATTTTAAGAAAAGGAAAAAAAACAATAATAGTATTACCAGGCCCACCAAGAGAAATGAAGCCAATGTTCGAAGAAAATGTTAAGCCATATTTAAAAAATTTAACAAATGAAATTTTGGTTTCTAAAACTCTTAGATTCTATGGAATTGGTGAATCTTCTTTAGAAGAAGAGATAATAGATATAATAAAAGAACAATCAAATCCAACTGTAGCTCCATATGCAAAGGACACGGAAGTAACTTTAAGAATTACAGCAAAAGCTACTAGTAAAGAAGAAGCTATTAATTTAATAAATCCAGTTGTACATAAAATTCAAGATAGAGTAGGAAGTTACATATATTCAGAGGGTGATATTTCATTAGAAGATACTGTTGCTGAGATTTTAGTTAATAAAAATTTAACTATAAGTGTAGCAGAATCATGTACAGGAGGAATGGTATCATCTCACCTTATAAATTATCCAGGAATTTCATCTGTTTTTATGGAAGGTTGTGTAACTTATTCCAATGAAGCTAAGATGAAATCTTTAGGTGTGAAAAAAGAAACTCTAGATAAGTTTGGAGCAGTTAGTGAGGAAACAGCTAGAGAAATGGCAGAAGGTATAGCTAAAAGGCATAATACCAATATAGGGCTATCAACAACAGGAATAGCAGGACCAGAAGGTGGAAGTGAAGAAAAACCAGTTGGTTTGGTATATTTTGGGATTTGTATAAATGGAAAGATAATAGTAAAGAGATACGTATTTAATGGAAATAGACAGCAAATAAGATTAAGAGCAACAAAGACAATATTAAATGATTTAAGATTAGAATTAATAAATATTTAGTTAGGTTTTGTTAATTAGATATGATGAGAATTATTCTCGAATTGATAAATAAACCGATAGGTTAAATTAAGTTTCATATTTTTAAAAATTTGCATGGCAAACAAGCCTAACGAAATTATAAAATTTTTAGG
>CABIVQ010000105.1 GCA_902362365.1 Clostridiaceae bacterium | reverse complement strand
AAAATATATAATACTTCCTATTATAGCCCCAGAAGTATTCCATATTATATCATCAACATCCATAAATCTTCCAACAAAAAACTGAGTAGTCTCTATACATGTTGAAAACACTAATGCTATAACAAATACTTTTAAAAGTTTTTTATCCTTTTTCAAATATAGCATAGTAAATAAAAATCCAAATGGCATAAAGAATATAATATTTAATACAACTTGTCTTAGTACACTTTGTGGATTACCCATAAAGTCACTTATTGTATTTACAAGTGGAACTAAATTAGGTGCAGTATGCATATATGTAAAATCGCTAGGTTTTATATATAATACATTTGTTATTGATAATACAGCTACTATATAAACTAAAAAAATTAAATTCCCAATACATTTAAAAATATTTATCTTATTAATACTATTGTTATTCTTAGTAATTTTTACTTCACTCATTTGTTCCCTCCAACTTTAAATTCTATTTATCTTAATCTAAATCAATTATTATAGCCTTATCTTCATAGTCTATTTTATGGTGATATTTAGGATTATCAGAATTTTTCTCCATATAATATTGATAAGGTAAAATCTTTATACTCTTTAGCTTTTGATTATCTTCTAGATTTCCTTCAAATATATTTTCCATATAAGTTTCATCTTCATTATACCTACCAGATCCACCAACATTGATACTTTCTCCATTTTGATCTAATAACTCAATTTTTATATCTCTATTTTCAAAGCTATATCCCTCACCAATTTTGCTTGTGTAGCTTAATTTTACTGAAATCGGAGATACTCTTAATTGTTCAATATTAATTAAAGCTTTAAAATCTTCATCATCTATACTTATTTCTTTATTTATATGATGAATTATCATATTAAGTGCAACACTTAAAAATGGATAAAAAAATAGCTCATAAGTTTATGTTCATGTTACAGTAATAATAACTACAAAATCACTTTACATGAAAGGACATAAAATTATGAACTACAAACATATTACCATAAATGAAAGATGTTGTATAGCTAATTTCTTAGGCTTAGGATGGAGTATAAGAAAAATAGCAAAACATCTTAATAGAAATGCTTCTACAATTTCAAGAGAGATCAGAAGAAACTCTGTTAATGGAAAATATTTAGCTCATATAGCAAATGAAATTTATCTAAATAACAGAATGAACTGCGGCGCAAAGGGAAAATCATCTAACTATAAATTAATTGAGTATATAGAAAATGGTCTAAACAAAACTTGGTCACCTGAACAAATAGCCGGTAGGCTACGCCTAGAATCTAAAGATGATAAATCTATGAAGATTGGATTCAAAACAATCTATAGATGGATATACAAAAATATTATTGTAAAAGGCAATATAAATAAATTAAGAAGAAAAGGAAAATCCTTAAAACCAAAAGAAACAAGAGGTAAATTTAATATAGGTAAAAGTATAAAAAATAGACCAAAAGACATTAGGAAAAGAGAAAGTATAGGACATTGGGAATTAGATACTGTTGTATCTAGTAGAGGAAAGTCAAAAGCCTGCCCTTCAACTTTTGTAGAAAGAAAAAGCAGATACTTAATCGCTCAAGTTATGGATAATAGAAAATCAACAACATTTAACTTACATTGTTTCAAAGCATTTGAACATATTTCAAACAAATTAATTAAAACATTTACAGTCGATAGGGGTAAAGAATTTGCTAATTATAATGAAATTGAGAATAGATTAAATATAGATGTTTATTTCGCAGATCCTTATTCTTCTTGGCAAAGAGGTACTAATGAGAACACTAACGGATTATTAAGAAAGTTTTATCCTAAAAGATTTGATTTTTCTACTATAACTCAAAATGAGCTTGATGTTGTAGTAAATATAATAAATAATAGACCTCGCAAGTGTCTTGGATATAAAACACCTGCAGAGGTCTTCGCTGCAACATAAACATAAAATGTTGCACTTATATTGACAATCTATCATATAAAAATAAGTGATGATTCTCAGTGTTTATATTTTAATCTAAAAATCATCACTTTTTTAATACTAAAAATCCATCTAATATCTTCTATTGTATGGATTTTTTACTTAGTACTACATAACAACTACAAACTTTCTTACAATATAAAACTTATTGAATAATTTGCTCACCTCAAATAGCTATATCAAAACTTCATATTTTTAGCTTTATATTACATCTCTTATTTTATCTTACATATCAAATTATTAATTAAAAAATATATAATACTTCCTATTATAGCCCCAGAAGTATTCCATATTATATCATCAACATCCATAAATCTTCCAACAAAAAACTG
>CABIVQ010000104.1 GCA_902362365.1 Clostridiaceae bacterium | reverse complement strand
ATGTATGTAGCTTACCGATACTAATAGGTCGAGGACTTGACCAAATTTAAATGATGATTTAAGCAACGGGATATGAGCGGAGCGAAAAGACGTTGGCGCCATGAACGAAGTGAATTTCATAAATGATATGCAGTTTTTAGAGTATTAACTTAACTTTTTAAGAAAAAACTTTCTAAAAAAAGTTAAGAAAAAGTGTTGACATTTAAAAATAAAAATGTTAATATAATACTTGTCCGACACGGAAGTGTTGAAAAAACAAATGTGGTTATTATAGCAAAGAGGATACACCTGTTCCCATTCCGAACACAGAAGTTAAGCTCTTTAGCGCTGATGGTACTCGGAGGGCAACCTCCCGGGAGAGTAAGACGTAGCCACGTACATGGCCCATTGGTCAAGCGGTCAAGACACCGCCCTTTCACGGCGGTAACAGGGGTTCGATTCCCCTATGGGTCACCAATTAAATACGCGGGTGTAGCTCAATGGTAGAGTTCCGGCCTTCCAAGCCGGCTGTGAGGGTTCGATCCCCTTCACCCGCTCCAGATTAAACTTATGGGACTATAGCTCAGCTGGGAGAGCACCTGCCTTACAAGCAGGGGGTCACAGGTTCGAGCCCTGTTAGTCCCACCATTTACGGCCTGGTAGTTCAGTTGGTTAGAATGCCAGCCTGTCACGCTGGAGGTCGAGGGTTCGAGTCCCTTCCAGGTCGCCAATAAAATATGGGAGTATGGCTCAGTTGGTAGAGCAAATGACTGTTAATCATTGGGTCACAGGTTCGAGTCCTGTTACTCCCGCCAATAATATGGGAATATGGCTCAGTTGGTAGAGCAAATGACTGTTAATCATTGGGTCACAGGTTCGAGTCCTGTTATTCCCGCCAATATGCTGGTGTGGCTCAACGGTAGAGCAGCTGACTTGTAATCAGCAGGTTGTAGGTTCGATTCCTATCACCAGCTCCATATAAATACGGAGGATTTCCCGAGCGGCCAAAGGGGGCAGACTGTAAATCTGTTAGCATTGCTTTCGGTGGTTCGAATCCACCATCCTCCACCACTTAAATTAAATATGCGGGTGTAGCTCAATGGTAGAGTTCCGGCCTTCCAAGCCGGCTGTGAGGGTTCGATCCCCTTCACCCGCTCCATTTAATCAAACTATATTGTGGGTGCATAGCTCAGCTGGATAGAGCAACGCCCTTCTAAGGCGTGTGTCCGGGGTTCGAATCCCTGTGCGCTCACCACTTTATAGGGGATTCGCCAAGTCGGTAAGGCATAGCACTTTGACTGCTACATGCGTAGGTTCGAGTCCTGCATCCCCTGCCAAATGAAAATTTAAAGATGATCCATTAGCTCAGTCGGTAGAGCACCTGACTTTTAATCAGGGTGTCCCGCGTTCGAGTCGCGGATGGATCACCATTTACGGAGAGGTGTCCGAGTGGTTTAAGGAGCTGGTCTTGAAAACCAGTGATGCTTAACGGCACCGTGGGTTCGAATCCCACCCTCTCCGCCAAATATTGGAGAAGTACTCAAGTGGCTCAAGAGGATCCCCTGCTAAGGGATTAGGCTGGGTAAACCGGTGCGAGGGTTCGAATCCCTCCTTCTCCGCCAATATAAAGTCGAGGTGTAGCGCAGTTTGGTAGCGCACTTGGTTTGGGACCATGGGGCCGGGGGTTCGAGTCCCTCCACCTCGACCATGAATGTGGACCATTAGCTCAGTTGGTTAGAGCGCCCGGCTCATAACCGGTAGGTCTGGGGTTCGAGTCCCTGATGGTCCACCACTTTAATATTAAAATAACATAGGGGTGTAGCTCAGTTGGTAGAGCGTCGGTCTCCAAAACCGTGCGCCGGGGGTTCGAGTCCCTCCACCCCTGCCAAGAAGTTTATTGGATTAGATATAATTTATATAAAGTCGAGGTGTAGCGCAGTTTGGTAGCGCACTTGGTTTGGGACCATGGGGCCGGGGGTTCGAGTCCCTTCACCTCGACCATGAATAAGGGCCTATAGCTCAGGTGGTTAGAGCGCACGCCTGATAAGCGTGAGGTCGCTGGTTCGAGTCCAGCTAGGCCCACCAAATTTGCCCAGATAGCTCAGTCGGTAGAGCAGGGGACTGAAAATCCCCGTGTCGGTGGTTCGATTCCGCCTCTGGGCACCATAATGAATATGGCGGTATAGCTTAGTTGGCTAGAGCGTTCGGTTCATACCCGAAAGGTCACAGGTTCGACTCCTGTTACCGCTACCAACTTAAACTATATTTAATTAAGAACTTTGAAAATTAAACAGTAGGTTAATTTATATAACTAATTCTTATTAAAGAATTATTCGAAACAACCAAGCAAAGCCAGATATATAACAGTATCTGAGCCCATCAACTTTTATTTGAGAGTTTGATCCTGGCTCAGGATGAACGCTGGCGGCGTGCCTAACACATGCAAGTCGAGCGATT
>CABIVQ010000103.1 GCA_902362365.1 Clostridiaceae bacterium | reverse complement strand
AATCGCTCGACTTGCATGTGTTAGGCACGCCGCCAGCGTTCATCCTGAGCCAGGATCAAACTCTCAAATAAAAGTTGATGGGCTCAGATACTGTTATATATCTGGCTTTGTTTGGTTGTTTCGAATAATCCTTTAATAAGAATTATTTATATAAATTAACCTACTGTTTAATTTTCAAAGTTCATTTTCTTGACTTACTTATCTTACCAAGTTTTTCTTTCTTAATCAAGACTTTTTTCAGTTCTTATTTTGTCCGTATCTCTTGGACAAGTAATAATATATCATTTTTATAATCATTGGTCAATAGTTTTTTAATATTTTTTTTATTTTCCATTTTTTTATTACAAATATTGATTTTTCAACCTTTTACTTCATAAATTAATCTATATTTTAGTTTACATATCATAATTGAATACTTATTTATTTTATCTTTAATTTAACTTTTTATACATAAAAATTAATATAAATTATATTAAATAGAAACAAACTATAAATCTTAATTTATTTCTATTTAATATATTCCAATATATTTTATTTCTACTTAAATTAAATTTAATAAAAATATTAAAATAGCCCTTGCTACTTTGATATTAAAATAAAAGATATTAATCTATTTGAGATAATAATCTTTTAGTAACATCCGAAAGTTTTAATTCTCCTACTTCCTCATTACAAATAGCAATAATAACTTTAATTGCCTCATCAGAGTTATCCCATTTATAAGCTCTTGCATTAACTATACTCTCTGGTGGCATAACTTCTTCTAATTCCATAGCTGTTTCATCAGCCATAGTCATAAGTTCATCAAATAATTCTTCATCTTCTACTTGATCTAATTCAAAATCTTCTTCTACGTATTGTTTTAAAGTATCTATAGATATACTTAATTGATATGCTACAATATCTTCTCTCTTTGTAGCTTTAGACATATCCTTTTCTACTATAAAATCGCTATTTTCTCTTATTATTTCTTTTATTTCTTCACTATCAACTATTTCAGTCCCAAATATTACGTACAAATCCTCATCTCCTTAATATTATTTAGCCATTGATTCTATTAAAGACTCTTTTATAGACCTTTTAATTCCTTTTTCTTTGGCTATCTTTATCAAATATTGATACTTAGATTTCTTTGCCTCTAATTCATATATTGCTACATCTATTAACTCTATATCCGTAACATTCTGAAAAAAATTTTCCGCATTTTTTATATCATTTTGAGCTTGTTTTATTTCTTTAATTATTTTTTCACTCTCAACACTAGAATTTTTTAATCTATCTTTTCTAGACATAATATAACCTCCTTAGTAACTTGTATTATAGAATCTTGACATTTTGTAGATTTCGTATACATTTTTACAAGTTATTTAGATTTAGGTATATATTATTGTAAGTATAAAAAAACCTCTAGTGAAATCACTAGAGGTTACTGGTGGGATTAACAGGGCTCGAACCTGTGACCCCCTGCTTGTAAGGCAGGTGCTCTCCCAGCTGAGCTATAATCCCAGAAGAAATATGGTGCGCCCAAAGGGACTCGAACCCCTAACCTTCTGATTCGTAGTCAGACACTCTATCCAGTTGAGCTATAGGCGCATTTTTATTGGAGGCGACATCCAGATTCGAACTGGAGATCAAGGAGTTGCAGTCCACTGCCTTACCACTTGGCTATGTCGCCTTATTTATATATAAAATGGTGATCCATCCGCGACTCGAACGCGGGACACCCTGATTAAAAGTCAGGTGCTCTACCGACTGAGCTAATGGATCACAAATATATGGGGTGGATAATGAGAGTCGAACTCACGACCTCCAGAGCCACAATCTGGCGCTCTAACCAACTGAGCTATACCCACCATATTTTAATGGTCGAGGTGAAGGGACTCGAACCCCCGGCCCCATGGTCCCAAACCAAGTGCGCTACCAAACTGCGCTACACCTCGAAGTTTAAGTGGTGGACCATCAGGGACTCGAACCCCAGACCTACCGGTTATGAGCCGGGCGCTCTAACCAACTGAGCTAATGGTCCATTAAATTAAATTGGTAGCGGTAACAGGAGTCGAACCTGTGACCTTTCGGGTATGAACCGAACGCTCTAGCCAACTAAGCTATACCGCCACATTTATGGTGCCCAGAGGCGGAATCGAACCACCGACACGGGGATTTTCAGTCCCCTGCTCTACCGACTGAGCTATCTGGGCATTTGGCGGAGAGGGTGGGATTCGAACCCACGGTGCCGTTAAGCATCACTGGTTTTCAAGACCAGCTCCTTAAACCACTCGGACACCTCTCCGTATTTAATATATATAATTTACTTGGCAGGGGATGCAGGACTCGAACCTACGCATGTAGCAGTCAAAGTGCTATGCCTTACCGACTTGGCGAATCCCCTATAAAGTGGTGAGCGCACAGGGATTCGAACCCCGGACACACGCCTTAGAAGGGCGTTGCTCTATCCAGCTGAGCTATGCACCCACATTATAGTAAATTGTTAGTGGAGCGGGAAACGAGATTCGAACTCGCGACTTCAACCTTGGCAAGGTTGCGCTCTACCACTGAACTATTCCCGCTTAGGTAATAAAGTGGTGCGGATGAAGGGAGTCGAACCCCCACGCCGTAGGCGCCAGATCCTAAGTCTGGTGCGTCTGCCAATTCCGCCACATCCGCGCTTAGTACTTTATTGTTGGTGGAGGATGGTGGATTCGAACCACCGAAAGCAATGCTAACAGATTTACAGTCTGCCCCCTTTGGCCGCTCGGG
>CABIVQ010000102.1 GCA_902362365.1 Clostridiaceae bacterium | reverse complement strand
CTCCTTTAGATTGGTGATGCAATCTTAGGATACTATATTTGTTGGAGTTTTATTATTGTAAAAATTAACTAGCACAACGAGTTAATTAAATAATAAATTGGAATTTATACATAATATTTATAATACTGTAATATTATGAAAGTCAAATTTATAATATAATATTACTTAACAAATAAGCAGGAGGGAGTTTATATGTGGATAAGAAGTGAATTAAAAGAAAGAGGTAAAATAAATTTTAAAAGGTTTTATTGGAAATCTGTTTTAGTTTGTTTTATAACTTTATTATTAGGTGGAGGTATAAATAGTAGTGTGGGTAATAACACTTATAATTCAACTATAAATAATAATTATAGTTATGAAGAAAATTACGGTGATGAGTATTTTGATGATGAATACTACGATGAAGGATTTATTAGTAATATATTTGAAGGTACAGAGTCATTTTTTTCTGATGGTTTCTTCTTTATGTTTACAGGAATTGCAATAGTTTTTGCTATTCTAGCATTTATTATTAAATTATTAATTGTCTACCCACTAGAAATAGGTAAGAATAATTTCTTTATGGGAATAAGAGAAAATGAAAAAACTTTAGATAGTTTAATATTTATTTATAAGAGTGGTAAACTTAAAGATACAATAATAACTATGTTTATGAAAGGATTATTCCAATTTTTATGGTCATTATTACTGGTTATACCAGGAATAATAAAATCTTATGAGTATAGAATGATACCATATATCTTAAGTGAGAATCCGAAAGTAAGTAGACAAAGAGCTTTTGAGATAAGTAAACTAATGATGAACGGTAATAAGTGGGATACATTTGTATTAGATTTATCTTTCATAGGATGGGAAATTTTATCAGCAATAACATTTGGTATACTTGGAATCTTCTATGTTAATCCATATGTACAAGGTACAAATGCAGAACTATATGCTTATCTTAGAGAAGATGCTTTAAATAAAGGGTATGCGAGTAGTGACGAACTTATTGGATTTTAAATAAAAAAGCCTTCCTAAAAAACTGGGAAGATTTTTTTACTTACTATGAAGTTATTTATAATACTTACTAAAAAGTGCGTACTTCTAAAATTAAAAATTAAGTAATATACTGTAATTAAAGTCAATATATATTTTTATTAAGAGTAGATTTAAGCATTATAAGTTAATGGCCGATAATCTTGAAATCTATTGATTTACAAGATAAATTTTAATCAAATAAGGGAGAAAAGTTATGAAAGTTTTATTAGTTAATGGAAGTCCACATAAAAAAGGATGTACTTATACTGCACTAGAAGAAGTAGCAAAAACTTTAGAAGAAAGTGGAATAGAAACTGAAATATTTCAAGTAGGAAATAAACCAATAGGTGGATGTATAGGGTGTGGCGTCTGTAGAAAAACTGGAGAATGTTTTATGAAAGATATAGTTAAT
The DNA here is from genome assembly GCA_902362365.1 of Clostridiaceae bacterium. Taxonomy (GTDB): domain Bacteria; phylum Bacillota; class Clostridia; order Peptostreptococcales; family Peptostreptococcaceae; genus Romboutsia_E. The sequence goes on along the minus strand of CABIVQ010000102.1, from coordinate 1,370 downwards.
GAATTTGTAGAAAAAGCAAAAACTGCTGATGGATTTATATTTGGTTCTCCTGTACATTATGCTGCTGCATCAGGTGCAATAACATCGTTTTTAGATAGAGTGTTTTATAGCGGGGGAAGATATATGCAATTTAAACCAGCCTCAGTTATATGTAGTGCAAGACGTGCTGGTACAACAGCTACTTTAGATCAATTAACTAAGTATTTAACAATTTCAAATATGCCAGTTGTGAGTTCACAATACTGGAATATGGTACACGGTCATAGTCCAGAAGAAGTAAGACAAGACTTAGAAGGAATGCAAACAATGAGAGTCTTAGGTAGAAATATGGCTTGGTTAATTAAATGTATAGAACTTGGTAAAAACAATAATGTTAATAAACCAGAGTTAGAAAATAGAGAAATGACTAACTTTATTCGATGATCTAATGAAAAGAAAGTTATAATTTCACCTGTAAGATATAATAGAATTAAAAAGTACAAATTCTTTGTATACTAAGTGGCAGACTTCAATAAAGTCTGCTATTATTTGGGGAAATTTTGCAAGAAGAACTAGCTTTATATGTAGGAGTTACAAGGCAAACAATAACTTCTATAGAGGTTGAAAAGTATAATGCATCTTTGGTTTTAGCGTATAAGATTGCTAAATACTTTGGAACTACCATAGAAGAGATATTTGATTTTTCAGAGGTGGAGGAAATATAAATTGAAAAATTTAAAAATGACTTTCAGTCAAGGGTAGGAAATTTGGTTTGTTATAATAGTGTATTGATAATTATAGTATCTTTTGGTCTTTTTTATACTATTACCTTTAGAAAATCAATGCGAAATAGAAGATAGTGAAAGATACGAAAAAGGTTTTGGGATCCAATATCCAATTTATGGAGGTGAGATAAAGGATAAATATTCAAGTTTACCAGATGAAGTGAGTAAAGCCTTGCCAAGATTTTTAACAGAGTTTTGTTTTGGAGATTTTTATACTAGAAAAGCTATAGATATAAAAACAAGGGAGTTGTTAATTTTATGTGTTTTAACTACTCTTAATTCTACAAATCAAATTATACCTCATACCATTGCTAATATAAAGTTAGGTAATTCAAAAGAAACTATATATGAAGGATTAATTCAATGCTTACCATATATAGGATTCCCAAGTGTATTTAATGCAATTAATGCAATAATGTCTATAGAATAAAAAATAATTTAAAGAAGATATTTATTGATATAGAAATAAATTAAGTTAAGTGAATTTGATTTTGCTTAACTTTTTTATTGTTTGATAAATTATCATATTAAGTGCAACATCTAAAAATATGTAAAAAAATAGTTCATAAGTTTATGTTCATGTTACAGTAATAATAACCACAAAAC
>CABIVQ010000101.1 GCA_902362365.1 Clostridiaceae bacterium | reverse complement strand
AGTTTTGTGGTTATTATTACTGTAACATGAACATAAACTTATGAACTATTTTTTTACATATTTTTAGATGTTGCACTTAATATGATAATTTATCTAATGAAATAAAAATATAAGTAATCATTAAATGTGAAATAAGATATTTAGCTTTATGACTATTCAGCAAAGGGAGATGAATTTAATGACAATAACGGAAGTAAGTAAAAGATATGAACTTAATGCTGATACAATAAGATATTACGAAAGAATAGGATTGATTCCACGTGTAAATAGAAATAAAAGTGGTATTAGAGATTTTACAGAAGAGGACTGTAGATGGGTTGAATTTATAAAATGAATGAGAGGTGCTGGCTTATCTATAGAGATACTAACAGAATATGTAAATTTATTTCAAGAAGGAAGTTCTACCGTTAAAGCTAGAAAAGAACTTCTTATAGAACAAAGAAATCAGCTAGCTGATAGAATTAGAGAAATGCAAGAGACTTTAGATAGATTAGATAGAAAAATCGATGGATATGAAGAAATATTTTTAACAAAGGAGGAAGATTTAAAAAGATAAGTTGAAATAAATAAGAAACAAATATTGTTAAGGACTGTACTAGATTTATGAAAATCAAATTTAGTTACAGTCCTTAATTTTTATAAAATGATATTTCTATAATTTATAACAAATATAATTAGTTTCATAGCTTATTTCAATCTGCTATCTATTATGATAAATTTAAATTAGAAATAATTTCAAAAAAAGTTGTAACAAAATAGATTTTTAAATCACTAATATTATGAAAGGAGATTTATGTTACTAAAAAAAATATACGAAGAATATAAACAAGATGTATTTAAATATCTTGTAAGCTTAACACATGATACCTCTCTTTCAGAAGATTTAGTGTCTGAAACTTTTTTAGGGGCTTTAAAGTCATTGCATAAATTTAAGGGAGAATCGAGTATTAAAACGTGGCTTTTCTCTATTGCAAGAAATAAGTGGTATGAGTATTTACGTAAAGAAAAATTTAATATATCCATAGATGACTTAGCTTATAATTATATTTTAAGTGAATCAGATTTAGATGATGTTCTTATAAAAAAAGAACTTTATAATAAAATAATTAATTTACTTAAAAGTGAACCGCCTAGAACAGAAGATATTATTCTTATGAGGATAAAGGGGTACTCCTATTTTGAAATAGGAAAAAAGCATAATATATCAGAAAGCTCTGCGAGAGTAATAGATTATCGTGCTAAAAAGAAGATAAAAGAAATCTTAATAAAGGAGGAGATAGTATATGAATAAAATCTCATGTGATATTTGTAAAGATTTAATTCCTTTAGTTAAAGATAATGTTGCAAGTGAAGATAGTTATAATTTGGTAAAAAAACATATTGATGAGTGTAATAAGTGCAAAGTGTTATTTGATGAAAATATTGAAGTAAATCAAAATATGAATGATGAAAAAGTCATTTCTAAGATTAAAAGTCAACTAATGCTTATAGCGCTCATACTTGTTGTTTTGGGATCAGTAATAGGGTTAGGACTTTCAGAAAGTGAAGGAATGTTTTATAATATTCTGATTATGCCTGTTATTGGAGCTTTAGCTTATTTCGCTCTTAGAAAAAAATCTTACATTGTCTTATTAAGTATATTTGCATTTACATATTTATATCATTTTATTAAATATATGATTGATGGAATTTTTGATAAATCACAATTACTATCATCACTATTGGCACCCTTGCTATGGACTATTTTATATAGTGGACTATGTGCTATTGGTATGTTAATTGCATTTTTGCTTTATATAGCATTTAAAAAGGAGAACAAATAATATGAAGAAATCTATTAAAATATTATCAGGATCAATTGCCTTTTTATTAATAATAGGGATACTTTACTTCGCTAATGGATTTTTAGGTAACCCTATATCTAAGATGATGGCTAATAATACATCAAGAAAATACATAGAAAAAAAATATTCTAATATGGAATTAGAAATATCAAATGCTTATTATAGTTTTAAATCAGGAGACTATTATGTTCAAGTGAAATCTCCAGTTAGTAAAGATACTAACTTCTCACTTACAATATCTCCTTTTGGAAAATTAATATATGATTCTTATGAATACGATGTAGTTAGTAAATATAATACTTTACATAGGATAGATTCTAGTTATAATACTAAAATAAAATCAGTTTTTGAGAGTAAAAATTTTCCGTATAAAAGTGATATTTACTTTGGTGAAATTAGAGATAAGAGTTTAAATGAAGAGGATGAATATTTTTATCCTGATTATGGATTAGATGTAGAAAAATTAGAACTTGATAAGGATTATGATATTAATTCAATAGGAAAAAAATCAGGTCATATTGTATTTTACACACAAGATGAAGAGGTAAGTATAAAAAAAGCTAGTGAAATATTACTTAATATAAAGGATATTTTAGATAAAGAAAATATATCTTTCTATGCCATAGATTTTACTTTAGAAAAGCCTAGAGAGGATGGGATGCCAAATGAAGATGATACATCCATTTCTGTAGAACAATTTTTATATAGTGATATTTATATGGAAAATATTGAAAAACGTATCTTAAAAGCTAGTGAAGATTTAAAAAAACATTATGAAATGGATGATTCAAAAAAGTTAGAAGAATTAATTAATCAATAATTTAATATAAATAAAAAATAGGAGCAAGATGCTTCTAGTGTTGCATTAATGTAAAATTTAATACTTTACAAAATGACCCTCATGATTTTAGAGCTAACGCTCAATTATTATGAGGGTTGAAATTTTTTCCATTTTATTTTTAGACGCACTTACC
>CABIVQ010000100.1 GCA_902362365.1 Clostridiaceae bacterium | reverse complement strand
TAGACCTCGCAAGTGTCTTGGATATAGGACACCTGCAGAGGTATTTGATGCAACATGAATATAAAGTGTTGCACTTATATTGACAATCTATCTTATAAATAAATTAATAGGGAAAAATGATTCTTTATCTAAAATAAAAGAACTAGTATTTGGATAAAATTTACAAATACTAGTCACTATGGGTCTATTTTTTTGCAAAAAACATTTTACTTTATTTGGAAATTAAATTTAACTAGCACAATAGATTATATAGTATTTCACAACTACCATATAGTAATATATAATACTACTTGGGGTAAACATATCTAATATTATACTAAAATATGAAAATACATATGGGGGTTATCATGAAATTAAATTACAAGCATACTATGTATGCATCTTTTACTGGCTATATCGTACAAGCAATAATAAATAACTTTATACCTTTATTATTTTTAACATTTCAGTCTTCTTATAATATTCCAATTTCAAAGATTACTTTTTTAGTTACTTTCAATTTTGGATTTCAATTGGTTATTGATTTTTTATCCGCAGGATTTATTGATAAAATCGGTTATAGAACTTCAGTTATTATTGCTCATGTTTGTTCAGCCATAGGTCTTCTATCATTAACTATATTGCCAGAAATTTTTAATGATCCTTTTATAGGACTATTACTTTCAGTTATGATTTATGCTATTGGGGGTGGTTTGATTGAAGTACTTATAAGTCCAATTGTAGAAGCATGTCCTACAGATAACAAAAAAACTGCTATGAGTCTTTTACACTCATTCTACTGTTGGGGGCATGTGGGTGTAGTGTTATTATCAACCATATTTTTTACATTATTCGGAATTTCAAATTGGAAAATCCTTACTATAATTTGGGCTATAATACCAATAGCTAATACAATTTTCTTTATGAAGGTTCCTATAATGAACTTAATTGAAGAAAATAAAAATGGATTAACAATAAAAGAGCTTTTATCTCAAAAAATATTTTGGATTATGGTAATGTTAATGATATGTGCTGGAGCAAGTGAGCAATCTATTAGCCAATGGGCCTCAACATTTGCCGAAAAAGGTCTTGGTGTTAGTAAATCTATAGGTGATTTAACTGGACCAATGCTTTTCGCTGTAATGATGGGAATATCTAGAATTGTCTATAGCAAATTTGGTGAAAAAGTAGATCTTGAAAAATCTATGATATATAGTGGTGCTCTTTGTCTTTTAAGCTATCTTATTATCTCACTATCTCCTTGGCCAATATTAAGTCTTATCGGATGTAGCTTATGCGGCCTATCAGTTGGTATACTTTGGCCAGGAACATTTAGTATATCTGCTTCAAAAATAAAGAGTGGCTCGACTGCAATGTTTGCTTTTTTAGCACTTGCAGGAGATGTAGGATGTTCTATTGGACCAACTGTTGTAGGTAAAGTTTCAAGCATGTTCAATGATAATATTAAAATTGGAATTATTGCTGCTAGTATATTCCCAATTTTATTGATAGTATGTGTTTTTATAAATAGATTTATGAGAAAAACACATACTTCTATTGTAAAGAATATAAAAATTTAAATATTATTACAATGTACTTCATATACAGAGGATGTCAAAAGATGTGACATCCTTTTTTCATATTATCTTAACATTTGCTTATATATTACTCTCTCGAAAAATATCATGGGATAAGCAATATAAGAATATAATGTAATTGAAATTTATATTAAGGAGTCTGTATATGAGATGGATTGATATTAAAAATTTGGATGAATTAAAATCTTTAGGAAAATTCATAGATTTAAAAAGAGATAAAGGATGATGTAGGAGAAAATATAAAAATTACAGGTATAATTTGGAAATACCTTTTCAATACCTCAAAAGCAAATGAATATATATAAGTAGCCATAAATTCAGTCTCCATTTTATTATGATTAATAATTATATCATAAAAATTTGACAAATTTCATTTTAATCACTTAGAAAACCTTATTTATGACTCATATATATTTTTTATATCAATTATTATATATATTTATTTTCTTAATTAGTTACTTTTATTACGAGACCATTTAATTAATTTATCCCAAAGATTATCTGTAAATACCCCTAGTACTAAGACAAAAATAACTATATAAAAAAAATATATAGGTAAAATTAAATACCTACGTTTCTTTCCATCTATAAAATTATTGCATTTATCTCTTAATATACTCATAAATAATCCTCTTTATACTTACAGCATAGTATAACGTCGCTAAAAAAGCATTATATCTTTTTTATTATAATATATTTTTTAATATATACAGCTACTAATGTATATAAGAATGTATTTCATATACTTCTCTTTTAATAAGATAATCTCCATAAAGCTCCTATAAATATACTACTTTAATCTATTGTGCTAGTTAAATTTAATTTCCAAATAAAGTAAAATATTTTTTGCAAAAAAATAGACCCATAGTGGCTAGTATTTGTAAATTTTATCCAAATACTAGTTCTTTTATTTTAGCTAAAGAGTCATTTTTACCCATTAATTTATTTATAAGAAAAGAAATGTTATGAGCTAAAACTTTTATTGAAGTTCTAGTTATAAATCCTAGCATAGATTTACTCTTAACCTTATTTAAGTTTAATTGTTCTGTTAATTGAGAAAAGCTAGTTTCTATCCTTCTTCTTACCTTAAATATAAGTTGTCTTATTTCTTTTGGATAGCTTTCTTTACTATTTCCTATTTTTTAAAACAATAAATTTATGCCCTTTTCACTTTTTAATTCAGGCGTTAGCCTTTTATTAACGTATCTCTTATCACCTATAATAGAAATAGAACTATATTTGTAGCATAAATCCCATACTGCATTTCTATCATCTACATTTGCTGGAGTTATGACGTAGTCAGTTAAAAA
>CABIVQ010000099.1 GCA_902362365.1 Clostridiaceae bacterium | reverse complement strand
ATCAGTTCTTGATGGAGCACCAGTTTTTATTTGTCCAGCGTTTACAGCTACAGCTAAGTCAGCTATAGTAGTATCTTCTGTTTCTCCAGATCTGTGAGATATAACTGCAGTGTATCCAGCTCTCTTAGCCATTTCTATAGCATCTAAAGTTTCAGTTATTGTACCTATTTGGTTAACTTTAACTAATATAGAGTTAGCAACACCAGCTTCTATTCCTCTTTCTAATCTTTCAGTGTTAGTAACGAATAAGTCATCTCCAACTAATTGTAATTTCTTACCTAATCTATCAGTTAATAACTTCCATCCATCCCAATCTTCTTCATCTAAACCATCTTCTATAGTTACTATTGGGAAGTTGTTAGCCCAATCTTCATATAAATCAACCATTTCAGCTGCAGTTAATTCTTTTCCTTCTCCAGCTAAAACATATTTTTTAGTTTCTTTGTTGTACATTTCTGTAGCAGCAACGTCAAGACCTAATCTTATATCGTCTCCTGGCTTGTATCCAGCTTTTTCTATAGCTTCAACTATTAATTCTAAAGCTTCTCTGTTTGATCCTAAGTTTGGAGCGAATCCACCTTCGTCACCTACACCACAAGCAAGTCCTTTTTCTCCAAGAACTTTCTTTAATGAATGGAATACTTCTGCACCCATTCTTAAACCTTCTCTGAAGCTCTTAGCTCCAACTGGTAATATCATGAATTCTTGAACGTCAACGTTGTTATCAGCATGCTCTCCACCGTTTAATATGTTCATCATTGGTACTGGTAATTGCTTAGCATTTACTCCACCTATGTATTGGAATAAAGGTAATCCTAATTCTTCAGCAGCAGCTCTTGCTACAGCCATAGATACACCAAGTATAGCATTAGCTCCTAACTTCCCTTTGTTTGGAGTTCCATCTAATTCTATCATAACTGCATCTACTGCTGGCTGATCAAAACAATCCATACCTTCTAGCTCTGGTGCTATTATCTCATTAACGTTTTCAACAGCTTTTTCTACACCTTTTCCTAAATATCTTCCTTTGTCACCATCTCTTAATTCTACAGCTTCAAAAGCTCCTGTTGATGCTCCTGATGGTACTATCGCTCTACCCATAGTTCCACTTTCTAATATAACCTCAACTTCTACAGTTGGATTTCCTCTTGAATCTAATACTTCTCTAGCTAATACTGCTTCTATAACTGACATTTACCTTACCTCCGAGATTTATATGTAATTAGATAGTAGATAAAAAAATCTACTATCTATTGTTTGCATCTATTAATAAATTTATAAATTATTTATATAGTTTCAACTTTTATTAAGTTAGTAGTTCCACTTGTTGCAACTGGTACTCCAGCAGTTATAACTACTAAGTCACCTTCAGCTAAATAGTTCTTTTCTTTACCTGCATCTATTGCACTAGATATAACTTCATCTGTATTCTTACCATTTTCACATGCTACTGGTAATACACCCCAAGTTAATGATAATTGTCTCATTACTCTTTCATTATCTGTTGTAGCTATTATTGGGCATTGTGGTCTAAATTTAGAAACCATTCTTGCTGTATGTCCTGAAGATGTTGCACTTACTATAGCTTTTGCATTTAAATCTATAGCAGTTGTACAAGTTGAGTAGCTTATAGCATCTGTTACATTAGCAGCTACTAAGCTCTTATTTCTTAAATTTTTGTTATAATCTATAGTTTCTTCAGTTCTCTTAGCTATTGTAGCCATAGTCTTAACTGCTTCTACTGGATATTTTCCTGCAGCAGTTTCTCCTGAAAGCATTATAGCATCTGTTCCATCATATATAGCATTTGCAACGTCAGTTACTTCAGCTCTTGTTGGTCTAGGATTTCTCATCATAGAGTCAAGCATTTGAGTAGCTGTTATAACTGGCTTTCCTGCTTCATTACATTTCTTTATCATTAATTTTTGAACAACAGGTATCTCTTCAGTTGGTATTTCAACTCCTAAGTCACCTCTTGCAACCATTATACCGTCAGATACAGCTATTATTTCATCTAAGTTATCTACACCTTCTTGGTTTTCTATCTTAGATATTATTTTTATATCTGTAGCATTGTTTTCTTCTAATATTTCTCTTATAGCTAATACATCCGATACTTTTCTTACGAAAGATGCCGCTATAAAATCAATCCCTTGTTCTATACCGAACTCTATATCACTTCTATCTTTTTCAGTTATTGCAGGTAGGTTAACCTTTACCCCAGGTACGTTAACACCTTTGTGATTTTTCACTATTCCTGAATTTTCAACTACACAAACTATGTCGTCTCCGTTAACTTCTTTAACTGTAAGACCTACTAAACCATCATCTATTAATATAGTATTTCCTGGTTCTACGTCTTCAGCTAAACCTTTGTAACTTACTGTACACATTTCTTTACTTCCCATAACATCTTTCATTGTTATAGTGAAAGTTTGACCTTCTTCTAAAAGAACTTCTGGAACATCAAATTGCCCTGTTCTTATTTCTGGACCTTTAGTATCTAAAAGTATAGCTGTAGGTTGTCCTAATTCTTCTCTTACTTTTTTAACTAAATCCATTCTCCCCTTGTGTTCTTCATGAGATCCATGAGAAAAGTTCATTCTGCATACATTTAATCCATTTTCTATAAGTGCTCTAAGAGTTTCTTCTTTTTCACTTGCTGGACCTAAAGTACATACTATTTTAGTTCTTTTTGTGTTGTTTATCATAGTGCTTCTCCTATACTCCCGAATACTTACTGATACACTTGTATACTAATATGTATTCTTAATTATAATTAATATTTATATTCCAATTCTTATTATACATTTTTTTACAAGATTTTTAAAGATTTCTGGAGTTAATTTTACAATAATTTTAATTTTTTATAAATACATCCTAGCATCTAACCTCATAAAGCTAGATTTATACATACCTTCTAACTCCAATATTATCACCCCTACACTTATTATTATCACAACTTTATTAGTGGTTCATTTTTACTATAAATTATATTTAGAAATATAAAAAAAGCCAATAATGCATTCATTATTGGCTCTATTACTATATTAAATTATTATTTATTTCTTTAAGTTATAGAAAGAATTCATTCCACAGTATCTAGCTTGCTCTCCAACCATTTCTTCTATTCTTAATAATTGGTTGTATTTAGCTACTCTATCAGTTCTTGATGGAGCACCAGTTTTTATTTGTCCAGCGTTTACAGCTACAGCTAAGTCAGCTATAGTAGTATCTTCTGTTTCT
>CABIVQ010000098.1 GCA_902362365.1 Clostridiaceae bacterium | reverse complement strand
TGTCTTGGATATAGGACACCTGCAGAGGTATTTGATGCAACATGAATATAAAGTGTTGCACTTATATTGACAATCTATCATATAGAAAAATATAAAAATAATCATAGTATTGGATATGGGTTAAAATTCGTAATAAAACGAATAATAATTTATCTAACAATTTTTTATTTTGTATAAAATAGAATTTTTTAGTTGAAAAAATACAAAAAATGCAATATTATAGAAATATATACATATATTAATTTTTTTATGGAGAATTATCGCAAATGATAAGAAAAAAAATAGATTGTTTTGTGGAAGATATATGCAAATATAATAACTTTACACAGGAGACAACAGAAGAAATACAGTACGTCATGAGACTTATGATGTATGAGATGTTCAAAATTATAGCTATAATAATTATATTTTCTATGCTTGGATATTTTAAAGAGGTAGTTTTAATTATATTTACTATGGTATGTGTAAAACCGTTTACAGGAGGGTATCATGAGACATCACAAAAGAGATGTTTAATTGCTACTACAACACTATGCTGTTTAACTATATTAATAGCAAAAAATAGCAATTTAAACCTTGTAAGTACTATATTGATAAGCAGTATAAATATATTCTGCATATATCATCAAGCCCCTATAGTAAATAAATGTATGCCTATAACAAAATCAAGTTTAATAAAGAAAAATAATAAAATAGCATTAATTAATTCAATAATTTTATCTATGATTTCTATATTTATAATTAAATATGGAGTTTATAGCAATATAATAACATGGACATTAACAATTAATGTTTGCTTAATGTTCAATTCAAAAAACATGGGGAGGTACAATGATGAAAAAATTAATGGGGAGTTTAATGGCTATGATGTCAATACTTATAATAGGTAGTGGAGCAGCATCTGTAGTAGCAATAGGTGTAGAGGATATGCCTAAATCGTTAAAAGAAAAAAGATAGTTAATAAAGAAAAAATATAGTTAGTAATGAATTTTTTTATTGATTTATTAAATACTGTTGTACAAGTCTTTATAATGACTTACTTGCCATATTATTTTCTGATTACTAATAAAGATATATATGATAAAGATGGAAAAAAGAATTTAGTTATAAGTAGTATAAGTATATTTTTAACATCTATTTTAGCTACAAATATATTTAAAAACAGTAATATGACTTCTACTTCAATAACAATAATGAGTCTAATAATAATGTGTATAATCTATATAAATGTATACAAAAAAGCATTAGTGGCTTATTCAATATCATATTTATTAGTACAGATTGTAGCTATTTTAGTTACGAGTATATTTTGGCCTATAATAAGCAATATAATTTATGATGTAGAATTATCTAGATTATTAGGAATATATATTCCAGCTATGATTTTAGAGTTACTTATTATAAAAAGTAAAGATAGTGTGAATGTAATATATGATAACCTTACTAAAAGTAAGGCATCACTTGGAATTGTTTTTATACTTATTATATCGATGGATTTTATAGCAAGTATTTCTATGATGTTAAATGGATGGGCTAATATAGCTTTAACTAATGTGTTGATACTAATGATTGTTATATTTATAATAGGCATTTCAGTTTATATGAATAGCATGGACAAGAAATATGAAGAAATTAATAGGTTGAATAACTTATTAATTGCTAAAAATAATGAGCTTAAAAAAATAAAGCATGACTATGGCTCTCAAATATCATATATCAATGGTTTATATATAATGCAACAATATGATAGATTAGGAGAAATGTTAAAAAATATAACGAATGGAAACACTGAAGTATCATCTTGTGTAAAATATATTACTAATAGAGGTTCTATAATATCTAGTGTAGTTGAGTCATTAGATTTAAAAGATATACATGTAGTTGTAGATGAGGAGTTTGATTCTAGTCTAATAGACATTAGTGAATATGAGTTACATAAAATAGTATCAAATATTTTAAGTAATGCAATTACAGCGTTAGAAGGTCATGGATTAATAATTATAAAAACATACAAAATATTTAACAGTATTTATATAAGTATTAAAAATAATGGACCGAAGATAGATCAAGATATACTAGAAAATATATTTGATACAGGATTTACTACAAAGACTAATGAAGATGGAAGTCATGGATATGGCTTGCATATAGTTAAGGAAATCGTAGAAAATAATAATGGAAAAATAAATGTAAGTAGTAATGAGGAATATACTGATTTTAAAGTTATATTTTTTAATCAAAAGATAAAATATGATTTTGAAGTCGAAGAGACTTGTTAATGCTACTGGATATTTTAGCAAGTACTGTTTAGAGTTAATATAAAAAATATTAATGTTACATATGCAATAAAAAAAGCATGGTATTGTTTAAAACCAAGTGGAGCAATAAACAGAGGCAAGTCAGATCCATGCAACTTATGTGTTAAACAATAATTATATATTTCATATTTAAAGGGTAGTAGGCTAAGGCTTACTACCTTATTTTTTATGGTGAAATATGTAAATTATAAATAAAATATGTCCAGTTTTGCACATTTAACGACTAGTTTTGCATTATGTATTTACATATTTATATAAAAAATATAAAATTTAATCAAATAATTTTTAAGAATTAGAGATTATAATTTGTCAAACTTTAATTTTTTTAGTTTGATAAATTAAGGGGTTAAGGGTGGAATACTTATGCCATCCAGTTATTAAGAGGAGGAGAAAATATGAATTTAAAGAAAAAAATGTCCTTAGTTTTAGGAACGGTTGTAGTTGCAACTTCATTAAATGTAATAGGAGCTTTCGCTGAAACTTCTAGTATAGATATCCAGGATAATACTAGATTAAGAGTACAGATGCTAGAATCTAAATATTTAGATAATTTTATGTATGAAGAAAATAAAAATTTAAATACTCAACAAGTTGTAGAAAGATTTGAAAAAATAAATTCTTCATATGATGTAGGTGAGCCATTTTCAGAAAAAGATGCAGAATTCGTTGTAAATTATGCAAATGAAAATAATGAAGCTAGACAAACTGATACAAAATCATTTGATAGAACTAAGGAGAAGTATGGGGTAAAAGTAAGATTAAAAGGTTATGTAAAATCTACTGTGAATGTTTTGAATCATAAGTTTGGAGGTGATTACAGCTCAGCTGTATTGAAAGGTTCTCATACGAAGAGTTTATCTAATCAAGTATCTAATTCAGCATATGGTCTTGTCGGCACAAGCGGAACATATATAGGACTAGTACATAAAGGTAGTGTAGGAAATAGCACAACGAGTGCATGGAAATATACACAACCGTTATATTCAAATAAGTATAAAGAATATAGTGCGGCTGGTGTAGTGTATACTTATACAAATGCATATGTCACAGTTAAAACAAACGCGGGGTCTGCATTTACATTATATGCATTTGATTAAAATTTTAGGAGGATTGAAATGAATCAATTTTCAATAGTAAATATAATATTAGTTATTATTTTATTAATAACAACTATATTTGTAATAAATAAGATTTTTAAATATTTTGTTAAAAATATAAATATGAAAAAATAAAAAAGTGTCAGCAATGTTCTAGTGTTGCATCTAGTTAATATTTGCAACTTGATTTTTACAAAATTTATATAATGAAAAAAATAACCTTCTTTGGTTAAATGGAAGTAACGACAAATCCATCCAA
>CABIVQ010000097.1 GCA_902362365.1 Clostridiaceae bacterium | reverse complement strand
TCTTTAGCTAAAATAAAAGAACTAGTATTTGGATAAAATTTACAAATACTAGTCACTATGGGTCTATTTTTTTGCAAAAAACATTTTACTTTATTTGGAAATTAAATTTAACTAGCACAATAGATTAGTTAATATCTGAGTATTAACTAATCATAACTCTAAAATACTCCCTACAACTCTAATTAGTTTTTAGGCTTTCCAAATATCATTCTTCCTGCTGGTGTTTGTAATACAGATGTAACTAGTACTCTTATTGTCTCACCCATATGTTTTCTTCCACCATCTACAACTATCATCGTTCCATCATCTAAATATGCTATACCTTGATTAGCTTCCTTACCTTCTTTTACAACCTGTGCAACCATTTCTTCACCTGGTATTGCAACCGGCTTTATAGCATTAGCTAACTCATTTATATTTAAAACTTCTACACCTTGGAACTGTGCAACTTTATTTAAATTATAATCATTTGTAACTACTTTACCATTTAAAACTTGTGCAAGTTTTAATAATTTACTATCAACTTCAGGAATATCATCGAAATCCATTTCACTTATTTCAACTTCAATATCTAATTCTTTTTGAATTATGTTTAATATATCAAGACCTCTTCTTCCTCTAACTCTTTTTAGATCATCAGAAGAGTCTGCTATATGCTGTAATTCATTTAAAACAAATTTAGGTATTATTAGCTTACCTTCTATAAATCCAGTTTTACAGATATCCGCTATTCTTCCATCAATAATTACACTAGTATCTAAAATTTTTGAAGGAATCTCCCTATTAACTTCTTTTTTACTTCCTTTTTCTTTTATGCTAGTTGATAATCTACTTAATTTACTTATATTAAATAAATCATCTCTACTTTTAAGGGATATTCTTATTCCAAAATAACCCATAAATATATATGTAATCAATGACAATATTCCACTTATTAACGGTATTCTAACTATTGTACTTATTAGCCCGCTTATTAGATAAGCTATAACTAATCCTACTATAAGCCCTATTGAACCCAATAATATATCTGTTTGAGGATACTTTGCCATTTCTGTATCCAATATTTTAACTAATTCTTTTGTTTTATTTACAACCCATGGTTCTAGTTTATAGAATACAAAGGCTAAAACTATTCCTAATCCTATTGAGATTATAAATCCACGTAAATCACTTCCAAATGTAAGCATTTCATAATCTCTCATTAACGTCAAGTATGTAGTAAATCCTAATACAAAACCAGCTATTCCAATGAACGCTCTTATTATTTTTCGTATCAAAATTTCACCCCCTAGTTATCTATTTAATATTTTTATTATATTCATATTTTTCGTTACAATCAACAACAAAGTTGTAACATACTTTATATGTGCCTATCTAATAATACTAATTGTTGCATTTTTATAAGTCCATTTTTTATATAAGTTGCTCTTATTTCTCCTATACCTTCTACTTCATCAAGCTCTTCTATGGATGCTCTAACTATTGATTGGAAGTTATCAAAATAATTAACTAAATTCTCTATTATAGTAGCAGGTAGCCTGTGTATTTTGTTAAGTATTCTGTATCCCCTAGGCCTTATAGCCATATCCATACTCTCAGAAAATCCACTATAACCTAATATTCTTGCCATATTAGCTAAATCTATTAATTCCTCATCACTTAAACTTCTCATTTTTTGATTGAAATCTTTTATGCCTAAATCTTCTCTTTTATAATCTTTAAATATTAACTTTTGATCAACTCTAGCTGTACCCATTAATTCTTCTAGCTGCATACTTACTAGATTTCCTTCTACTCCTAATTCTATCACATAATTTTCTATTATATTAGTAATCCTCATTACCATCTCCATTTTTTGTATAACCAAAGCAACATCATAAATAGTAACTAAATCCTTAAATTCTAATGCATTAAGATTTATTACAGCTTGATCTAAAACAGCTTTGTATTTTTCTAAAGTTTGTATGGCTTGATTAGCTTTTGTAAAAATCTTTGATATTTCTTCTATTACATATTTATATTGTCCTTGGTATACGGTTATTATGTTTCGTCTTTGCGATATAGCTATAACAATAGCTCCTGTCTGTATAGCTACTCTTTCTGCAGTCCTGTGTCTAGTACCTGTTTCCGAAGTAGGAATAGAATAGTCTGGTATAAGTTGCGCATTTGCATATAAAATTTTTTTAGTATCTCCGCTTATAACTATTGCTCCATCCATTTTTGCTAATTCATATACATAAGCTGGTGAGTAATCTGCATTTATTGCAAATCCACCATCTACCACATTCATTATTTCTTCGTTTGTAGCAATTACTATAAGCCCTCCTGTTTTAGCCTTTAATACATTATCTAATCCCTGTCTTAATGGAGTTCCTGGAGATATCATTTTTAACGCCTGTAATAATTCTTTATTGCTTAGGAAATTATCCATTACTTACTTATTCCCCCCTAGCACTATATTTATAGCCTGTCTTAAATTATCTACTGGAATAATATCTATTCCTTTAATATCTTTTACTGCATCATAGTTATTTTTAGGAATAACTATTTTTTTAAAACCTAGCTTTTTACATTCAGCTATCCTTTTTTCTATAAAACTAACAGCCCTTACTTCTCCAGTTAGTCCCACTTCACCTGTAACAACTACATGTTCTGATACTGGTATATTTCTAAAACTTGATGCTACTGCAATTATTATCCCCATGTCTATAGAAGGTTCATTAATCTTTATTCCACCTACTACATTTATGTAAACATCTTGATTTTGTATCTGTAATCCTACACGCTTTTCTAATACAGCTAAAAGTAATGCAACTCTGTTAAAGTCTACTCCTGTTGCTGTTCGCTTAGCTATACCAAAACTTGTAGGTGATACTAGGGCTTGAAGCTCAAGTAACATTGGCCTAGTACCTTCAACAGTAGATATTATTACTGACCCAGCTACATCTTTTGGTTTTTCTGATATAAGTACCTTTGAAGGATTATCCAGCTCAACTAACCCCATATCTCTCATCTCAAATACACCTAATTCATTAGTTGACCCAAATCTATTCTTTACAGCTCTAACTAATCTGTACGTATTATATCTTTCTCCTTCAAAGTAAATAACAGTATCAACCATATGCTCTAATAGCTTAGGACCTGCTAAAGAACCTTCTTTTGTTACATGTCCAACTACAAACGTAGATATACCCATTTTTTTAGAAATTTTCATAAATTTAGATGTACCTTCTTTAATTTGACTTACGGTACCTGGAGCAGATGCTATTTCAGGACTATATACAGTCTGAATTGAATCTACTATTATAAGTTCTGGGTTTATGCTATCTAGATTAGCTTCTATTAAGCTTAAGTTATTTTCTGCAAATATATATAAATTATCGGAATTAATTCCTAATCTTTTAGCTCTCATTTTTATTTGAGATTCTGATTCTTCTCCTGAAATGTATAAAACCTTTCTGCCGGCATTTGCCACATTGCTTGATACTTGTATTAAAAGGGTTGATTTCCCTATACCAGGATCCCCTCCTACAAGAACTAATGAACCTTTTACAATTCCTCCACCAAGAACTCTATCTAATTCTGCTATTTCTGTAGAAAACCTTTCTTCTTCCTTTGTTTCTATAGAATTTATATTCATTGGTCTTGATGAAGATTTATCTATAATAAAAACTTCTTTTTTTGAATTTTTTTGTTCTATCTCTTCTACAAATGTATTCCACTTTGTACACTCTGGACATTTTCCAAGCCATTTACTTGTCTCATATCCGCATTCTTGACATACATATTTTGTTCTAATTTTTGCCATTATTTAAATCACCCTTAATTTATTATTGTACTATATAATCTTAACATTTGCATGGAATAATATGTAAATGTAATAAATTTTTAATATAATATAGCCTAAAACTTAAATTTTAATATAAAAATAGAGGAGTATAACTCTTCTAGTGTTGCATTAATGTAAAATTTAATACTTTACAAAATGACCCTCATGATTTTAGAGCTAACGCTCAATTATTATGAGGGTTGAAATTTTTTCCATTTTATTTTTAGACGCACTTACC
>CABIVQ010000096.1 GCA_902362365.1 Clostridiaceae bacterium | reverse complement strand
TTCTGCATTTGTTCTCACATCATTATTATACATCAAAACTTATCCACAAGACCATTTTTTATAATACCTTAGTATATAAAAAAGCCTCTTTTAATTTTCATTAAAAGAGACTTATAAAGTTTATTTATATTTTCTTTCTCCACAAAAAGGACAATATGTATAGTTATCTTCAATCTTTGCACCACAGTTGTTACATATATTTTTATTATGATTGTTGCTTATTTCTTCAAGATCCCAATAAGTAATTTCTATATTGTCTCCTCTTTCTAACAACTTTCCTTTCTCTTCTTTCAATTTAAATATAGAGTTACATTTGCTACATGATATATAATAATTTACATTCCATTTAATAATTGGAATAAAAAATATATGAAAATAACTATAGTTCTTTATTAACTTCATATCTTTATTACTATCACAAATTTTACAATTCAAATTATCTAAGTCTTTAATATCTTTAGTTTTATTATCAACACCTAGTATACCTATAAAGAACATCCTTACCTCCTATTTTACTTATTAATTCTTTTATATAACTATTTTACTCTATAATATTTATAAAACACAGACTAATTATAGCTATTTAATATTTCTCTTATAACATTAATTTCTATATTATAATAATTGAAAAGAACTAAAAAAAGACAATCTTAAATTTATTTTAAGACTGCCCTTTTATATGTATACTAAATTACTTAAAATAAAAATAACTTATCAACATGTAATTTAATTAATATTTTATCTCCAATATTAATAGGTTTAATATCCTTGTTAACTTCTATATGAATTTCATTAAAAGTTTTATCATCTTCATTAATTACATAAACACTATAGCTAAATGGATTCTCAATTATATTTTTAACTGTTAAATAGTAACACTCTTCATTATGATTATCCTCTATAGAAATATGATGAGCTCTAATTCCCATGTATTTTGCATTACTATCAATGGCTTTTTTTAATTTAATCTTAATCCCCCAGTTTTTAGCATGTATAGTGTTCTTATCCAAGATATCTATTTTTGATATATTTTTACATCCTGTTATTTTCGCTTCAGCCAAAGACTGTGGATTATTAAATAAATCATGTACTTCTCTTTTTGGTAAACTTATACCTTTATCATAAACAACTATATCTTTACAAACTCTATATGCTTCTTCCCTATCATGAGTAACGAAGATAACATCTCCATGATAATCATTTAAAATATTTATTAATTCTCTTTCCATATTACCTCTAAGATGATAATCAAGTGCTGAAAAAGGTTCATCTAATAGTAATATATCTGGTGAAGGAGCTAATGCCCTTGCTAATGCTACCCTTTGCTGTTGACCACCTGATAGCTGCCAAGGGTATCTATTTTCTAAGCCTTCAAGACATAATCTTTTTATATATTCCTTAGTAATTTTATTTCTTTCTTCTTTTTGAAGATTACTTAATCCCAATTCTATATTTTCTACAACTGTCATATGAGGGAACAAAGCGTAATTTTGAAATAAAAAACCAACCTTTCTTTCTTGAGCTGATAAATTTATCTTTTTTTCTGAATCAAATAACACTCTATTATTTAATATAATTTTACCTCTTGAAGGATTTTCTAAACCTGCAATACACCTTAATGTCATACTTTTCCCAGAACCAGATTCTCCAAGGAAACCTAATACTCCATTTTCTTGTTCAAATTTTGATTTTAATGTAAAAGAGGATAAGTCTTTTTCAATATCTACATAAAGAGCCATTACTTACACCCCTTTTCTTTTAATTTTACCAATTATTTTTTGCTGCTTTTCAGACCAATAATTTAATATTAAAATCATTGATATTGATATTAATGTAATAATCATTACCCATGCCATTGCTTTTTCCATATCTCCACCTTCCACTGCAAAAAATATCGCAAGTGGCATAGTTTGTGTTCTGCCCGGTATATTTCCAGCAATCATCAATGTTGCACCAAATTCACCTAATGCTCTTGCAAAAGATAAAACAATTCCTGCAATAATACCTGGCCATGCTAAAGGAATAGCAATTTTATAAAAAATTTTCCATTCACTAAGTCCTAAAGTCCTTGCTGCACAAATTATATTGTTATCTATCTGCTCAAAAGCAGCTCTTGAAGTTCTGTACATCATTGGGAATGCAACTGTAGTAGATGCTATTACAGTTGCAGTCCAACTAAACACTAATGTTGTATCGAAATTTAGTAATAATTTTCCTATATATCCATTCTTACCTATCAATAATAAAAGAAAAAATCCTACTACAGTAGGAGGAAGTACTAATGGAAGAGTTAAAATTCCATCAATAAGCCCCTTATATCTTCCTTTATAGTTAGCCATTAAGTAGGATACAATTATTCCTATAACAAAAGTCATTATTGTAGATAGAATCGATGTTTTTATAGATATCCATAGTGGCGACCAATTTATATCCAATTTTATGCCTCCTAAATGAATTTAACTACTCTACACTTTTATATCCAAAATCTTTAAGTATTGCTTGTCCATCTGTACTTAATAAAAAATCTTCAAATTCTTTAGCAGCTTCTGGTTTCTTACTTTCCTTAATAACCGCAATAGGATATACAATAGCAGAGTGTGAAGTAGATGGTGTAGTTTCAACTATTTTTATGTTGTCTGTATTTATTGTATCACTGTAATAAACAAATCCAACCTCAGCATTTCCTGATTGAGTCCAAGCTAATACCTCTTTAACATCTTTTGCAAATACTAATTTATCTTTAATTTTATATTTTAAATCTAAATTAACTAACACTTCATCAGCATATTTTCCTGCAGGAACACTGCTTGGTTCTCCTACAGCTATATGTTTAACTTTATTTGTAATTAAATCATCTAAATTAGATACATCGCTATCTTTAGGTGCAATTAGAACTAAATCATTTTCTAATAAATCTTTATATGTACCTTCTAATAATAAACTAGCTTCATCTAATGCTTTCATTTGTTTTTGACCAGCCGATATAAACACATCACAAGGAGCTCCTTGTTCTATTTGTTGTTGCAATGAACCTGAAGCACCATAGTTTACTACTAAAGTAACATTTTCATTAACTTTCTTATATTCTTCTTCTATTTTAGCCATAGCTTCCTTCAAACTTGCAGCCGCTGATATATTTAGTTCAACTGCTTCCTGTGATTCACTCTCTTTATTTTTAGTATCGCTACTATTACATCCTACAATAGCTAATGATGTAATTAGGCTAAGCGTTAATATTGTAACTATATTTTTGAATTTCATATTATTTCCTCCCCAAGTTTAATAAATCAAACTATTTCTAGTCACCTTTTGTTATATTTTGTATTTATACATACATTTTATATATTAAATCTTACTTTTGCAACTAATATAAGCCTAATATTGAATTAATGTTTTTATATCAAAATAAATAGTGCCAAAAACAAAATTATTCTTGGCACTACTTATTAACTAACTTTCTATATTAACGTCTTCAACTTTTACACTTCTATTCATTAAATTTATACATATTCAAAAATTGTAGGTAAATATATTAAAACTCACCTACAATTTCTATCTTTTATTTTAAACCTCTATTAATTCATATTCTTTATTACCTAGACCTAATTTTACAGCATGATCAATACATACTTCCCAGTTAGTTTCAGGATGAGTATTTATAAAGTGATCACAAGTATGTTTTTCTCTTTCTTCTAAGCAACTTCCATGTATAATACCCTGTTTATTAGCGGCATCAACACAGGCCATATCTAGTGCAACTGGGTCAAAAGATGCAAACATTCCTACATCCGGTATTATAGGTAAGTCATTTTCTGCATGACAGTCACAATAAGGTGAAACATCTATAACTAAGCTAATATGAAAATTAGGTCTTCCTTCTAATACTGCATATGAATATTCAGCTATTTTCTTATTTAATATATCATTAACTTCATCTCCTGCAGCATTAACTGCATCAAAGTTACAAGATCCTATACATCTTCCACATCCTACACATTTTTCGTGGTCTATAGTTTCTAGTGTTGCATCTAGTTAATATTTGCAACTTGATTTTTACAAAATTTATATAATGAAAAAAATAACCTTCTTTGGTTAAATGGAAGTAACGACAAATCCATCCAA
>CABIVQ010000095.1 GCA_902362365.1 Clostridiaceae bacterium | reverse complement strand
TTGGATGGATTTGTCGTTACTTCCATTTAACCAAAGAAGGTTATTTTTTTCATTATATAAATTTTGTAAAAATCAAGTTGCAAATATTAACTAGATGCAACACTAGAAGGTTAATACCTATCTTTTTTTATTAAGTAGAAAAGTTATACATTATTGAAAATAGGGTGAATACCATATACTATTTAAAATCTAAAGGTGGTTTATAGGGGGAGAAGTATATGGTTGATATGACTGAAGGGAATCCAAACAAATTAATATTAAAATTTGCATTTCCGATGATATTAGGCAATATATTTCAACAGGTATATAACTTGGTAGATAGTATAGTAGTTGGAAAATTTGTAGGAGCAGATGCTTTAGCAGCTGTAGGGTCATCTTTTGCTATTGTTGTATTTATAACATCAATAATAATTGGATTGACTATTGGAGTTGGAATTATCTTTGCACAATATTATGGCTCAAGAGATATGGAAAACTTTAAAGAAACTATAGTTACTTCATTTATATTTATAGGTGGAGTTACAATATTTATAATGATTGTATCTTTATTATGCATAGATTTGATACTAGATTTATTCAACATGCCAAATAGGCTTATTAAAGATTCAAAAGGATATTTAATAATCATCATATTAGGGCTACTATTCACATTTATTTATAATTTAGCCACTGCTTTGTTAAGATCTATAGGGGATTCAAAAAGACCTCTATATTTCTTAATAGTAGCATCAATTATAAATATAGTATTAGATATAGTGTTTGTATTGAAATTTAACTGGGGAGTAAGAGGTGTGGCGATTGCTACTATAATTGCTCAAGCCACATCGGCAATTTTAAGTATTATATATGTATATAAAAGTATAAATTTTATAAAAATATCAAAACAAGATATAAGAATAAATAAAGATACATTTAAAAATGTAGTTAAGTATTCTGTACTAACATCAATTCAATAGTCTATTATGAACTTTGGAATACTAATTGTTCAAGGTTTAGTAAATACATTTGGTCCAACTGTAATGGCAGCTTTTGCGGCAGGCGTGAAGGTTGATTCTATTGCATATATGCCAGTACAAGATTTTGGTAATGCTTTTTCAACATTTGTAGCTCAGAATAAAGGAGCAGGGAAAATTAATAGAGTAAAAGAAGGAGTCAGAAGTTCAACGAAAATTATAATAATTTTTTGTGTAATTGTATCAAGTCTCATATTTATTTTTTCAAAAGATATAATGTATATATTTATAAATAAGAGTGAGATCGAAGTCATATCCCTAGGTGTTGAGTATCTATCAGTAGTATCATTAGGAACCAGGGTAATATTAGCGTATATACTTGCGTCAACATGGCTATCTGAACGTGGTATATGGTGCGATATTCCTATCGGATGGGCTTTAGCAGATATTATAGGGATTGTGTATTATCAAAAGAAGATAAATTTGTAAAATTCTACGATTAGTTTATTGAATGATTTCTCATATTAAGTTAAATTAGTATTAAGAGGTGAAGCTAATGGATTGCAAGAAAGTTGGCAAATTAATATATGAATTAAGAAAAGAAAAAAATATGACACAAAAGCAGGTAGCTGAATTAATGAATATAAGTGATAAAACAATAAGCAAGTGGGAGAGAGGATTAGGTTGTCCTGATGTTTCTTTACTATTAGGCTTATCAAATATATTTGGAGTAAGTATTGAAGGCATTTTATCTGGCGAAATCAACTTAAATGAATTATCAGGAGGAAATATGAAAAATATAAAGTTTTATGTATGTGACAAATGTGGAAACTTAATAACTTCCACTTCAGAGGCAGCTATATCATGCTGCGGCAAAAAAATGGAAGCAGCAGTTGCAAAAAAAGCAGAAGAGGGCCATAAACTTAATGTGGAATCTATAGAAAATGAATTTTTCATAACAACAGAGCATGAAATGAAAAAAGAACATTATATTACTTTTGTAGCTCATGTGAAGGGTGATAGAGTTCAAATCGTAAAGCAATATCCAGAGTGGAATATGCAGTTTAGACTTAATCAAGTTGGACGTGGGAAACTATACTTTTATTGCATAAACCACGGATTATTTTATCAAATTGTATAGTTAGTTAATGCTTAAAATATAGATAATTAGGTAGATAATATGATAAACTTAAATTAAATAAAATAATAGTAGGGCTAGGGGAGCTAAAATTGATTAGCTGAGATGAGAGTACTACTCAAAAACTCTAACTACCTGATCAAGGTAATGCTTGCGAAGGGAAGCTTGATGTGAATAATAATTATCTATATATAGTTATATTTATACAAACTCAAGTGCTTCTTTTTATTAAGAAAGCACATTTTTATTAGAATTAAATAATCACATAAAGCTTTTTTAAAAGCATTCCCTATGTTAAATAAATTATTTAGGGGGATTTATATGAACTATACAACTCAAATGGATGCAGCAAAAAAGGGAATAATTACAGATGAAATGAAAATTGTTGCAAAAAAGGAATCTATTCAAATTAATCAATTAATAGATCTAATGGCAATAGGTCAAGTCGTAATACCAGCAAATAAAAATCATAAATCGCTAGATCCACATGGAATAGGAAAAAATTTAAGAACAAAGGTAAATGTAAATTTAGGCATATCAAGAGATTGTATGAATATAGAGAAAGAAATTGAAAAATTAAAAATAGCTCTTGATATGAATATAGAGTCTATAATGGATTTAAGTAGTTATGGAAAAACAAAAGAGTTTAGAGATAGATTAATAGGGTTATCTACTGCTATGGTAGGTACAGTGCCTATGTATGATGCTATTGGTCATTTAGATAAGGAATTAAAAGATATAACTGAAGAAGAATTTTTAGATGTTATTAGGCAACATGCTAAAGACGGTGTTGATTTTATAACAGTTCACTGTGGACTTACAAGAAATATTTGCAAAAAAATTAAAAATCATGATAGATTAACTCACATAGTATCAAGAGGCGGTTCTTTACTTTTTGCATGGATGGAATTAAATAATAAAGAAAATCCACTATATACTAACTTTGATAAGATATTAGATATTTGCGAGGAGTATGACGTTACATTAAGTCTTGGAGATGCGTGTAGACCAGGTTGTATAGAGGATTCAACAGATAATGTACAAATAGAAGAACTTATAGTATTAGGAGAATTAACTAAAAGAGCTTGGGATAGAAATGTACAAGTTATGATAGAAGGGCCAGGTCATATGGCTATAAATGAAATTGAAGCTAATGTAATACTTCAAAAAAGACTATGTCATGAAGCACCATTCTACGTTCTTGGTCCATTAGTTACAGATGTAGCTCCAGGATATGATCATATAACAAGTGCTATTGGAGGTGCAATTGCTAGTTCTAAAGGAGTTGATTTTTTATGCTATGTAACTCCAGCAGAACATTTAAGACTTCCTAATTTAGATGATATGAGAGAAGGTATAATTGCAACCAAAATTGCTGCCCATGCAGGTGATATAGCCAAAAATATAGTTGGAGCAAGGGAATGGGATAAGAAAATGAGTAAAGCTAGGGTAGATTTAGATTGGGAGGAGATGTTTAGCTTAAGCATGGATCCTATAAAAGCAAGAAAATATAGAGAAGAGTCTAAGCCAACCCATGAGGATAGTTGCACTATGTGTGGAAAAATGTGCTCAATGAGAACTGTAAAAAAGATATTAAATGATGAAGAATTTAGTTTAGTATAGTTCTTAATAATTTTTAGACATATTATATTAAAAATTAACTCGTTGTGCTAGTTAATTTTTACAATAATAAAACTCCAACAAATATAGTATCCTAAGATTGCATCACCAATCTAAAGGAGGGTTACTATATGTTGGAGCTTAATAATTATTATATCCAAGAAGTAAAAAATTTAACTGACTTATTTACTATAATTTTTACAATAGTTGATGATATATACAATGATATTATCCCTATAAGTATTAGAAACAGACGTAATATTAAGGATAGCAAACTTTCAGATAGTGAGATAATAACTATAAGTATAGTTGGAGAACTTTTAACTATTGATTCAGAAAAAGCATTCTTTAGTTTATTGAGTAGAGAGTATACAAGACTATCTCCAAAATTAGGCGATAGAACTAGATTTAATAGAACAAAACGAAATCTCCACGCTGTAATTAAAGAAATCAAAGAATATATTTCATTATCTATTCAATCTTACTCTAATGAGATAAGAGTTATAGATAGTATGCCTATTCCAGTATGTGAGTTCGGTAGAG
>CABIVQ010000094.1 GCA_902362365.1 Clostridiaceae bacterium | reverse complement strand
TTTATAAGGTAAGTGCGTCTAAAAATAAAATGGAAAAAATTTCAACCCTCATAATAATTGAGCGTTAGCTCTAAAATCATGAGGGTCATTTTGTAAAGTATTAAATTTTACATTAATGCAACACTAGAACTAAGTTAGCCTCTTTTTATATTACTAATAAATTTTAATCAATTGAAGTTGTTATTTTTTAGAGTATAAAAAATTCAATCATATAAAAAATGAAAGAAGAAATACTATATATAGTATGCTTTTTATAAAGAAATACAATATAATATCTTAGAATTAGGTAAATGGTATATGATAAATATTAAATAATAATTATACGTATTGGAGTTGCTAACAGAATGAAGTACATAATTAAAAGAGATGGTACGAAAGAAATTTTTGATAAAGTTAAAATAATTAATGCTGTATATAAGTCGACTATTAATAGCAAAAATGGAGAAGATAGAGAACTACCAAAACTAATAGCAGATAAAATTGAAAAAATAATATACTCCCAGGAAAAAGATGTATGTGTAGATGATATTCAAGATAATGTAGAGTTTTTTTTAATGGAATCAAATAGGAAAGATGTTGCCAAAAAGTATATATTGTATAGAGAGAAAAAATCTGATATTAGAAAATCAAAATGGCAAATGGATGAATTACAAAAATCAATTTGGACTAATAAATATCAGTATAATAATGAATCTTTTGATGATTGGATAGAAAGGGTGTCTGGGAATAATCCTAAAATAGCAAAATTAATAAGGGAGCGTAAATTTTTATTTGCAGGAAGGATATTAGCTAATAGGGGATTATCTAAGGAAGGAATAAAAGTTACTTATTCTAATTGTTATGTTTTGCAACCACCAGAGGATAATCTAGAATCAATATTTAATACAGCTAAAAAACTTGCAAGAACATTTAGTTATGGCGGTGGAGTAGGTTTTGATATATCTAAGTTAAGACCAAGTGGTGCTTTAGTTCATAATTCAGCTAAGACTACGACTGGTGCAGTAAGTTTTATGGATTTATATTCAATGACAACTGGTCTTATTGGTCAGAGAGGTAGAAGAGGTGCATTAATGATTTCAATGGATATAAATCACCCTGATATAGAAGATTTCATTGATATAAAAACAGATTTAAATAAAGTTACTAAGGCAAATATTTCAGTAAGAATAAATGATAAATTTATGGAATCTGTAGAAAATAAGGAAAAGTATGTATGTAGATTTATAGTAGAGGAAACTAATGAAGTTATAGAAAAAGAAGTTGATGCTTATAAATTATTTATGAAGCTTATAACTAATAACTGGGACTTTGCAGAGCCTGGAATACTATTTTGGGATAATATAGAAAGATACCATTTATTAAGTGAGGATAAAGAGTTTAAATATGCAGGCGTAAATCCATGTGCTGAAGAGCCATTACCACCTGGTGGTAGTTGCCTTCTTGGATCTATAAATTTAGAAGAGTTTGTGGTAGAACCATTTACAAATAATGCAATATTTGATATACAAAAATTTAAAAATACTGTTGCTGATTGCATTATAGGTTTAAATGAGGTATTAGATGAAGGATTAGAGCTTCATCCTTTAAAAGAGCAAAAAGAAAGTGTTAGACAATATAGACAAATAGGCTTAGGAGTTATGGGAATAGCTGATATGCTTATAAAATTAAATATAAGGTATGGATCAAAAAAGTCTATAGATTTATGCGAAAAAATAGCTAAAATAATGTTAAATAGTGCAGTAAAACAATCTGCTCTTTTAGCCAAAGAATTAGGTAGCTATGAAAAATACAACAAAGAAGCTATATTTAAGTCTGATTTCTTTATTAATAATATAGATGAAGATGTAAAAGAATTAATCAAAGAGTATGGTTTAAGGAACTCACAAATATTAACGATACCACCAACCGGTTCAATTTCTACCATGTTAGGAATTAGTGGAGGGATAGAGCCAATGTTTAATACATCTTATATAAGAAAGACAGAAAGCCTACATGATGAAGATGTATTTTATAAGGTGTATACTCCTATAGTAAAAGAGTATATGGATATTAATGATATCTTAGATGATAATAACTTGCCAGATATATTTGAAACGGCTATGACATTAAAGTCTGAAGAAAGGATAAGAATGCAAGAAGCATGGCAAAAATACATTGATGCATCAATTTCATCTACGATAAACCTACCTTATGAAGCAACTGTAGATGATGTATATAATATATATGTATCTGCATGGAAACATAAATTAAAAGGCGTAACAATATATAGAGATGGATGCAAAAGAAGTGGAATTCTTTTAAATGATAAGGCTGATAAAAAAGATAAGAGAGATATAGATAAAAATAAAGATGAAACTACAATTACTATTGAAGATGGAGTTGAAGAATTTGTATGTCCTGAATGTGGAAATAAAACTGTAATTCCAACAGGTGGATGTGCAATTTGTCTTCAATGTGGGTATAGTAAGTGTAATTAAGATGGTTACTTTTTATGTAACCATTTTTTATTATAAGAAAATTATAATTTAAAAAAATGATGTACATATATATCACTAATGGATATATCGGTTATAGATATAAATATAAATGAGAAGTGATTAACATTAATAGAAATAATTCTCTAGAAGAACAACAGCTTACTGAGCCAGGATATTATATTTTATTAGCTCTTTTAGTACCAATGCATGGATATGGTGTAACTAAGTATATTGAAGAGTTAACTGATGGTGAAATGGTTATAGGGCCAGCAACTTTATATACTATGCTAAAAAAAATGCAAGCTCAAGATTATATAACTTTAGCTGGAGAAGATGGAAGAAGGAAAATATATAATTATACTGACTTTTGCTATGGAGAGAATAGATATAAATTCAAATATTTATGAAACCATAAAACTGATTTCGTATATGATAACTAGTTCTGGAGTTGGTATGTCAGTTGTTTTAGGAATATGTATTTTATTGATTAATAAGAAAAGTAAAATTAAAGATAGTAAGTAATACAAATAAAAGGCTATATTATGAAATATAAAAATATAGCCTTTTATAATAGATATAAAATTATTATATATAAATTTAAAATTTTTTAATTTTAGATTTACATTAATTTCTGTTCCAGATAATACTATCTCCTCTACTTGTATCTAAAATAAACCCTGCTTTGTTTATTTTTTCTTCAATCAGTCTTTTAGATTCTGCAGCCTCGTCACCAGTACCTACTTTATTGTCATAAAGTGAATATTTTTTTCTAAGTTCTGTTGGAGATAAGTTTGGCATTATTACATTTGCTCCAGCTTTTAGAGCAAGCTCTCTTCCTAGGGGGTCTATAGTTCCAAGAGCTGTAGTTGCAGGGAGTAATACTTTTGGTAATAATAATCTTGTAAGTGCCAGCATTACAAGGGTTTTATCTAAACTACCAGCGCTATTTTCTCTAAATTTTGTATCATGATGAGGAATAAAAGGTCCTATGCCAACCATATGAGGTTCTAATTCTTTTAAAAATAATAAATCCTTTGCTAAGTTCTTAGATGTTTGGAAAGGGGACTCAACCATAAATCCCGCACCCACTTGAAAACCAATCTTTTTTAAGTCATAAAGACAATTTTTCCTATTATCTAGACTTAGATTTTTAGGATGAAGTAGAGAATAATGATCATCACTTGCACTTTCATGTCTAAGTAAGTATCTATCAGCTCCTGCATGATAGAACTTTTTATATGATTCATAAGTTTTTTCTCCAAATGAAAGAGTAATAGCGCAATCATTATATTTTTCCTTTATAGCTTTTAAAATAGACACTATTTTATTATCTGTAAAATATGGATCTTCACCACCTTGTAGTACAAAGGTCCTATATCCAAGTTTGTATCCTATTTTACAACATTCGAGTATATCATTTAAAGATAATCTATATCGATCTATATTTTTATTTGAACAACGAATTCCACAGTAATAACAATCATTCTTACAGTAGTTTGTAAATTCAATTAATCCTCTCAAAAATACTTTATTTCCATAGTGTTTATCTCTTATTTCACTTGCTTTTTCGAATAAATATTTTTTATCTTCAGATCCAATGTTATCAATTAGATAAATCAATTCCTCTTCAGATAAATTATTGCTTTCTATTAATTTATTTATTAGTTCTTTCATAAATATCTCCTTTCAGATTAGAGCTTTCTTTTCTGGTAGGTTATTTGACGAATTCTTACTCTTTTAGGTAAATTGTAGTATTTAATTTATGAAAATGCTACATAAAAAACTAATTAAAAAATAAACTTTTAATAACTCTGATAATGATAATTAGAAATTAATTATATAAGATAAATTATCATATTAAGTGCAACATCTAAAAATATGTAAAAAAATAGTTCACAAGTTTATGTTCATGTTACAGTAATAATAATCACAAAACTACTTTACATGAAAGG
>CABIVQ010000093.1 GCA_902362365.1 Clostridiaceae bacterium | reverse complement strand
CCTTTCATGTAAAGTAGTTTTGTGATTATTATTACTGTAACATGAACATAAACTTGTGAACTATTTTTTTACATATTTTTAGATGTTGCACTTAATATGATAATTTATCATATAAAATCATATATGTGAAAGAGTATTAAGAAAAAGTATTTATACTTTAAGGATTAGTCATAAGAATGTTTCAATAATAGTAATTTTCTAAGGGGGAATTAATAAGATGAAGCAATTAATGACAGGCAACGAGGCCATAGCTAGAGGTGCATATGAGGCAGGGGTAAAATTTGCATCTGCTTATCCAGGAACTCCAAGTACAGAAATATTAGAAAATATAGCTCAATATAAAGGGGAGATAGTAGCTCAATGGGCAGTAAATGAAAAAGTAGCTCTTGAATCTGTAATAGGAGCATCAATGGCTGGAGCAAGATCAATAGCTGCTATGAAGCATGTTGGATTAAATGTAGCAGCAGATCCATTATTTACTTATTCTTATACAGGAGTAAATGGAGGAACAGTAATAATTACAGCTGATGAACCAGGAATGCATTCATCACAAAATGAACAAGATAATAGGAATTATGCTAGGTTTGCAAAGATACCATTATTAGAGCCATCAACAAGTCAAGAAGCTAAGGATATGATTAAGGTAGCATTTGAAATAAGTGAAACATTTGATACACCTGTATTGGTTAGAGTAACAACGAGAGTATGTCACTCAAAAGGAATTGTAGAATGTTTTGATAGAGAAGAATCTGAAATAAAAGAATATATAAGAAATATACCTAAGAATGTTACAGTTCCGGAATTTGGAAGAATTAGAAGAGTAGAAATTGAAAATAGGATGAAGAAATTAAGCGAATTTACAAATACTACAGACTTAAACTTCTATGAAATAAATGATACTAAAATAGGAATCGTAGCATCAGGAATGTGTGTGAACTTTGCTAAAGAAGTATTTAAAGATAAAGCATCTTATATGAAATTAGGCTTTACAAATCCCATGCCTATAGAGAAAATAAAAGAGTTTGCAGATAAAGTAGAAAAAATCTATGTAATTGAAGAAAATGATCCTATAATTGAAGAGCAACTAAAAGCTAATCAAATAAAGTGCATCGGAAAAGATGTACTTCCAACCTATGGTGAATTGACTCCAGATATAATAAGAAAACATATTTTAAATGAAAATAAAGAAACAATAAAGTTTAATGAGAACTTAGTAACATCTAGACCTCCTGGTCTATGTGCTGGATGCCCGCATAGAGGATTTTTTTATGAAGTTGGAAAAAGGAAAAATATAGTAATATCAGGAGACATAGGATGTTATTCTCTTGGTTTTGCTAGCCCTTATAATGCAATGGATTTTATAATTTGTATGGGAGCAAGCATTAGTGCTGGTCATGGAGCACAAACCGTATTTAATATGAAAGATAATAATGAAAGTAGATTGATAAACGTAATAGGAGACTCAACGTTTTTTCATAGTGGTATAACAAGTCTTTTAAATACGGTATATAACAAAGGGAATTCTATAACCGTAATTTTAGACAATAGAATAACAGGTATGACAGGGCATCAAGAAAATCCTGGGACAGGATATACTTTACAAGGAGATAAGACTAAAGAAATTGACATATCTACATTAGTAAAAGCTTGTGGAGTAGAGAAGATAAGGCTTATAAATCCAAATAATTTAAAAGAAGTAAATGAAGCTTTAGATTGGGCTTTAGGTAATGAAGATGGTCCATCTGTAATAATTACAAGATGGCCGTGTGTTCTAAAGAAATTATCAAAACATGATATTGAAGAATTTGATAAACCTTTTATAAATAAGGTTAAGGTAAATAGCGATAGCTGTATAGGTTGCAAGTTATGTATGAAAGTAGGATGCCCAGCAATATCTTTTAATAATGAGAAAAAGATAGTATCTATAGATAAAACTCAATGCGCAGGTTGTGAAGTTTGTTCACAAGTATGTCCTAAAAAAGCCATAATTAAGGAGGAGATGTAGATGACAAAGAGTGTTCTTTTAGTTGGTGTTGGGGGACAGGGGACTATACTTGTAAGTAAATTGCTTACAGCAGGACTTGTAAAAGCTGGATTTGATGTAAAAATGAGTGAAATACATGGAATGAGTCAAAGAGGTGGTTCAGTTTCTACACATGTTAGATATGGTGAAAAGGTATACTCTCCTGTTATAGAAGAAGGAGAAGCAGATTTATTAATTTCTTTTGAGAAAATGGAAGCTATTAGATGGTTGAAATTCTTAAAGCCAGAAGGTCATTTAATAGTCAATAATTATAAAATTAATCCTCTTACTGTATTAATTGGAAAAGAAATATATCCTGAAAAAGAAATAGATGAAGAATTAAAACTTCTAAGTGCTACAGTTATAAATGCGTTTGACAAAGCAAGTGAAATAGGAAATATAAAGGTGATGAATGTAATATTATTAGGAACTGTAGTAAAAATAATGAACTTAGAAGATATAGACTGGGAGGAAATTATAAGAAATAATGTAAAAGCAAAGTTTATTGATGTAAATATAAAAGCCTTTAATGAGGGAATAAAATTAATTGATAAAAGAGAAGGGGATATATATGCATTATAGAATATTGGCTATAAATCCAGGATCCACATCTACTAAGATATCTATATATGATAATGAAGTTCCTATTTTTATTAGATCTATAACTCATAAAGCTGAAGAAATTAATAAGTATAAAGAAATAAATGAACAGTATGGAATGAGAAAAAATTTAATTTTAAAAGAGCTAAAAGATAATAATATTGATATAAACTCTATTAATGCCATAGTAGCAAGAGGGGGATTACTACCACCTGTAAAATCAGGCGCCTATTTGATTAATGAAGATATGATAGATAGATTAAAAAATAGACCAGTGATAGAACATGTATCCAACTTGGCTGCAATTATAGCTTATGAAATAGGCAAGTTAGTAAATATAGAATCATATATATATGATTCTGTATCTGTGGATGAATTTACAGATATATCTAGAATTTCAGGCC
Organism: Clostridiaceae bacterium; assembly: GCA_902362365.1. Classification (GTDB taxonomy): domain Bacteria; phylum Bacillota; class Clostridia; order Peptostreptococcales; family Peptostreptococcaceae; genus Romboutsia_E. Next base: position 1,623 of record CABIVQ010000093.1, on the reverse strand, counting down.
TAAAAGGAATGGATAGAATTTGTGTAGGTCATACGTTAAATTGTAGAGCAACAGCAATAAAATACTCAAATAGTATAAACAAAGAATATAAAGATTTAAATTTAATAGTTGCTCACTTAGGTGGCGGAATAACCATCCAATTACATGAAAAAGGTAGAATTGTAGATATTGTTGCAGACGATGAAGGTCCTTTTTCATCTAATAGAACAGGACGTTTGCCTTTAAAAAAGGTTATAAGTGAATGTTTTTCTGGGAAATATACTCAAAAAGATATTAATGCCATAATAAGAGGAAAGGGTGGAATATTTTCTTATTTAAATACAACAGATACTAGAGAAGTTGAAAAAATGATTGAAAACGGAAATTCAGATGCTAAATTAATATATGAGGCATTTGCATATCAAATTTCAAAAGGAATTGGAGAGTTAGCAACTGTAGTCGATGGTAATATAGATGCAATAATCCTTACAGGAGGGGTTGCTTATTCTAAGGTTATGACAAATATGATAAATAAAAGAGTAAATTTCATAGGTAAAGTAGAAATAATACCTGGGGAAAATGAATTAGAAGCACTTACTCTTGGAGTTCTTAGGGTGCTTAAAAAGGAAGAAGAAGCTCATATATATAAGGAGTTTGTGGCGAGCATATAAAATAAATAGGTGAATGGATATATATTTTTTATCCATTCACCTATTAAAATTTTCATAATAACTTTAATGGCATTTAAAAGTTTCGCAACTTGTATTTGAAGCGTTAATTTCTACCAGGTTAGCACTACATAGCTGTGCCTTATTATAATGACATTTAACAGCTTTACAATCGATATTTTGAGTACTTACTATATCTGTTGCATTAAGAGAATTTTCCATTGATGATTGTGTTTTAGCTTCAAATGAAGCACACCAAGTATTGCAAGTAGTAGTAGCATTTTCTCCATCAACTCTTATTCCACCAGCGTAACAATCTCTATTAACATTATATCTACAGTTTTTGGCAGCACATTTTAAATTTGACATAAAAACCTCCTAAATAATAAATTTCCTTTATTTATTATTTGAAGTTATGAGATTTTTATTCTTTATCTAGGTAAACACTCATCACACATTACCATCACATCATTTAGTGTTTCTCTTCCTAAATTTTTTCTGAGATGATAAACGTTTACATTTTTACTTGAACCGCAAATAGAGCATTTATAATTATATTCACTTAATACCTTTTCTTTAAAGAGTTTCCAATATATAGAGCATAAATAGTCATCATAACTAACTCTAAGACATGTTTCAAGAAAGTTTATGTATAAATTATCTAAATCAAAGGTATTAAGTTTAGTATTTTCAGGCTCGAAATATTCACAGTACTCGTCCGGTTTGGGTTCTTTATCTAACATAATACATTTTATATCGTAAGTGTAGTTCTCATTAGGTCCTTCAAATGAAAGATGGGTACAAAATGCACAGCAATTTCTAGGCAAATTAGCTTCTAATTTCTTTACTTCATTATTCATATGTTTCCCCCTATATAAAGATTCGTTTTGTTAACTTATTTATATTTGAATCTCGACCCCGATAGGGATTATAATAGTTTCACCACAAAACATATTCCCCCTATAGAAAGGAGTCG
>CABIVQ010000092.1 GCA_902362365.1 Clostridiaceae bacterium | reverse complement strand
ACTAGTCACTATTGGTCTATTTTTTTGCAAAAAACATTTTACTTTATTTGGAAATTAAATTTAACTAGCACAATAGATTAATTAAGTAAAATAGTATAAAAATAAAGGGATTAGTTCTATATATAGTAATATGGATACTAGTCTCTTTTTTGTATAAAGATATAATTATTTATTAAAAAAGTAAAAAATTTGAAATATTTTATAAGGTGAAAAAATAAATCATATATGGTAAACTATAATATGTATTTAGATTTTGGGGAGGTAGCGTATGAAAGATGATGTAAAGTCAAAAGGGCGTGATTTAGATGATACTTTTAGTATAACAATGGAACTAGAAAGGCCTTTACTTTACGACGAGTTAAAAAATGAAGAACTTATTAAAGAAGAGAAAAATAAAAATAATAACTTGATAAAGATAATTACTGGAATTATTGTGATAGGAATCGTTGGTTTATTTATATGGGCAAATGATAGTTATAAACCTCAAGCACTAGCAAAAGAAGCGCTTATTAGTGATAATACAGTAGAAGTGAAAATAGATAAATTTATATCATTTACACCTAAAAATATAGAAGTTACAAAAGGTTTTATTTTTTATCCAGGTGCAAAAGTAGATCCTGAATCATATGCACCATTATGTAGAAAAATAGCTGAGCAAGGTTATGAAGTTGTTATTGTAAAGATGCCTATGAACTTAGCAATACTTTCTTATAATAGAGGAGAAAAGGTAATAAATGAGTATAGCAATATAAAAAATTGGGTTGTAGGTGGACATTCGTTAGGTGGTACAATGGCAGCTAAATTTGCAAGTGAAAATACTGCTGTTGATGGAGTGGTATTATTATCATCTTATCCTATTGGGGATGAGTTAAAGAATATGGGCAAAGAAGTACTTTCTATTTGGGGAAGCAAGGATGGTATAGTTAATTTCGAAAAATTAATTAAATCAAAAGAAAAATTGCCAGAAGATACTACTTATGTAGAAATAGAAGGAGCTAATCACTCTCAATTTGGAGATTATGGAGAGCAAAAAGGAGATGATTCTCCTATAATTAATAGAGAAGAACAAATAGACATAGCTGCGAAAGATATAATTAACTTTATAAGTACGATTAAATAAAAAAAGTTGTTTGATATGATAAAAATCATTTCAAACAACTTTTTTATTTTTAGTTAAAGTTTTTTATAAATATTAATACTGTGCCAGTCGACGGCCTTAATATCTTTTTTGAATGCATCAGTAAACCATCTAATATCTTTTAATCTAATACATTTAAAAATAAATAAACAAATTAAATATAAAATTAAATCAACTATAACTTGTAAAAATATTAATGACTCTAGATTAAAGAATGAGAATAAATATTTAGTTATATAGCTAGAAATTGTGACGCAAATAATAGGTTTGATAACCCAATCAATTATCTCAAATTCTAATTTTGTAACTTTTAAAAGTCTATTTATACTTAAAGAAGCATTAAAAATTGTACTTACGAAAAGGACTAAGATAAAACCTTCAATTCCCTTTTTAGGAATGATACCTAAAATTATAAATATTCTAAGCGACATATCCATAAGATTATATTTTAAAGTATAAATTTGTTGGTTAAGAGCATTTAAGCTACCATCAACTATTCTATCTAAATACATTAAAGGAATTAGTGGTGCTAATATTCTCATCATAAATGCGACCTCTTCGCTTTTATATATAGCTAATCCTAATTCTTTAGAAAAAATCATAAATAATCCTGTGGCGAATAAAGCAATTAATAGAGTGAATTTAAATACTTTAGCAATTATATAGTTAACCATTTTATTTTTATTCAAGGCACTTGATTCAGCTATTTCAGGAATAATAAGTGTAGAAAATGATGCTAAAAAGATAGAAGGAAAGTTAAGTATAGGCATAACCATACCTTTTATCATTCCAAATATAGCTAAAGAATATGAAGATGAAGAACCATACTGTCTAAGTGCGTTTGGAATAAGTATATCTTCTGCTGTTCTTAAAGATGTTTGTACATAAGCACTGCAAGCAATTGGGAAAGCAATAGATCCTATGTCAAATATAGAACATTTATTTTTTTGTGATGAGCTATGAGAAGATTGTTTTTTTTCGAATATGTATAAAATATAAGAATATAGTGCAGAAAACATAGAACCAACAGCCATACCAACTGATATTAAAGCGCAAGTATATTCAAGGCCTATTGGTAAAAATCTGCTTATAAATATGTAAATTATCATCATCATAGTAAAAATTTCTACTAAATCAGCAGTGACACTTTTCATTACGTTTCTAACTCCATAGAAATATCCAGCGAAGCAGCAAGATGCACTGACGAAAGGCATGCTATAAGCGAGAATTTTGAGTGATATTATTGCTCTGGAGTCTTTTATCCATACATTACTTATAAATTCTGCTCCATTGTAAAGAATTATAAATGTAATACTGCTGAAAAATAAGGAATAAATGAGTCCTTTATGTACTAGTTTTCTAATTTTACCATAGTTTCCTTTTCCTAGTTCTTCTGCAACTAATCTAGTAATGGTTACTCTTATTCCTGATATAGCCAAGGTAGATGCAACTGCATTTATACTCATAATCAATTGAAACAACCCCATACCTTCAGCACCAATTTTATTAGATAAATATACTCTAAAAATCATGTTTGTTATTCCGAATGTCATTGTACTAATTGTAAGTAATAAAGCATTTAATATTAATTTTTTTCTTTTTATTTTCATAATCTACTATCTCCTACTTTACTATAAAAAGTTATTAGTCTTAAGCAAAGAGCTATATATATTTTATATGCAATAGTAAGTCCAAAATATTATAAAAATAATAAATACAAAAATTAGAATGAATATGTAACCGTTTATAAGAGAAAATATTTATAAAGAGAAAGAAAGGAGTTTTCTTATGGAAATAAAGAATCCACATAAAAAAAGTATTTACTCAACACAAAATAATTACTTTAAAAACTTAAATCCTTCTGCTGAAGAGTTTAAAGAAAAAATTAAAGATGGAAGTTATCAAAGAGATCCAGAAATATATAATTATGGAGCTAGTAGAGAAGCGGCAAAAGCTAAAAATATATATAAATAGATTGGATAAGAAAAATTGCATTATAGTTATAATTATAACTATAATGCAATCTAATTTTAATGATATTACCATATCAATATAATTTATCAAAATTTAAATTATATTAGTACCTATTTTTTAATAATATTTTTTTAGAAAAATCACCGTTTTCTTTATTTGTTTTATTTCTCTGGTCAATAATATTTTTTTCAGTATATCCATACTCTTTAGCTATTGTCATAAGTAACTCTATTGCTTCTGAAATATGATCTAAGGATTTATTTTCAAAGCTATCATATATTGTTGAAATTAGACTTAGATAAAGAAATTCTAATCCTTTATCACTATCTAGCAGTTCTATATCGAATTTTTCACCTAGTTCTTCTAAAATATTAGGTATATTATTTCTAACTATTTTATTACAAGTTTCCATAAATTATCCCCCCCTTTTGTATATGCAAATTATACACTTAAAATTTAATTTACTATTTTTAAAATAAGTTTACCTAAATAGTAGTTTATTTAGGTATAAAAGTACACAATTTTTTTAAATAAAGCAAAGATAATGATAAGGAGCACAAGTATGAGAGTTAGATTAGGATACGTGGCAATTGCATTAAATCTGGATAAAGTAACATCTTCAAGTACAGTAACATATTCTAGATATTCTAAAATAAACTCAGAAGAAGAAAAGTTAAAAAAATTAAAAGAAGTTACTTATTCAAATTTGGAGGCTCTAGAAAAAATATTAAAGTATAATATTGATCATAATATTCATTTTTATAGAATAACTTCTAACTTAATTCCTCTAGCAACTCATCCAGATGTTATGTGGGATTATAAAAAGTATTTTAGACAAGATTTTTTAAATTTAGGAAATATTATAAAGAAAAGTAACATGAGGATTGATAGCCATCCGGACCATTTTAATGTGATAAATAGTACGAGAGAAAGTGTAATACAAAGCACATTAATTAATCTAAGTAACAGTGTAGATATATTTGAACTTATGGATTATAAGTTGGGTAAAATGGTTATACACATAGGTAGTTCTCAAGGTGGCAAAGAAGAAAGTATAAAGAGGTTTATAAGAAATTTTAATAATTTTCCTAGGAGAATACAAGAAAGATTAATCCTAGAAAATGATGATAAAGTATTTACGGCAAAAGATGTTTTGCAAATTTGTAAAGCTCTTAAAGTGCCAATGGTTTTAGATATCCATCATCACAATTGTAAAAATGAGGGTGAAGATATAGGTGATTTATTAGAAGAGATATTTAACACCTGGAATGACGAAAGCATTCCACCTAAGTTACATTTTTCAACTCCAAAAGAATTTGAAAATGATAGGAAACATGCAGATTATATAGATGCAGATAATTTTGCAAATTTTATTAAACTGGTTAAATCTAAAGTAAATAGAGATATGGATGTGATGATAGAAGCTAAAAAGAAAGATAAAGCGATGTTAAAACTTATAGAAGATTTAAAAAGAACAGATTTAGATTTTAAATTTATAGATGAAACTATTATTGAAGTTTAGGTAACATATTGGAATGTAGGTAAAGTAAATAGATAAAACATCTCTTTAATAATATTATTATTGAGATGTTTTTCTTTATGATAAATTATCATATTAAGTGCAACATCTAAAAATATGTAAAAAAATAGTTCACAAGTTTATGTTCATGTTACAGTAATAATAATCACAAAACTACTTTACATGAAAGG
>CABIVQ010000091.1 GCA_902362365.1 Clostridiaceae bacterium | reverse complement strand
TTGGATGGATTTGTCGTTACTTCCATTTAACCAAAGAAGGTTATTTTTTTCATTATATAAATTTTGTAAAAATCAAGTTGCAAATATTAACTAGATGCAACACTAGAACTCTGAACCATCTCTTATATAATTTTTTGTTCCATCTGCTAAAGAAATAACCGTTTTTTTAGAGCTTATAACATTAATCGCTGCACTATTAGAGCATGTAATATTAGCACCATCTAAAAGAATATATGTTTTTTCTTCTTTATTAGTATTAATTATTACTTGCCCATCGCTTAAACTCCCACTTATACTATAAGTTCCTGCATTTGTAATAGTAATAGTGTTATTTTCAGCAGTCACCCCTTCACCATCTACTGTTGTATTATTATCTGATAGCTTTATATATATGTCTATCTCTCCTATTGATTCACTCTTTGGTGAGGTTGTTGTTATTTGTGAATTCTCTGTAGAATTACTAGATGAATCATTATTTTTATTTGAACATCCTGTCATTGCTACACATAAAGAAAATATCGATATGATTGATATAAGTCTTTTATTCATGTCTATTCCTCCTACTATAATTATTAACTTCGCTTAATCTAATATATTAAGCTTATGAATTACTTCTTATTTACTAATAAGTTCAAAATTATTTTTACTTAAAATAAAATCTTCGTTTTAAAATATAGTAGCAATCGTACCTTAAATCAATCTTAAAATACTTACTTTAGCTGCAAATATTTACTTTTTAATTCTAAAATTCTATAAACACTTTCATCTATTCTATCTTCACTTAAATCTCCATTTTTTATAGCTGACTCAATTTCTCTAATAACAGATGTTATTGTCTCTAATCCTCCTCCTATTAAAATAATATCACTTCCGGCTTTTATACTTTCTATGCTCGCTTTCTCAACACTTATAGTGTTCGTTATAGCTGACATATTCATATCATCAGTTATTACAACCTTGTCAAATCCTAAATTTTCTCTAAGCAAACCACTTATTACAGTTTTAGATAATGAAGAAGGATTTTTGCTATCAATTTCATTTAAAACAATATGTGATACCATTACCACATCACAATTACTTTCTATTGCTTTTTTAAAAGGTATAAATTCAAATTTTTCAAGTTCTTTTAAGGTTTTGTATACTATTGGTAAGCCTATATGTGAATCTACCTCAGTATCTCCATGTCCTGGGAAGTGTTTTACGCAAGCTATTATATTTTCATCCTGTAATCCTTTCATCATTGCTATTCCCATAGTTGATACAATTTCTTCATTATTTCCAAAAGCTCTATCTCCTATCACTGTATTTTTAGTATTGCTATAAATATCTAGTACAGGTGCAAAATCCATATTGATACCATAACTACTTAGTAACTTCCCCATTTTTATTCCATTCTCATAAGCGTATCCTTCATCATCTTTGGACCCAATTTCAGAAGCGCTTGGAAATTTATTTGTATCATCTGGAAGTCTACTAACTCTGCCACCTTCTTCATCAATAGATATAAATAATGGAATATTTGCATTTAATTTATCAATGTCTTCTACTAAGGATTTTAATTGTGAAGATGTCTCTATATTTCCTTTAAATAATATTAAACCTCCTACCTTTTCATCTTCAATTAGTCTATTTAACTCATCATTTACAGAAGTTCCGTTAAATCCAACTAATAACATTTGACCTATTTTTTCTTGCAGTGTCATTTCCTTTATAGCTTCCTTTATAGCCTCATGTCTAGACTTATTGCATCCAACAAAAACTACCATTAAAACTATTATCAAGTATTGTACTATTCTTATTTTTTTCATAATATGATTATTGCCATGTTTATATATTTTTACTTAAATTTTCATAATAAAAAAAGTATCTCAATATCTTAATACAATATTGAAATACTTTTTTATTAATATTAATAGCCTAACACTTCATTTAAAGCGTCATATGTGAAATTTATTATCTCATCACATCCAATTTTACTTCTTTTTAAATCTAGACATAACTCAGAATTATATTTTTCTCTAATTCTCGTCATTAATTCTTTAGAATATTTTCTAGCTTCATTTTGACTTAACTGACTATCTCTACCTTTTATATATCCTATTATAACTATAGCTGCATTTACAGCTCCACATAAACTTCCAACAGTCATTCCTACACCCATTCCACTACCTATTGATACTGGAATATCTGTGTCATGTTCTTCATTATAAGATTTTATTAATGATTCTGCACAAGTATAACCTTGGCTATGATATATTGCTGGTTTTGTCATTTCATACACCCTTTCAATGATTTTTTTATAGTTCATTTATATCTATATTTTATAATAAATAGAATATAAATTCTGTGATATTATCACAGAATTTTTTAATATAAAGTTCTAATCTCTAAGCATATTAGTAAGTATAGCAAAAAAGCTGTACAAAATATATATAAATATTCTGTACAGCTTCTGATTCTATAATAGTAGTAAATTTTGAGGGAGAACTACTATTAAATCTATGTTAATAAGGGTATTTGCTAATTTATGTAATTTCCTTTTCTTTAATTATATGATACTACTGGTATATGAATTTAATGTAAATTTATTATGAAAAAAATATAAATTATAATATTATTAATTCCTTAAATATTTAATTTTTATTATAGTTCGTCTATAGATTTATCTTTACATAAAATTTATTTTATATTATACTAAATATTAGTGGGAACTTATATTTAGTATAAGTATTACGCTAGCCCAAATAAAAGCACCTATCTTTGATAGGTGCTTTTCCATTTTCTATTTGTTTATTATAAAAATTTTTCTGAAACTCTATTCCAAAATTCATATCCCTCTAGTCTTAGTAGATGAATCTTTTTATCAGACTTAAAGACTCTTACCTCATCAATATGAGTAAACTTATATTGTGTACCATCTATTACTATTAATATTGAATTTTCAAAATCATATTCTGGAGATATTGTTATTACTGATGTTGTAGGCAAAATAATACTTGATGTAAATGATCTATATGCATTAGTATTCATTGGAGCAATCGGTGTTAATTGAAGTAAATTAAGCTCTGGATCAACAATACTTCCTCCTGCAGAATAGTTATATGCAGTAGATCCTATTGGAGTAGATATTAACATTCCATCTCCACTAAAACTTTCTATTTTTATACCATTTACCTTTAAATCTAAATGTACTGTTCTTGATTTTATATTTTTTATAACAATTTCATTTATAGCAGTTATATCTATACATTGACCTTTTGTGCATATAGTAGCTTCTAGCGGTCTAACTTGCTGAATAAAGTACTTATCATTAATATAAGCGTTAATAAAATCATCAATTTGATTAGGCGATAATTCTGCAAAAAAACCTAAATGTCCTGTATTTATAGCTATAACAGGTACCTCTACAAAATTAAATCTATGAATAGTTTTTAAGAAAGATCCATCTCCACCTATAGATATTAATAGTTCTGTATTTTTTTCTATTTTGTTGCTTACATAATATCCAGCTTCAGTTAGTTTTTTGGTTAAAATATCTTTAACTTTTATGGATTGTTTTAAAGTATTAGAAGATACTGTTACTACTTTTTCCATATTGTGCCTCACTTTATTGTTATTTACTAACATCATCCCCATACATAGGTGATGGTTCTCCGTATCCACCTGCAACAGATAAAATCTCTCCTGTAATAAATGATGAATCATCACTAGCTAAAAAAAGTACAGCTTCTGCTATATCCTTAGGTTGTCCAAATCTCTTAAGAGGAACATGTTTTAAAAATACATCTATAAATTCTTGAGACATATTTTGTAATGCTGCATCCGTTGCTATAAGCCCAGGTAAGATAGCGTTACATCTTATATTAGATCTTGCATATTGAACTGCAATATTTTCAGTAAGTGAATTTACCGCAGCTTTTGATACACAATACCCTATTCTTGATAAGTCAGGTAGTATAGACCCTATTGATGAAATATTTACTATACTACCTCCTCCATTTTTTTCCATATATGGCACTGCTATTTTACAAGGTATATATACACTTTTTACATTATTATTTAGCGTTTCAAAAAAAGTTTCTTGGTCTCCATCCACTAAGTTACTATCTTTTCTAGCATCTGTTCCTCCATAATTATTCACTAATATATCGATTTTCCCTGCATCATTAACAACTTCTTCGACCATAGTTTTATAAGTTTCTTCTTTAGTTGCATCAAAATATACTGCCTTTGCTTTATAATTTGATTTTTCTAACTCATCGCAAATCTCTTGAGCTGCATCTAATCTTCTTGCACCTATATATACAATTGCTCCATTTTCAGCTAAAGTTTTAACTGATTGAAGTCCAATCCCTCTTGTACCAGAAGTCACCAATGCAACTTTACCATCTAATTTACCCATTATAAATTTCTCCTTTATACAAATAATAATTATCTCTACTTACAATCATTATGATTATTATTTGTAAATTTATATTTACTATTTATAATTTGGGTAGTTTTATAATAAACTCTGTTCCTTCATTAAGTTTACTATTCACAAATATTTCTCCATTATGAGCATTTACTATACTCTTTGATATAGTAAGTCCTATACCTATGCCTCCAGTTTCTTTCTCCCTAGACTTATCTGTTCTATAAAACCTTTCAAATATAAACTCTCTATCTTCATCAAGAATACCTATCCCATTACTATAGAGTTCATATCATAACTTGAAAAGTTTTGTGAAGTATATGAACTCTATTTGTTTAACTTTATTATTTTTTGTTTTCAGTAGAGGATCGCTGTCCATATAAATCACACCCTTTCTCTTTATTTATTTTCATTATATGTTAAAAATATGGAGAACTTATGGAGAAAATAAAATCTAATAAAAATAATTTTTATAATATTTTCAAGGCCTCTGACCCTAATGCTTTTTCATTAATTTTCATATTTTTTATTGACAAATCTAAATTATCTGAATATACTTATTTTTATAAAAGAAATGGTTTTGTTAATTAGATATGATGAGAATTATTCTCGAATTGATAAATAAACCGATAGGTTAAATTAAGTTTCATATTTTTAAAAATTTGCATGGCAAACAAGCCTAACGAAATTATAAAATTTTTAGG
>CABIVQ010000090.1 GCA_902362365.1 Clostridiaceae bacterium | reverse complement strand
TTTATAAGGTAAGTGCGTCTAAAAATAAAATGGAAAAAATTTCAACCCTCATAATAATTGAGCGTTAGCTCTAAAATCATGAGGGTCATTTTGTAAAGTATTAAATTTTACATTAATGCAACACTAGAATGGTTCAGAGTATGTTTTTGAAGATGAAACTACGGACGAGCCTAATGCAGCTATATTTAGTAAAGAAGATTTAACTTTCATAGGAACAGGATCTTTAGAGGTAAGTGGAAATTATGATAGAGCTATTGTAAGTAAGGATGATTTAGTAATACAAGATGGTAATATAAATGTTACTTCAGTTGGAGATGCATTAAGAGGTAAGGACTCTGTAGTTGTGACTGGAGGAAACATAACTATAAATGCAGGTGGAGATGGAATTAAATCCAACAACACTGAAGATACATCAAAAGGATATGTATCCATAGAAGGTGGAAAGCTAGATATTACAGCAGGTCAAGATGGAATACAGGGTGAAACTAATACTTTAATCAAGACTGGAGATATAAAAATTTCTTCTGGAGGAGGAAGTGCCAATAGTAGTAGTGATAAAAACAATCAAGAATGGGGTAACTGGGGAGGAAGACCAGATCAGATACCTAAAGGACCAAACGAGCAAACTACTACGATAGAAAATACAGATATATCTGAAGAGTCAACTAGTGCAAAGGGGATTAAAGCAGGTGTAAACATAACTATAGATGGAGGGACTATTGATATAGACTCATCAGATGACTCAATTCATTCAAATGACAGTTTAGTGATAAATAGTGGTACTATAAATCTGTCTTCTGGAGATGATGGAATACATTCAGATTCTACTTTAGAAATTAATGGTGGGAATATAAATGTAACTAAATCATATGAAGGTATAGAAAGTGAAGTTATAACTATTAATGATGGGAAAATACATGTAGTAGCAAGTGATGATGGTATGAATGCAGCTGGAGGAAATGATAGTTCTTCAACAAATGGTAGACCAGGTCAAAATAATTTTGCTTCTGATAGTAATGGGGCAATAAATATTAAAGGAGGATATATTGTAGTAGATGCAGATGGAGATGGAATAGATTCAAATGGTAATATCGAAATGACTGATGGCGTTGTTATCGTAAATGGGCCAACTAATGGTGGAAATGGAGCATTAGATTATGATGGAAACTTTAATATATCAGGAGGCACTTTAATCACAGCAGGAAGTCTAGGAATGGTCCAAACTCCTAGTGATTCATCGAGTCAAAACTCTTTAAATATTAGTGTATCACAGCAGGATGCTAATTCTATAATACATGTTGAAGATGAAAGTGGAAACAATGTATTAACATTTGCACCATCAAAAACTTATCAATCTGTTGTGGTATCTTCTCCAGAAATAAAATCTAACTCAACATATAAAGTTTATGTTGGAGGAAGTTCAACAGGAACTCAGAGTGATGGATTATACTCAGGAGGAACGTATAGCAAGGGAACTGAAATTGGAAGTACTACAGTATCAAGTAGTATAACAAGTATCACTCAAGATGGAATTTCATCAGGAGGAAGTATTGGAATGCCTAGAGGTGGTAGAGGTGTAAACAAAGGTAATATGCAAAGTGCACCTCAAAGTAATGTACGAAATGAAAATACCCAACAAGGTAATATTGAAGGAGAGATTCAATAAGTAAATTAAACTATAAGATATAAAATTTATGCTCAGTATAATAATATAAATTTACTCACATTAGCAAAATAGACGGTGCATGTTAGTAAATTTAAATATAATGCTGAGCATTTTTATTGTTTGATAGAGTATAAAATAAGAAAAGTATTGTATTATAAGTGTATTATGATTATAATACACTTATAGAGTGTACTACTGATATAGTACAGTGATACGGAGGTGAAATAATGAATTTTATACCTAATGACAGAGAACCTGTATATATTCAAATAGTTAGATACATGAAACAACAGGTGGTTAATGGAAATTTAAGTCCTGGGGATGCAATTCCATCAAGACGAGAAATGGCAGTAAGTATAAAAGTAAATCCAAATACTGTTCAAAAAGCATATAAGGAGATGGAGGATATGGGGATTATAAATACAGCGAGAAATTATCAAAGTACAATAACAACTGATGCAAATATAATAAACGATATAAAACAAAATTTAATTGATGAATCTATGGAGTTATTTATAGAAAGTATGAAAGCTATAAATGTAGATAAAGAAGAAATTATAAAAATTATAAATGATAGATACTAGGGGGACTTTATGATAGAGGTAAAAAATGTTGTAAAGAGATATAAAAGAACAAAAGCTCTTGATAATATATCATTTAATATACATGAAGGAAAAATAACATGTATATTAGGAACAAACGGAGTAGGAAAATCCACAATACTAAAGGCTATATCAGGTCTAGTAAAGTTAGATAAGGGAGAAATATTAATAGATGGAGAAGCTATAAGTAACAAAATATATGATAAATTAGCTTTTGTTCCAGATATAGATATACATTTTCCACAGCTAAATATAAAAGAAACATTTGAATTTATGAGCGTATTTTATAAACATTGGAATAATGAAAAAGCTTATGAAATGCTTAAGAACTTTGATATAACGGATGATAAAAAATATCTGATTTATCAAAAGGAAATAGAGCAAGAATAAAAATAATCTTAGGTTTTGCTCAAGAATCAAAATATATTTTACTAGATGAGCCATTCTCTGGTATTGATATATTTAAAAGAGAAGAAATCATAAAAATGATGGTAAGATATATGACTGATGAACAAAGTATAGTAATTACAACTCATGAAATACCAGAAATAGAAATGATTGTAGATGATGTAATACTTATAAATAATGGGAAATTAGTATGTGAATTTAATGTTGAAGAAGCAAGAGAAAAAGAAGGAATGTCAATCGTAGATAAAATGAGGGAGGTATATAGGGGTGAATAAAATATTAACTTTATATGATATAGAGTTTAAGAGAATATATAAATTATATTTTAGTATGCTTTTTGCATTTATTGCTTTTAATGTATGTGTAGTAGTAGCAGGGTTAATTAATGTAGTGTTTAAAGTATCTGCAAGGCTTGGAACTAATAAGAGTATTAAAATTTTACAAAAAGCATCATCAGCTAGAATTATAAGGGAAGATGTGATGGGTGATATATTTACTATTATGTGTATGGCCTTTATAGTTGCAATTGTTATATGTTTACTTTATGCATTTGTAATTTGGTATAGAGATTTTGTAGGAAAAAGCAAAACTGCATACACACTTTTTATGTTACCAAATAATAAATTTGATATGTATATAGCAAAATTAATTACTATTGTATTTCTTATATATGGAGTAATAATTGTGCAATTTTTATCTTGGATAATATCTGCATTTGTAGTAACTTCATTAACACCAGTAACATTAAGTCAAATTATAGATATTTTGCAAGGGAGATTATCGTTTAGTTTACTAGGATTTATGCAATTTGATGGTATTTCATTCATTATGATAAATATAATAGGTATAATAATTTCGGTAATTATTATATTTACAGGAATAATAATTCAAAAGTCATTTAGAAAAGTAGGTATACTACTTGGAATAGGATATATAGTTATTTTTTGTATGATTAACTTATATGTGATAGCTTATAAATCACACAGCGGTCAATTGTTAATGTATCAAACCGTATGTTATCTAATTACAGCGTTAGTATCAATGGGAATATCATATAAGCTTTTAAATAAAAAGATATATCTTTAGGGGGTGAATATATATGAAATTAAAATTATCAAGAATGATTCTTGCAGGTTCAATAATAACAATGATAGGTTTAAGCATTTTTATGTGGATAAACGATAAAGAAAAAATTAAAATTGAAGAATTAAAAGGTAGCAAATCTGCATTAGAGGATGTAAATATAATTTTCCAAAATGTGCAAAATTCATATAAGACAACAAAAACCACAATAAGTAAAGATGGAATTAGCAAAGATAATTTTGCCGTAACTACACCGAATAGATTTAGTGATGCACAAGATTTAATAACTAATGAGGATATGTTGAATTATTCACAAGGAATTGTAGGAACGTATCAGTATGATAATTATGTTGGAGTAGTAAGTGTAGGTATACATTATACAAATGAAACTTCTAATGATGAAAAATTAGAGATAGTAGCGACAGTAATGGAGGAAAATATCGAAACAGGAAAACTTACAGAGTATACTATACCGCTGGATACATATTTTAAAAATAGTGGAGATAATGGGATATCAACAAATACTGTTCCTATTAGATATGAAGATAATTTATATATAGTTGTTGGAGTAGATATAGAAAATTATAATAATATTAATACCTATGAAAATCAAATTGAAGAATCAAGAATATATGTATACAAATTAGATTTAGAAAATGAAAGTTCAGAGAATATATTAACTAAATCACTTAGTAAAGATGGAGAGTCAGCAATCGGATATAATGCTGCATTTGCAAAAGATGATACGGCATACTTTGTAAATACATTATATAGTAAAAATGATAAATATGAGGTTAAAAGAGAAACTCAATTATTATCATTTAGCTTAAAAACTAGAAAGTTTGAAACTATAGAGTTAGGTAAAGATGGAGAATCTAATGAAGAGGAAGAATTAGATGGATTATGGAACATATTCAAATATTATTTAATAGATGATAAAGCTTACTTTATATACGATTATATTGGAGGCGAAAAATTCGAAATACGTGAAATGGAAGTTGACTTAAATACGAAAAAAATAGTTAATAAAGAAATAGCATACTCATTAGAATTTGATGATAGCATTAAAAATACTAATAGTATGTCATATACTATAGAGAATATTAGGTGCATAGATAATAAGTTATTTATATCTATTGAAACTCAAAAAGATACAGAAGCGTCTTGGGATAGTAGACCTATTACAACATCATATTTATACATAGTAGATAGAAATAGTAAGAAAACTTTATATGCAGTAAAAGGAAATATTGAAAATAATGAAAATAGTGTATATGATGGAAATATAAGTTTAAGTGTTGTGAAATAATAGAAAAACTACCTATATAAAAATAGAAAATATTATATAGGTAGTTTTATATTGTTTATAAATGATAGATTGTCAATATAAGTGCAACACTTTATATTCATGTTGCATCAAATACCTCTGCAGGTGTCTTATATCCAAGACACTTGCGAGGTCTA
>CABIVQ010000089.1 GCA_902362365.1 Clostridiaceae bacterium | reverse complement strand
TTGGATGGATTTGTCGTTACTTCCATTTAACCAAAGAAGGTTATTTTTTTCATTATATAAATTTTGTAAAAATCAAGTTGCAAATATTAACTAGATGCAACACTAGAACATCGTGTGTCTTTTTTTATTATAATTAATTACAACAAAGATATATAAAGTAATAAAAGCATCTTAGAAATGAGGTGCTTTTATTGTATAGCTAAAACTGACTTATACAGCAGTTAATCTGTATAATATGATCATGATAATATCTGTTATCGTGATTATATTACTAAATTTTAAGCTTCAATATAATTAAGCTAACATTTGTTGTACAATATAGAGAAATAGAAATTTGACATTTAGATTACTTCATACCAGTACATATTTTACATTAGGGAGTTTTAAAATGAAAATAGAAATGATAAAAGAAAATAAAAAAGACTATTTAGATTTACTACTATTAGCAGATGAACAAGAAAGTATGATTGATAAATACCTTGAAAAAGGCATTATGTTTGCAATATATGATGATAGTTTAAAAGGAATTTGTGTAGTTACTAAAGAAGATGAGAGGACTTATGAACTAAAAAATATTGCTATTTATAAAGAGTTTTATGGCCAAGGATATGGAAAGAAATTAGTTGAGTATATCTTTGAATACTTTAAAAATGATTGTGACACTATGTATGTAGGAACAGGAGATAGTCCTTTAACTATACCTTTTTATTTAAAGTGTGGATTTATAGAGTCTCATAGGATTAAGAATTTTTTTATAGATAATTATGACAATCCAATTTATGAATGTAAAAAACAATTAATTGACATGGTATATTTAAAAAAGAATTTTAAGTACAGATATATTAAGGGCTAAGCACATTAATGTTTAATGCTCTTTGAAGTGTTCAATAAAACATATTTTTTCATAGGCATATTTAATTTAGTTAATAAGATATATGAAAGTATTAATAATATAATTAAAACTGTTCATAAAAATTAAAGTACATTTTTATGAACAGTTTTTGCTTTAAGGTTACTTATTTATGGTCATTTTTTATAAAATACAAAATATTAATATAAAACACAGATTGTTACAATATACGACAAATGAAATGATGTATTATAGTAAGGCATAGAAACATAGAAAAATAAGTAAAACACTTATACTAAAGCTACTTTTAAGCTTTAAAAATTGAGGGAGGACTAATATAAAAATGAAAAAAGGAATTATACTTTCAATAATGATGATGTTTATGCTAATGCTAGTAGGATGTATTGACGCAGACATAACGCTAGATATGGATAAAGATGGAACTGGAAGAATGATAATTGAGATGGTTGCACCAGATGAAATGATGAACAAACTAACTCAGGAAGAAATAGCAGCCTTAGAAAAAGAGTATGAAAAAGTTGAAATAATAGAAGAAGAAGGTAAATACGGATATAAATTAACAACGAAAAAAGAAGACTTATCAGAAATTAATGAAGATGCATCTGGTAGCTTAGATAGTAATTTTGATTATGATAAATATGTAAATTTAACTGAAGAAAAAGGATTATTTACAAATACATATAAAGTGAATTTAAACTTAAAAGATGCCATGTTAGGTGAATTATCTGCTGAAGAAAAAAGTATGTTAGCATTTGTAGGTGGTTCAGCTAATGTAGGAATACATATAAAGACTCCTATAGAACTAGAAGAGAGCAACGCAACAAGTGTAACAGAAGAGAATGAGAAGTACGTTTATAATTGGGATTATAATTTATCAAACATAGGCAGTATAAATGCTACCATGAAAGCTCCAAATATAATAAATATAGTAATAGCTATAGTGCTAGTTATAGCAGTTATTGTAGGTATAGTAGTTGTGATAAGAAAAAAGAATAAAAAAGAAAATTTAGATTCAGATATAAATAAAGACGATAATACAGAAGAATAATATTAATATAAAAAAGCTAGAGTGATGATATGTTTACTGTTAAATAGACAGAGTGCACTTCATAAAATCTAGCTTTTTTTATAATCTAAATCATCAAACCTGAAATGTTTCGCCAACAAGTTACTCAGTAGAACTGAATTTTTAATTATCAAAGATATTATACAATAAGCAAGCTAATTTAGATTGTGTTATAGTTATAAATGATAGGGGGGAAGAGCTTTGAAGTTACATAAACCTGGAATGAGGACAATAAAAACTGGCATAGGGGTAATGCTATGTGTTTTGTTGGGATATCTAAATTTTAATTTAGTTGATAAAACATTTTATGCAGCAATAGCTTGCGTAGTATGTATGCAGACTACGGTTAAAGGTTCTTTTACGGTAGGTCTAAATAGGCTGAAAGGTACATTTGTGGGTGGATTAATAGGATTTTTGTTTGCACTTATAGGACCAGGGAATCCAATATTATCTTGTTTAGGTATAATTACAACTATATATATTTGTAATTTAATAAAAATAAATAAGTCTATAACAATAGCTTGTGTAGTATATTGTGCAATACATTTGGGTATAGGTACAGCTGACCCTGTTTATTATTCTGTACACAGGATAATAGATACTTCCATCGGTGTTTTGATAGGAATAGGTGTAAATTATCTCATCTATAGACCTGACTACTTAGGTAGAATACACAATGAAATTAAAGTAATAGAAAATACATCCATAAAATTACTGAAGAAAGAAATCGAAATGGGTGCAGATATAGATATCTCATCTTTACAAAATGAAATTACAAAACTAGAGGGATTATATAAAAACTTTTTAGATGAACTAGAATATAGGAATGATGAAATTGATGATAAAGAAATAAATAGAATAATAAATACATGTAAGCAAATATATATGCATCTTCAAGTTTTAGGACATATGAAAGATAAGTGTTATATAAACGAAGAGAATTATATTAAATCTAAAAATTTATATTATGAATTGGCTAGTGATATAGAGGTAAAAGAAGACATAAGCCCAGTTTATAACTATCATATAAGTATGATAATAGAAAATATAAATGAAATTCGTGATATTGATGATAAATTATAGAGCTATTTAAATGATAAATATTTATGCTATAAAAAAGTAAGCCATTATATATTATAAAGGCTTACTTTTTTATTATACTTCTAAGGATTTTATAAGAGGATTATCATTAAATAGTTTTATTAAGTTTGTTTTATTATAACCTTTAGGCAGTTTAGCATAGATGGTTACTTCGAGAAAAAATTCATCAAGATTATTAACTTTCATATTTATAATATCAATTCTATCATTTTTTAGTTTTTCTTCAATATATGTTACAGAATCATCAGTATTACGAATTTTAATAAGCAGTTGTTCAGCTATAGGAAGTCTTATCCACCATCTGCTTCTATGAAGCAAAAATTGAGCAATAAGTATAATAATACTTGAAACAATTCCAAGTAAGTATAACCCACAACCTATCGCAAGACCTATACCTGCTGTAGCCCACATACCTGCAGCTGTAGTAAGGCCACTTATTGATTGATTTCTAACAAATATTAAACCTGCTCCCAAAAAGCCAACACCACTAACAACTTGTGCAGCAACACGGGCAGGATCAAGTCCTATACCTGGAGTACCTATGATATCATAAAATCCATATTTAGAAATAATTATTATAAGTGCTGATGTAAGAGCAACTATAAAATGTGTTCTAATTCCAGCTTCTTTTAATTTGTTTTTTCTTTCATATCCGATCATAGCTCCACAAAAACCAGCAACCAGGACTCTAACTATATATTCAAGTTGAACTAATATATAATCATTCATTTATTTTACCCTCCTTATAGTAGATTTTGTATATGATATTAAGCTTATATTTTTAAGATATTCTCACAGATATCTACTTAAAAAAATAAAATTCATATGAAATTAATTTTTATAAATTAAATAGATTATATATATGTATATTAAAATTTAAAAAAAATATAACAATTTTATTAAAAAATAAAAATAAAAGTTTCACATTGCTAATTATGTCGTAAGATGGTAATAATGCTTAGTTAATTTAAACACAGGTATTGAAATTAAACTTAATTCAATTGTCTTATTATTATGCTATAATTAATTTCAAAGTGGAATAGGGAAAACAGAGATAAAAGGGGGGATTGGTATGCCTATAAAAATACATAAAGAATTACCAGCATTTGATGTACTATCAAATGGAAATATATTTGTAATGAATACAGAAAGAGCAAATACACAAGACATCAGACCATTAAAAATAGCGATCCTAAATCTTATGCCTATTAAAATCCAAGCTGAAAATCAACTTTTAAGATATTTATCAAATACACCGCTTCAAGTGGAAATAACATTACTTCAAACTAAAAGTTATATAGGAAGTCATACTCCAATAGAGCATTTAGAAAAATTTTATAGATGTATAGATGATGTTAAAGACCAAAAATTTGATGGTTTAATTATAACAGGTGCTCCAGTTGAACATCTAGATTTTGAAGAGGTTGAATACTGGGAAGAGCTAAAAGGTATTATGGATTGGACTAAATCTAATGTATTTTCTACGATTCATATTTGTTGGGGAGCACAGGCAGCTCTTTATCACCATTATGATATTCCAAAGTACATCTTGGATAAAAAGCTATTCGGGGTATATAAACACTGGAATAACTATGTAAATGATAATTTAACTAGGGGATTAAATGATGTATTTTATGCACCACACTCAAGACATACAGAAATAAAAAGAGAAGATATTGAAAAAGTAGAGGATCTAGATATATTATCAGAATCTGAAGAAGCTGGAGTATTTATTGTAGCAAATAAAAATAGAAGACAAATATTTATTACAGGTCACTTAGAGTACGATAGAGACACTTTAAAGAATGAATATCTTAGAGATTTAAATAAGGGACTGGAAATTGAAGTACCTAGACATTACTTTAATAATGATGATATAAATTCAAATCCATTAGTAACCTGGAGAGAAAGTGCAAATGTAGTATTTGGAAATTGGCTGAATTACTGTGTTTATCAAAATACACCTTATAATATTGATGATATAAGTTATTTAGAGAGTAAATCAGAATCTCAAAAATCAAAACTAAGAATATAGCTAATACATTATCACGAGGATACAAGAATTTAGCTAATATATTAGCTCAATAAGTATATATAATATATTTTTTATAAGATAGATTGTCAATATAAGTGCAACACTTTATATTCATGTTGCATCAAATACCTCTGCAGGTGTCCTATATCCAAGACACTTGCGAGGTCTATTA
>CABIVQ010000088.1 GCA_902362365.1 Clostridiaceae bacterium | reverse complement strand
GGTAAGTGCGTCTAAAAATAAAATGGAAAAAATTTCAACCCTCATAATAATTGAGCGTTAGCTCTAAAATCATGAGGGTCATTTTGTAAAGTATTAAATTTTACATTAATGCAACACTAGAACCTATTCTAGAGTTCTTTATAATTATTAGTATTCGCCATTCCAAGCTTCAACAGCCGCCTTATAAAAAGCTTTGTATACTTCTACAATCTTCTCTACATTTAAAGAATGGCTTTCCATATACTTCAAAGTTAATTCTGTAGCTACATCATTTAAGTTTCTTTGATTAGCTATAGTTATTTTTTCATTAGACATAATATCACCCCTCTTTCAAGTATATAATTCTACTTAATTCGTGGTTTTCCTTCTTTTTTATTTAAATTTCTTTTATTTATTTTAACTTTATCAAATTTAGGTTTCTTCTTCATTTCCTTTTCATATTTCCAAAGTTCCCTAGGAACTTCAGTAGGTTTTATTACTTCATCTATATCTTTATAAATTTTCATAAAATCACCTTTTCACAAAAATAAAAATACCAGGCGGGGAAACCTGGTATTTTCATATATAGGGGTATTGGGGGAGAAATAGAAATTTCTATACTACTATTATCTCACCGTTATCCCTCAAAAAAATCTCAAAAGTGTCTCAAAAGTGTCTCATTTTCATCTCATTATAAATAAATTATTTTATTTAGATATATTAAACACTTTACAAGGCATATGAATATTTATTGTATTTGCATCTAATAATTCATATTCATCTATTATCGGAACTCCATTGATAGTTATGCAACTATATTCATCTTCATTTGTTACTAATCTTCTTTTTAAAACTATATCATCCACTCTCTTTTTAAATTCTTCAAGTTTCATTATGTAAGTTCCACCATGTGTCAAATTTACATCTAACCCATATATATTAGATATATCTTCTATCATTTTGTAAGCATTTTTTATACTCATTAATTTCATTTTCTTTCTCTCCTTAAATAAATATTATATTTTATACATTCTCTAATAACGGTAATTCTTTTAATACATCCGGATAAAGAATGCTCATTACTTTATAAACTATAGTTTCTCTCATCCTATAACAATGACTTCTATCAATATGTAACTTGATACTTATATAGTTCATATTGTTTTTACTTCTACTGTTATAAAGTAGATTAAACAGATCTGTCTCTCTACTATCTAAAGTTGTTAATGCATTTTCTATTTTTTTCTTTTCTATTTCTTTTTCTAATTTAGTTTGCATTAAATTTCCTATTCTTTTTTCTTTAGCTATAACTTCATTTTCTACAGTTCTTGATATGTTATATGTAACTCCTGTTTTTTCATCATATCCAATAGCTCCACAACCTCTATAATCATTCTTTTCTCTTTCAATATCTAACTCTAAATTTCTTATTTGAACTTCTAAATTTTTATAGTTATGAAGTCTACCTTCAACTTTTTTAAATAATTCTTTTTTGTCTTTACTCATATTAGTCCCCCACTTTCTAAATACTTTCTATTGTAACTTCCACTCTAGGTTTATCACTAAAATACTTACTGGTCCCTAATTCAACTATTTGTGTATCATCTTTGTAAGCTATTTCATTAAGAGCATCACATATAACTTTTACTACATTATCTATATCTAGCTTAATGTTATATGGCCTTATATCTCCATTTAACTTTTGTTCTTTTTTCTTTTTACTATCACTTTTAGCTATTGGATAGTATGCTTTTATTATTAACTTTATAGGTCCTTCAAAATATGTTTTAATGCTACTTCTATAAAGTAATTTTATATAGTTTTCATACATTACTGTTTGATCTGGTGTCTTTATTCTTCCATAACTTAATCTAGGTCTACCTTTTCCTTGAGGTTTACCATCTATTGTAAAACTTACTTTCATACTCAATCTCCTTATTTGATTATCATATGAGAATGAGTTATAATGCTCTACCCTCATAAACTAAAATTATTGTTTTCTTTACATATCTTCAAATTCTTTTTCTAATTCATTTTTATAATCTATTAATACATCTAATACTCTATTTTTTATATGAGTATCCATTTTAAACTCTTTAGATTCAAATGCACCATAAGCATTGCTTATAAAACTCATAACCTTTTCTTTTATAGTAAGTTTACCAGTCCATACTTTACTAGCATAAAATATAAATGAATCTAACTCTTGAATTTCTTTTTTTAATTCATTGGCTCTTTTAAGTTTACCTATATCCATATAAAATCTCCCTTTTAACTTCTAAAGTATATCTGTTAGAACATCTTCTATTTCATCTAAAATATCTTCAACTTCATATCCTTCATCTTCTAAAATTGATCCTATTAAAAATGCATTATTCATTCTTTTATATATCATTTTAGCTATGTTTTCGTGGTCATATCCTCTAACTTCTATATCATCTATTTTGACTATTTTACCTCTTCCATTTCCTGTTGTCAGATGCAAGAAGCCTTGACTATCAACAAATCCTTTATCATCTTTTTTTACAGTTATAACCTTGTCGCTAATAGTTGTATTTATCTTAAAATCTTCTTTTACTGTTATCTCTTGTCCTATTTTCATAATCTCCACCACCTATTTTCTAACATTAATCTGATTCATTTTAACTCTAGCAACTTTTCCTGAGCCTTTATTATCAAGTGCATCTCTATCTATGAATATAAATTCCTCTGTCTTAGGATCTACCGCTATATATAAATTAAAACTTTCAAGTGATCCTTTTATAACTTCTGCTACTAATCCTACTTTCGCTTGAAATTCTTCCATATTAAAACTCCTCTTTTATTTCCTGGACCATAAGATCCAGGAGTCTATAATTTTCCGTTTACACATTTTTTAGCTAATCCAAATGCTTCTCCCATGGCAAAACATTCCGGCATCAATCTTATGTATTTTTTGCTTAATTCTTGATATCCACTAAAATGTAAAGTTTTAAAAATATCATCACTTACGCATAAATTGCTTCCCATTAATTCTTTGCAGTAATCTTTATATGCTTCTTTATGTCTAGTTCCTAATATGTACCAAACTTTAGTTATATGAATTCTACGTTTTTCTGAAACATATGTAAGAAATATAGCCATACCTAAAGCTCTATCATTTTTTAATATTTCTCTAAGTTCTTCTCTGAACTCAGCTCTTGCTTTCTTGTATCTACGTTTAAGGCTTCTTCTACTTCTTGATACAGCCATTTAATCTCCTCCTATTAAAACCCATCTTTTTTCCTCTGGTACCTATTTTCTTCTAGGACCTTCTCTGCTATCTATATTTTTAAGATACACTTCTAACTCTTTTTGATTTAGTTTATAAACCGTAATATCTTCACCAAATCCTTTTGTATCTTTTATTTTCTTGCCTTTTTTATTAATCATAATATCCCCCTTGTTATCAGAATGGTATGTCATCATCGTCTATTGCTTGGAAGCCTTGTGGATCTAATCCTGTTGGTTCAAAATTAGGTGTAAATATTGGTTGATTATTATTTTGACTTTCTTCTTTTTTGCCTACAGATACAAAGTTTAACTTTTCAACCTTAACACTTGTAAAGCTCTTCCAATTACCAGTTTCATCTTTCCAATTTTCTATATGTAATTCTCCATCTATTTCAACTAGTTTACCTTTTGTAAGATATTGAACTAGATTTTCCATATGCTTACCTAATTGCTCACATGGTATAAAATCAGTTTTCTTATTTCCATCTTTATCTTTATAAGATCTATCTACCGCTATCTTATAAGTTCCTTTTGGTGTTCCTGAACCAGCTATATATTTAAGTTCTGCATCTGCAACTAATCTTCCACTTAGAATAACCTTATTCATTTTATACTCTCCTTTTCATTTGATTATTATTTGAGAATAAGAAGTTAGTTTTATAGCAAAACTACTCCTTATTCTCTTGTTGTCTATCCTATCTTAGTCGCTAATTCAAATATATTATCTTTTGTAAACTTAACATTTGCTTTATCACAGCAAACATTTTTAATTACAGTTGCTACGCTAATATCCTTTGATAATCTTATAACCGCATTGTAATTTTCTTTCTTGACTTCATTCAAACAAAACTCTAATTCTTTTATTTTAGATTCTAGCTCTTCATTTCTGGTTGTTGCTGCTATTAACTTAGTATTAAGCTCACAAACTTTATTAGTAGCTATGTCATTATATTGTTTAGCCAAATCCAGTTCCTTATCTTTTTCTTTTAAATCATCTTTTAGATTTATTACATCTTTAAGTAAACCTTCATTCTCTGCATCTAGTTCATCTAACACATATTCTAAATTTACTTTCTCTTTTATCAACTTTATATTCTTATTTTGTATAGCATCATATTTTTTTCTACTTACGAATGGTAGTTTCATATTTCATTCCCCCTTTAAACTGCTTTTATTTCATTTCTTAAGTTTATTATTTTTTTAGATATATAAGTCTGTTGAGTATCAGTAATTTTACCTATCTCAGCTTGGCTATATCCTTGTACTCTTAAGGTAATTATCTTTTCAATCTCAGTTATTTTTGACTTTTTAATTACATCAATTATTGCAATCATCTCACTTGGAATATTTTCTTTACTTTCTATTACATCTAATAACTCTATTTCATCTTTAGTATCATCTGAAATTAATATATTTGCACTAACAACATTTGGTCTATAGTGCTTTCTGAAATACCTTTCTACAAATTTAACCATTCCACTTTTTATATAAAGTCCCGCTATAGTACTAAACTTACCTTTACTTGAATCATAAACTTTACTAGCCTTAACTAGCCAATAATAACCTTCTTGCAGAAGTTCGTCTGCTATAAATCTATTTTCTTGTATAAATTGTTTAAAATACCTGTGCATAATATATGGTACTAATCCCATATTATCCTCTACTAATTTATCTAACTCAGCTTTACTCATTTTAATCCCCTTAAATATTAATAATAATATCTTTCTAGCTTATTCTCTTTTAAATTAAATACTTGGAAATATTCATATCCAAATTCATCATTAATACCTTGTCTCTCTACAAGATAATCATCAGGATCTAATCCTTTTTTACTTAAATACTCTTTAATTCTCCTATTTAGCTTTCTTAACTTTTTCATTTGCTCCCCCTCTTTTTATTTTTTCTAATCGTTCTATTGCTTTTTTGAGAGAAATATATCCATCACTCTTATCTCCAGATATATTTCTAATAATTTCTAATAATTGCTTAAAATCTTCAATATATTCCATTTTAAGCACCTTCTAATCTATAATTAAGATGTTTACCTTTGAACTCTATTACAAAGCCTTTAGAAGTTTCTATAAGCCTACTAGCTATAGCCTCATCAATAGCCAATAGTTCATTTATATTTTTTTCACTAGATACAATGATCGGTAATTTC
>CABIVQ010000087.1 GCA_902362365.1 Clostridiaceae bacterium | reverse complement strand
ACTCCTTTCTATAGGGGGAATATGTTTTGTGGTGAAACTATTGTAATCCCTATCGGGGTCGAGATTCAAATATAAATAAGTTAACAAAACGAAAGAAATTAAAAGGAGATTTAATAATGAATACTAATATAAACCTAGATTTATTAAAAGTTAATAAGTTCTATTACTTTAGCTATTTTAGATAGGTTTGTATTTATGATATATAGTCTTACATCATAGGTACAAACCCCAAAAGTTTGTATCTATGATGGCTAACGTTATTATGCAATAAATGTGGTCACATAGATAATAGCTATGTGACCTTTTGTTTTATCCTAGGTATAAAAGGTCATGTAGTTTAAACTATGTGGCCTTTTTATTTTATAAAAATATATTTAGAAGATAAAATCTTAGGAGGAAATTATTATGATTGAAAAAATATCTAATGAAAAAATGTCTCTCGAAGACAATAGAGAAAATTTCTCTTCAAAATTTGGATTTATAATATCTTGTGTCGGGGCTGCTTTAGGCCTAGGTAACATATGGATATTCTCTTATAAATTAGGTACATATGGTGGTGCTGCTTTCTTAATACCGTACTTCTTATTTGTATTCTTACTTGGAACAACTGGACTTATTGGTGAATTTACACTTGGTAGAACTTTTAAATCTGGCTCTATGGTAGGTATAAGTAAAATATTCAAAAGTAGAAATATGAAGTTCTCTTCTATATTCTCTACTATTCCTGTTATAGGATTATTTGGTATATTCATGTTTTACTCTATAGTTATAGGTTGGATTTTAAAGTACTTTGCACTTAGCGTAACTGGTGAGATAAATAATATAGATATACCGACATACTTTGATTCATTTGCCGGAACTACTGCATCTGTCCCTTGTTTTTTATTATCAGTAGGTATAACTTTACTAGTAGTTTGCTTTGGAGTATCTAAAGGTATAGAAAAATTGAATAAAATAATAATGCCATTATTACTTTTACTATTTATATTCCTTACTATAAGATCTATTTCTTTGCCTGGAGCTATGGCTGGTGTTGAATACTTACTTAAACCTAGATGGGAAGCTTTACTTAGTTTAGAGACTTGGATTATGGCATTAGGGCAAGCATTCTTCACTGTATCTCTTACTGGTTGTGGTATGGTTGTTTACGGAAGTTACACAAATGATAAGTTTGATATAATTAGTTCGGCTGTCAATACTGCTATATTTGATACTATAGCTGCACTACTTGCTGCATTTATGATAATGCCTGCTGTTTTCTCTTTTGGTTTTGACCCAGCAGCTGGTCCTTCACTTTTATTTATAACTGTACCTTCTATATTTAAAGCAATGCCTTACGGAAATATTATTAGCATATTCTTTTTCTTAAGCATTATATTCGCGGCAATATCTGCTTCAGTTAGTATGCTAGAAGGTCCTGTTGAAGCACTATTATCTGTTACTAAGATTAGTAGAAAAAAAGCATCTATATTTATTTCTGCCTTATGTTTTGTATTAGCTTTACCTTTAGCTACTAATATTGATAAGTTTAATTCTTTCACAGACTTTATAACTATAATATTATCTCCTATTGGAGCTACTATTTCTGCAATATCAATATTCTTCTTATTTAAAGGAAATGTTTTATCTGAAATAAATAAGGGAGCTAAGCGACCTCTTGGAAATTGGTTCTTACAATTTGCTAGATTTGTATTCGTTCCAGTAACTGTTATAGTTATTATATTAGGTTCAATTTACGGTGGTATAGGTTAATATAAATCTTGAGAATTAAATTAAAAGCCATATTATCTCTATGAACAATATGGCTTTATTTCATATTATTTTTTACTATTATATTGTCTAAGTAATGCTTCTTCTCCCATTGCAACCAGCTTCTTGCTCATTTGACCGCCAACACGACCACCTATTTCTCCATTTTTATATGAGGTACTATTAGCTCCATTTAAATTAGTATTTTCCATTCCTAATTCATTAGCTATTTCTAGCTTCATTTGATTTAGCGCTGCCTTTGCATTTGGGTCTACTGGTTTATTTGCCATGTATAACCTCCTACTTTTTATTTATAATCTTACATTTATAAGATTCATATTTGCGGAGCTCTTTATTCATATTTCTTAAATTTTTAAATTTCTTTTGTACTTGCAAATTCTTCTTGAAGGCTTTTATCAACATCATTATCTCCATCTTCGCCATACATTATACTTATTATTTTCCCACTTATTGTAACTGCTATTAAAGAAAATAATATTTGTTTAAAACTTAGGTAAGATAAAGATAATATCAATACTATAAAATCTGTAATCATATATATATGATTTACTTTAAGAGAAGTAAGTTTTGTTCCCACTAAAGCTATGACATCATCTCCTCCAGCTGCTCCTCCAGCTCTAACTATTATACCTATACCAATACCTACACCTATCCCCGCAAGAATACTTGCAAGAAGCATATTATTACTTAAGTTTGGAACTATAAATCCAATACTCTCCCACATCTTATACCAGCTTGAAAAAGATAAGCTAGCAAAAATAGAAAGAACTAAAAACTGCTTTCCAAAAAATTTAGCTCCAAGAGCAAATAAAGATAAATCTATTATTAATGCTGTAACTGATGGAGATATATCAAATATATTTTTTATAAGAAGTAATAAACCTAATACTCCACCTTCAGTAACACCATTCTGATAGTTAAAGTTAAAACTTCCAAAGGCTAATATACAACTTCCTAAAACTATTAACACTAAATTTTTTATATATTTTTTTATCCACATAAAATCCTCCCAGACTATTATCTATATATTATTATAGACCTTGGTATTATACCAAGGTCTATAGTTTTTAACAAAAAAAGAGAATCTCTAAAAATTTTTTTGAGATTCTCTCCTTACTATGTTAAACATTCTAATATATTATCAAATATATTCTAGATAAACCTTCATTTCTTCATCAGTTGGACCTATCTCTCCATGTAGATCTAGTCCTTCTTGTCTTACTCCGTACTTTCTATAAGCATTAAGCTTATATTTACATTTTCCATTAATAATCTTAGATACTTCTTTAACAGTATACTCATTATTTAGATTTGGAGCTATTACAGTTCTTACTTCATGAAGTTTGTCTTTATCTAATAGATATTTTAAATTTTTTAAAACTATATCATTGCTTAATCCTGTAATTCTTACACTCTCTTCTTCATCCATACACTTAACATCTAACATAAACTTATCGGTTGCATTTACCAAGTCTTCTTTTTCACTAAGGTCTAAGGTTCCATTTGTATCCACAAAGCAAGTAAGATTAAGCTCCTCTTTTACTTTAGTAAATAATTCTACTAAAAAATCTGCATTAAGAGTACACTCACCTCCACTTACAGTTATACCTTGAATGAATGGTCTAACTTTTTTTATTTCTTCAAATAATTCATCTACTGAATAATCTTTAGTTCTTGGAGTTGATAAAATTTTACACGTTTTAATACAGTTATCACATTCTACGCATTTATCTTCATCCCATAAAACTTTTCCATTATTCATTTCTAAAGCGTTAACTGGGCAAGTTAAAACACACTTGCCACAGTTTATACACTTATTGATAGTTTCTGGATTATGACAATAAGTACATTTTAAGTTACATCCTTGGAAAAATATAGCCGTTCTATTTCCAGGACCATCTATACAAGAAAACGGAATTATTTTATTTACTAAAGCCATAATTAATCTCTAAGCCTTCTATCAAAAGCTTTAGCGCCATTTTTTGCATTCATACCAAATACAGTTGCATTATTTTTAACTGCTTTTCCGCTTTCAAGTTCTGCTACTTCAGATTTCTTTACAAGATATCCTGTTACACGCACAACATCACAGCTATCTGAATAAACAGATGTATATCTTATTCCTGAATTAAATGCTCCATCAATAACATTCACTATAGCTTCAGGGTTATTTTTATAAGTATCTTCAAATACGAATATATCTCCTATTCCATTGAAGAAGTATTTATGATATGGTGCAGACTGTAAAATATGCTCAAATAATTCAGGCTCTTCACCAACAGGTATTCTACATCCTGGAGATATTCCAGTATCTGTATCTATACCAACTTGAGCATGTAGCACATGATTCCCACTAAAACAATTTACATATATTGATTTATATGAGCTTACTATAGAGTTAAGCTTTTCAATTATTTTTAAACCTAAATCATTAGC
Organism: Clostridiaceae bacterium; assembly: GCA_902362365.1. Classification (GTDB taxonomy): domain Bacteria; phylum Bacillota; class Clostridia; order Peptostreptococcales; family Peptostreptococcaceae; genus Romboutsia_E. Next base: position 2,159 of record CABIVQ010000087.1, on the reverse strand, counting down.
TTCTTTTGAATGACCAAATCTATTTTTTTGCTCAGTAGCATTTAATAAATGATTTACAGCTTCAGCAAGACCTACTAAACCAAACATACCTGTAAAAAGATCTTTATTTATAAATCCTTCTTTTACAAGGAAATTAGATTTAAAGAATGCTGCTTCTTCTACTAAGAACTTTATTCTTTCATCTATATATTCAAGCATCTTTTTAGCTGCAAATGGTAATTTATTATCTAAGAAATCTTCAACTGATTCTGATGCTTCAGCTAATCTACTTAGAACAAGTCTTACTAGGGTATATCCACCCCCACCTATAATGAATCCATTATAACAACTTGCTAATGCATAATTTTCAGTTCCAAAATCTTCTACATCCATTTTATGATTAGCAAAACTTGGCTTAGCAGTTACTAAAGCTGTACTTGCACATAATTCTATAAATTCCTTAGAAGTTATGTCTTTATCATATTTAACTGTTAAGTTTGGCATAGCACACTCTAATTCTTTCATAGCTTTAAGTATTAATCTACCTGCTTTTGTATCTACTGGGCCTATATTTGCATGAACGAAAGAATCAGTAAGTGATCTATCTATATGCTTTAAGTATAATTTTATAGCTTTATATGCTTCTTCTTCATCTTTTACAAATGGTTCTAAAAGTGTATCTATGTTACCTAGGTATACTGGATATGATGTTATAGATGGTACATGCTTATATAATATTAATAAGTTATTAGTCGCTTCCCATATATCATTTGGTACATCTAAGTCTAAGAACTTACACCCTTTTTCCATTAATACTTCATAATTTGGTATAACATATCTTGGTCTATAAGGTGCATTCCCTTCGAACATAGTACATATTATTTCTGCATCAAGAAGTTTTTTAGTTTCTTCATCTATATTTAATACATTAAGAGTACTTTCAGCTTGACCTGCCAGCTGTAATACTTGTTGATTGTAAGTTAATGTCTCATTTTTTATGATATTTAATACTTGTTCCATTATTTTCCTCCATATATTTTACGTATTTTTATTTATATATTATTTAATTGATTCTAATTTATAAGATAGTCTATTAAACTGTTCTTTCGTTATTGATATACTTTTTCGATTTACGGAAATTAGATTCTCTTCTTTTAGTATTTTTAAATTTCTATTAATTGTTCTTATTGAAAATCCTAATATTGATCCAATTTCTTCTCTAGTTTTTTCTAAAATAGCAATATCCTTGTCTTCACTTTCAAAAACATTCATCAAATAAGTTATTAATATACATATTGCTGGATATGCTAGTACTTCACCTGTTTTTAAAGATTGTTCATACATACTTTTTGATACAAAATGCAGTACCTCTAAAGTCAATTCTTGGTCACTAGTAATCCACTCAATAAAGTCACTCTTCGGTATTTCAAGTATTATGCACTCTGTACTAGTTTGTAATGTAGATGAATAGTTTTGTTTGTTAGCCATAATCTCCATCACACCTATATATGCTATAGGATTTATACTTGCAAAACTATATACAAATCCATTTTCAAACTCATTTCTGACTTGCATCTTACCTTGACAACTTACATAAACATTTTCTATATCGTTTCCTTTTAATACTACTATCTTTCCTTTTTCAATAATCCTTATCTTACATTTTAATTTTATATTACTCGGTATTTTTTCAATAAACTTTTTTGCATCCTTGTTTCTAATACGATTATAAAATAAGCTATTCTGCATATTTTCATTTCTCCTAACGAACATTTCATTGTTCTACTATTATTTTATCATTATTTAAAAATAACAAAAGGACATATGTCCCTTTTATATATTTATAATACATTTTTAAGCATAAAAAAATCCACATCAAATTTGATGTGGATTAATGGTGATCCATCCGCGACTCGAACGCGGGACACCCTGATTAAAAGTCAGGTGCTCTACCGACTGAGCTAATGGATCATATGGTGAGCGCACAGAGATTCGAACCCCGGACACACGCCTTAGAAGGGCGTTGCTCTATCCAGCTGAGCTATGCACCCATTTAGTTCTACTATAATATTTAACAATTTTATTATTTTTTATACGATAGATTGTCAATATAAGTGCAACACTTTATATTCATGTTGCATCAAATACCTCTGCAGGTGTCTTATATCCAAGACACTTGC
>CABIVQ010000086.1 GCA_902362365.1 Clostridiaceae bacterium | reverse complement strand
CCCTCCTTTAGATTGGTGATACAATCTTAGGATACTATATTTGTTGGAGTTTTATTATTGTAAAGATTAACTAGCACAACGAGTTAATTAAAATTTAATTTTAAATGTATTGATATTTTATATTTACTTTATGTCGAATTTCGTATAAAATAGTAAGGTAATAAATCCTAAAAAACATAAAGACAAAAAACACATTTAAAAAAGTAAAAAATATTATTGTTAAACCAGTTTAATTGATTACACGTTCTAAGTGAATCAAAAAAGAAACAACATGATTTATAAAAGGGACTATCAAAATATAGTTTCGCAAAAAAGGTGAACTCTTATGAGCTCACCTTTTTGTTTTTATATAAATATTTATATTACATATTTCTAACAGCAGTTGTTAAGTTTGGTACTAATTGTTTCTTTCTAGAAACTACCCCTGGAGCGAATACTCCTTGAGCGCCTTCTACATTGAATGCTTCAGAAATTAACTTATCTTCTGCCTTGTATATTAAGTAAGAACCTTCTTTGATTATATCAGTTACAGCAAGAACTAACATATCATAGTCAGTAGAGTTTATATAAGATAAGAATTGATCTTGCTTAGCAAATATAGAATCTATATCTAAAGTAAATACTTGACCTATACCAACTCTTTTTCCGCTCATGTTAAACTCTTTAAAGTCCATATTTACGATTTCTTCTATGCTATATTCATCTAAAGAAGTTCCGAACTTGAACATTTCCATTCCGTAAGACTCCATATCAACTTCAGCTATTTTGCTTAATTCTTCGCAAGCTTGTTTATCTAATTCAGTAGTAGTTGGAGATTTAAATATTAAAGTATCTGATAATATAGCAGATAATAATAAACCAGCTATAGATTTAGGTATTTCAACATTATGCTCTTTGAACATTTTGTAAATTATAGTACAAGTACATCCAACAGGCATAACTCTTATAGACACAGGAACATCAGTAGATATTCCACCTATTTTATGATGATCAACTATTTCAACTAAGTTAGCTTCTTCAATACCATCGGCACTTTGAGCAGCTTCGTTATGATCAACTAATACTACATTTTTCTTAGTTGGGTTTAAAAGATGCTTTCTAGAAACTAATCCTAAGAAGTTATTGTTATCATCTACTACAGGATAAGCTCTAAAGTTAGTGTTTAACATAGTTTCTTTTACATCATCAGCGTAATCATTTTCATGGAAAACAACTAAGTTATCTTTAATGATTATTTCTGATAAGTAATTACATTGATTTATTATGTTAGATGTTTTATAAGTATCACATTCAACTGATACTACAGACACACCATTTTGTTTAGCTGTACCTATTAATTCCTCACTTATAGTTGCCCCACCAGTTAAAACTAAAAGCTTAACCTTAGAGTCTATAGCATATTCTATAACATCAGATCTGTTACCAACTATAGCGATATCACCTTCGCTTAGTACATCCATTACTGCATCCATGTTAAATGATAAAGTAACAACTCTTCCTGTTACTTCTTCGTCACAATTTACAAGGACTGAACCATTAAGGTTCTTGCATATATTAGATATAGAAGTATGTATAGTATTGAAGTGTTGGTGAAGAAGGTCTTCTGCTATTTCTTGCATAGTAACTATTCCTTCAAATTTACCATCCTCAGATACTATAGGTAAAGTTTTAACTCCTTTATTACTCATAAGAGAGTACGCTTCTATAACTGAAGCTGCAGGTGTTAAAGGCTTAACCTTATCGTAGCTTAAGTCTTTAACTTGTATTTTTACATTATCTAATATTTTAGGAGCTTCAACGTTGAAGTAGTTTAAAGCAAATTGAGCTTCTTTTCTTGGTTCTCCTAAAGCACACGCTATTGCGTTTTCGCCTAATTGATTTTTTAGGTATGTTAATGAAATTGATGAGCATATTGAATCTGTATCTGGATTTTTATGCCCGAAAACTAATAATGTCATTAAAAAAAACTCCTTTCATAAAAAAGTAACTATTAAATTAACTAAAATCATCTTGATAATAGGTTAAGACTAAATTTAATTCTTAAATATTATACCAAAAGGAGGCATATATTTGTTGATAAAAAGGAAAAAAAATAATAAAGTAGTTCTATTATTACCCATTTTGTTAATCATAATAACAGTAGGGCTTAGTATAAGAATATTAGGGAAAGAAAATAATCGATATAATGATAATACTAGAGTATTATCTACTATAAGTCAGGTTTTGGATTTGAACACTGTTAAATATAATTATAGTAACATTGTGGTAGTAAAAAAAGATAAAAGTATAAATGATATAAAAATACCTTTTACAGAACAATCTTTTATAATTAAATATGAGGGGGTCATTAATGGAGGTATAAAGCCAGAAGATATAATGATAATTGAGAATACAGGAAAAAAGATAAACATAGAAGTAGAGCAGTGTAGAATATTGAATCACTACATAGATGACGAAAACTTATATGTATATGATATTAAAAATTCTATTTTTAATAAATTAGATACAAATGATATATTATCTGATATAAGTAAATATAAGAAGGAATATGAAGATAAGATATTGAAGGAAGGATTCATGGAAGAAATAAAAGAAAATACAAAAGCGAGTTTAGTTAATTTATTAAAGAATATTGGATATGAAGAAGTAAATGTATCTTTTAAAAAGGAGTAAATATATGATAAATATTAAGATAAGCAATAAGTTAAAAGAAAAATGTCCAAACACGACTGTAGCATCAATAGAAGCTGAAGTATCTGTTAGAGATGGAGATGAGCATTTATGGGAAATTATAAATGATAAATGTGAGGAAATAAAAAATAATATAAAGAAAGATGAAGTATTGAAAATAAAAAATATAGAGACTTCTAGAATCGCATATAAAAAGTTAGGAAAGGATCCAAGTAGATATAGACTTTCATCTGAATCACTTGCTAAAAGAGTTGTAAAAGGGATGAATTTATATAAAGTAAATAACGTAGTAGATATAAATAATTTAATATCATTAGAAAGTTTTTATTCAGTTGGGACTTATGATTTAATCAAGTTAGGAAAAGAGATTATTTTCACTGTAGGTGAAGAAAATCAGAGATATGATGGCATTGGTAGAGGATCAATTAATTTAGAAAATCTACCTGTATTTGAAGATGAAATTGGGAAATTTGGAAGTACTACATCAGATTCAGAAAGGGCAATGATAACATCAGATACTAAGCATATACTTATGAATATTATAGCTTTTGACAAAGACAAAGAACTAAATAGATATTTAGATTATGCGATAGATTTATTAGAAAAATATGCAGATGCTGTGATAATTGATAAAAAAGTGACTTACTAAAGTTGAATATAGTATTTACTGTGATATGTGGTGAAATTATCTCACCACATTTTTATTTTGTTTATTAAACTTTATAAAAGCTTAATAGTATACAAGTATTAATGTATAAAATTTAACAATATGAAGAGAAGAGAAATTTATAAAAATATTTTGTATACAAAATAAAGAATTCAATATATTACTTAGAGAAAAGACCTAAAAGTATTAGAAAATACAGCATTATAAAGATAATATAAAAAGAAACGTTTTCATTTAAAAGATTGAAAAAAATTTAACAAAAGTTATTGACACTTATATTTAATTAAAGTATCATAATTTATATAATGAGTTTGTTAAATAACTAACATATTTAAATGAATTATATGGGGGATACGAAAATGAGCAAAGAGTCAAGAAAACTAAAAGTAGTAGATAATGAATTCAGTGTTGAAAATATGATTGATGAGCTAGTTGTAAAAGCAGAAAAAGCTAAACAAGCTATGCTAAGCTTAGATCAAGACGCAATAGATACTATAGTTAGAGAAATGTCAATGGCTGGTTTAGATAAACATATAGAACTTGCACAAATGGCAATAGATGAAACTAAAAGGGGAATATTTGAAGATAAGGTAACTAAAAATATGTTCGCTACAGAATATATTTATAATAGTATAAAATACAACAAAACTGTTGGAGTAATAGAAAAAAATGAAGAAGAAGGATATATGCTAATAGCTGAGCCAGTAGGTGTAGTTGCAGGGGTAACACCAGTTACTAATCCAACTTCTACAACAATGTTTAAATCATTAATATCAATGAAGGGTAGAAACCCAATCATATTCAGCTTCCATCCATCAGCTCAAAAATGTTCTTCAGAAGCAGCAAGAATATTAAGAGATGCAGCTGTAAAGGCAGGAGCACCAGAAGACTGTATACAATGGATAGAAAAACCATCAATAGAAGCTACTAACTTATTAATGAAGCATGACGGAGTATCAGTAATACTTGCTACTGGTGGACCAGGAATGGTTAAATCAGCATACTCTTCAGGAAAACCAGCTCTTGGGGTTGGAGCAGGAAATGTTCCTTGTTATATAAATAAAACTGCAGATATAAAGCAAGCAGTAAATGATTTAATATTATCAAAAACTTTCGATAATGGAATGATATGTGCTTCTGAGCAAGCAGTAATAATAGATGAAGAAATATACAATGAAGTAACAGATTTAATGAAATACTATGGATGCTACTTTGTAAATAAAGAAGAAAAAGAAAAATTACAAGGATTAGTTATAAATAATGAAACTTGTTCATTAAATCCAAATATAGTAGGACAAAGTCCATATACAATAGGACAAATGGCAGGGATAAATGTTCCTAAAGATGCAAAAATGATAGTTGCAGAACTTGAAAAGGTAGGGATGGAAGATCCTTTATCAAAAGAAAAGTTAAGTCCAGTGCTTGCTTGTTTCAAGGTTAAAAATGCTCAAGAAGGAATACAAAAATGTGTAGAAATGACTGAATTTGGAGGACTAGGACATTCAGCTGTTATACATTGTAACGATGATGATATAATATTAGAATTCAGTAAAAGAGTAAGAACAGGTAGATTACTTGTGAATGCGCCATCTACTCATGGGGCAATAGGTGATATATACAATGCAAATATACCATCATTAACGTTAGGATGTGGATCTATGGGGAATAACTCAACAACAGAAAATGTATCAGCAAGTAACTTAATCAATGTTAAGAAAGTTGCAATGAGAAAAGTAAATATGCAATGGTTCAAAGTTCCAGAAAGAATATACCATGAATTCGGTTCTATAAGCTACTTAGAAAAATTACCAAATGCTAATAGAGTAATGATAGTAACTGATAGAGTTATGGTTCAGTTAGGAAATGTAGATAAAATAACTCACCAATTAAGAAAAAGAAGAAATCCTGTGATGATAGATGTATTCTGTGACGTAGAGCCAGATCCATCAGTAGAAACAGTGTTAAATGGTGCAGAAGCTATGAGAAAATTCAAGCCTGACACTATAATAGCTCTTGGTGGAGGTTCAGCAATGGATGCTGCTAAAGCTATGTGGTTATTCTACGAAAATCCAGAAGCTAACTTTGATGATTTAAGATTAAAGTTTGCAGATATAAGAAAGAGAGTATTTAAGTTCCCTAAATTAGGAAGACAAGCGCAATTAGTGGCAATACCAACTACTTCAGGAACTGGTTCAGAAGTTACTTCTTTCGCAGTTGTTACAGATAAAGTAAATAATATGAAGTATCCTTTAGCTGACTACGAGTTAACTCCAGATGTGGCTATAATAGACCCAACTTTAGTTATGACAGTACCAGCAGGTGTTACAGCAGATACAGGAGTTGATGTATTAACTCATGCTATAGAAGCTTATGTTTCAATAATGGCAACAGATTATACAGATGCATTAGCATTGAAAGCAATACAATTAGTATTTGATTACTTACCAAAAGCTTATAGAAATGGAGATGATAAAGAAGCAAGAGAAAAAATGCACAATGCATCTTGTATGGCAGGTATGGCATTTACAAATGCTTTCTTAGGAATAAACCATTCATTAGCTCATAAGCTAGGTGGAGAATTCCATATACCACATGGTAGAGCAAATGCTATATTATTACCACATGTTATAAAGTACAACGCTACTAAACCTTCTAAATTCGTTGCGTTCCCTAAATATAAGGAGTTCGTAGCTGATAAAAAATATGCTGAAATAGCTAGATTCTTAGGCTTAAAAGCTAATACTGTAGAAGAAGGTGTTCAAAGCTTAATAGACGCAGTAAACAACTTATTAGTTGAATTAAATATACCAAAAACAATAAAAGAGTGTGGAGTATTAGAAGAACAATTCTTATCAAAAGTAGATAAATTATCTTTAGATGCTTTCGATGATCAGTGTACTCCAGCTAACCCAAGATTACCATTAGTTGAAGAATTAAAAGTAATATACTTAACAGCTTTTGGTCAAACTGCTGAAAAGAAAGTATTGGAATGTTCAGAAAGTAGCATTAACTAATAAAATAATATAGATTATTATTTAATTATAAAAGAGGGCCTGTTAAGGTTCTAGTGTTGCATCTAGTTAATATTTGCAACTTGATTTTTACAAAATTTATATAATGAAAAAAATAACCTTCTTTGGTTAAATGGAAGTAACGACAAATCCATCCAA
>CABIVQ010000085.1 GCA_902362365.1 Clostridiaceae bacterium | reverse complement strand
CCTAAAAATTTTATAATTTCGTTAGGCTTGTTTGCCATGCAAATTTTTAAAAATATGAAACTTAATTTAACCTATCGGTTTATTTATCAATTCGAGAATAATTCTCATCATATCTAATTAACAAAACCAAAATAATAAAGTATATCACTATTAAATATAACATATATGAAGAAAAATGCAATTACTAAAGGAAAATGTTTATTTTAATGGGTGTAATGTATAAAAGTAAAGAAAATCTATATAAGGGTAATATTAATCTATTTTAATAAAGACTAAAGATTACTATTATTTAAGTATAGAATTTTAATTAAAATACAAAGGGGGAGTAACTGTGGATATTAAGACATCAGTACCGAAGAAACCACAGAAAAAAGAATCTAAATTTAAAAGTATTCTAGGTAAAACACCTAGAGAAAGAAGCAGAAATATATTTATATTTTGGAGTGTAGTACCAACATTTTTACTATTTTTACTTTTTAAAATTTATCCTATGTTAAGTGCAGCGAAAATGTCTCTTTATAGATCTACAGGGCTTAGTAGTTCACCAACATTTATAGGATTTGATAACTTTGTAACTTTATTTAATGATCCAATATTTTGGAAGTCTCTTAAAAATACTTTCTTTTTATTAGGAGTATTTCCACTAGTAACAATGATTTTAGCTTTATTCTTTGCAGTAATACTTACACAAGGAAAAATTTTCGAATGGGAGAAAACGTTATACCGATTGGTATACTTCTTACCAAATGTTCTTTCTATGGTTGTAATAGGTATGATGTTCATGTATGTATATGACTTTAATCTAGGAATTTTAAATTCATTTTTAGATTTTATAGGAATGGGTGCATTTAAGAGAACCTGGCTTGGAGAAAGTGGAACTGTTATGTGGGCACTAGCGTTTACTATGGTTTGGCAAGCAGCAGGTTATTATATGGTAATGTACATATCAGGAATTAACAGAATACCAGATGACTTATACGAAGCAGTTACATTGGATGGTGCAAGTCCAATAAGACAATTTTTTGTAATTACATTACCTTTAATATGGGAGGTTGTTAGGGTTACAATCACATTCTTTATTACAGGAGCGTTTAACTTAAGTTTCACATTTGTAAAAGTTATGACAAAAGGTGGACCGGATCATGCATCTGAGATGTTATTAACTACAATGGATATACAAGCATTCATGAATGCGAACTATGGTTATGCAATGGCAATTTCAGTAGTTGTATTTGTAATAGCAATAGTACTTGCTTTAATAGTTAAGAAAATCACTGAACGTGATGTTATAGAATTATAAGGGGGGAGACATAAATGGTAAAAAGTAATAAAATAACACCGAAAAGTGTACTTACAGGTGCAGTATTAAGAATAATATTAATAGCATTTTTATTTATGGTTGTAGTACCACTTTTATGGACAATAATGCAATCTTTCAAAACTTCAAAAGAGTTCTTCGCAGATCCATGGGCTCTTCCAGGAGCATTTAATTTTACTAACTATGTATCTGCTTGGGAAAAAGCAAATATGTCGGCATTCTTCTTTAACTCTATATACGTAACATTAGTATCAACAGGATTTTTAATGTTATTAGCAGTGCCAACTTCATATTGTTTAGCTAGATTTAAATTCTTTGGAGGAGAGCTTATAATGTTAGCTATGACATTAGGGCTATTTATTCAACCAACATACATATTAGTACCATTATTTTTATTAGTAGCAAAGTTAAACTTATTGAATAACTTAACAGCTTTAGGTTTAATATACGCTATAATACAGCTTCCATTCTCAATTTTTATATTGACAGGGTTTATAAAAGGGGTTTCCAAAGAATATGAAGAAGCAGCAGAAATAGATGGATGTACTAGACTTCAAACAATAAGACACGTTGTACTTCCTATGATAAAGCCAGGAATGTTAACAGTTTTAATATTTAACTTTATGGGATTCTGGAATGAATATGCAATGGCATTTACTTTACTAACTCTGCCTGAGAAACAAACATTACCAGTTGGTCTTCAAAACTTAATGGAAGTTCAAAGATTCTCAACTGACTGGGGAGCATTATTCGCAGGTATGGTAATAGTAATAATTCCAACAGTTATTGTTTATGCTTTCCTTAATAAGAAGCTTACAGAAGCAGTTAACGTTGGAGGACTTAAGGGGTAATTATTATGAAACCAAATATTATAGTATTTTTTTCAGATCAACAAAGATATGATACTGTGGGAGCATATGGTCAAGAGTTAGAAGTTACTCCTAATCTTGATTATATGGCAAGCGAAGGTGTTAAATTTGAAAATGCATTTACTTGCCAACCTGTATGTGGTCCAGCTAGAAGTTGCATGCAAACAGGTAAATATGCCACTCAAACAGAGTGTTTTGTAAATGATATAGGTCTTAAAGAAGATGAAACCACAATTGCAAAACTTTTAAATGAAGAAGGGTATGAAACAGCTTATGTTGGTAAATGGCATCTTGCATCAACTAAGGATGAATGTGATTTTTCAATTTCTCCAGTTCCCGAAAATAAAAGGGGTGGATATAAAGACTATTGGATGGCATCTGATATTTTAGAATTTACTTCTCATGGATATGATGGGTATATATTCAATAAAGATATGAAGAGAGTAGATTTTAAAGGGTATAGAGCAGATAAAATTACAGATTTTGCCTTGGAGTTTTTAGATAACAGAGATAAAAAGAAGCCATTTTTATTATTTTTATCCCACATTGAGCCTCATCATCAAAATGATAGAAAAACTTATGAGGGGCCAACAGGATCTAAGGAAGAATTTAAAAATTATGTCTTACCAGATGACTTAAAAGGTATAGATGGAGATTATGAAATAAATTATCCAGATTATTTAGGTTGTTGCAAGTCTTTAGATTATAATTTAGGAAGGATAAGAGAAAAACTAAGAGAATTAGAGATTGATGATAATACAGTGATAATTTATACAAGTGATCACGGATGTCACTTTAAAACTAAAAATAAAGAACTTCCATATGGTGGTGCAGATGATTATAAGAGAAGTTTTTATGAAAATACCATAAGAGTTCCAATGATAGCGTATGGACCCGGCTTTAAAGGTGGTAAGGTTATTAAAGAACTTGCTAGTCTAATAGATATTCCAAAGACTATAGTGGAACTTGCTCAGAAAAGTCCACCAGAGTATATGCAAGGAGTATCATTACTTGACTTGGCAAATAATGATTTAAGTAGAGATGAAGTATTTATACAGATTAGTGAGAGTTATGTGGGAAGAGCTATTAGAACTAAAAAGTACAAGTATTGTATAATAGATCCAACTAAATTACCTTATGAAGAAAGTCATAGTTTAAATTATGAGGAATATTATTTATATGATTTAGAAAATGACCCATTAGAAAGAGTTAATTTAATTAAAGCAAAAGCATATGAAGATGTAAGGATAGAACTAAGGACAAAGATGAAGGAGTTTATAAAGGCGATAGAGAACTTAGATATAGAGATAAGTATCTGTCAGGGGGAAAATATATGTGTGAAATAAAAAGAGTTTTGCCATCAAGCAAGAATATGATGTTGTAGTTGAAAAGATTAAGATGTGTAATAGTGAAAACAAAGCATTAAGCTATAGTACAAATATATAAGAAATAAATTTAAAAAGCTATGAAGCTATATGGATTTATCTTCATAGCTTTATTATGGATATATAACTTAAGGGGGAAAATTTATGTATTATATAGGTATAGATGGTGGAGGAACAAAGACTAGTTTTACTTTGATTAATGAACAAGGATTAAAAATAGGACAATATAAAACAGGAACAACACATTATGCACAAATAGGTTTTGATGGATTAAAAACTGTTATTACAGAGGGAATAGAAGAGATACTTAAAAATAGTGATGTGAGCAGAAACTTAATAAAGAGTGTATTTTTAGGCTTACCAGGATATGGCGAAGTAAAAAGTGTAAAACTTAAAATTGAAGAAGTAGTAGAAAGTATATTTAGTGATATAAAGTATGAAATAGGAAATGATGTAGAAGTAGGTCTTGCGGGTTCATTAGCTGGTAAAGATGGTGTAAATATAGTAAGTGGAACTGGATCTATTGGACTAGGAAAAGATTCAACAGGAACTTTTGCTAGATGTGGCGGATGGGGAGATTATGTAGGTGATGAAGGTTCAGCTCACTGGATAGGGAAAAAGACATTAGAAATATTTTCTAAAGAAGCTGATAATAGACTTGAAAAGGGCGATTTATATTACAATATAAGAGAAAAGTTAAATCTAGAAGATGATTTTGATATAATTGATTATGTATTAAATAAAATTCAAAAGGATAGAGGTAAGATTGCTGAGTTTTCTAGTATATGTCATGAAAGTGCATTGCAAGGCGATAAAAATGCTATAAAAATATTTGAAGATGCAGCATATGAGCTTAGTTTATTAGTAAAGATGATAGTAAATGAATTAGATTTTGATAAAGAAATACTAGTTTCTTACTCTGGTGGAGTATTTAATAGTAAAGAAATGATACTTAAACCTTTAAGAAAAGAATTATTAGATTTTAATGTTAAATTAATAAAGCCAGTTTTAGGTCCAGATGAAGGGGCATGTCTATTAGCATATAAATTAGCAGGTAATACTGTAACTGAAGATTTCATAGAAAATTTAAGCAAATCAATAGAAGATGTAACTGCTTAAAAAAATATATATTGATAAAATATAAAGAGTATGTCAAAATAGTCTATTAAGTATAGAATTATTTTGATTTACTCTTTTTTATTATGAATAAGTATCATATAAAGTAATTAAAATAAAGATTATAAGTGAAATAATTAATCATTATACCTATATGCATAGTAAATATCATAAAGAAGGAGGAGAAAAATGAATAAAAAATTAGTGATATCGAAAAGTGTAACTTTTATATTTGTAGTTGTCTATGTAGTATTATTCAAACTAATATTTGGGGATGAAAATAGTCTAGTAGGAGTAACAACTATAACTGCAGCACTTATGTTTTTAGGAAAAGACTTGACTTTATCTCCAGTAAGAAATGCATCAAGACTTATTTTACTTAATTTATTTATTGGAATTGCTACAATGCTTGCAGCTTCGAATATATGGTTAGGAATTATTATAAATTTTATTACATTGTTTATTATTAGCTATCTTTTATGCTATAACTTGGAAAGTCCTATGTATTTTCCATTTACACTTCAATACTTATTCTTATTGTCTTCCCCGGTAAGTATTGAGCAAATACCAAAGAGATTAATTGCCCTAGCATTTGGAGGGATTTTTGTAATTATTCTACAACTAATTGTAAATAAAAATAGAATTTCTAAAAGCGGTAATAAAATTTTATTAAATGTATGCGATAGCATATTATCAAGAATAGAATTTTTAAAAAACAACTCTCAAAAAGATACAACAAACGATGGAATCGAAGCTAATATAAATGCCTTTAGAAAGATGGTATATGATAAAAGAGAAGTTGATTATTACTTAACTGAAGAAGGTAGAATAAAACTTAATTTATCGGTGACTTTAGAAAATATATATACAATACTTAGTGTAGTAAAAGAACCATTGAATGTTTTATTTATACTAAATAAGTTAGAATGTTTAACACATGAAACAAAGTCTATTTTAGAAGGAAAAGAAAGTGAAAAAGATTTATATGATGATATGAATATATTCTTATCAGAATGTAGGGAAAAAAATATTGATGATTTGATGACGTTGCAAATTTTAGATAGTACAATTCTTTTAGTAGATGCAATGTATGAATTAAATAATTTGAAAAAAGAAAACTATAATTTAGTTAAGCAAGTTGAATCCATACCCAAATATAAAAATGATAGTTTATTTAGATACATGCGAAGTGACCACAAATCTTTTAGATTTTGCTATGCTATGCGTGTAGCTATTACTATAACTTTAGGAGCTTTTATAACAGACTTTTTCAGGTTATCAGAAGGTAGATGGATTATGTTTACTATTTTATCTTTAGTTAATCCGTTATATGAAGTTTCTAAAAGTAAGGTTATGCATAGAGTAATTGCTACCATATTAGGTGGTATATTAGTTACAGTATTATTTTATATATTTGAAGATATGACAACTAGAACTATAATTTTAATGTTAGCGGGATACATAAACAGTTATATAAGCAAGTATAAATACAATATGATATTAGTTACGGTATCAGCAATAGGTTCAGCTGCCATGGTAGGAAATGTTGGAGGATTAACCCTTAGTAGGATAACTTTTGTTGTGATAGGTGCATTAATGGCTATAATAGCAAATAAATATATTTTCCCATATAAGTTAGAAGATTCTAATAAAGAATTAGAAAAAATACATACATTGTCAGTGTTAGAAATGTTAAGAGAAATATATAATGTTGCTGAAGGTATAAAGAAACCTCATAGTATAAAAAACTTATTAATCGTAACTTCTTTAGTTGAAGAAAAGTTAAAGTTAAATAATCAGATACTACATGATAGTCATTATGAAGAACTTGTTAAAGAGAGAAGATTTTTAGTAGCGAATATTTATGAACTGTATATTTGGATTATAAGAGCAAAGGTAAAGCCAGAATATGTAAAATATGTTCTTTCAGAGATTAACATATTAATTTCTTATGAAGATGAACCTATAGAAGATATGATCAAAGATATAGAAAAAAATATTAAAGAAATTAAAGATCTAAATACAAAGATAACTTTAAGTAGTATTGCAATTATTTTAAAGGAGTTAAAACAGATATCAGCATTAAAGAAACTAGTTTAGATAATAGAGAATATAAGAATAATGGCATATATAGTTATTAGTAATATAAAAAGAGGCTAAGTTAGTTCTAGTGTTGCATCTAGTTAATATTTGCAACTTGATTTTTACAAAATTTATATAATGAAAAAAATAACCTTCTTTGGTTAAATGGAAGTAACGACAAATCCATCCAA
>CABIVQ010000084.1 GCA_902362365.1 Clostridiaceae bacterium | reverse complement strand
AATCGCTCGACTTGCATGTGTTAGGCACGCCGCCAGCGTTCATCCTGAGCCAGGATCAAACTCTCAAATAAAAGTTGATGGGCTCAGATACTGTTATATATCTGGCTTCGTTTGGTTGTTTCGAATAATTCTTAATAAGAATTAGTTATATAAATTAACCTACTGTTTAATTTTCAAAGTTCTTAATTTGTTTTGTTTGTTTCGTCCGTGTCTCTCGGACAAGTAATACTATATCAACTTTAAAGCATCTCGTCAACACTTTTTTTATATATTTTTTTATTAAATATAATCCTATATCTAATCAAAATAAGTTATCCACATTATTTACAACTTCACTTATAGATTCTAACTGTATCAACCCTATTTTATCCACATTATCAAAGTATTTATTAACATTATATTTTTTAATCTATATTTCTTATTCTAAGTAACAATATGTAAATAAAAAGCTTCTTCCATCAAATCTATAGTATCAACCTCTAAATTTAATCTTTATTTATTTTCATCATTAATAAATTTTATCTTGTAATATAGATAGAAGATTACCTCTCTTACTATACATTTTTTATCAAATAATTATTCATTATATAAATAAAAACCTAGATGTTAATCACCTTTTTAGGTTAATATCTAGGTTTTTATAATATATCTAACTAATCTTATTAATAAAATATATACTTATCTCTTCAATAACTTTATTAATATAACATTAGTTTATTTTGCAATGGATAATACCTCATCCATATATTCATATTTTAAAATAATATCATTTTCTTTTAAGCTCCTTTGAACATCTATTATTCTCTGATTATATGAACCTCTAAATTTTAGACTTATATCTCTTTTACTTAATTCAAATTTTCCATCAACTAAAACATCTATTTGATTAAGCAATTTGATCCTATCATTATAATCTTTATCCTCTTGTTCTAACAATTCTTCAAAAGTAAACCCTGTATAAGCCCATACATCTAATTTATTTCTTTTAGCTTCTTTTGCAATTAATTCTAGTACTTCTGATTGTAAGAATGGCTCCCCCCCTGATAAAGTAATTCCTTTTTGAAGTTTTAAATTTCTAATTATATCTATAACCTCATTAACCTCTAATTTATATCCACCATTTAAAGAGTGTGTTTGTGGGTTATGACATCCAGCACAATTATGGATGCAACCTTGAGTCCAAATTACCATTCTCAGGCCTGGTCCATCTACTATACTATCAAAAGTAGTAGGCGATGCCACCCTTAATTCCATAATACCGCCTCCATTTAAATCATATATGCTTTACTCTATCACGTACCTCTGCTCTTTTTGCATTATTAAATCTATCAACTGTTCCTACTAAATATCCTGTTATTCTTCTTATCCTTTCAAACTTAATGTCACTTATTTCTTCATTTCTACCACAAGCAGGACATATACTGCCTTCAATAATTCCTGAGTATTTGCAAATAGGGTCTCTATCTACAGGATGATTTATACTACCATATCCTATTCCTAACTCTTTCATAGCTCTTATTATTGTTTCAAATGCTTCTACATTATTTGTAGGATCTCCATCTAACTCTACATAGGTGATATGACCTGCATTAGTAAATTCATGATAAGGTGCCTCTATTCTTATTTTTTCAAAGGCACTTATTTTATAATAAACCGGAACATGGAAAGAATTAGTATAGTACTCTTTATCTGTTATTCCTTCTATAATGCCATATAAGGCTTTGTCTATAGAAGTAAATCTACCTGAAAGCCCCTCTGCTGGCGTTGCTATTAATGAAAAGTTTAACTTATACTTATCGCTAGCTTCATCCATTCTATCTCTCATATGTGATATTATTTTTATACCTAATTCTTGAGCTTCTTTACTTTCACCATGATGTTTTCCTATAAGCCCAATTAAACACTCTGCTAATCCTATAAACCCTACTGTTAGCGTTCCTTGTTTTATTACTTCTTTTAATCTATCTTCTGGACCTAGATGGTCAGAGCCCAACCATATACCTTGACCCATTAAGAATGGAAAGTTCTTCATTTTCTTATTACCTTGAACCTCCATCCTTTCCAGTAGTTGATCTATAACTAAGTCTATTTTTTCATCTAATTCTTTAAAGAACCCATCTAGGTTTGCCTCTCTATTATTTATCATTCCATGTTTTATACCTAATCTAGGCAAGTTAATAGTTGTAAATGATAAATTACCTCTACCATTAACAACTTCTTCTCCACAAACATTACTCAAAACTCTAGTTCTACATCCCATATATGTAGCTTCAGTTTCTGGATGACCTTCCTTATAATATTTTGCATTAAAAGGAGCATCTAAAAAACTAAAGTTCGGGAATAATCTCTTAGCTGACACTTTACAAGATAGTTTAAATAAGTCATAATTAGGATCTCCTGGGTTTAAATTTATACCTTCTTTTACCTTAAATATCAATATCGGAAATATAGGTGTTTCTCCATCCCCTAACCCACGCTCTAAACACAATAATAAATTCTTACTAATCATTCTACCTTCTTCTGATGTATCAGTACCAAAATTCACACTAGAAAAAGGCACTTGAGCTCCTGCTCTCGAGTGCATAGTGTTTAAATTGTGTATAAACCCTTCCATTGATTGGTATGTTTGTCTATCGGTTTCTTCATATGCCTCATTATAAGCAAAATCTTGTATCTTTTTAGCTATATCTTCATCTATATTAAATTCTTCCTTTAGAATTTCTTTTTCCTTATTTATATAATACTCATTTTTCTCTAATCCCAGCTTTAAATTTTCATCTTCTATCTTACAAACGATATTTTTTATAGCTTCTTTGTTATCTATATCCTTAAATAGTTTTAATGCCTTTGACATATTAGATATATATAACTTTCTAAATGTCTTATATACTCCCTTAGCTAATCCATAATCAAAAAAAGGTATACTTTGACCTCCATGTTGATCATTTTGATTACTTTGAATTGCTATAGCGGCCAGTGCTCCATAACTCATTATGTCATTTGGTTCTCTTAAAAAACCATGACCAGTTGAAAATCCACCTTCGAAAAGTTTTTTAAGGTCAATTTGGCAGCAAGTCAATGTTCCCATATTAAAAAAATCCATGTCGTGTATATGTATGTCTCCATTATCATGAGCGTATGAGTGCTCTGGTTTTAATATATGAGTCTTGCAGAACTCTTTAGATACAGCACTTCCATATTGAAGCATTGTTCCCATGGCAGTATTCCCATCTATGTTAGCATTCTCCCTTTTTATATCTGCATCACTAGCGTCTTCAAAAGTAATTTCTTCTATCGCTTTCATTAATCTTGTTTTTGAATTTCTGATTCTACTTCTCTCAGTTCTATATATAATGTATTCTTCACTAGTTTTTGCATGCCCAGTTTCTATTAATACTTTTATAACTACATCCTGTATATCCTCTACTCCAGGTATAGAATCTGTATATTTAGAATTCAATACTCTTATAACTTCTTGAGTTAACTGTTCTGATAGATTATAATCTGGAACTTCTTCTTCTTTCTTCGCAACTTTCTCAGCTGCTAGAAAAATAGCTCTAGTTATCCTATCTTCATTGAAAGGTATAATCCTTCCATCCCTTTTCTTTACAAATTTAATCATTATGAAACGCCCCCTTTATCACCATATATTGTATCATAGTTTTATAGTAGACACTATATATTGTATATATAAATATATATATATCTTTATTTAAGATTTTATTTTATACTTAATTATATTTTTCACCTATATACTTCAATACACTTCAAATATATACTTTTTTCTTATAAATATTAGTGTATTGAGATTATTAGTATTGATCTTTTAGCAAAACATATACTATCATTAACTTATTTAGCCAATTTAACTAAATACTTTTATTAAAACAGGAATTTACTTATTTTCAAATTTAGAGTATGTTTTTCCTGAATTTTCGTATAACATATTAAATATACAATTCAAAGGGGGGATTTTATGTTATCTAATAGATTATCATCTATTACTCCATCAGTAACTATCGGAATTAGTTCAAAGGTGAGCGAATTAAAAAACTTAGGAAGAGATATTATTAATCTTAGCATAGGGGAGCCAGATTTTAACGTTCCAGAAAAAGCTAAATCAGTCGGAATAGATTCTCTTAATAATAATGAGACAAAATACAACTTAGTTTCTGGAATTAAAATTTTAAGAGAAGAGATTTGTAAAAAGCTTTTAAGTGAAAATAATTGTAACTATTCTATAGATGAAATAGTTGTATCTAATGGCGCAAAACATGCTATTACTAATACTTTATTAGCCGTTACTAATCCAGGGGATGAGGTTTTACTTCCTAAACCATATTGGGTAAGTTATTCTGAAATGACTAAAATTGTAAATGCAGTTCCAGTACCTATTGAAACCGAAAAAGATAACGACTTCAAGTTAACAGGAGAATTATTAGAAAAATATATAACAGATAAAACTAAGCTTCTTATTTTAACTAATCCTTCTAATCCAACAGGGGCTGTTTATAAAAAAGAAGAATTGATTGATATTGCAAATATATGTTTAAAACATAATATATATATACTAGCAGATGAAATTTATGAAAAGATATGTTATACAGATAAATTTGTATCGGTTGCATCTTTAAGTGATGAAATAAAAGATATTACTATAACTATAAACGGATTTGCTAAATCTGCTGCTATGACAGGTGTTAGGTTAGGATACTCTGCATCTAATAAAGAAATAGCAAAAGGTATAAATGCTATCCAAGGTCATCTCGTATCTCATCCTTCTTTAACATCACAATACATAGGTTATGGCGCATTAAAACAGTGTAGTGATGATATAAATAATATGGTAAGAACATATAAATACAGAAGAGATTTGATAACATCCAAGTTAGATACTATACCTAATATCGAATATGTATATCCTGAAGGTGCATTCTATGTGTTCATAGATTTATCTAAAATAAAAGATAAGTTTAATTACAAAGAAAGTTTTTCTATAGAATTTTGTGAAAAATTTTTAGAAGAGTATAACGTTGCTATTGTACCTGGTCTAGCTTTTGGTATTGATGATTATGTTCGTATCTCATATGCATGTAAAGAAGATTACTTTTTAGAGGCATTAGACAGATTAAATGTATTTATTTCAAATATAATGCAACCAAACACTATTAATAATTACTAAATAAATAAAAAAGGTAGTATTAATGAATTTATACAATTTATTGATACTACCTTTTATCTATTAAATTTTACTTGTTTATAGGATTTTATTTTATATTGTACTTTTCTAGAATTGAATCTATAAATTTTCCATTTTCATAGAATAACTCACCATCAGCATATATTTTCCCACCATTCCTCATATCACAAAGCATATCCCAATGTAATGATGATTTATTTTTTCCTCCTGCTTCTGGCATTGAGTCCCCTATTGCCATATGTACTGTACCACCTATTTTTTCATCAAATAGCATATTTGAAGTAAAATCCTTTATTCCGTAATTAGTTCCTATAGCTACTTCTCCAAAGAAACTTGATCCTTCATCAGTCTCTAGCAATGACTTTAGCAATTCTTCTCCCTTATTTGCCCAAGCATTAATAACCTTACCGTCTTTAACTTCAAGTTTTATTCCTTCTATCTGTCTACCTGCAAATATTCCTGGAAATGAAAATGTTATATATCCATTAATGTTATTCTCTAATGGCGATGTGAAAATTTCACCATCTGGGAAATTTTGTTTTCCGTCACAATTTATCCACTTTCTACCATTTATTCCTATCATTATATCTGTACCTTCAGATACTATATGTAGGCTACTTTTACTGTCTAAGTATTTTACCCATCGATCTTGTTCTTTACTTATTTTTTTCCATTCAGACACGGGATCTTCGCTATCTAATAATCCTGCTCCGTAAACAAAATCTTCATACTCACTCATACTCATAGAAGCCTCTTGTGCATCTGCATATGTTGGATATTGAGTCCCACACCATCTTAAGCTTCCATCACCAGTTCTATCTGAGTAAATCTTTCTCCATACACTAGCTCCTTGTTGATGTATTTTTAATTTATTAGAATCTATCCTAGATAGCATCCTTGTATTTCTATTCCCCCAAGCTGTTAACCATACATCAGCTTTACTTAATATAGATTCATATATCATATTGCCACTCTTAAGCTGTTTTTCACTTCCATACTTTAGTTGAATTTCTTTTATCTCATCTGATTCTAATGTGTATTCTACATGGGCACCTTTTTTAGTAGCTTCTTTTACAACTTCTATAACCCATGGTGTTGCTACCTCATCAGCACATACATATACAATATCGCCCTCTTTTACTTCTACAGAATATTCAACTAAAAGTTTTGCTAATTTATTTAACCTTTGATCAGCCATACACCATCCTCCTTTTATTATAAGCTATTTACAATAGTATAACTTTTTACTATTAAACTCTACATATTATTTTGATTATTTAATTTATTATATAAAAGAAAATTTGTACGGAATATATATATATTAAAAAAGTAGTTAATAATTATTATATGCTTTAAATTTTTGTCAATATATGATGGTAAAATATCAATTAATTAAAACCGTATGAATACAATAGATACTATAAATTAAAGTGATAAATAAAAAAGAGCATAAATTGTACTTACTTAAAGTAATAGTACATTTATACTCCTAATTTTTATCAATAAAAAAAGATTACGTGGCTACGTCTTACTCTCCCAGGAGGTTGCCCCCCAAGTACCATCAGCGCTAAAGAGCTTAACTTCTGTGTTCGGAATGGGAACAGGTGTATCCTCTTTGCTATAGTAACCACATAATCTTTCGATTAACTTATATTAAGTTTTAGAGTTAATACTCTAAAAACTGCATATCATTTATGAAATTCATTTCGTTCATGGCGCCAACGTCTTTTCGCTCCGCTCATATCCCGTTGCTTAAATCATCATTTAAATTTGGTCAAGTCCTCGACCTATTAGTATCGGTAAGCTACATACATTACTGCACTTCCACCTCCGACCTATCAACCAGGTAGTCTTCCTGGGGTCTT
>CABIVQ010000083.1 GCA_902362365.1 Clostridiaceae bacterium | reverse complement strand
TTGGATGGATTTGTCGTTACTTCCATTTAACCAAAGAAGGTTATTTTTTTCATTATATAAATTTTGTAAAAATCAAGTTGCAAATATTAACTAGATGCAACACTAGAAGGCTAAATGCCTCTTTTAGAAAGTTTTTATATAATCTTTAGTATTTACATTTATTGACTTCATTAAATCTTCAAATTCATCAAAATGAAGTGACTGCATTCCATCTGATAAAGCTTCACTTGGATTTGGATGAACTTCTATCATTAAACCATCTGCACCACAGGCAAAAGCTGCAAGTGACATAGGTTTCACAAGGTACCTAACACCTGTACCGTGACTTGGGTCTACTATAACTGGTAAGTTAGTTTCCTTTTGTATTATTGGTACTGCTGCTAAATCAAGTGTGTTTCTAGTATAATCGTTATAAGTTCTTATTCCTCTTTCACACATTATAATCTTATTATTACCTTCTACTGCTATATATTCAGCAGCTCCAATCCATTCACTTATCGTTGCGGCAATTCCCCTTTTTAACATAATAGGCTTATCTTGTTTTCCTATCTCAGTTAAAAGTGTAAAGTTTTGCATATTTCTAGAACCAATTTGAATTATATCACTTACTTCATATAATTTTTCTAAATCTCTTATATCCATAAGCTCAGTTATAACAGCTAGTCCAGTTTCTTCTTTTACAGCCTTTAAAATTTCAAGACCTTCTTCTTTTAATCCTTTAAATGAATTTGGTGATGTTCTAGGCTTAAAAGCCCCTCCTCTTAGAACATTTGCCCCTTGTGATTTAACAAATTTAGCAGTTTCTAAAAGTTGTTCATAGCTTTCTATTGCGCAAGGTCCTGCCATTATAATCTTATCTTCTTTTACTACTAATTTTTTATCACATGTGTTGATTTCAATTTTATCGTTGTCATTAAATAGTGTCTTTTTCATCACCTGTAAACTCCTTTACCTCATCTCGTTCTTTTTTAGTTAGAGAGTTTAAATGTACATCTATAGTTTTACCATCAATAGAAAGTTTACTATTTAAATCCATAAGAGGTATTAATACAAAAGCTCTTTCTTTTATTCTAGGATGAGGAATTAGTAAATTTTCATCATTTAACACTATATCGTTGAAAAATAATATATCTACATCTATAGTTCTTGGTCCCCATCTTATAATTCTTTTTCTATCTAGCTTTTGCTCTACCTCTTGGCATACGCTTAATAATTCGTACTCATTTAAGCTTGTATCAACCTCTAGACATACATTTAAAAAATCTGCTTGTTCAGTGTATCCCCAAGCCTTTGTTTCATAAATCTTTGATTTCTTTGTTATATTAATTTTTTCATGATTATTTAAAAGCTCACATGCATCTGATAGGTACTTATCTCTATCACCCATGTTAGTTCCAAGACCTAAGTAACTTTTATTCATATCTACCTCTCCTTATTTCTACACCAAAGTAGTCATAAATTCCATTTACAGGTGCCTCAGGCTTTTTAACTCTAACCATTACTTCATTTATAAGTTCAAACTTATCTAATACTTCTTTAGCAATATTCTCTGCTAAGGCTTCTATAAGATTAAATCTTCTCTTTTCAGTAATTTCTTTTACTACCTCATAAACATCTGCATAACTAACAGATTTATTCATATCATCAGTTATACCTGCCTCTTTTGTATCTATAAGAAGTTCCATATCTATAAAGAATTTTTGTCCTAAAACACTTTCTTCTTTTAACACTCCATGATATCCATAAAATCCTAAATTGCTTAATAATATTTTATCCATAATTTTTAGACCTACTTTCTATAAATAGCATCTGCCATTTTAGCTGCTTTTAAGTTTTCTTTTACGTCATGTACTCTAACTATATCAACTCCGTCTCTAACTCCTAAAACTGTTGTTGCTATAGTTCCTTCTAATCTTTCTTTAGGTTCTACATTAAGTACATTTCCTATTACAGATTTTCTAGATGTTCCAAGTAAAACAGGATAGCCTAAATCATTAAGCTCATTTAATCTTCTTAACACTTCTAAATTTTGTTCAAAAGTCTTACCAAATCCTATTCCTGGGTCTAAAACTATTTTTTCATTTTTCACACCAGCTTCTAGAGCCATATCTATACTTTCCTTAAGTGACTCTTTCATACTTTCCATTATATCTTTATCATAATGAGTTCCATCTTGATTATGCATTATACAAACATGTGCATCATATTTTGCAATAGTTTTTGCCATGTCTTTATCTCTTTTTAATCCCCATACATCATTTATCATTTCAACACCTAATTTTAAGGCTTCCTCAGCAACACTTGCCTTATAAGTATCTACTGATATAGGGACATTAATTTCTTTTTTAAGCTCTTTTATTACTGGTATTACTCTTTCTATTTCTTCGTCTGCTTCTACATACTTGTGACCAGGTCTTGTAGATTCGCCACCGATATCTATAATATCAGCTCCATCTTCTATCATTTTTCTAGCATGTTTTATAGCTACATCTATTTTATTAAAATTACCACCATCTGAAAAACTATCTGGAGTAACATTTAAAATTCCCATTATATAAGTTCTATTACCATAATCAAACATGTCATTTATCTCCTAATTTATAAATTTTACTATCTTATATTTATTAGGCTCATAGCCTCAGCTCTTGTTGATGGATCATGTTCAAATGCTCCTCTTACTGCTGAAGTAACAGTTTTTGATCCTGGTTTTTTAACACCTCTCATAGTCATGCACATATGTTCAGCTTCTACAACTACCATTACTCCATAAGGTTGTAACTCTTCCATTATTATATCTGCTATTCCTTTAGTTATTCTCTCTTGAAGTTGAGGCCTCTTAGCAAAAGTTTCAACCACTCTAGCAAGTTTAGATAAACCAGTTAGTCTTCCTCCCTTTGGAATATACGCTATGTGCGCTTTACCAAAGAATGGTACTAGATGATGCTCACAGCATGAGTAAAAAGGAATATCTTTTACTATTACCATTTCTTCATGCTTTTCATCTTGGAAAAGAACCTTTAAATGTTCTCTTGGATCTTGATGAATACCTCCATATATTTCTTCATACATTCTTGCTACTCTACTTGGAGTGTCTATAAGACCTTCTCTATCTGGGTCTTCTCCTATAGCTTCTAATATATCTCTTATTGCATTTTCTATCTTCTTCTTATCTACTTTACTCATTGGTTTAACCCCCTTGACTAGTAAGTTATTTTTATATAATTTTTCATAACTATATCTTTGAAAATATAGTCATAAATCTCTAACAACTTTTCATATTTTTCTTCACCTTTAATTTCGTTTGCTAAATCATAAAGGTAACTATCTTCTTTTTTTAATTCTTTAAATAATTTCTTATCCTTTGGTATCCACTTGTTGTTTATAGTAAAATACCCAACTATTAATTCTTTTAAATATAAATTTACTAAAAATTCATATTCAAACAAATCAAACTTTTCTTTATTTTTTAATCTACTTATATTAGATTCCATCTCAGATTTAAGAAAACACTTCTCTCCATCTGAAATTTGATTTGGCCCTTCTTGGTATTTTGTTCTACACAATTGTATAATACATGTCGCCGTATTATTTCTGTCAAAAATTACTTTAGCATCCTTCATTCCATTTAAGAAAAAATATTCCTTATTATCCATTAGATGCTTAAATCCCCTTCTTGAAAAATAGTTTATGTCAAACTCTATTCCTTCAATTCTTTTTATCTCTCTTACTTGATTTTCCCCTTGATTTACAAATACAAAAATATCAATATCATTTATATTGTTATCAGCTAACTTTAAGTCTATATTCTTAGATGATCCAACTAAAAATACAGATATAGTGTTCGAATTTTGCTTTAATTTTTCTATTTCTAATTTACAAATTTCATAAATTTTATTTGTCATATCATTTCTCCACTAGCTGTAATTTAATTATATACAAGCCACTATTTTATCAAATAAATCATTTGATATTTCATAAAATATATCTTCAATTTGCGTTACCTTCATAACATTCATTAAACTATTTGTAATAAATACAAAGTCATACTCTGCAATATCTCTTATTTTTATATTTTTCTCTACCAATGGTATATTTATTTCGCCACAAATATCCAAAATCCTTTTTTTCATAATACCGTTTAAAATAGGAAGATTACTGCTTGGTGTATATATACAATTTCCTTTTATGAAAAATATATTACTCATAGAACATTCAAGAATTTTTCCATCAGTGTCTACAAATAATCCATCATCAAAACCTCTTTTATTCGCATATCTTTTACTGTAGATACTCTCATAATAGTTTGTAGTTTTATGCTTATAAATTATACTATTTCCTCTTTTTATAGGAGATATTATTAATTTAAATCCTTTTTCATAAGTTTCATTATTATACGGTATATCTCTAATAGAAATATTATACCCTTCATCAAATACAGTTAGTCTAAGTGCTTTATTTTCAATGCCATTTATATCTATATATTTTAAAATTTCATTTTTTAAAAACTCTTTACTATATTGAATATTAATATTTAATTCTTTTATAGAATTAAACATTCTATCCATATGTAAATCTAAATCTATAGGGTATTTTTCTACCTTAATAGTTTCAAATAATCCAATTCCAAATTTACTTAAATCACTATTAAAACTTGCACTATTCTTCATAATAACCTCTTAAAGCTTTCATTATAGATTTAGCCTTATCTAATGTTTCTTGATATTCATCACTTGGATCAGACCCCCATGTCATACCACCACCAACTTGGAAGTATACATCTTGATCTTTTTTAACAATAGTTCTAATAGCTATATTTAAATCCATATCTCCATTAAATCCTATGTATCCAATTGAACCAGTATAAACATTTCTTTGAGTTGGCTCTAGTTCATCTATAATTTCCATAGATCTTATCTTTGGCGCTCCAGTTATAGAACCTCCAGGGAAAGTTGCTTTTATTACGTCTACTGCATCTTTATCATCTTGAAGTTCTCCTACTACCGTTGATACTAAGTGATTTACATTTGCATATGGCTCTATTACAAATAATTCCGGTACTTTTACACTGCCTATTTTTGATATTCTACCAATATCATTTCTTTCAAGGTCTACTATCATAAGTAGTTCCGCTCTATCTTTTTCACTATTTCTTAATTCTTCTTGTAATTTTAAATCTTCTTCTTCGTTTTTACCTCTAGGTCTTGTCCCTTTTATAGGTCTAGTTTCAACCTTTCTATCTATACATTTTATAAATCTTTCCGGTGAATTAGATAAAATATTAAAATCATCAAAGTTTAAGTATGCTCCAAAAGGTGCTGGACTGATTTTTCTTAAATCTCTATATAACTCATAACTTGATAAAGTCGTTCTTCCATTAAATCTTTGAGTTAAATTTGCTTGATATATATCTCCTGATCTTATATAGTCTTTTACTCTTTGAACTGAATTCTCAAATTCACATTTAGTAAAGTTTGACTTAAGTCTTATAGGTTCTACCTCTTTTTCTTCATAACAAATAGAGCCTACTCCTTCTTTTCCAGCTTTTAATATTCTTTCTTCTACTTCAGACATAACAAGTTTTTCTTTTTCTATATCTAAATCTGGAGTTGCTATATAAGTTTTTTCTTCTAGATGATCTACTACAATTACATAATTATATAAACCAAAATATAAATCATACACATTCAAGTCATCTACAGCACTTCTTGGAAGTTTTTCTATATAATTACCTAAATCATAAGATAAATAACCTACAGCGCCTCCTATAAATGGTAAATGAGTATTATTTACAGCTTTATATTTATTTAATTCTTCTTGTAAATAATCTAGTGGATTTTCCTCAGTGTTTTTGTATTTTAAAGTTTTAAATGGATTACTACTTATAAAAGAATATCTACCTAATTTTTCTTTATCCATAGCACTATCTAAAATAAAACTATCTTTTTCATCTTTGAATATTGTAAATATCTCAAAAGCATTTAAATCCGTTTTTATTTCTTTTATCATATTATATTTCCACCCTTTCTCTAGCTTCTTTTATAAAGTTTCTAAGTATCTCATGACCTTGCTCTGATAAAATAGCTTCTGGATGGAATTGAACTCCTTCTATAAGGTGTTTTTTATGTCTAATACCCATTATCTCACCTTCATTAGTAAAAGCTGTAACTTCTAAATCTTTAGGTAAACTTTCTTCTTCAACTACTAGTGAATGATATCTAGTAACGTTTAATGGATTATTTAGATTTCTAAAAACTCCTTTATTATTATGCTTTATACTGTGTACCTTTCCATGTACTGGTTCTATTGCTTTTATGACATTGCCTCCAAAAATATGTCCAATAGTTTGATGTCCTAAGCAAATACCTAGTATTGGTTTCTTTCCTTTAAAATGATTTACTACATCTATACAAACGCCAGCTTCCTTTGGTGAACATGGTCCCGGTGATAAAACAATTATTTCTGGATCTAAATTTTCTATATCTTCTAGTGTTATTTCATTATTTCTTTTTACTACTATCTCTTCTCCTAATTCTCCTATATATTGAACTAAGTTATAAACGAACGAATCATAGTTATCAATCATAAGAATCATACCAAATGCCCCCTTAAATGTACTATATTTTAAAATTAGATATCTAATTTAATTTTAATATACTATCAATATTATTATAGACTACTTGAGTAATAATTTTGTATAAATTTTAGAATATTAGCTTTTATTTAATATTTTTTAATTTTAACGAACATCGTTTATTTGCACTCTGAGACATTAAGCAGTTCACTAAATAACGAACTAATTTAAGCAAATTTTTATATTTAATTATATATGCTATACGAAATCTATGTCAATATTATCATCGTTAACATGATGTCTATGCAATTAATCATTTATATATCTTATTTAATATTATATATTGAATTTATTCTTATAAAAAAGAACACTAAAAAAAGGAGCTATAAGCTTCTAGTGTTGCATTAATGTAAAATTTAATACTTTACAAAATGACCCTCATGATTTTAGAGCTAACGCTCAATTATTATGAGGGTTGAAATTTTTTCCATTTTATTTTTAGACGCACTTACC
>CABIVQ010000082.1 GCA_902362365.1 Clostridiaceae bacterium | reverse complement strand
TGTGGTTATTATTACTGTAACATGAACATAAACTTATGAACTATTTTTTTACATATTTTTAGATGTTGCACTTAATATGATAATTTATCATAAATAAAAAAAATCAGCTTCTTGTGTATTATCATAAACTAAAATACAATGTACTTAATAAAAATAAATAAAAATTTTGAAATCTTATTAAGAGAGGTGGAGGGATAGGCCCTTTGAAGCCCGGCAACCAGTATTTTATACATGGTGCTAAATCCTACTTATGGAATAGCCATAAGAAAGATAAGAGAGTATGCTTTATATAAACTAAGCCCTCTTTTATTAAAGAGGGCTTTATTTATAACATTAAAAGGGGGATACAAATATGGAAAATAGAAAACTAGGTTTTGATACAATACAAGTTCATGGAGGTCAAAGTCCAGATCCAACAACAGGTTCTAGGGCAGTACCAATATATCAAACAACTTCATACGTATTTAATAGTGTAGAACACGGTGCTAATTTATTTTCATTAAAAGAAGAAGGAAATATTTATACAAGAATAATGAATCCAACTTCAGATGTATTTGAACAAAGAATGGCACTTCTTGAGGGTGGAGTAGGTGCAGTGGCTGTAGCTTCTGGTTCTGCTGCAATAACATATGCTATTCTTAATATCTTACAAACAGGAGATGAAATAGTAGCAGCGAGCACTCTATATGGAGGAACATTTAATTTATTTGCAACGACTCTTCCAAGATTAGGGATTAAAACTACATTTGTAGATTGTGATAATCCAGAAAACTTTAGAAGTGCTATAAATGAAAATACAAAAGCTTTATATATTGAAACTATCGGAAATCCAGTAATTAATATTGCAGATATAGAAGTTATAGCAAATATTGCCCATGAACATAATATCCCGTTAATAGTTGATAATACTTTTGGAACTCCATACTTAGTTAGGCCATTTGATTTTGGTGCTGATATAGTTGTACATTCAGCTACAAAATTTATAGGAGGACATGGAACATCTATAGGAGGCGTTATAGTAGATTCCGGCAACTTTGACTGGGAAGGTAGTGGCAAATTTAATGTATTAGTAGAGCCAGATGAGAGTTATCATGGAATGAGCTATACAAAGGATGCTGGTAGAGCCGCATATATAACTAAGCTAAGAGTACAATTATTAAGGGATACAGGGGCATGTATAAGTCCATTTAATTCATTTTTATTACTACAAGGTCTTGAAACTTTATCATTAAGAGTTGAAAGACACGTATCTAACACTAAAAAGATAACAGAATACTTAAGTAAACACCCTCAAGTAGCATGGGTAAACTATCCTGGACTTGAAAATAATAAATACAATGAATTAGCTAAGAAATATTGTCCTAAAGGAGCAGGATCTATATTTATATTTGGAATTAAAGGTGGAGTAGAAGCTGGTAAGATATTCATAGAATCTTTAAAGATTTTCTCTCATTTAGCTAATGTAGCTGATGCAAAATCTTTAGTAATACATCCAGCAAGCACAACTCATGCACAGTTAAATGAAGAAGAACAAAAGTTAGCTGGAGTATCCCCAGATATGATAAGAGTATCTGTAGGAATAGAAGACGTTGACGATTTAATAGCAGACTTAGAATATGGATTAGAAAAAGCAAATGAAGTTTGCGAAAGTAAAGTGATAAGTTAGAATAAATAAAAAAAGATGATGAAACTATTTATTCCATCATCTTTTTTATTTATGTGCCACAATAAGTTCTATAAGGGCAGCTTGAAGGTTGAGGTAATTCTGAGTATTTTTCTTGAGCAGTAGAATGGTCATAAGGTCTTGATATAACATCAAGAAGATTCATCATAATATTATAATCACCTTCATTAGCTCCTTTAAGGGCTTCTTCAACTCTATGATTTCTTGGAATTACTGCTGGATTAGAATCTTTCATCAATTGATGCACAGATTCTTTTGATTGTGGCTGTCTTTCTAATCGTTCTTGCCAAGTCTTATACCAATTTTCAAACTCTGTACTTTTAAACATATCATTATTTATATTCTTATTAAAAGTTAGTGCAAGGAAAGTATTAGTATAATCTTCACTATACTTTTCCATCATATTAAGTAAATCTTCAATAATAGCTTTATCTTGCGCTTCTTTATTAAATATTCCAAGTTTTGATCTCATTATTTCTATCCAATTAGAATAATAAATATCATAAAAATTAGAAATAGCATTTTGTCCAATTTTTATAGCCTCATCTCGATTTTCATGTAATAAAGGTAATAAAGCTTCAGCAAATCTACATAGATTCCATTCAGCCATAATTGGTTGATTTTTATAAGCATAACGTCCATTAACATCAATAGAACTAAATACAGTATTAGGATTATAATTATCCATAAAAGCACAAGGTCCATAGTCAATAGTTTCGCCACTGATAGTCATATTGTCAGTATTCATAACACCATGAATAAATCCAATCGATTGCCATTTAGCAACAAGGCTAGCATGAGCTTTTATTACTTCATTAAGGAAGTTGATATATTTATTTTCATCATCTTTTACATGTGAGTAATGTCTTTTCAAACAATAATCAGCCAACTCTTTAAGTTGTTCAAGATTACCATATTGAGATACATATTGGAAAGTTCCAAATCTAACGTGACTAGATGCAACACGAGTTAATATTGCCCCTTGTTCTAAAGTTCTTCGAATCACAGGTTCACCAGTTTTAACAACAGCTAAACTGCGTGTTGTTGGAATACCAAGGGCATTCATAGCTTCACTTATTATATATTCACGAAGCATAGGTCCAAGTGCAGCTCTTCCATCACTACCACGAGAATATGGTGTTCTTCCAGAACCCTTAAGTTGAATATCAAATCTTTCACCTAAAGGAGTTATTTGTTCACCGATTAATAATGCTCTACCATCACCTAATATTGTAAAGTTACCAAATTGGTGACCGGCATAAGCTTGTGCAATAAAAGCACCTTCTTCTATGGTTTTATTACCGGAAAGAATTGATATACCATCATTACTTTTAAGAGCATCAGCATTTAATCCTAAAGATTTTGCTAAAGGATAATTAAGAATAACTAATTGGGGTGATGATACAGGGTTTAAATCTATTTTACTAAAAAATAATTTTGGTAAACGGCTATAGCTGTTATCAAAATTCCATCCAATTTTCATACTTTCTTTTTTATCAGTCATTTCGTCTCCTTTATAAATTTATAGATTTCTATATGAAATTAATTTATTGTTTATTTATTAAATTATTATACCCTGGCTTATATTTTGAATAACTGTATTTTATATTTTAAATTTTGGTTAAAAAGTTAAATAAGGTTAATGCAGATAGAGAAAGTATATTTCAAATTAAAATTATTAATATATTATTGGATTTAAGATTAATAAATTGTACAGAAATTTCCATTTATGATATATTTATAGGATTATATAATAGATTAAAGCAATTAAATAATGGAGGAATTATGGATTTTGTTGCTATAGATTTTGAAACAGCCAATTCGCATAGAGATTCTGTATGTTATCTTGGTATTACAGTAGTTAAAGATAATAAAATAGTAGAAAAAAGATATTGGTTAATAAAACCATATCCATTTAGATTTGACCCTATAAATATTTCTATACATGGAATAAGAGAAGCAGATGTTATAAATGAAAAAGAATTTGATGAAGTGTGGCCTGAGATAAAGCCTTACTTAGAAAACAAATTAGTAATTTCTCATAATGTTTCCTTTGATTTTTCAGTACTAAGAAAAACTTTAGACTTATACGGAATAGATTATCCAAAACTTAATTATTGCTGTACATTAGTAGCATTTAAACTTTTTTATAGATACTTGAGTAATTACGAATTAAATACTGTTAATAAGCATTTAGGATATAAGTTTAAGCATCATCATGCAAGTGAAGATGCTACTGCCTGCGCTAATATCTTAATTAATATAGCAGAGGAATTAAAAATAGATAATATAGATGAGGTAGCTAATTTAGTTGGATTTAAACTTGGATATTTGAATATTGGAGGATACTCTCCATGTAGTAAAGTATCTTCTGGCGTAGTTTCAAATATGCATAAGATTTACCCTGAAGAAGATGAAAGTTCTTTATTCTCATCAACAACAGAATTCTTTAAGGATAAGGTTGTAGTATTTACAGGACCATTTAATTCTATGAGTAGAATAGAGGGCACTAGATTAATAAATAGTTTAGGTGGGATAACTAGAAGCTCTGTAACTAAAAAGACAAATATACTTATAACCAATACTCCTAATATAGATAGTTTAAGTCCAGAGCAAATGAGCAATAAGTTAAGAACTGCAATGTATTATAGAGGGAGAGGTCAAGATATTCTTATAATAAATGAAGAAGAATTAGAGAGAATTATCTATGGAAATATAGATAATTTAACAATCTAGCTATAATAGTCTAAAAATAATAAAATGTGACGGTGCATAATACCAGGCACATTTTTTTTATGCCTTGTTGTACATAATAATATAGTGAATAAATATAAATAATAAAATTTAATTAAAAAAATAATAAAAAAATAAAACTTTTAATACTACATAGAACGTCTTATATATGAGAGGTGTATAAAGAATGAAATTACTAAGCTTAGTAGAACGAAAAAAAGAAAAAACAATAAAACAATATATAGTTGATAATAAAGAAGCGTTATATAGATTTGCTTATACATATGTTCACAATGAAGATGACGCATTAGATGTAGTACATGATGCTATATGCAAGTCATTAACTAATATAAACACTCTCAAAGATACAGACAGTATAAAACCTTGGATATATAGAATAGTTGCAAATTGTGCAATTGACAATATAAGAAAAAATAAAAAATATGTAATATCTAGTGACGATTTAGAGGTAGATGATTTAGTGGATTATGATAAATATGAAGACATAGATTTGCAAAGAGCATTAGATCAACTACCAGAAAAATATAGAACTATAATTGTACTTAGATATTTTGAAGACATGAAGATAGGAGATATAGCTCAAATATTGGATGAAAATGAAAATACGATAAAAACAAGATTGTACAATGCATTGGCCAAATTAAAAATAAGCATTTCTGAATAAAGGGAGTGAAAATATTGAATAAAAATGAAAAGTTAGATAAGTTAAAAGATAACTATAAAAATATAGAAATACCGAGCAGGTTGGATAGCATTGTAAATGATGCTATTAATAGCAATCTAAGAAAAAATAAAAAGAGTACAGCAGCTAAATGGTCTGTAGTTGCAGCATCTATAGGTATAGTGGTAGGTGCAGTTAATTTAAACCCTACTTTTGCAGATACATTAGAAAGTATACCTGTTTTAGGAAGTGTGATAAAAATCATAAACTTTAGAAATTACAGAATAGATGAAAATGGATTTGATATTTCTATAGATGTACCAAAAATTGAAGGCTTAAAGGATAAGAATTTAGAATTTAAATTGAATAAGGAATTTGAAGAAGAGGGCAAAAAACAATATGATGAGTATATAAAAGAGATTAACAAATTAAAATCAGAAGGTGTTGAAGGGAAAGAATATGCAAAATCATGGTATGAGGTAATAACAGATACTGATGATATTCTATCGATAGTAGTATATAATTACTCAGCTCAAGCATCGTCAAATACAACTAGAAAATTTTATAATATAGATAAGAAGAATCAAACAGTACTAACATTAGAGGGTATGTTTGAAGGTACAGGCTATGTAAATGTTATAAGTGAAAATATAAAAGAACAAATGAAAGAGAGAATGGAAAAGAATCCAGAAGAGACGTATTGGCTAAATGATGAAATTATTGATAGTAATTTTGAAAAAATAGATAAAAATCAAGACTTTTATATAAATGATAAAAATCAATTAGTTATATGCTTTGATAAATACGATGTAGCACCAGGATCTGAAGGGTTAGTTGAATTTGTAATACCTCAAGAAATCGTAGAAAATTTAATGAAATAAAGCTGCTAAATATAGCGGGGGATTAATGATAATTCATTAAGATCGAAAATGACAAAAATTATATATATCAATTAAGAGGAGAGAAAAATGAGTTACAAAGGTAGAAAAGTTAATAAAAGTAAAGCTATATTATTAGCAGTTATAGGTTTAATTATTGTGGGGGTGGCTAATAGAACATGGGCCTATGTAGATGAGCAAAGACAAATTAAAGCAGAACAACAAAGAATAGAAGAAGAAAAAAGAAAAGCGGAAGAAGAAAAGAAAAAATATATGGTAGGAGTTAGCCATGAAGGTAAAAAATATTCATATGATGCAAAACTTGTATATGATAAGCTTAGTAAATATGATTACTCAAATGATGGTAAGAAGGTAGTATTTTTAACATTTGATGATGGAACTTCAACAACTGTAACGCCACAAATATTAAAAACACTAAAAGATGAGAATGTTAAGGCAACATTTTTCTTAACTGGTGAAAATATAGAAAGAGGCGGAGAAAAAGCTAAAGAACTTATAAAACAAGAGTTTAATGAGGGGCATGCTATAGCTAATCATTCATATAGCCATAATTATAAGTTGTTATATCCAAATAGAAACTTAGATTTAGAAGCATTTAAAGCAGATTTTGCAAAAACAGATAAGATTATAAAAGATGTACTAGGAAAGTATTTCTCAACAAGAGTATTAAGATGTCCAGGTGGTCATATGTCATGGAGAGGTATGGATGAATTAGATACTTATTTAGAAGAAAATAATAAAGTATCAATTGACTGGAATGCACTAAATGCAGATGCTGAAGGTAAGAAAAAGAATGCACAAGAATTAACTGATTATGCAATAAAAACAGCACAAGGAAAAGAAATGGTAGTTCTTTTAATGCACGACACTTACGGAAAAGAAGAAACTGCAAAAGCTTTACCATCAATAATAAAATACTTCAAAGATAATGGATATGAGTTTAAAACTCTTGCATAGAACGATTGTATAGAGATTGATGAAATAATATATTATAAAAAAGATAGGTTAATACCTTCTAGTGTTGCATTAATGTAAAATTTAATACTTTACAAAATGACCCTCATGATTTTAGAGCTAACGCTCAATTATTATGAGGGTTGAAATTTTTTCCATTTTATTTTTAGACGCACTTACC
>CABIVQ010000081.1 GCA_902362365.1 Clostridiaceae bacterium | reverse complement strand
CTCGCAAGTGTCTTGGATATAAGACACCTGCAGAGGTATTTGATGCAACATGAATATAAAGTGTTGCACTTATATTGACAATCTATCATTAATAAAAAAAGCTAGCCATATGGCTAGCTTTTTTCTTGAAATATTAATTATTTTTTATTTTCTGTTTTATAATTTACATGTAAATCCATTTGAGGATATGGTATAGTTATATTTTCTTCATCAAATCTTACTTTAACCTGTTCTAGTAAGTCATAGTAAATAGTCCAATAATTATCTTTATTACACCAAACTCTCACTCCAAAGTTTACTGAATTTTGTGCATGTTCAACTATTCCAATAAATGGTTCTGGGTCATGTGATATTAATGGATGCTTATCTATTATTTCTTTTAAAACATTTCTAACATGAATTACATTATTCTCATAACTTACATTAAATATTAAATCAACTCTTCTATTTTCTTTTGCTGAATAATTTATTAAGCTGTTATTTGATAATGTTCCATTTGGTATTAATGCCACCTTATTATCTATCGTAAGTAAATGAGTATAAAATACACCTATTTGCTCGACAGTTCCCTCATAACCAGCGGCTTGTATATAGTCTCCTACTTTGAAAGGTCTTAGTAAAAGAATTATAAATCCTCCTGCAAAATTTGATAAACTTCCTTGAAGCGCAAGACCTATTGCAACCCCAGCCGAAGTAAATAAAGCAACAAGTCCTGTCAGCTTAACATCCCATATAAGCGTAACCACCAATAACACTATTATTGCTTTTAAGCCACCTATTGAGAAAGATTTTAAAAATCTTCTTAAAGTAACATCTACGTCTCTTTTTTCCAAGAAATGCTCAAATTTATTAACAACCTTTTTTATTATCTTAAAACCTATTGATATAATCAATAATCCAATTATTAATCTTACACCACTATCTATAGCCCAACTAACAAACTTATCCAATAGTGTAGAGGTATCTAAGTTTTTTAAGTTTAAAGATTGTAGTTTTTCTAATGCTGTTTCAACTTCTTTTTCACTTGTCGGCATAAATTCCTCCTTATTCTACATCTTTTTCTAAAATAAATTATTTTTTTATGTTTTTTATTATAATACACTATTTTTTTTATTATGTCCATAATTAGCAATCTTTCCTCTAATCTATATAAATTTTAAGTTTTCTAAATTTTTTTTAATTTTTACCTTGTATTTATTTTTTTTCTATGTTACTATAAATTAACAGACAAGATAAGGTAATTATTTATCTTAATGGTTTGTATTTTTTATATAATTTGGAGGTTCACGATGAACGGAATAGTAAAATGGTTTAACAGCGAAAAAGGATTTGGATTCATATCTGTAGAAGGTGGAGATGACGTATTCGTACATTTCTCAGCTATACAAGGTGAAGGATTCAAGACTTTAGAAGAAGGACAAGCAGTTAGCTTTGAAATAGTTGACGGAGCTAGAGGTCCTCAAGCTGCTAACGTAAACAGAATATAATTTATTTTTAATATAGATATTAATATATAGATTTATTCAGAAAAAAGAAGCTTATGGCTTCTTTTTTTCTTGCCCACATTTATATAATTTCATATGCTTTCCCACCATTTACCTACAGTATTCTTTTATAATTGATGTTAAAATGTTCTTAGAGTCTATTTAAATAACTATTATAAACATACTTAATTGGGGGGTTTAGCTGTGAACACTAACCATTTTATTTTATCAAATGATGCTTTTGTTTCAAAAATACATACTTCTATATGTAATAACTGTGGAAATAATGAATTAATAAATTTTGAATCTAAAGCAAATGCTTTGTATTTATATTGCGATTCTTGTAAGGATAATAAAAACATTTCAATGAAACAATCTACTTTAGATATAATTTTATATGAAATTAAAAATACTTTAGAGTCGCTTAGTGAAAGTTTATTATCAAACTTAAAAATAGAGATATTAAAAAACAAAAAAGACAAAAATGTAAGCTTATTTATTAATCATATAAAAATAAACAAACTTCAATTCGAGTATAGTTTAACTGAAAAAGAATGCTATTATCTTAAAAATACAATATTATATTTAATAAATGACTATACTGATACTTCTAATATAGAAATCTATATTAATTTAAACTAATATCTAATTATTTTATAAGTACTATTAAGAACATTTGAATTTGCAGAAAGCCTACGTATATTTATAAATGCACTTTATAATATAATGTAGGCTTTTTATTTTCATTTAGGACTTAGTTATTCTTGTAGCTGAAAAGTTTAAAGTACTTTCTAAAGTGGTTAGTATTTGCTTAATTGCAGATTCAACTGATGTCAAGTCCCCAGTAATAACTAATGATCCACTAAATCTATCTACAAAACCTAATGATACTCTTGAAGATTCTACTGCAATATTTGCAGCAATCATAGCTGTTTCACTTGGCGTTATAGTTAATACTCCAATAGATCCTCTTTTTTCAACCTTAAGACCAATTTTTTGATATAACTCCTCTCTTGGATTTGCTATTATGTGAGCTAGTGTTACTTGTTTTCCAGGAACTGATTCTTGTATAATCCTTTGTTTTTCCTTAGTCATCTAATATCCCCCATTTTAAACCTTCCTTAAATAGTATTCAAATATTCTACAAGATCATTAATACCTATATTTTCTATTGTATCTACTTTAAATATTCTACTAACCCCTGCTAAATTTAATCTATCACAGGCTAACTTTATAGATTTTTCATTACCTTGTGAGATTTTTGTTATAATTCCTATAACCTCCTTGCAAAACATAGTAGCAAAACCAGGTGCTATATAATTTTCATCCTGAGTACAGTCATAAACTAAGGCTACTATTTTTGCATCAGATGCTGTAGTTGCCAATGATGTATACATCCATCTATTTTCCATAAATTCCCCTGGAGTATCAATTGCATCACTATATATTTCTACTGATTGTGTCTTTCTATATCTTAATTCTAAATCATCTAGTTTTTGACATAAAGTCGTTTTTCCACTACCTGTCTTACCCATAAATATTATTTTTTTCATAATTTTACGACCTCGTTATATTTGTAGTTGTAAAGTTTAGTGTACTTCCTAATATCATAATAACTTTATTTAATGCTGACTCTACAGAGCTTATGTCACCAGTAATAACTAAGGACCCACTAAATCTGTCTACAAAACCTAAAGAAACTCCAGAAGCTTTTGTTGCAACATCCGCTGCTATTATAGAAGCCTCACTTGGAGTTATTGTTAGTACCCCTATGGCATCTCTTCTTTCTGCTACAAGTCCTATCTTTTGATATAACTCTTCCCTTGGACTCGCTATTATATGTGCAAGTGTTACCTGTTTACCAGGAACATATTCTTGTATAACCCTTTGTTTATCTTCCCCCATTATGCTGATCATCTCCTTACCCCATATATTCCTTTTGAATTAATTATCTACTGTCATTGTAGCACAAATTAAATCATTTAATATGATTTAGGAATATATTTATATCTTTAACTTTATTATTCATACTTTAAATTAATATATTCGATTATAGGCTTTAAGCTTTCTTTACACGTCCAGTCTTCAGATTTTCTTGTGCTTTCGATAAAAGCTTTCTCCCATTCTTCATAATCCGAATCATCCTTTTTACCAATAAATTTTTTTAACAATTGCATTAAAATTTTATCTCTAGATTTAATTTTACTTTCATCAAATGCTCCTCTAAGATAAAAACATGGGATATATTTCATTTCATCAGGAAAGTTATTTCCTTTTATTTCAAATATTAATCCTGTATCAAATGGAGATGCTCCTACTGCAAATACAATAATATTTTTATCTTCCAAATGTTTATAATTATTTTTAATAAAAGAAAAACCAGCTATACCAGTTATATATAATCCTCCTCCGTAAATTATGGTGTCATATTTTTTTAAATCACTAATAGATATCTCTGATTTTTTGTACAAATCTCCACCAATTTCTTCACAAAGCCATTTTGCATATTTTTCTGTACTTCCATATTTTGATTGATATATAATTGCAGTACATCCCATAAGTTCCATTCCCCCTTATATACCTATTTTCCCTTCATTTAATTTATATTCTTTACATAACCTAAATTTGATAATTTAATAATTCTTGACACTTCCACCAGATGCCCCCTATTCTATAAGTACTAAAAAATATATAAAAATTAAACCTCATTAAACTATCATGTCACTCATGTCATTACCCCCTACATCAATTCAAATAAGCCATACTCATCACTAGACACCAACTTAAAATTTCGTGCCACTTTCTGACATCATGTCATAATTTTCACCTAATCATAGCTAAAAATTGTGACGCATGGCACCAAGTGACACATGGGTATAACAAAAAAAATTCGCTTAGCTCAATCACCAACCGCGTAAAAAAACACGACGTGCTCGAGAGAAACGAATTTTTATTTTTATGAATTTTTTATTATATTTTTATAACCTGTATAAGTAGCATAGAAATATCCCATATATATTACTATAAATATTACTCCTGTTATAAGAGATGATAATCCTATATCTGGCTTACCAAAAGCAGAAATAAGATCACTAACTACATTTATACCTACTACTGAATGTATAAAAGCTAAGGCTAATGGAAGAGTAAAGTATATAAGTGTCTGTATAAATATAGTTTGATTTATCATCTTATCATTTGCACCAATTCTCTTTAGTGACTTATATCTATCTATACTGTCACTAGCTTCTGAAAGTTGTTGTAAAGATAAAACAGCCATACTAGAAATCAAGAATACTATTCCTAAATATATTCCTATGAATATTACTATTGTAGTCATACTTTTATTTTGTGAATAAACTATATCTTTTGTGTCTCCTATAATAAATCCAACTTTTTCATTTTTTACTTTACCATTAAAGAAAGAATTAAATAAACTCTCATACTTTTTCTCAGTTTTTTCTCTATTATTTTTATCATAATTTATATTAAGATAATTCGCTGATATTTTTGCATCTAGCGTATCGAAGATACTATCATTTACTACTATTGATATTAAGTTGTCTGTATAACCACTTGTTCTTGTTGAATCTGTTATTACCTTTTTATTTTTTACTATAAAAGTTTTATTGTTAAGATCTATCTTATTATTGTTCTTTAATATTGAATTAATATTATCTACAACTTGAGAGCGATTAGATGTAACTAAGACTTCATTATTGTCTAAGCTTATTGTCTTTTTATTTCCTAGCTTCATAATGTTATTATATTCAGATTCCTTTACTACATATAAAGAGCTCTTCCTATATAATAATCTATTTAATTGAGATGGACTTATATGCTTTTTAAAAGCATTCCCTAAGTTTGTGTTTATAATATATTCATTATAATAAGCATATTTTTCATTATCATCAAATTTGAAGTTTAATTCTTTTAAACTTTTCTCTATGTCTGTATTATCTTCAGGGCTCATATACATTGTTGCAGTTGCATCAAATGGTGTAGTTTGCTCTAAACTTTTTTCTAGAGCATCTTTAAAACTTAATCCAGTTGACAACATTACTATAGTTAAAAATAACATTAAACATATCACAGACATAGACATAAAATTCGTATTTATTTTATTATTTAATTGTTTAACTATAAAAATGTTTAAATTTTTAAAATAAACTTTTTTAGATTTTTTTATTATATTAAGTCCAAATCCTGCTAAACTAAAGAATATTAATATTGTTCCTACTACACCTAACAATATAGTAATAGTAAAATTAGCATCTAAAGTTATTCCATTAGTTATTATCATTTTATAAGCTGATACTATGCATACTAATGCTAATATAAAAGTTATTATATATATAATCGGATTTTTTATTTTTATATCCTCGTTTTTCTTTGAAGAGTTTAATAAATCTATAATTTTATATTTTGATATTGTGAAAGTA
This sequence comes from Clostridiaceae bacterium, assembly GCA_902362365.1. Taxonomy (GTDB): domain Bacteria; phylum Bacillota; class Clostridia; order Peptostreptococcales; family Peptostreptococcaceae; genus Romboutsia_E. Next base: position 1,979 of record CABIVQ010000081.1, on the reverse strand, counting down.
TTTAGTACAGTAACTAAAATAAATATTATTCCAAAATAAAGTATTGTTTTTCCTATTGATTTAGGTGATATTACAAAACGATATTCAGTCATAGAAACATCAAATAATTTACTTGTAAATATTGACAATCCTTGTGATAACACAATACCTAATATTAATCCTCCTACCAATGAAATAAAACCAACTAGTATAGTTTCAATTATTAATATCTTAGATATCTTTTGTTTTCCCATTCCTAGTGTCATGTATATTCCTAATTCTTTTTTACGCTTTTTTATTAAAAAGTTATTTGCATAAACTATAAGACAACCTAATATCCCACTTACAAATACAGAAATATAAGAAATTATATTAAAAAGTAAGTCTAAATTTTCAGATTCATTTTGATTTAATTCAAGTATAGCTTTTTGAGATTCTATAGAGTTAAAGCTATAAAAAATACAAACTGCTAAGGTTAACGTTAAAAAGTATATACTATAGTCTTTAAAACTCTTCTTTACATTACCAATTGCTATCTTAGAATACATCCTCGTCACCTCCAAGTAATGTGACAACATCTATTATTCTATTGAAAAACTCTTTTCTAGTATCATTTCCTTTTATAAGTTCATTGAATATTTTTCCATCCTTTATAAATAATATTCTATGAGCATAGCTAGCTGTAAAAGCATCATGAGTGACCATTAATATTGTTGCTTTTAACTCTTGATTTAAATATTCAAATCTATCTAATAATAATCTAGATGATTTTGAATCAAGTGCTCCTGTAGGTTCATCTGCTAATATTAAGGATGGATTTGTAACTATAGCTCTAGCTGAAGCTACTCTTTGTTTTTGTCCTCCTGACATTTGATATGGATATTTATTCAATACTTGCTCTATATCTAAGTTTTTAGCTACTTTTTTTATTTTGCCATCTATTTGTGATGAATCTTCACCCTTAATAGTTAATGCTAATGCTATATTTTCATATGCTGTTAATGTATCCAAAAGATTAAAATCTTGGAAAATAAATCCTAACTCATTACGTCTAAAATTATCTAACTTTTTTGATTTTAATTTTGTTATATCTTGATTATTTATTATTATATTTCCATTTGATACTTTATCTATTGTAGATATGCAGTTGAGTAATGTCGTTTTACCACTCCCACTTGGTCCCATTATTCCAACAAATTCACCTTCATCTACTTTAAAATTTATATTATCTATTGCTTTTGTTATATTTTCTTTATTGCCATAATATTTTTCTATGTTTTCTACACTTAATATATTTTTCATTGTTTTTCTCCTTACTTAATATTAAAGTTTATTTTCTATTGTTTCTATAAACATATTTTATACTTTTTTGCTAAAAAAAAAATTACATAATATGCAATCTAAGCTTACATTTTCGTAAGAATAGTAAATTTCAATATTAATAATTTATTTAAATATAAAAAGAGCTGTATATATAATTTTTATATACAGCTCAATCTCATAATTATTTATTTTAATAATATCCTATTTTTATCATGAGGAAATACCAAACTAACTTTAGTACCTTCATTCTCTTTTGATATTAGATCAATTCCTATACCAAGTTTATCACATAGTTTATTACATAGATATAATCCCATTCCAGTTGATTTCCCGAACTTTCTTCCATTTTCTCCTGTAAATCCTTTTTCAAATACTTTCCTTATATCCTTGTCTATTATTCCTACTCCATTATCTTCAATTTCCAATATTGTATTATTTTCATTTTTTACAGATCTTATATTTATCTTAGGAAGTTTTTTTGCTGAATACTTAATTGAATTTGATATTATTTGATTAAGTATAAACTCAATCCATTTTGGATCAGTATATACATTTTTATTGATATCATCTAAATTAATACTAATTTTTTTATGTGATAGATTGTCAATATAAGTGCAACACTTTATATTCATGTTGCATCAAATACCTCTGCAGGTGTCCTATATCCAAGACACTTG
>CABIVQ010000080.1 GCA_902362365.1 Clostridiaceae bacterium | reverse complement strand
GCTTACAAGATTAGTGATACTCTAGATATGTCATTTGTTGAGCAAACTTTAGGCGAAGCCTTTAAAAAAGTTAAAACCAGTGAATTTAAAAATTTGATTATACACAGTGATCAAGGATCTCATTATAAATCAAATATCTATAAGTCTATACTTAAGAAATCTGGCGTTAGACAAAGTATGTCAAGAAAAGGAAATTGTTATGATAATGCATGTATTGAAAATTTTTTCGGACACCTAAAGACTGAATTAATTTACCAAAATTCATATAATTCTAAAGAAGAATTAATTAAATCAATAGATGATTATATATATTGGTATAATAACTGTAGATTTCAAGCTGGATTAAAAAATATGACACCTGCAGAATACAGGTGCCATATGATTTCATAGATAGTCTTTTATTAAACTGTCTACTTTTTAGGTATCAGTTCACTTTTTTATTTAATGTGTATTTTCGTTACTATTATTAGGTAATATGATTATAAATTCACTACCTTCTCCTAATTTACTTTTAACAGATATGTGTCCATTATGAAGCTCTATTAAATGTTTGGTTATAGTAAGACCTAAGCCACTACCGCCTTTTGATTCTGAATGAGAATCTATAACTTGATTGAATTTATCAAAAATAGTTAGTTGATTTTCTTTACTTATTCCTATACCTGTATCTTTTATACGTATTTCTACTGCATTGCCTAAATCATTTATAAATACATCTATTTTGCCACCTTTTGGAGTGAATTTAACTGCATTTCCGACCAAATTTACTATGCATCTTTCGATTTCGTATTTATCGCATTCTATTATCTTTTCTTCAACCATTGTATCTATAGTAAATTCTATTCCTTTGCTTTCAATATAATCCTTTAATCCTAATATGGTTTCTTCAACAATATAAACGATATCTTCATTTTTTTTAGTTATTACATAGTTATCGCTTTGAAGTTTACTAGTATCGATTATGTTATTTATTATATTTAATAATCTATTACAATTTCGTGTCATTATATCCATATAATAATCTAGTTTATTCGGTTCTATCTCGCCTTTTTTATTAAAATCTTTTATAAGCTGGATTGTTCCATTTAATACATTTAAAGGTGTTCTTAATTCATGAGATAAATTTACAAAATAGTTATTTTTACTTACTTCAAGTTTTATTAACTTATTAAATAATTTTTTATTTTTATTCATTTCATATACAAGCTCTTCTGTACGTTTTTCTACCAATTTATCTAACCTTTTAACCTTACTGAGGTTAAAGTATATTGTAATTAATAATATTATTATATATATCAAAATAGCAAGGTTACTTTTCCAAAAAGGAGGTTTTATTGTAAATGAAATTTTATTTTCAGGACTCATAACTCCGTTGTAGCTCAAAGTTTTTACTTTAAAGATATAGTTACTAGGAGATAAGTTCCCATAAATTATTTCGTTATTATGAGATATATTCCAGCTTTCATCAGAACCTTCTAACATGTAATAATATTGAACTCCATTTAAGTTTTTATAATCATTAACGAAAAAGCTTAAGGAGATATTATTTTCATTTGATTTAAGTTCATAATTATCACTAATATTATAACTTAAGCCTTCTACTTTGAATTCATCAAAAACTACATTAGGTATAAACTCTGATACATTTATTTCCTCTGGGGAAAATGCATTTAAACCATTTATTCCTCCGAAATAAAATTTCCCATCATTACTTTTAAAATAAGCATTTCCATTAAATTCATTGCTTTGAATACCATCTATTATAGTGAAATTTTGGAATACTTCTGTAAATAGATTAAATTTTGATAGTCCAGAGTTTGTACTCATCCAAATGTTATTATATGAATCTACCAAAATTCCATAAATAGTATTATTAGGTAAACCATCATTAGTTGTATAGTGTTTAAATTTACCTGAATCTATATCTAGAATATTTAAACCATGGCTAGTTCCTACAAGTAAATTTCCTAAATTATCTTCTGATATTGATCGTATTGAATCGTTACTTATACTAGAGTTGTCATTCTCTATATTTTTATAAATTTTAATGCTTTTGTTAGTAGGGTTTAATTGTACTAATCCACCATCTAAAAAGCAACCGACATAATAATTCCCATTTTTACTTTCGTATATATCTTTTATAAATAAATCATTAATAGAATTATTTTCAAGAATAGGAGTAATATTTAATATTTCTTTAGTCTTAATATTCATAATGGCTAAGCCCTTATTTGTACCAATCCAAAGGTGATTAGTGCTATCAACAAATAAAGATTTTATAGGGTCTACAGGCAATCCATCCTCTGAGGTAAAATTTTTTATGCTTTTAGAAGATTTGTTTATAACGGAGAGTCCGTTACCTGTACCAATAAAAATTTCATCTTTGAGTCCGGTAATATCGTTGATAGAGTCATCACATAAATCACTGTTTTCAGTGTTTAAAATTATTATGTTATTAGTTTTCTTATCAATTATATTAACTCCTTTTAAACTAGTACCTACCCAAATATTATTGTTATTATCTTCGTAAATACCATGTATCATATTGCTACTCAATGAATTTTTATAAAAAGGGTCTGAACTGTAGTGTTCAAATTTATTATTTGAGTCGAATAGAGAAATCCCTTTATATGTACCTACCCATATTAATCCACTTTTATCTTCTAACATGCAATAAGCCTTGTCATCTATAAGGCTATTCTGATCATAAATCTTATTTTTATATGTAGTAAAGTTATCATCTTTTTCATTATACTTGCATATACCACCTTGAGTTGTTATCCATAGATTTCCATTAGAATCTCTTAATATATCTCGAACTACGTCGTTAGGAAGAGATTTTTCTGAATTACTATTTTTATATACTTTGATATTATTAGTTTTAGAATTTATATTTATAAGTCCAGAACCTAAAGTTGCAACCCATATGTTATCACTACCATCACTATATACTCTATATATAGGATTATCTGAAATTGAATCAATGGTTTTGTTAGTAAATTCTTGGATTTTAGTTAAGTTCTTATCTAATTTGACTAATCCGCTTTGAGTTCCTAGCCAGATATTACCATAATAATCCTCTTCGATAGAATGTATGTATTGGCTAGGTAGATCGTCTTTACCAGCTAGTATTCTTTCGAATGAATCTGTATCCTTGTTATATAAGTTTAAGCCGTCAGATGTTGTAACTAATATATCATTATTTTTTCTAACTAAAATCTCACATATACGATTATTTGATAGATTTCCATCTTTAGATGTTGAGAAGTAATTAATAATGTTATCATTTTTTGGGTTTATTTTATTTAATCCATTTGTAGTTGAAACCCATATATATCCATCCTTATCCTCTACAATATCCACAATATAATTGCTACTAATTGTATTCTTATCATATATATCATGTTCATATTTTTTAAAACTATATCCATTGTATTTATTTAAGCCATCATTTGTTCCTATCCACATATATCCATTACTATCTTGAAGAATTGTTTCTACTGTTGATTGAGATAATCCATTTTCAATAGTTAAGCTTTTAAAATTTATATCGTTATAAGAATTTGCATATGTATGCTTAGAGTTTAAGCTGAGTATAACTATCATAGTTAAAAAAGTATTTTTAATAATTTTTTTTGTAGCTATCATTATTCACCTCGGGTTATTTTGGTTGTTAAAACTCTCTATATAAAGACTATATCAAATAATGACAAAATAATAAATTAAAATGATAAATTTATGGTAAAAAATGTAAAAACATGTCGAAGTAATCAAATGATGCTAATAGTGTAGAAAAAGAGCATAAAATTCACATTTAATAAAAATATTGACTAAAATTTTATTAGTTGGTATAATCTTCTTACAAATTGAAATAATAATACTAAAGACCATGATGAGAAGAGTATATATAAAAGGTAGTTATAGCGAGTTAGGGATGGTGTAAGCCTAATACGAAATTTATATAGAAGAACATCTCGGAGTTTCTAACCGAAAGCAATAGCGAGTAGGCCTAGACGGAAGATCCCGTTACGATCATAAGCATAGCTTAACTAAGAGGTCAAATTTTGACAATTAGGGTGGTACCGCGAGAGTATAGTCTTTCGTCCCTTTTATACGGGATGAAGGGCTTTTTTTATTATAAAATATTAAACTAATCAAAAGGAGGAAATAAAAATGCAACAACAATTTATAACTGTAAAAGAATTATATAGAAATCAAGAAGAGTATATAGGTAAAACTGTAAAAGTGGCTGGATGGATAAGAACATCTAGAGGGTCTAAGAACTTCGGATTCGTAGAACTAAATGATGGTAGTTTCTTTAAAAATATGCAAATAATATTAGCTGATGATAAATTAGAAAACTTCAAAGAAATATCTAAACTACCAATAAGTTCATCTATATTAGTAGAGGGTGAAGTTGTATCAACAGAAGGAGCTAAACAACCAATAGAAATACATGCTACTAACATAGTAGTAGAAGGAGCGTCTGATAGCTCATATCCATTACAAAAGAAAAGACATACTCTTGAGTACTTAAGAACAATAGCTCACTTAAGACCAAGAAGTAATACTTTCTCAGCTGTATTTAGAGTAAGAAGTTTAGCTGCATATGCTATACATAAGTTTTTCCAAGAAAGAAACTTCGTATATGCACATTCTCCAATTATAACAGGAAGTGACTGTGAAGGTGCTGGAGAAATGTTTAGGTTAACTACTATGGATTTAAATAATATACCTAAGACGGAAGATGGTAACATAGATTACTCTAAAGACTTCTTTGGGAAAGAAGCTAATTTAACAGTTAGTGGTCAGTTAAATGCAGAGATAATGGCACTTGCATTTAGAAATGTTTATACATTTGGACCAACATTTAGAGCTGAAAACTCATTTACTCAAAGACATGCTTCAGAGTTCTGGATGATAGAACCAGAAATCGCGTTTGGTGATTTAGAAGATGATATGGAATTAGCTGAGGATTTAATAAAGTATATAATAAACTATGTAATGGAAAATGCTCCAGAAGAAATGGAATTTTTCAATAGTTTTATAGACAAAGGTTTATTTGATAGATTAAACAATGTAGTTAACTCTGAATTTAAGAGAATAACTTATACTGAAGCAGTAGAAATATTACAAAAATCAGGTCATGACTTTGAATATCCAGTTAATTGGGGAGATGATTTACAAACTGAGCATGAAAGATATATAACAGAGCAAGTATTTAATGCTCCAGTATTCGTAACTGATTATCCAAAGGATATAAAAGCTTTCTACATGAGAATGAACGAAGATGGAAAAACTGTTAGAGCTATGGACTTATTAGTTCCAGGAGTTGGGGAAATAGTTGGTGGTTCTCAAAGAGAAGAAAGAGAAGATGTATTATTAGAAAGAATTAAAGAATTAGGATTAAACGAGGAAGATTACTGGTGGTATTTAGAACTTAGAAAGTTCGGAACAGCTACACATTCAGGATTCGGTCTTGGATTTGAAAGAATAATAATGTACATGACTGGTATGTCTAATATAAGAGACGTAATACCATTCCCTCGTACACCAAGAAATGCTGAATTCTAATTTTATATAAAAAGGGCTTTTTAAGGCCCTTTTTTTGTATATGAATTAGAGTTTAACGCTTGAAAAATAAAAGAAGGGGGTATATAGATAATATGATAAAATTTATAATTGGTCGAGGTGAATTATGAGTTATACAAATATAGATAAAAGAGAATTAAATATGCTTTTAAAAAGTGAAGAGGACTTTTTACTTCTAGATATAAGAACTAAAGAAGAATTTATGGAAAGTAAGATTGATGGTGCTGTGAATGTTCCACTTTCGGAATTACTTTTCAATATGGATGAGATTGAGGATTATAAGGATAGAAAGATAGTTGTATACTGTAGGAGTGGACATAGGAGTATTACGGCATGTAATTTATTAGCTATGGAAGGATTCGATGATTTATATAATTTAGAAAAGGGAATAATAGATTATGTAATCTAGAAAAATACATAAAATACTTAATTATAGTTTTTAGTTAAGCTATAGTTAAGTATTTTTTTGTATAATGGATATAAATAAAATAAAATTGTTTTAATATAGTAAATAAGTAATGATGGAGGAATAGTATGGATAATATTGATTTTAATAACGTTAATGATAAATATAGCAATTATTCTAAAGTTAACGGTATGATGAGTAGACAAATAAAAAATAAAGACCTTACAATAAGAAAACTTGAATTAGAAAGATGCCCTAGATGTGATAGTAAGGTTGGAGATAATGATATTTATTGTAAGTCTTGTGGGTTTGACTTGGAAGAGACTTATAAGACAAATAAATCATATGCTAGGGTTAAAAAATGGGGTTATAAAGATGTAATTAGTTATTTAAATATTCCTAAAACATTCATTACGTCAGTAATGGCTATTATAATGTTATTTATTGTATCTATTATGTTTAAAGGCGTAGTATCTAGTTATATACCGGATGTAGCAGATGTGATTAGTCCTATACATATACTTTTAAGTTTAAATTTAGGTTCTTTAAGTGTATATTCATTAACTACAATGGGATGGGGTGGATTTGAACTAAATCTAGGCATAATTATACTAGCTGTATTGCCTATAATATCAATTACTATATCAAATTTAATATTTAGCAAGAAGTTTACTAAAGATTCACAATCAGCTTTGAGAAATTCACTAGGAGTAGGTGTTTCGTACGGATTAATTTTAGGAGTTTTAGCTTTATTTAGTAAGACAAAGATGAGCTATTCTTATGATATGATGCAATATGGATATATACTACAATTCAGTTTTAGATCATTAGGAATGATACTTAAAGGATTTATTTTAGGTTTTTTATCAACCTATATACTTCTTTATAAAAAAGAATATGAAGATGAAAATATGTATTTAGGAATATTAAAAAGAGCTATAAACATGCTTTTTATAGGGTATATATTAACTTTTGTAATTTTATATATCTTGACTATGGCAGACAGAAGTTATTTATATAACTTAGGTATATCAAACTATGTAAATCAGGTTGGAATTGGTGTAGTATTAAGTCAGTTAGCAGCTTATATATGGTCTTTTGGAAATTTTGTTCCTGTTAATATAGGAAGTCAGGAGTTATCTATATTTAATCTAATAAGATCAGATTTATATTTAACTACTACCTTAATGCTCATAGCTATGTTTTTCTTATCAGCTCTAGTAATAATAGTATCTGCATGTAAGTTAGAAATGAAATATGGCAAAAAAGAAGATGGAATTAAGCCGATTTTATTATTAAGTGGATTTTATGCGATTTTAGTAGGAGCATTGTCAATAGTTACAACAGCAACCTTAGGTAATAGCATTGATATATTTACTTTAAGTAACTATACTACATCTCTAACTATGGGATTTGGGATGATAAGTTCTATATTAATATCATTTATATATAGTTTTTTAATATCTTTAGTAGGGTATAAGTTAAATATTTTTAATTAATGTCGGAGGCGTAAAGTAAAATGGATAATTTACAAAATAATAATGTTGAAAATAATAACATAGATAATGATAACTTTAAAGATAAAGTAAATCACAAGTTTTCTAAAGTTAAAGAGAATGTATCTAAAAGCAATAGTGAAAGAAAAAATTTTGAAGAAAGAACTAGAATAAGTAACTTAATAAATGAGGCGGAAAATAAAAAGTCTAGTTTACTGATAGAAATGGGAATCTTAACTTATCAAAAAATTAGAGAAGGATATATAAAGATTGAAGATTTTGATAGTTTATCTAATTCTTTATTAGAGTTAGATAAGTATATTTATGATAGAAATCTAGAGTTAAATAAATTGAAGAAAAAGAACGTTACTAATGATTGTGAATGCGGAAATAAAATTAAAGGCCAAGATAGATTTTGCTCAGTTTGTGGTAAAAAAGTTGATGATTTAGATGATAGAAATATGATAATATGTGAGTTTTGTGATTCGGAAATTGAAGCAGATTCTAATTACTGTGTATGCTGTGGCAAAAAAGTGATGTTCATGTAACATTTAATTAACTCGTTGTGCTAGTTAATCTTTACAATAATAAAACTCCAACAAATATAGTATCCTAAGATTGTATCACCAATCTAAAGGAGGGTTACTATATGTT
>CABIVQ010000079.1 GCA_902362365.1 Clostridiaceae bacterium | reverse complement strand
TCTTTTCTGCATTTGTTCTCACATCATTATTATACATCAAAACTTATCCACAAGACCATTTTTTATAATACCTTAGTATATAAAAAAGACTATCTTATAGTCTAAAATATTTTAAATATATTCTTACTATAAGATAGTCTTTATAATTACTTAACTATTAATTTTATAAACTTTTTCTTTCCTATTTGAATCACTAATTCACCTTCAGCAACTACATCTTGTAAATTACTAATTTTCTCTTGATTTACCTTAACTCCACCTTGATTAACTAATCTTCTTAATTCACTCTTAGATGGAACCATTTTATTCTCAACTAAAACACCTGCTATATCTAAGTTTTCTTTAGATACTTCCACAGTTAATATGTCTGTTGGTATTTGTCCTTTTTGGAATACAGACTTAAATCTTTCTTCAGCTGCTAACACATCTTCTTCGCTATGATATAATCTTACGATTTCTCTAGCTAATTCCATTTTTATATTTCTAGGGTTTTCACCGTTCTCTAATCTTTCTACTACTTTAGCTACCTCATCAGGGTGAACATCGGTTACTAAATTGTAGTATTTTATTATTAACTCATCAGGTATTTCCATTGCTTTTTGGTACATTACAGAAGCAGCTTCATCTATACCTATGTAGTTTCCTAAACTCTTACTCATTTTATTAACACCATCTAAACCTTCAAGTAATGGCATCATTATAACTACTTGAGATTCTTGTCCAAACTCTCTTTGTAAACTTCTTCCCATAAGTAAGTTAAATCTTTGGTCTGTTCCACCTAATTCTATATCTGCATTTAATGCAACTGAATCGTATCCTTGCATTAACGGATAGAAGAATTCATGAACTGATATTGGTTGTTGATTTTCATATCTTTTCTTGAAATCTTCTCTTTCTAACATTCTTGCAACAGTTATAGTAGCAGCTAGTTTAACAACTTCATCAAATTTTAATTCTCCTAACCACTCACTGTTGAATCTTACTTCTGTTTTTTCTGGATCTAATACTTTAAATATTTGCTCTTTGTAAGTTTGAGCATTTTCTAAAACTTGCTTAGTAGTTAAAGCTTTTCTAGTAGCAGATTTGCCAGTTGGATCTCCTATTTTACCAGTGAAGTCTCCAATTAATATTACAACCTTGTGTCCTAAATCTTGTAATTGCTTCATTTTTCTAAGAACAACAGTATGTCCTAAATGTATATCTGGAGCACTTGGATCTAATCCTAGTTTTACTGTTAATTGTCTTCCTTCTTTTTCAGCTTTTTCTAGCTTTTCTTTTAGATCTTTTTCATCTATGATTGAGTCTACACCCTTCAGTATTATCTTCATTTGATCTTCAATAGTTTTCTTCATAATTATGCCTCCTATATATTTAATATCTAACTTTTTTATAATAAAAAAAGCTTTCATCCTATAAAAAGGACGAAAGCTATGCTTACGTGTTACCACCTTAGTTTATTAATACTTCACAATATTAACCTCTATAAGTACACAAAATAGTATACTTTAGCACTATAACGTGTGCTACTACGATAAACTCCTACTAGTTGTTATCTTTGGGAGCTACAGCTCAGAGATGTATTCAATAAAACTTGTTTATCCCCTCGCACCTACCGGGAACTCTCTGTTAAACGACATTAAATTTACTTCTTCTCTTCATTGCTTTATTTGATATAATTGTTAATTCTAATATATGGTGATTTTCAAAATTTGTCAACCTTTTTTATTATTATACACAAGATTTTCTATTTTATTCAATAGTACCATTTTATTTCTACAAAATAGATTATCTGTAAATCAGCTGGTTTACATAGTTATTAACTAATTTAGTTTGATTTATTCTTATATTTACTCTTTTATCTAAAATAACATTAAAAATTACTAATACCGCTGTAGTTATTTTTAATAAAAATACTAAAGATACTGCAACTATTATAGAAAATATTCTTATATATATAGCTTTTTTGTATTTTAGTAAAATATAATTTTGAACTAATATAAATGCATCCCTTATTACAAAATATAAACATATATACTCCGAGGATATTAATATTGTTTTAATATAGGTTTGTTCAATTCTAAGACCTATAAGATTTAATATTTCTATAAATAATATATAAATAACACAAGAGTAAAATACTTTTTTCGAAGAGCATATATATCTTCCACAAGTCCTAAAGTTTTTCATCATATATAATTTCTTCTTAGAATTTTCTTTTAATATATTTAACTTCTTCCCTAAAAGTAGTGATAAGAAATAAACACTAAATATTGTTCCCATAGGAAGCAATGCTATCAGAATATAATATACTAAGTCTATGTATCTTTTATTTGTAAACATATTTGCATATCCTTGAAACTCATTCATGAAACTATATCCAATTAGTGTAGACGCATAAATATCTACAAATACCATAAGTATAACACCTAATATTGATCCATAAATAAAATCATCTATTATTGTTGTAGATTTTGTAAGCAATACACCACAAGTTAACCCAAGAATAATACTTTGAATCATCCATATCGCTGTTCCTATATTTCCTAAAACCAAAGAAACTATTAACAATGAACTTATACTTGATAATACTGTATATTTAAAATCACATTTCAAACATATTATACAAAAGAATATAGGTACTGCAAAATCTAAATATACTGCATATCCAAAACCAGTACTTACAGAGACTATTGTAGTAACTATAAATAAAGATGTTAACAATGCTGCTTCGGTCATCTTCTTTGTAGAATTCAATTTTATAACCTCCATCCTTTTATCTTGAACTACGGTGATTTATTAATATATTTATCTAGACAATGAAATTTTATTATTTAAATTTAAGTATACCACTATTTTTAAAGTAATGTATATCCAATAGATTAAATAATATTATTTTGTTATAATAAATAAAAATATTTATGGAGGTATAATATGTTCAAAATAAAACATTTTAATGAGTTATCAATTAATGAATTATATGAAATTACAAAATGTAGATATGAAGTTTTCGCCTGTGAACAAAAAATATTTAGTGAGAATGATTTTGATGATATAGATAAAAATTGTTATCATCTTTTTCTTGAAGAAAATGATAGAGTTATCTCTTATTTAAGGATAATTCCTAGGAAATTTAGTTCCTATGGAGAGGCTTCTATTGGAAGAGTTTTAGTAATGCAAAGTCATAGAAGAAAAAGTCTAGCTAAAAAAATGATTATTCATGCTATAGACTTTATCCAAAGTAATCTTAATGAAGATCATATAATTCTATCTGCTCAAGTATACATAAAAAATCTTTACTTATCTTGTGGATTTAAGGAAATTTCAGATGTATATGATGAAGCTGGAATACCTCATGTTAAAATGAAATTATAGATTTGCCTAATGGAGATATAAGATTAGTGAGCTAAGTTTAAATATAATTCTTTTAATACCAATATATGTAGTATATTCATATGCTAATTAATTGCACATTTATACTTATGCTCACTTAATCTTATACTGTCTTAATTATATATCTATCGTATTTATAATTTCTTTAGCGATTTTTCTATCGTCAAAATCATATTTAATTTTGCCAATTATTTGGTAAGTTTCATGCCCTTTTCCTGCTATTAGAACTATGTCATTTTTTTTAGCTATAGATATAGCTTTTTCTATTGCTTTTTTTCTATCTTCTATTACTACATAGTTATTTATTTTATTATTTATTCCATATAAAATATCATTAATTATTTCTTTTGGATTTTCAGTTCTCGGATTATCTGATGTTATTATTGCTATATCTGAGTTTTCTTGTACTATATTTCCCATTATAGGTCTTTTTTGTTTATCTCTATCTCCGCCACATCCAAAAACAGTTATTATCTTTCCCTTAGAAAATTCTTTCACAGCACTTAAAATATTCTTTAGAGCATCTGGTGTATGTGCATAGTCAACTATTACATTGTATCCTTTATCATTTTTTACAAGTTCAAATCTGCCTTCTATGCCTTTTGAATTTTCAAGTCCTTTTTTTATTGTATCTATAGAAATATTTAAAATATAACAAGCACTTATGGTTGCTAATGTGTTATATACCGTAAACTTACCAGGTACTGGCACTCTAATTTTAGCTTCATATGTAGGTGTTACTAATGTATAAGATACCCCATTAGAGTCCATCTCTATGTTTTTTGCAATAAAATCTGCATCCCTTTCTATACCATATGTATAATGTGGTATATTTAAATCTTTTATATGATCTAAAATCATTCTTCCTGATTCGTCATCTATATTTATAATATTTGCTTTACTTGTTTTATAAAATAATTGTTCTTTTACATTCCTATATTCATTTAAATCCTTGTGAAAATCTAGGTGATCTTCTGTTAAATTATTAAATATACCTATTTGGATATCGATCCCATCAATTCTATTTAATGCTAGGGAATGTGATGATACCTCCATGGAACAATATTCACATTTATTTTTTAACATATTGTAAAGTGCCTTTTGTAAATCTAAAGACTCAGGAGTCGTATTTTGAGAAACTATTTCGCAGTTTCCATCATATATTTTTATTGTTCCTATCAAACCACATCTATGATCAATATTTAAAATTTGGCTTAAAAATGTAGTTATACTTGTTTTTCCATTTGTTCCCGTAACACCTATTAACTCTAAGTTTTTACTTGGATTATTATAAAAGTTACTAGCTATTTTTGCCATTGACTCTTTTATATCCTTTACTTTAATAAATGTATATCCTTCTATCATTTGCACATATTCATTTATTAAAAATGCCTTTGCACCATTATCTATAGCTTTATTTATAAACGCATGTCCATTCACATTAGCTCCATTAACACATATAAATAACCCATCTTTTTTAATTTTTCTTGAGTCAAATTCAACATTTTTGATATCTATATCAACGTCTCCATATATGCCTAATATATCAACCTTATCTAAAATCTTACCAAGATTCATAATCCACCACCTATCTAATTCTTTTGTATAATTATAAGTATGCTTTTTATTTTTAATCTTGTACTACTTTTCTAAAAATCATTCTAATTTTCATTATCTAAAACAAATTTAAATTCGTGATTAACCTATATTATTTTTATTAACTACAAATTTTGATATTCTCTAAACTTTTTAAGTAATGATTCATTTTCTTCAAAGAAATTAATAAGTTCATCAATTCTTAGAAGCGTTTCTATACTAATGGTATGTTCAATTTTTTCTGTTTCCTCATGAATATACTCTTTTAAACCTATAGTTTCTAAAAAAGAATAAACTACGTTATGTCTATCAAATAATCTTTTTCCTACTATTTCTCCTATATCAGTCAATTGTATATAATCATATTTTCTATAAATTAATAAATTTTTACTTTCTAATTTCTTTATCATTTTTGTTACAGAAGGGGGCTTAATATTTAGAGAAGTCGATATCTCTTTTAACTTTATTTTATCTTCGCTTAAAGATAGTCTATAAATCATCTCTATGTAATCCTCTTCACTTGGTGTTAAAGAGTTATATTTCATGTACTCATTAAACGTATAATACTCTTCTCTCTTATTCAAAAAATCACCTCGATATCTACTTATATTAATGTATATTTTAAAAAATAATATTCATTACTATTTTTTTAATTTTAGGTAACAAACCTGTCTAATAATGCATAAATTAAATTAAGAATGTTAGCTTAGGCTAAAATTTAACTTGGAGGTGTGTCATGAAAAACCTTGCTGATATTCAAGCTAAAAACACAGTAAAAGTAGAAGGACTTTTATCTGATGGTAATTTAAGAGAAAGAATGCTTGCACTTGGTTTAACTGAAGGTGCTTTAATAGATGTTGTTAGAAAAGGACCAAAAAATAACTTGACAGTTTATAATATCAGGGGAACTAAAATAGCCCTACGACGCGAAGAAAGCAGTTTAATATTAGTGTCATCTATTTAATTTTATTATCATTTATTTAAGGGGGATTATAAATATGGGCCTAACTCATCAAAGTACTAAAACAAAATCTTTGAAAGACATGTTTGATATAGAAAAAAAAGAAGATCAATATGTCATAGCATTAGCTGGAAATCCTAATACAGGGAAAAGTACTGTATTTAATTATCTAACTGGACTTAAACAACATACAGGTAATTGGCCAGGTAAAACAGTAGCTACAGCTAGGGGAGATTTTAAACATAATAATAAGGATTATGCTTTAATAGATTTACCTGGCACCTATTCTTTATTTGCTTTATCTCAAGAAGAGGTTGTTGCAAGAGATTTTATTTGCTTTGGTAACCCTGACGCTGTTATTGTAGTATGTGATGCTAACTGTTTAGAAAGAAATTTAAACCTAGCATTCCAAGTAATGGAGTTAACTGATAAGGTAATTTTATGTATCAATTTGGTAGATGAAGCAAAAAAGAAAGGTATACAAATTGATAAAACTATACTTGAAAAAGAACTTGGGATTCCAGTTGTTTTAACTGCAGCCAGATCTGGTTACGGTATGAATGATTTACTAGAAGCTATAGATAAGGTATCATCAGGAAAGTACAAATTTAATAACAAACCTATAACATACGGGGAAGAAATAGAAAGTAATGTTAATTTAATAAAAGATGACTTGTATGAGTTAATTCCTGATCTTAATCCTAGGTGGTTAGGTCTTAGATTATTAGATGGTGATAAAAGTATTTTAGAATCTATAAATGAATATATCACATTCGATTATAATGAAGCACTCGAAGAAATAAAAAATAAATTACCAAAGATAAATTCCATCAAAAATATAAGAGATGAATTTACAAAAATAAACTACGACATAGCTAGCTCTTTAAGCAAAAAGTGTACGAAGATAAAATCTAAAAATAAAATGGATAGAGATGAAAAAATAGATAAAATACTTACTTCAAAATATTTTGGTATGCCTATAATGCTTATACTACTTGCCTTAATACTTTGGATAACAATAGAAGGTGCCAACTATCCATCTGAGCTGCTATCAAATTTCTTATTTGGTTTACAACCTCATTTAACAGATACTTTAAATTCAATTGGTACCCCAGTTTGGTTAAGTAGCATGTTAGTAGACGGTCTATATAAAACTTTAGCTTGGGTTATATCTGTAATGTTACCTCCTATGGCAATCTTCTTCCCTTTATTTACTTTGCTTGAGGACTTAGGATACTTGCCTAGAGTTGCTTTTAATTTGGACCATTTATTCAAAAAGGCTTGTTGTCATGGTAAGCAATGTCTAACTATGTGCATGGGATTTGGTTGTAATGCTGCTGGTGTTATTGGTTGTAGAATAATAGATTCTCCTAGAGAAAGACTTATTGCTATACTTACTAATAACTTTGTACCTTGTAATGGTAGATTTCCAACTTTAATTGCTATTTCAACTATATTCTTTACATCTATGATTACTAATTCTGCTTTTGCAAGTGTATCTACTGCTTTATGTATTGCTTTATTAATAATACTTGGAGTTATTATTACTCTAATGGTTTCTTATATATTATCTAAAACTTTGCTTAAAGGTGTTACATCTACTTTTACATTAGAGTTACCACCATATAGAGCTCCTCAAATTGGTAGGGTTGTTTATACATCTATAGTTGATAGAACTATATTTGTGTTAGGTAGAGCAATTACAATTGCAATTCCTGCAGGGATAATTATTTGGATATGTGCAAATATATACATTGGAGATGCTAGTATATTAGTTCATGTTGCAAACTTTTTAGATCCTCTAGCTAAAGTAATTGGACTTGATGGATTTATATTATTAGCATTTATATTGGGATTCCCTGCTAATGAAATTGTAATACCTATTCTTTTAATGGCGTATCTTTCTACAGGATCTATGATTGAAATGGATAACTTTGCTTTAGGTAATGTATTAATTGAACATGGTTGGACTTACTTAACAGCTCTTAATGTAATGTTATTTAGCTTACTTCACTGGCCTTGTGCTACTACATTGCTAACTATTAAAAGAGAAACTGGTAGCTTAAAGTGGACTGTTGTTGGTTTTTTACTTCCTACTTGTCTAGCTTTTATTATATGCTTTTTAACAACTACTATTTATAATATGTTTATATAATGAAAAAGTCTGGAAATTTCCAGACTTTTTTACTACATTCTACTATATATTAAAAGTATTTTTATACTTTATATATAATGTTTCCTTCTTTTATAGTTTCAAGAACTTTTATATTCTCTATTTCTAATAAATTCTTATCAATTATTACAAAATAGGCATATTTTCCTTCTTCTATACTTCCTTATTATGTCTTCTTAAAAATATTGATGCGCACCATTTATAGTCGCAACTCTCAAAGCATCTAAAGGAGATATCTTATGTTACTCTCCTAATACTCTTCCAGATTGAGTTTTTCTATTTACAGCATTATTCATACCTAATATTTGATTTGGTAATTTTACTGGTGGATCTTGATGTAAAATAAACTTTAACCCTTCTTCTAATGCCCATCCAAGTTGAGATATATTTTATGCTCTTTCTGGTTTGTTTATAGTTTTTATTAAATGATAGATTGTCAATATAAGTGCAACACTTTATATTCATGTTGCATCAAATACCTCTGCAGGTGTCCTATATCCAAGACACTT
>CABIVQ010000078.1 GCA_902362365.1 Clostridiaceae bacterium | reverse complement strand
GATGGGCTCAGATACTGTTATATATCTGGCTTTGTTTGGTTGTTTCGAATAATTCTTTTTATAAGAATTAATTATATAAATTAACCTACTGTTTAATTTTCAAAGTTCATTTTTTCGACTCATTTATCTTACCAAGTTTTTCTTTCTTAGTCAAGACTTTTTTTGTCCTTTTTCTTTTTCTTTTATCTCTCTCTCGAGGACAAGTAATACTATACCATCTTTATTTTATATCGTCAACTATTTTTTAAAACTTTTTTATTTATTTTTTATCATAGTCTATTTTACGCTATTTTTGCTTTTTTATACTACATCATTATAATATATATTATCTTTATTTAAATCCTTATAAATACAATATTATCTTAATTACTTTATCATAAAATAAAGTAATTAAGATTTTAAGTGTATCTAATTCTAATTTCACTAAATAGTTATTTAATCTAATAAATCATCTATTCTTTTTTTATCAAAGCCAAGAACATGTTCTCCATTAATCACTATCAACGGTACTGACATGTACCCCATACCTATTAATTCTCTCTTAGCTTCTAAATCTATCGATATGTTATATTCTATATAGTCAACATCTATCTCTTCAAAGTATTCCTTTGCTTTTATACAATTAATACATGTATCACTTGAGTATATTTCAACTTTATTCATATGTACCTCCTAATTCCATTGTCTTATTTCTACTTGTATTTTTTTTTATCTTGTATTAGATTATTATTAACTTAAACATAATAATTTAATAAATATATTTTTTAAATTATAATTATAATACATAAAATTAGGTTATTATACAATATAACCGTATATCTTTTAGGAGGATTTTGTTATGAGCAAAAAAGTATTAATAATGTCTGCCTCTACAGGAGGAGGGCATAACAGAGCTGCTCGAGCTATTAAAGAAGAACTTAGTAACAAAACAATAGATGGATCTCCAATAGAATGTGAAATAATAGATAGTTTAAAATTAGTTAATAGTACCATGGATAAAATAATCTCTAGAGGATACGAAAAATCAGCTATATATACTCCTAAGGCTTATGGAAGTGTCTATAGATTTTCTGAGACAAGTCTAGCTTCTAAAAATGAATTTAAGGATAATCCTCTAACATCATTTATGGCTAAAAAGTTTAGGTCCTTATTAGATAAATCAAAACCTGATTTAATCATCGGTACTCATCCTTTTCCTATGATTGCACTTAGTACATTAAAGAAACATACTAACGCATGCAAAAATCATGAAAATTCTATTTTACATGATACGCTACATAAATATTACTATAATCTATCAGTTCCTCCATTAATAACTGTTTTAACAGATTATACAACTCATTCTACTTGGATTCAAAATGAGATTGATTTCTATATAGCTGGACATGAATATGTAAAAGAATTATTAATTTACGATGGTGTACATCCTGATAAAGTCAAAACTTTTGGTATACCTGTAGAAAAATCTTTTTTATCAAACCGAGATAGAAATACTGTTTTATCAGAGTTTGGATTAGATCCTGAAAAGTTTACTGTTCTATTAATGGGTGGTAGCTTCGGTGCTGGGAATATAAAAGAAACTTTAGATGAACTACTAAGTATAGATAGAGATTTTCAAGTTATAGTGATAACAGGTAGGAATGAAAGCTTAAAAGAAAAATTAGAAAAAAAATTAGCTGCCCATGAAGATTGCTATGATAAAAATATACTTGTATTAGGATTCACTAATAAAATGAATGATTTACTAGCTTCTGTCGATGTATTAGTAAGTAAACCAGGTGGTCTTACTACTACGGAAGCACTGTTAAAGGATTTACCTATGATAATACCTTATTATATACCTGGTCAAGAAGAAGAAAACCTAGATTTTCTTTCAAACTGTGGTGCAGCATTAAGACCAACAAAAAAATTCACCTTAACAGTCTTACTAAAAGTTCTTATTGATGATCCTACTAGACTAACAATGCTAAAAAACAATATAAAATCTATTAGAAAATCTGATTCAGCTCAGAACATAGCTAATTTAGTCGAAGAAATTTTGATAAAACAATAAAACAAAAGGGATTTTTTTAAGTAATATTGTATAATTTACTTAAAAAATCCCTTTTTCAATCTAATTCAAACCAATATCATTCTATTCTTATAAAGGTTCATAAAAATCTTCTTCATAATCATACTGATAGTTTTTATAATTATTTCTAAAGACACCGTCCTTACCTTTCGACTGTTTCTTTTTCTTTTTACTAATTAATAAACTTAAATCATCATCATAATTATACTTAGACTTATCCTTAGACTCGATTTTCTTTGTTCTTTTTTCTTTCATAGCCTTATGTTCTTCTAAGTTCATAGTTGATTTCATATTACACCCCTATTAAAATTTTTAGCTAAATCTAACTAGAATTATACAATAGTAAAATATTTTCTTCAATAATTCATAGTTAAGTTTATTTAGAAATTTCTTTAAAAAAATGACAAAAAAACCGAGGATATACCTCGATTTTTTATATTTCTCTTCTTCCTTCTAGTGCCTTAGTGATAGTAACCTCATCTGCATACTCTAGGTCTCCACCAACAGGTAATCCATGTGCAATTCTAGTAACCTTTATACCCATAGGTTTTACTAATCTCGCTATGTACATCGCTGTAGCTTCACCTTCTATTGTAGGATTAGTTGCCATTATAAGTTCTTTAACATCCTCGTTACCAAGTCTAACGATAAGTTCTTTAATTTTTATCATATCAGGCCCTATACCATCCATAGGAGATATTACACCATTTAAAACGTGATATTTACCTTTAAATTCTCTTGTTCTCTCCATAGCCGCTACATCCCTAGGATCTTCTACTACACATATAACACTAGAATCTCTATTTTTATTAGAACACATACTACAAGGGTCTGTGTCTGTTATATTACAGCATATAGAGCAATATTTAATTTCTCTCTTAGCATCTATAATAGCTTTTGATAAACTTTCTACGTCATTTGTATTCATATTTATAACATGAAAAGCTAATCTTTGTGCTGTCTTTCTTCCTACACCTGGAAGTTTTGAAAATTCTTCTATTAACCTAGATATCGGTCCTGTGTACGCTTGCATTTATATCACCTACTAGAATAAACCAGGTATATTCATACCTCCAGTTACTTTGCTCATTTGATTAGCTTGCATATCATCAACACTCTTTAGAGCTTGATTAACTGCACTTAACACTAAATCTTGTAGCATTTCTATGTCATCTGGATCTACTACCTCTGGCTTTATTGTTATATCTAAAACTTCTTTTTTACCATTTACCTTTACAGTAACTGCTCCTCCACCAACTGAAGCTTCTAATTCTTTAGATTCTAACTCCTCTTGCATCTTTTGCATATTTTCTTGCATCTTTTGCGCCTGCTTTAATATATTATTCATATTTCCAGGCATCATTCCACCAAAATTTTTCTTAGCCATATTACTCTTCCTCCTTGATTATCTATATTTTAATATTATATCATAAATAAATATTTATTATTTGTTCTAATTTTCATCTATACTATCCTTAACTTCTAGTATATCTTCACTCACTATGCCTTTTAAAATTTCTTCACCTTTATCTTTAGATTTTTCTTTTATATCTAGATCAATATTCTTAACCTCAGACTTTAAAACGATTTTTACATTAAAGCTTCTATTAATATTTTCTCTTATTTTATTCTGTATATAATCAATTGTTTCAGGTGAACTTAATCTAGTTTTAGCAAATCCATAGTTATCATCAAATATTAAATATAATGCACTTTCATAAACATTAAAGTTTCTTACATCTCCTAAAAGTGCATAAACCGGCATATTTTTATCAGCTTTTATACTTTTTAATATGTTTTTCCAAGAGTGTTCAATTAACTTTACATCTTCACTCTTTACATCTTCATATTCAATTTCTTCTTTAACTTCAGATTCAATATTTTGATTATCTAAAGCTTCATTTACAGTTGTAACCTTTATATTACCGCTTTCAATTACTTTTTCTAGATTTTCTATTCTTTTAATTAAGGCTTCTTTACTTTCATCAAACATTGGCTGAGCTATCTTCATCATAGTAACTTCAGCTACAACTCTAGGGTTTGAAGCTGTCTTTATATTATCTTGAGTAGTCGATAATATATTTAGTATTCTTATTAAGTCATTATTATTTATTGTATCAGCTTGTGATTTTAATTGTTCTATGGTCTCTTCTGGTAAAGAAATTATTTCATCTAAATCTGTAGATACTTTACATATCATTAGATTTCTAAAATGATCAATTAAATCATTTATTAAGTTTCTTATATCCTTTCCCCACACTATAAATTCATTTAAAATTTTAAGCGATTCTTTTGTATCTTGATTTATTATATACTGCGCTAAATCAAATAATTGTTCTACATTTACTGTTCCTAATAATTCTACTACGTCCTTATATTCAATTTTATTATCTCCAAAAGAAATACATTGGTCCAATATGCTAAGAGCATCTCTAAGAGCTCCTTGTGAATTTCTAGCTATTAAATTAAGGGCTTTTTCCTCAACCTCTATATTTTCTTCTACACATATTTTCTTCATTCTAGACGTAATGTCCTTCACCGTAACTCTTTTAAAATCAAATCTTTGGCATCTTGATAAAATAGTAGCTGGTATCTTATGTGGTTCTGTAGTAGCTAATATAAAGATTACATATGAAGGAGGCTCTTCTAATGTCTTTAACAGGGCATTAAACGCACCTTGTGATAACATATGAACCTCATCTATTATATATACTTTATATTTAGCTTTAGTTGGTGAGTACTTAACATTTTCTCTAAGTTCTCTTATATCATCAACACTGTTATTAGAAGCTGCATCTATTTCTACAACATCCATTATATTATCATGTAATATATCCTTACATACTTCACATTCATTACAAGGTTCTTGCTCTATACTCTCTAAGCAATTTACTGCTCTCGCAAATATCTTTGCTGTTGATGTCTTACCTGTACCTCTAGTACCAGAAAATAAATAGGCATGTCCTATATTATTATTCTCAATTTGATTTCTTAAGGTCTTAGTAATATGTTCTTGACCAACTACATCTTCAAATTTCTGTGGTCTATAAACTCTATATAATGCCTTATGCATTTTTATCTCTCCTTAACATAAAATCATTCAGTTATAATTTTTCCATCATATTCAATTATTATATCATTTTTTCAAATAAAAAAAATCCCTCTCAAAGGGATTTGATTTTATATATTAAATGCTGTACACCAACTATCGACTTACATTCACAGACGTTACCTAAACAGTTAGCTCGACTTAGGCGCCCCCGCGGCACACGAAAGTGATCACTTACCGCTGCTTCATTCCTGATCTGACGGAGTTCATGAGCTTTCGTTGCGCAGGACCTAAGTGTCAACACCACTTATTTAGGGCTGCTCTGCAAATTATAAGCCTCTAAGCTGGAATTCAACCCTGCTATAGCGGATTGCAGGTTACAGGGCACCGCTACCTCCCCATCTAGTACAGCAAAATTACAACCATATTTAGTTTCTTGGCGGAGAGAGTGGGATTCGAACCCACGATACGCTTTTAACACGTATACTCACTTTCCAGGCGAGCGCCTTCGACCAACTCGACCATCTCTCCATATTATTTTTTACGTAAAGTTTTGAAAAACCTTTGTAAAATGATCGAGCAATCTTCTTGATTTACTCCAAATGTTACTTCTATATTATTAAAATTAAAATAATCCATTTTAAATTCATGTTGTTTTTCTATATAAGAATTTTTTATATGTTTAGTTCCTATTATAAGTTTCTTTATTCTAGAGTTAACTATAGCTCCACTACACATTATACACGGTTCCATAGTAACATACAAGTCACAATTAATAAGTCTCCATCCACCTAACTTTTCTGAAGCTTGTCTTATTGCTAACATTTCAGCATGAGCTGTGCTATCTTTTAGCTCTTCTGTTAAATTATGAGCCCTTGCAATTATCTCACCATCTTTAACTATAACAGCTCCAATTGGAGTTTCACCTTTATTATATGCTTTATATGCCTCTTTTAATGCTTCATTCATATAGAATAATTTTTCCATATTTCCTCCTAGAACTTATAACAACACTATAATAACATATATTTTTTTATAATTCAACTCAAATTTATTTTTGTATCATATTCTTAAACTACGAAGGAGAGCTAAATTCAGCCCTCCTTCATATATTATTTTATACTAAATTCAATTTATTTTATAACATCTACACCCATATATGGTCTTAATGCTTCAGGAACTACAACTGTTCCATCAGCTTGTTGGTAGTTCTCTAATATAGCAGCTAAACATCTTCCTACTGCTAATCCTGAACCGTTTAAAGTGTGAACATATTCAGCTTTAGATTTTTTATCTCTTTTGAATCTTATACCAGCTCTTCTAGCTTGGAAATCTTCAAAGTTTGAACAAGAAGAAATTTCAACATATCTATTGTAACTTGGCATCCAAACTTCTAAGTCATATTTAAATGCAGCAGTAAATCCTAAATCTCCTGTACATATCTTAACTACTCTGTATGGTAATCCTAATAATTGTAACATTCTCTCTGCATCGTTAGTTAATTTTTCTAATTCATCGTAAGAATTTTCTGGAGCAACGAACTTAACTAATTCTACTTTATTGAATTGATGTTGTCTTACTAAACCTCTTGTATCTCTACCAGCTGAACCTGCTTCAGATCTAAAACATGGTGTATATGCACAATATTTTATTGGTAATTGATCAACTGTTAATATTTCATCTCTGTGTATATTTGTTACAGGAACTTCTGCAGTTGGTATTAAGAAGTAATCCACACCTTCAACCTTAAACATATCTTCTTCGAATTTTGGTAATTGTCCAGTTCCTATGAAGCTGTTTCTGTTAGCCATGAAAGGTGGTAAAACTTCTGTATATCCATGCTCTTCTGTATGAGTATTTAAGAAGAAGTTTATTAAAGCTCTTTCAAGTCTAGCTCCTAATCCTTTATATAAAGTAAATCTTGATCCTGTTATTTTCCCTGCAGTCTCAAAGTCTAATATTCCTAATCCAGTTCCTACATCCCAGTGAGCTTTTTGTTCAAATTCAAATTTAGTAGGTTCTCCCCAAGTTCTTATTTCAACATTATCATCATCAGTTGTTCCTTGTGGAACTTCTGGATTTGGAACGTTAGGTATTCTCATTAAGTTATATTCTATTTCATTAGATACAGTTCTAACTTTTTCATCTAATTCTTTTATCTTATCTGATAATTCTTTTAATCTTGCTTTATCAGCAGTAACATCCTTACCTTCTTTTATTAATTGAGGTATTTTTTTAGATTCAACGTTCATTTCATTTTTCATTACTTCAACTTCTTTAAGTAATTCTCTTCTTTGATCGTCTAATTCTACTACGATATCAAGGTTGAATTCTTTTTCACCTCTTCTGTCCATTGCCTTTTTAATATCTTCTAAATTTTCTCTAATTCTTCTTATATCTAACATGTTGCCCTCCTAATTTATATATCTTTAAATATATTTTACTTTGATTTAATCTTAAATTTATTGATTACTAGTATTATTTACATTTTCCGGAAATTTATTATAAATAATCTATTTGTTAACTAGTTTGGATTAATGTACCAATTAAATTATGGTAATAAAAAAAGACCTTCTATCCCCTATAAAAGGGACGAAAGTCTTTTATCCGCGTTGCCACCCTAATTAATTGTGTAAAATATACACAATTCTCTCAATCCTGTAACGTAGGTATACGTCTAATCTTACTATTATTTCCGATTAGAAGCTCTGGAATGGATTCAAAAACCTTTGTCATGAGTTCGCACCAACCACTCATTCTCTGAATACAAACATGTTCTTTACTATTTTCCTTCATAGCTTGTTAACTAATTGTTTTATTTGATACTCATTATATTATATATATTAACAACTTTCAATACTATTATTCAATTTTATCTTCTTTTTTATTTTTATATGGTATTCATACTCAATATTAGTTAGATATAATACCTTTTTCACCTAATATCTCTATAATTTCATCTAATATTTCATTTTTTGATGCTTCAATAGTATGAGTATGATTATATTTTGTTAATGAAGATAATTGTTTAAATTCATCTTTTTTTATTTTATTCATAAAATCATTTATATCCCTAAGAGATGATATATTTAATTCTGCTTTTATTTCTCCATATATCGGATGATTTACTATAACATCTTTTACAGTCCCACCCATATCAATTATACTTTTTAATTCGTCAAAAAGTTCTTCGTTATTTTTATGATTTTTACATTTGATTTTCTTTTCTATTTTATTATTTTGATTATAGATCATATAACCTTGAGGTGTTGCTACTATATCTTTACCTGTCGCTCTAATAAGGGCTATATCCTGAACTATAATCTGTCTACTTACATTTAGTTTTTCAGCTAATTCATTCCCTTTTATAGGCTTTGTAGACTCTTCTATAAGTTTTAATAATTTATCTTTTCTTTCACTCGAATTCATAATTCACCTCTTATGTTAAGAATTACATATCTAACTATAATTTTGTTTAATATTTTACTTTCACATCTCTCTTAACATTTTATAATTTATTATGCAATAAATCAATAACACCAATCTTATTTTTATCTTCAATATTTAAGATTTAAGCCTTATTTATATGCTTTAATTTGAGCTTAATATTTTAACGTTATAATTTTTATACAATAAAAAAGATTACGTGGCTACGTCTTACTCTCCCAGGAGGTTGCCCTCCAAGTACCATCAGCGCTAAAGAGCTTAACTTCTGTGTTCGGAATGGGAACAGGTGTATCCTCTTTGCTATAGTAACCACATAATCTTTCGATTAACTTATATTAAGTT
>CABIVQ010000077.1 GCA_902362365.1 Clostridiaceae bacterium | reverse complement strand
AACTTAATATAAGTTAATCGAAAGATTATGTGGTTACTATAGCAAAGAGGATACACCTGTTCCCATTCCGAACACAGAAGTTAAGCTCTTTAGCGCTGATGGTACTTGTGGGGCAACCTCCTGGGAGAGTAAGACGTAGCCACGTAATCTTTTTTTATTATATCTTTACTAATATAAATAGAGAGAAAAATTTTTCTTTCTATTTTTTTAATATATTTTTAATTTTTATCATATAAATATTAGACATACTTTATTTTTTATAAATTTTTAATATAAAAAGAGTTATTTGATTTACCATAGTAGATTAAAGACAGTAAGAATTGAAATAGTTAAAAATTACCTAATTATATATGGGTAATTGATGAATTAACAAACTGAAAGTTATTTACTTTTATTAATTTGTATTATTAATTAAGGAACTTATCTAAACCTATTCAAAATTCAGTAAATTTAGACTATAATTTTTAATATTATTAGATAGAGAGAATAAGGGGGAAGGTTTATGCTTAAGGGATTTAAAAAAATACTAGTAGCTAATAGAGGAGAAATTGCAATAAGAGTATTTAGAGCATGTTCAGAATTAGGTATAAAAAGCGTGGGAATATATAGTAAAGAAGATAAATATAGTTTATTCAGAACAAAAGCAGATGAGTCTTACTTAATAGGTGAAGATAAAGGTCCAATAGATGCCTATTTAGATATTGATGGAATAATAGAATTAGCTAAAAAAAGGAACGTAGATGCAATACATCCTGGTTATGGTTTTTTAGCGGAAAATCCAGAATTTGTTCGTAAATGTGAAGAGAATGGAATTACATTTATAGGTCCAAGTGCAGATATCATGAATATGATGGGAGATAAAATAAACTCGAAAAAGATAGCAAAGGCAGTAAATGTACCTACTATACCTGGAATAGATAAGCCAATAGAAAATGCTCAAGAAGCAAAAGAGATAGCGGCTCAAATTGGTTATCCTATTATGCTAAAAGCCTCTAACGGCGGTGGCGGTAGAGGTATGAGAGTTGTATATGAGGAGAGTAAATTAGAACGTGAATACGAAACTGTATGCAGTGAATCAAGAAAAGCATTTGGAGCAGATGTTATATTTATAGAAAAGTATGTAGTAGATCCTAAACATATAGAAGTACAAATTTTAGGTGATAAATATGGCAATATTGTACATTTACATGAAAGAGATTGCTCAGTACAAAGAAGACATCAAAAAATAATTGAATATGCTCCAGCATTTTCTTTAAGTGAAGAATTAAGAGAAAATATATGCAATGATGCATTAAAAATAGCTAAACATGTAGGTTATATTAATGCAGGGACTTTAGAATTTCTAGTAGATTCAAATGGAGAATATTATTTCATTGAAATGAATCCTAGGGTTCAGGTAGAGCATACTGTAACAGAAATGATTACAGGAGTGGATATAGTACAAAGTCAAATATTAATTGCTCAAGGATATAGATTAGATAGTGAAAGAATAAATATAAAATCTCAAGAAGATATTAAAGTAATTGGTTATTCAATACAGGCAAGGATAACTACTGAAGATCCAGAAAATAATTTCATGCCGGATACAGGAAAAATTCAAGTATACAGGACTGGATCTGGATTTGGTATAAGGTTAGATGGTGGTAATGGATTTACAGGAGCTGAAATAAGTCCTCATTATGATAGTTTATTAGTTAAAACAATATCCTTTGATAGAACTTTCCAAGGAGCAATAAATAAGACAATAAGATCGATAGAAGAAATAAGGATAAGAGGAGTTAAGACAAATATAGGATTTTTGATAAATGTGTTAAAAAATCCATTATTTAAAGAAGGTAAATGTAGTACTAAATTCATTGATGAGCATCCAGAGTTATTTGAAATAAAGAAAAGCAGAGACAGGGGTACGAAACTACTTCAATTTATAGGTAATATAGTAGTAAATGATAATAAGTGTGAAGAGAAACCCGTGTTTGAACAGCCTCATAAGCCTAATATAATAGATAATCTAAATAAGATAGAGGGCAGTAAGAATTTATTTGATAGGTTAGGAAAAGAAGCATATATAGAAAAGATAAAAAATGAAAAAAAATTATTACTTACAGATACAACAATGAGGGATGCACACCAATCTTTACTAGCAACTAGATTTAGAACATATGATTTATTACAAGTTGCTAAACCTACTAATGAATACATGAAGGATTTATTTTCATTAGAAATGTGGGGAGGAGCAACTTTTGATGTAGCCTATAGATTTTTAAATGAATCTCCATGGATTAGGTTACAAAAATTAAGAAAAGAAATACCGGATATAATGTTCCAAATGCTATTCAGAGCATCTAATGGTGTTGGATATACAAATTACCCTGATAATGTTATAAAAGAATTTTTAAAAGAATCAGCTAGACAAGGAATAGATGTATTTAGAATATTTGACTCTTTAAACTGGGTAGAAAATATGAAACCATCAATAGAAACAGCTTTAAGTACAGGTAAAATTGTAGAGGCAAGTATGTGCTATACAGGGGATATATTAAATCCAGAAAAAAATAAATATGATTTAGAATACTATGTAAAAATGGCAAGAGAGTTAGAGTCATTAGGTTCAGATATAATATGTATAAAAGATATGGCAGGATTACTTAAACCACAGGCAGCATATATATTAATAAAGGCATTAAAAGAAAATGTTAAAGCGCCTATTCATTTACACACGCATGATACTAGTGGTAATGGCGTTGCAACTTGTTTAATGGCTGCTCAAGCAGGAGTTGATATAGTAGATGGTGCATTGGAAACAATGTCAGGTCTTACAAGTCAACCATCATTAAATGCCATAGTAGAAGCTCTTAAGTTTACAGAAAGAGATACAAATATAGACTTATATGGATATAGAGAAATTGGAAATTATTATTCGGATATAAGAAAAATATACAGAAAATTTGAAAGTGGATTAGTTAATTCATGTTCAGAAATATATGAGTATGAGATACCTGGAGGACAATATTCTAACCTAAAGCCTCAAGCTGATAGTTTAGGGTTAACGGGAAGATTTGAAGAGGTGAAGGAAAATTATAAAGAAGCTAACGAAGTGGTTGGTGATATAATTAAAGTAACACCTTCATCAAAGGTAGTTGGAGACTTAGCAATATTTATGACTAAGAATGAATTAACAAAATATAACATAATTAAAGAAGGGGAGAAATTATCATTCCCGGATTCTGTAGTAGATTACTGTAAAGGTATGATTGGTCAACCAGAAGGTGGAATACCTAAGGATTTACAGAAAGTAGTATTAAAAGGAGAGTCTCCTATATATGTTAGACCAGGTTTATTAATACCTAAATTTGATTTTGTAAATGAGAAGAGATATTTAGATAAAAAGTTTAATATAAAATCAAATATAAGAAATGCATTAAGCTATGCATTATATCCAAGGGTATATGAAGATTATCTAAGACATTTCCAAGAATATAGTGATATATCCAAGTTAGATAGTGAAGTATTCTTCCATGGTTTAAATAAAGGAGAAGAATGCGATGTGGAAATAGAAGATGGGAAAGTATTGACTATAAAACTAATTGGAATTGGAAATGTAAAAGAAAATGGATATAGAACAGTAGTATTTGAACTAAATGGAATGTCTAGAAGGATAGAAATAAAAGATAATAACTTCTCTGGAAAAATAAATCAAGTAGTAAAAGCAGATATGGATAATCCTTTACAAATAGGCGCAAGTATACCTGGCAAAGTTATAAAAATATTAGTTGAAGAAGGCGATGAAGTAGGAGAACATGAAGCACTAATAGTTATTGAAGCTATGAAAATGGAAACTAATATAGTATCAAAGGTATCTGGAAAAATAAAATCGATTAAAGTAAGTGAAAATGATACAGTGGGGGATGCTCAACTTTTAATTGTAATGGAATAGTAATTAAGCATAAAAACTCTATATAGATAAAATGAAAGTCTATATAGAGTTTTTATTTATAAATAAAGGAAAAACATAATATAATATAGAAATAGTTAAAAGTAATTAATAACATTTATTTCTCAGGAAATAATAGAATAATTACCAAGCTTTACGTTAAATAACTGAGTAAAAAAGATAAATATATCTTATAAGATAAATAATATTTTATAGGTAGATGAATATCCAAGTAAGTATTTTAATAGGAAGATTACTAAAATTAAAAAGTACATAAAAAGAAATGAAGTTGACTTACTTAAGCTAAAGTTAAAGCGTATAGCGGGAATGTTATATCATTTAAGTAACTTCACCACCTGCAATTACAAAAGTTTTAAAATTATTTAAGAAAAAAATTTTGTATAAAAATTAAAAGGTAGGTGCTTATATGAAAGTTTATGATAGTAACATGTTAAGAAACATAGCAGTATTAGGTCACAGTGGTTGTGGTAAAACAAATCTAATTGAAGCAATAGCCTATACATCAAATCTAACTAAAAAGATACCAAATCTGACTGATAAAACTAATATGACTTACAGCATGAACTTAATTCCAGTTGAGTATGATAATTATAAGTTCAATTTATTAGATACTCCAGGTTATTTCGACTTTGCTGGAGAAGTTATATCATCTCTTAGAGCTAGTGATGCAGCAGTAATAGTAATTGATGCAATAACACCTATTCAAGTTGGAACAGAGAAATCATTAGAATTAACAGAAAATATTCCTAAGATAATGTTTATTAATAAAATAGATAATGAAAAAGCACGATATAAAGATGCAATAGCAATGCTAAGAGATAAGTATGGAAGCAAAGTAGTACCTATGATAATACCTATATACAAAGATAAGAAATTTGTTAAATTGCACAATATTTTTGAAAATATGGATGATTTAGATGGTGAATTTAAAACAGAAGCGTCAACAGTAAAAGAAGCCTTAATGGAACTTATAGCTGAAACTGATGATATAATGTTAGATAAATATTTTAGTGGAGAAGAATTAACTTCTGCAGAAATACAAAAAGGCATAACTATAGGAATGCAAAATGGAGATATAATCCCTGTAATATGTGGTTCTACTATAAATAATATAGGAACTAAAGAAATATTAGAAACTGTATCTTCATACTTAGATCCTAAATATAAAGATAGTGATAGTGAGTTTAAAGGATTAGTATTTAAAACTAAAGTAGATCCTTTTAAAGGCAAGATATCATATTTGAAAATAACTCAAGGTGAAATAAACAAAGATACTGAATTATATAATATAAACAAATCAATAAAAGAAAAAATAGATAATTTATATACAGTGAAAAATGGAGAGTTAGAAGAAATAGAAAAAGCAGAGTGCGGAGATATTGTAGTTTTTACAAAAATTAACTCATTACAAACTGGAGATACTTTATCTACAAATAAAGACGAGTTACCGTTAGAAGGAATGAGTTTACCAAAACCTCAAATATACTATGCTGTAGTTCCTAAAAATAAAGGTGATGAAGAAAAAATAAGTGCAGCATTAAATAAGATAGTTGAAGAAGATCCAACTATAAGATGGTATAGAAATTCTGAGACAAAACAAGCCCTTATAGGAGGTCAAGGGGAGTTACATATAAATACGGTTAAAAATAAAATTAAAAATAAATTTGGAGTAGATGTTGAACTAGATGACCTGAAGGTTGCTTATAGAGAGACAATTAAAGGTTCTGCAGACGTTCAAGGTAAACATAAGAAACAATCAGGAGGCCATGGACAGTATGGAGATGTAAGAATTAAATTTGAGAGATGTTCAGATGATTTTAAATTTGGAGAAGAGATTTTTGGAGGATCAGTACCTAAACAATATATACCTGCTGTTGAAAAAGGATTAAGAGATTCTATGACAAAAGGTGTTTTAGCTGGTTTTCCAGTAACTAATATCAAGGCAACTCTTTATGATGGATCTTACCATGATGTAGATTCTTCAGAAATGGCTTTTAAAATGGCAGCTAATATAGCATTTAAAAAAGGTATGGAAGAAGCACAACCGATTTTACTAGAGCCAATAATGAAGCTCAAAATAACTATACCGGATGAGTATATGGGAGATGTTATGGGAGATATAAATAAAAGAAGAGGTAAGATATTAGGTATGGAGCCAGATGATAGAGGTAAACAAATTATATATGCAGAAGCTCCTCAAGCTGAAACATTTAAATATGCTATAGATTTAAGATCAATGACTCAAGGTAGAGGATATTTCGAGATGGAGTTAGAAAAATATGAAGAGGTTCCAAATGCGATAGCTAAAAAAATCATAGAAAGTTCAAATCAATAAATATAGATTAAAGCTCTGGAAATCAAATCTGGAGCTTTAATTATTTTTAATACGTATGTCGAAATTAAGACAATAAGTATATATTAAAATAATATTAATTTATTGTACAAACAGAAAAATAGAATCCGTTGCATATATTATAAGTATATCTAAATTTAATTATAAAAGGAGGTAGAAATATATGTACTTCAATAGATTTACTCAAAGAGCTAAAGCAGCTATAGATTTGGGTGTAGACTCAGCGAAGAGGTTAGGACACAAGGTAGTAGGAAGCGAGCATATACTTTTGGGCCTTCTTAAGGAACAGGAAGGTATCGCAGCAAAGGTACTTACAAAATTGGGGGTTACAGAAGAATATTTAGAATCTAAAATAATTGAATTAGAAGGTAAAAATGAAATTATATCAGAAGATATAACCTTAAGTCCAAGAGCAAAACAAATACTAGAACTTTCAGGGATGTTTGCTAATAAGTTAAAAACAAATTATATCGGAACAGAACATATATTATTGGCAATAGCTCAAGAGGGAGAAGGTATAGGGATAAAAATATTGAATTATTCAGGCATAAATCAAAGAGATATAGTGCAGCTGATAATAGAAATGATGGGGATAGAGTCATATACAGTGCAAGTAAGTAATGAAAGTAGTTTCACAAGTAACCAAGAGGTTGCATCATCGAAATTACTAGATAAATACGGAAGAAACTTAACTTTATTTGCAAAGCAAAATAAATTGGATCCTGTTATAGGTAGAGAGAAAGAAATACAAAGAATAATTCAAATATTAAGTAGAAGAACAAAAAATAACCCTGTTCTTATAGGAGATCCTGGTGTAGGTAAAACTGCTATAGTAGAAGGATTAGCAATTAATATATCACAAGGTAATGTACCTGAAAATTTAAGAAATAAATTACTGTATACATTAGATATGGGAACATTATTAGCAGGTGCAAAATATAGAGGTGAATTTGAGGAAAGAGTAAAGCAAGTAGTAGATGAAGTAATTAAAAATGGGAATACAATACTATTCATAGATGAAATGCATACTATGATAGGTGCAGGAGCAACAGGAGAAGGATCAATAGATGCCTCAAATATATTAAAGCCAACACTATCTAGAGGAGATATTCAAATTATAGGAGCAACAACTATAGAGGAATATAGAAAACATGTAGAAAAAGATGCAGCATTAGAAAGAAGATTCCAACCTATTGTGGTAAATGAGCCAAGTAAAGATGATACAATAAATATTTTAGAAGGATTAAGAGATAAATATGAAGCACATCATAAAGTGAAAATTAGTGACGAGGCAATCGTTTCTGCTGTAGACCTGTCAATTAGATATATAACAGACCGATTTTTACCAGATAAAGCAATAGACTTAATAGATGAAGCAGCATCAAAGGTTAGACTTAAAGAAAATACACCACCAATGAGTATAAAGGAATTAGAAGAAAAAATACAAAGTATAGATAAAGAAAAAGAAGAGGCTATAAGGGGGCAGGATTTTGAAAAGGCTGCAAAAGTACGCGATGAACAAAGTAAATTAAAGAGAAAACTAGAGACAGTTAAAAATGAGTGGAGGACATCTTCCTCTAAATACTATGATTTGGTAGATGCTGATGCAGTAGCAGAGGTTTTAAGTCTATGGACTGGAGTACCTGTAAATAAAATAGTAGAAGAAGAAGCTGAAAAGCTACTAAACTTAGAAGAGGTACTTCACAAAAGGGTTGTAGGTCAAAATGAAGCTGTTGATTCGATTTCTAAAGCAATAAGAAGATCTAGAGCAGGGCTTAAAGATCCAAATAGACCTATAGGTTCATTCTTATTTCTAGGACCAACAGGAGTAGGTAAAACTGAATTAAGTAAGGCTTTAGCAGAAGCTCATTTTGGAGATGAAAACCAGATTATAAGAATAGATATGTCTGAATATATGGAAAAACACTCAGTATCAAGAATGATAGGATCTCCTCCTGGATATATAGGTCATGATGAAGGTGGTCAATTAACAGAAAAGGTAAGAAAGCAACCATATTCAGTAGTACTATTTGATGAAATAGAAAAAGCTCACCCTGATGTTTTTAATATACTACTACAGATATTAGATGAAGGTAGATTAACTGATTCTAAAGGAAGATCAGTAGATTTTAAAAATACTATTATAATAATGACTTCAAATGTAGGCGCAACTAAAATAAAACAACAAAAAAATTTAGGTTTTACAACAATAAGTAATGAAGAAAAAGAAGCATATGAATATGAAAAAATGAAAGAGTGTATAATGTCTGAATTAAAGAAACAATTTAGACCTGAGTTCTTAAATAGGATTGATGATATCATAGTATTCCATGCTTTAAATGAAGAACATATATCTCAAATAGTAATTTTAATGGCAGAGCAGGTAGTTAAACGATTAAAAGAAATGGATATAAATTTAGAGATGGACGATGAGGCTATAAGTTTGATAGCTAAATCAGGAATAGATTTAGAATATGGAGCTAGGCCTTTAAAGAGGGCAATTCAAAAAGAATTAGAAGATGAATTATCTGAGGCCATATTAAGAGGTGAGGTAAAGAAAGGAAGCTCAATAGTAACTAAAATTAAAAATAATAAAGTAGTTTTTGTCACAAAAGAGTAGTAATATAATAAGAGGAGTTATACTTTCTAGTGTTGCATCTAGTTAATATTTGCAACTTGATTTTTACAAAATTTATATAATGAAAAAAATAACCTTCTTTGGTTAAATGGAAGTAACGACAAATCCATCCAA
>CABIVQ010000076.1 GCA_902362365.1 Clostridiaceae bacterium | reverse complement strand
GTTAATTGGTTCATCAAATATTAATTGCATTTGTAGCCTAAAAATTTTATAATTTCGTTAGGCTTGTTTGCCATGCAAATTTTTAAAAATATGAAACTTAATTTAACCTCTCGGTTTATTTATCAATTCGAGAATAATTCTCATCATATCTAATTAACAAAACCTAAAAAATAATATACTTATTATTTGATTTGTTCATCTTTTCTAATTTATAATTCACAATAATTAATCTAATATCAAATACATATATATAATTTAAAGAATTAAAAAAGCACCTAAATTTAGGCACTTTTATTATTAACTATTGTTTATCTTTCGTTGTATTTTCATTTTTTGCTATATTTAATTTTCTCATTATTTTTATATGCTTTCTAATAAAATAAACTTCAAAAGTCATAGCCGCACAAGATATTAATCTTGTCGTCATATCAGTTGTATTTATTGCTACATTATAAAAATACATAAATAACATTAAGTCTATTCCTATTATTACTGTATCTAATATTTTCACCTTGTCATCTCCTCTATTCCTAAAATCTTGAATAAAAGATTCAAGTTATATGATTGTGGCATTAAAGTAATAATATCAGACTGAAATTACTAAGTCAATTATTATCTACTTCTTAATAGACCATTTTTCGCTAAATCCTGCTTCTTCACTTGACATTACTTTTGTTGAATTGCACTTTGGACAAACAATGTCTTGATATTCATAATTTACATAGTAGATATATCCACATATGGCACATCTAAATTTGCAAGCTTTTACATCATGTAAGTCTTCTTCCTCAACTTCCTCTTCTACAGTTATTTTTATAGATTTTCCCTCAATTAATGCTATTGAAATTTTTTTTCGAGCTTCTTCAATTAAGTTTTGAAAATTTTTCCCTGAAATCCCCATTCTTTTTGAGCATTCTCTTTTAGTATATCCTTTTACATCTTTTAAATTTATAGCTTCCATTTCTTCTTTAGTTAATTTCACTTCTTCTAATTCATCACTTCTTATTAAGTATTCAAGATATGTTTTTTCTGTGAAATATCTTCTATAATCATATTTTCTAGGTTGTTTCATAACTAAACCTCCTAAAATCATAGTTCCTTTAACATTTAAATAAGTGATAATTTAATTAATTATAGAATAGGAATTATGTATTTTTAATTATGCCTATTATATCTATATTCATTCTTCTCATCCTATTTGCTGATTTTGAAAATATAATAGAAATCATGTCCTGCAGTAATATATTACTAATATTTTATTTACAAATATAAAATACATTAAAGTTAAACATATTTATAATTTGATTTTTAAATTTTAGGCATAATAACCTGTATATACAACTTATTTTTATTATTATATAATTACTTATATTACTATTTAAAAGGAGATTATGAAAATGAATAAGCATTTTTCTTTTAACTTAAAAAATACCAAATCTAAGTTTGTTGAGTATATAAGATTCAATATAGTAGGAATAAGTAACTTTTGGGTATCTCAAATATTTTATCTTATACTGTTTCTTGGATTTAAAATGAATTATTTAATAGCATATACAATAGTAAGTGTTATTAGCATAACAGCTTCATATTTTTTAAATTCAAAATATACATTTAAAAATAATAATCTGTCTTTCAAAAAATTTTTACTTACATTCTTAGTTTACATATTCGAATATATATTAAATATGGGAGTTATTTTACTAATGGTTAATATATTAAATATTAGTAAGGTATTTGCACCAATGTTAGCACCAGTTATATCTACTATACCAGTATTTTTCTTAATGAAATTTGTTATAAACAATCCGAAATTAAAATAATTATTTTTAACTAAAATAAAAAAGGCATTTCTCAAAGTAGATGGATAATATCTACTTTGAGATAGCCTTTTTTATTTACATTGAAATTGGTAATGTATTACCTCCATAAGGCATTAAAATTACCTTCGGATTTTCTTCTTTACAAATTTCATATGCCATATTCATAGCATCATCTAGATTATGACATGGTATCATATTGAAATCTTTTATTACTTTGTCATCTATATTTGATATAAGTATAACCTTTCTATATCTAGCCGTATATGCTGTTTTATATGCTGCATATCCAGGTACTGTAAAATTCTCTTTTAAAGCATTCTCCATATCCTCTAATGTTTTATATTTAAACCAGTCTGCAAATTCATCAGCGCCTAGTCCATCTCTACACTCACTTAAAAGAACTAATACACTATCCTCTTTTCCACCATATAATGCATTATCCATTGTTTTTATAGTTTGATATAAGTTAATATCTTTTGGATATCCACCTGCTGATGCCACAATTATGTCAGCTTGATTTTGTACTTGTACCCCATAAAGATTTCTTATGAACATTCCACCTTCATACCATGCATCATAATAATGTCCTGCAACAAATTTTATAAAATCTCCATCTGTATCTAATATTGCATTAAATAAAAAATCTGGATTTACTATTTTACAAACTTCATTCATATCTTCTCTTAATGGATTTCCTTCTACTTTATTAGGTCCTGCGTT
Source organism: Clostridiaceae bacterium (assembly GCA_902362365.1). GTDB lineage: Bacteria > Bacillota > Clostridia > Peptostreptococcales > Peptostreptococcaceae > Romboutsia_E. Next base: position 7,007 of record CABIVQ010000076.1, on the reverse strand, counting down.
TAAATTTAATCCACTAGACTTTCCTGGATTGAAGCTTAATCTATGATTAGCTTGTATTGTTTCTATTCCTACAACACCTGGTAATATTGATTTAGCTCCACCACCGAAACCTGCAAATATATGGAATACTATTCCTCCTGTTAGTATAACTCTATCTGCTTCATGTACTCTTTTATTTAAATAAATAGGAGTTTTTCTACTTGATTCTCCTAAATAAACTAATTCTTCTTTATCTTCACATTCATGGTCATATACATTAATTCTATTAATTACTTCTTCTCCTACTACAGCTATCATTTCTTCTTTTGTACTTTTTCTATGGCCACCTAGTGCAATTACTACAAACATATCTTCATCTTCCACTCCTAGTTTTGAAAGATAATTAACTATATAAATAACAAGCTTATTACTTTTCATCCAAGATCTAGTTATGTCACTTACTATAATTGCTATCTTCTCTCCTGGTTTTACAATATCCTTTAGTGGCATACTTCCTATCGGATTGTCTAATACTCTATATACCTCATCCTCTATATTTTTTATTTTTTCTACTTGCTGAGGCTTTAATATTTGAATTACCTGCTCATCCTTAATAAATGTATTTAATTTATCATTACCATATTTAAAACTGCATTCCCCCATATATACTCTCCTTTTAGTTTTTATTTAAGATTATATCATTGTATAATAAAAACATCATTATTTTTCAAAATTTTTATTATATTCTGATTTTTATAATAATATAGGTAATGTACTACCTCCATAAGGCATTTTCAGATGCTTTTGTCCCTTGATACAGATTTATATATTTTGGATATCAGCCTCTTTATTTATCTTCACTTTCATGATCATAAACTTTAATTCTCTTATAGACTTCTTCACCAACGATATATATTTGTTCTTCCTTTGTAGACTTTCTATGTCCACCTAATGCAATTACTATCTTTATATTATTGTCAGAGACACCTAAGTCAGATAAGTAATTTATTATATGTATTAGAAATTCACTTGTTTTATCCACGCTCTAGTAATATCACTTACTTTTATTACTATATTTTCTCCTGGTTTTATTATTTGTTTTAAAGGAAATGAATACGTTGGATTATCTAAAGATTTTATTACTTCCTCTTTCACATTTTTTATTAAATTTGATTTCTTCGGTACTAGATTATAAATTATATTCTCTAAGTTAACTTCAGTAACTAATTTACTGTTACCATACTTAAATTCATATTGACTCAATTCCCCCACCTCAAATTTTATGTATACTTTTATAAATAACCCTTTCTAATATTTTTCTACACTTATACTCTTCATAAATATGCCAATTATTATTATCACACCTAATGCTCCAGATATAGGATATATAAAATTAACTAATGCAGAAAATGGTATTCTTCCTCCAACTAAGGCTACTATAGAACACATAGTAGCAATTAAATTAAATTTCCATGTACCTTCTTTAGCAAATCCATTACATACGCTCCATAAAAGTGGAACTGATGTTGTATAAATTCCTGCTATTAAAATAAATGAAAATAAAATACCTACTATAGGTCCTATTTTATCTGCCATATACAGCGTTGGTATCTCATTCATACAAATATTTCCTATATCAGATAATATACCTAGATTTAGAACTAAACATGCTGCCATAAATGCTACACCACCTATAATACCTCCCCAAATACAATTTTTTTTATTACTTGATGTTTCTCCTACTCCTACTAAAAAAGTTGTAACAATAATTACATTAAGGCCACTATAAATAATGCCTGTTAAATGCCAGTTATCTACAGCTTTAGTTACATTAAGCGTTGTAATAATATTCTCTGCATTCAAAAGATTGTCATAATTTCTTGATATAGTAATAATTCCTATCCCCAGAGATACAGCTATAATAATAGGTCCTATATTACCTAATATATCTACTACTTTGTTCATTCCTAATAAAACTGATATAAGTGATAAGGTAACCATTATTATACTTCCTATCCCCTTACTTAATCCATAATACTGATTAATAGATGCACCTGCTCCAGATACCATAACTACAAAACTACAAAGGAAAAATACCGGCATAAATAATTTGAATATACCACCTATAGATTCTCCCCATAAGTAATTGAAAATATCATTAGATGATCTTAAATTAGCGCTCTTACCTATCTCTAATAGTTTAGCTCCACAATAAGATAGTATAATCATGCATACTAGAACTGAAAAAACACTTTTTCCTATTCCATGAGCTGAAAAAAATTGCATGATCTCCTGTCCAGTTGCAAACCCAGACCCAATACAAACCGATATGTACGTACCTGCAAACTTCATAATCTCTTTAGTATTATTTTTCTTTGACATACTCCCCCTCCTAATAATATTAAATAACTTTGTCCATAATAATTTATATGCAAAGAAAGCATATTATAGTAATTAAATATAAGTACTCCATTTGGATATATACTATATTTTTATTACTTTAATACGCTTTAATTGAAACTATTATTCATGAGAATATCTTTTATGCGTAATGCGATATGGCTTTTGTATATTTTTTTATATTTATAAATTTATATGCTATTAACGCTGTTATTAGCTCTGATACTGCCATACTAACCCATATACCATTTATACTGAATAACTTTGCGAAAAGTATTAATATTATTGGTAAAACTAAAATTGATCTTAATGCACCTATTAAGTTTGAGTACTTCGGTATTTCTATTGCTTGGTAATACATCGTTGTTGTTAAGTTTATACCTATAATAAAATATGCTAAATTTGTTAGATTCAATGCTATATATGCCATATTCATTATTGTTATATCAGACGTAAATATCGATATTATTTCCCTTCCAAAAACTAAACATGTTATGAAATATACTGTGGCTATACATAGGCTTGTAGTATTTGCTAATTTATAATAAGTAAGTATTTTATCTTCTTCCTTTGCTCCAAAACTATAACTTATAAGTGGTTGAGCTCCTAATGTTACACCTAATAGAACTAAATATATATTCGTTGTAATATAATTAATTATTGCATACACCGATACTCCAATTTCGCCAACAACTTTTACTAATACTAAATTATGAACTAGTATTATGATTGAAAAAGCTACCTCAGCTACAAATGATGGGAATCCTACTTTTATTATTTCCTTTATAATTTCTATTTCTATTTTTGCTTTACCAAAAGATAATTTACCTTTTTTACCCAAGAAGTGAGGTATCTGTACTAACACTGTAACCATTTGTCCTAAACCTGTTGCTATAGCTGCACTCTTTATTCCTAGACCTAGTTTGAAAATAAATAAATAATTTAAATAAACATTACATATAGTCCCTATTATTGTTGAAATCATTGCAAGATTGGGTCTATTGTCATTTCTTAAAAAACTTGCTAAAGAAAGACCTAATAAGTTAGGAATACAGAACATAGAATAATATCTTAGATATTCAGCTGATAAATCAATTAAAGAGTCTGTAGCTCCCATAAGAATTACTATCTTTTCTGCAAACAAAGAGCATACTATACTTAGACATAAACTTGCTAATAATAAAAACTTTATTATTTGTCTAAAAATCTTTATAGCATGATCATCATTATTTGCTCCAAAATTTTTTGAAACTAATGCTCCTCCACCAACAGAAACCATTGTTGATAATCCAAAGAATAATATAGTAAGCGGCATTACAATATTAACTGATGCTAAAGCTAAATCTCCTACGCCCTTACCTAAAAAAACTCCATCTAAAACTGTATTTAAAGATGCTATACACATCGCTAGAGCTGATGGTATAGCATACTGTAAAAAGCTCTTAACCATACTTTATAATCTCCTTTCTTATTTTCATATTTTAAATTATAAAGTATCTAGTTGATGGAGAGTCAATTACTTATTATTTTTTATAAGTATTTCTATATATCCAAATGTTTTTTCTTTTCCATTAGAATCCACTCTAGGCATTGTCCAAACTTCATTAAAATCGCCTTCTACTTCAATATTATTTTCTTCAATATAATCCATAATTTTATAATAGTATTTATTTATATTTTCCCAATTATCATCAAAGAATATTGTTATATAGTTACCTCCTGGAGTTATTCTTTCTACTCCATTTAGATTATTACTTTCTTTATGTTTAATACCTCTATCTGTAAAATCGCATACGCAGCTATATTTTATTTTTTCCCTTTTTTTAACATTATCATATGGAGCTATAACTCCAAGTAAAGGATAAACATCATTATATCTCTCCTCTAAGTATAAAATTACTTTTCTTAAGTAAAGTTCTAATTCTTCGACCTCATCATATTCTAAATCAAACCTTATATTTCTTCTCTCTTTATTTCTCCTTATTATTACCTTATCTATATCATATTCAAGTATTTCTTCTACACTATTTTTTACATCATCTAAATACGTTTTTACATCTGTTAATTCTTTTATTTTCTTTTTTAATAATTCACTTTGCTTATTCATATTATTTATCATTATCTCTATTGAACTATCTGAATTTATAAGTTCTTTTATTTCTCCTAAGGACATTCCTATTAGCTTACAATATTTTATTATATCTATGCTTATAAACTGCTCTCTTGAATAGTATCTATAATTAGTACTTGGATTTATATATGCAGGCTTTAGTACTCCTTTTTCATCATAGTATCTAAGAGTTTTAATTGGCAAATTAAATAACTTCGATACTTCTCCTATAGTAAAATATGTGCTCATATTATTTCTCCCTATTTTTTAATTTATATTTTATTGTATATTTTACAATAAAAATAGGATATCTCCAAATGAGATATCCTATTTATTTTATCCGATCCATAATTTTTAATAAATTTTAATTATATTATACTAAACTTTGTATTGATTCTTCTTTGTTATATTCCTCTAAATCTATTTCTTTCTCGCTATTTGCTATAATCAGCGTACAAATATTATCCCCCATTACATTTACCGTAGTTCTAAACATATCTATAATTCTTTCTACCCCCATTATAAGTCCAATTCCCTCTAATGGTAATCCTACTGATTGTAACACCATAGATAGCATTATCATACCAACACCAGGTACTCCAGCTGTACCAATAGAGGCCAATGTTGCTGTAAGAACTATTGTAATCATATCGTTCATACCTAAGTCAACTTGATATATTTGAGCTATAAATAATGCTGCAATACCTTGCATTATAGCTGTTCCATCCATATTAATAGTTGCTCCCATTGGTATTGTAAATGATCTAACACTTTTGCTTACACCTAATTCTTCCATTACCTCTAAACTAGCTGGTACAGAAGCATTACTTGAAGCTGTTGAAAAAGTAATTGCTGCTACTCTAGTAAATTTATTTATAAATGGTTTTATTTTTTGTCTAGTTATCATCTTAAATAAACCACCATAAACCACTGTAACATGTATTAATAAACCTAATAATACTATTGATATGTATTTTACTAATGCAAATATTGCATCTGTTCCAACTGTTGCAAAAGTATTACAAACTAAAGCAAATACACCATATGGAGCAAATAACATTATTAAATTAACCATCTTCATACAAATTTCATTTGCACTTTCAAATATTACCCTAACCGGCTCTGCTTTTTTACCTACAATACTCATAGCTATTCCTAGAAGCATTGCAAAAAATATAACTTGTAACATCTCCCCATTTGCTAATGAAGCAATTGGATTTGTAGGTATTATATTTAAAATGATATCTACTAAAGATTTCGATTCTCCTATGGCAACTTCTCCAGAAACTATACCACTCATGTCCAATCCGACACCTGGTTTTAATGTACTACCTAGAACTAAAGATATTATTATTGCTATAGCTGTTGTACCTAGATAGAAAAGCATTGTTTTTCCACCAATTCTTCCTAATCTTTTAACATCTCCCATAGATGATGTCCCACATACTAAAGATACAAATACTAATGGTACAACCATCATTTTTATAGCTGATGTAAATCCATTACCTATAATCTTTAAAACACCATCAAGTAATACCGTATTTTTTATAAATCCTTCTGGTACTTGTTTTAATATTAATCCAAATACAAATCCTAATAATAAACCTATCAATATTTTGCTAGTTAATGTTATCTTTTTTTTCATATTTATTTCCCCTCATTCGAACATTTTTATTTCTTATAAATTTATTATACTCTATTTTTTTATAAATTACATTAAAAAATTAATTAATAACTTTGTTAAGGTGTTTTTTTATTAATTTTATTAAGTCATATCATATTTAAACTTTATTTTATTATGAATAATATTTTTTTACAATTCTTTTTAATGCGAACTTAAGGAAAGTTTTTAATAAAAAAACTTCGTTTTACTTTATGTAAATAATTGGTATATAAAAAATCATCTTTGTCTAGACTCCTAATATAAATAATATTAAATTTTTGAGGTGGTTAAATGAATAATATTGTCTTAATTGGAAGATTAGTAAATGATCCAGAGTTGAAATATGTAGGAGAACCTAATAATCCTGTTACTAACTTTAGAATAGCAGTAAGTAGAAATTATAAAACAAAAGATGGTATAGTAGAATCTGATTTCATAAATATTGAAATTTGGGGTAAAAAAGCAGAAACCTGTGGACAATACTTACAAAAAGGTAGATTAATTGCTGTTGATGGCTGCCTAAGAATAGATAAATATCAAACCACAGAAGGTGATAATAAAAGCATAACTAAAGTTAGAGCTAACGATATAAAATTCTTAGATAATACAAATAAAAAACAAAATAATAAGAATTATTATGATGCATCTAAAGTATTCGAAGAGTCTTCTACCTCAAATACTGAATTAGAGATATCTGATGATGAAGTTCCATTCTAATAAAATAAATAAAAAAAGCCGTTATATAACTTCTAGTGTTGCATCTAGTTAATATTTGCAACTTGATTTTTACAAAATTTATATAATGAAAAAAATAACCTTCTTTGGTTAAATGGAAGTAACGACAAATCCATCCAA
>CABIVQ010000075.1 GCA_902362365.1 Clostridiaceae bacterium | reverse complement strand
CGCAAGTGTCTTGGATATAGGACACCTGCAGAGGTATTTGATGCAACATGAATATAAAGTGTTGCACTTATATTGACAATCTATCATTAAAAAAAAATATAACAATGTTAATTATTTTTGTAATTCAAATGTTTTTGCTACATCTTTTAAATGTTTAGTAATGTCTATATGCTGTGGACAGCTTTTTTCACATTTTTTACATTCGATACAATCAGATGCCTTACCATAACTTTGAGTAAGGTTTCCATAATATACTCCCTGAGTTGAAAATCCTTCGCTTGATGTTTGCTTTTCCGCATTATATAATGCAAAGTAATTTGGTATTGCAATATTTTTTGGGCATCCTTCAACACAATATTGACAGGCCGTACATGGAACTACAATTGATTTATTTATAATTTCAACTACTTCATTAACAATATTTTGTTCTTCTTTATTTAAAGGGGTAAAGTCTTTCATATATGATGTATTATCTAATAATTGTTCCATTGAAGACATACCACTAAGTACCATCATTACATTATCATGACTTGCTGCAAATCTAATAGCCCATGATGGTATTGACATATCTTTATTATATTCTTTAAACAATTTCTCAGCTTCTTTTGGTACATTAGTAAGAGTTCCACCTTTAACTGGCTCCATAACTATAACTGGTTTATTGCGTTTTGTAGCCACTTCATAGCATTTTCTAGATTGTATACTTTCATTATCCCAATCTATATAATTAATTTGTAATTGTACAAAATCAACTTCAGGATGTGCAGTAAGTATTTCATCTAACAATTCTGCATTATCATGATATGAAAAACCAATATTTTTTACTTTTCCTTCTTCTTTTTTCTTTTGTATAAATTCAAAAGCATTGAATTCTTTAGCAATTTCATAATGTGAAACACCTAAATTATGAAGTAGATAATAATCAAAATATTCAAGACCAGTCTTTTCTAATTGCTCATTGAATATTCTTTCTAAATCTTCTTCTTTCTTTAAAAACATTGTTGGCAACTTTGTTGCTACAGCATAAGTATCTCTTTTATGACGCTTAACTAAAGATTCTCTTAATGCTATTTCACTTGTAAAATTGTGATACATATATGCTGTATCAAAATAAGTAAATCCTCTATCTAAAAATTTATCTACCATTTTATTTAATTGTTCAAAATCAATTTTACTTTGATCATCAGCATCTAAAAGTGGTAAACGCATAAATCCAAATCCTAATTTTTTTAATCCCATATTAAAACCTCCTCTAAATAAAACCCCTTATTGTTATATTTTAATAATTTCTCATAACTTAATAATACTACTTAGAGTCAACTCTAAGTCAACAATTTTTTATAATAAAAATAATTTATTTACTAAATATATTTTCCCATATTATAAGCTTCTTTCATAGCTTTTGTAACTTTTACTTCTCCTTTTTCCCAAGCACTTGTTCCATATATTCATCCTTTTTCTTTTGCATTAGGTAAACAATCTAAGAAACCTATAAAACCATCAAAAGTTCTTTCTAACATTACCTTACTATTTACCGCTGCTGTAGCAATAAAATAAAAATCTTTATTTTTAATTTCCATATATCTAGCTACAGTTCTATCTATTACTGTTTTTACTTGTGCATCCATCGTATAAAAATAAACTGGCGTTGCCATTACTATTATATCTGCATTTATCATTTTGTATAAAATTTCAGCCATATCATCTTTATGAACACACACACCATTATTTCTATTACAACCATAACATCCTATGCAATAATTTATATTTTTATCTCCTAATAATATTTTTTCTACATCATGTTTTGATTCTTTTGCTCCTTTTATAAACTCATCACATAATATATCTGAGTTTCCATTTTTTCTAGGACTTCCTGACAACACTAATACTTTTTTACTCATTCTCATTCCCCCAATACACTTTGTAATTTCATTTTAATAATAGTACTTTAAGTTAACTCCAAGTCAACAACTTTTTATAATATTAAAATTACTTTAGAGGAAAATTACTTTTATTAATTATTTTCTTTTACAAGTAAAATATCTTTTACTTCTCTTTCATCTTTATCTAAAAATTTAATAGGAAATTAAAATCTTCATTTCCATCATAAATATTCTCAACTAATTCATTATTTAATTCTAATTCTTCTGGGTATATTACTAAAAAATATTCATTATTTTCTAACTTCATTCCATATTCATCTTTAACTAAATAAAACTTTTTATAGCTTACGGTAGTAAAACTTACAAATATTATTGTATATTCCCCCTCTTGTTGCATATAATATATTTTTATATTCAGCTATTGTATTTATATCACAAAATGGTATAATATTAAAAATTATGTATAATAAAAATATGAAGTAATGAATATTTTTATTAAATTTTTAACTGATTTAGGAGATTAAATATATGACTTATTTTGAAAATGAGTTTTTACCTGAAATAAATTATAAAGAAATTGAAGAATACGAAGATAATAATTCTAGTGAAGTAATAGGTGACTCAGAATGTCCTTGTTGCGGATATATTACAATTCCAAATAAGGGAGATGCTATATCTTACATATGTCCTGTATGTAAGTTTTGCAGAGTCCCAAAAGAATGCGAACAACTATAAACCCATGCAACTAAATAGTAATTAAATTTCACTTCATTCTTACTATCTTTGATAAAAATAAAATAAGCTAAATGGAATTACTTCATCTAGCTTGTTTTTCTAATCATTACATACAGAGCCTTGCACTATATTAGGAAGACCTATTGTAAATATATCCCCTTTATTAATTTCACTATCAAGTCTTACATATCCATCATGAAGTTCTGCTACATACTTTACAAGGGTTAGCACTATTCTACTACTACTCGCACCTGTACCTTTTATATAATTAGTGATTAAAGAATTCTTATTTGATGAATCATACTTGTACTGCTTTATTACTCCATTCTGCTTGTGATATTTAACTAAGCCCGTATCAATACCACTTAACCAAATAATATTTTTATCATTTATGTATGGCAATATATATTTTATACGGGTAGGAATTCTTTTTACTTTATAAGGTATATTTACCTTTTTATAGTTTTATCATTTATTTTGATTTCTATTTTCTTATTAACATATTGTCCAAACAATTCGTAAATAACACTAACAAGAGGCATACCAACTACCATACCTATAATTCCAAAAAGGTTCCCTCCAACAATAATTGCAAGCAATATCCATAAAGAAGGAAGTCCCAATGAATTTCCAACTACTATCGGATATACAAACTTACCATCTAATTGCTGTATTGAAAAAATTAATATTAAAAATAAAATAACTACTGTTGGTTTTACCATAAGGATAATAAATGCGGAAATAAAAATACCTACATATGTTCCAAATATAGGTATAAAATTAAGTATAGGTATTAATATACTTATAAGCAAAGCATACGGTATTTTTACTAATGTAAAAACTATAAAAAAAGTAGTTCCCAGTATTAACCCATCCGTTGATTGGCCTAATATAAACCTAGAAAATTTTTGATGAGTTAAATGTAAAACATATATAATCTTTTCATATCTATTTTCATTAAAAAAAGCATATATCACTTTTTTAAATTGTGATGACAGTTTTTCTTTACTTAGTAATATGTATACAGCTATTATTATTCCTAAGAAAAAATTAATAAAGAAATTTGTGATACCAAGTGTAAAGTTAAATAAATTCGATATAAATATATTTATTAAATTTCCTATATAGGACATTGACTTTTGAATCATCAAAGGTATATCTATTTTAATTTCCTCTTCTATATTTAAACTATTTATTTTTTCTATTATGAAATTTTGTACTGAGTTTATATATTCTGGTATGATATTAGCTAGGGTACTTATACTATCTATAAGCTGTGGTGCTACATAATTTATAAAGACAGCTATTATAATACTTACTATTATTAAGGTAGTTACTAAAGCTGCTATCCTTGATAAATTTTCAAGTTTCTTATTTTTCATTAATAAAGGTCTAACTAATTTTTCTTCTATTATTTTCATAGGTATATTAATTAAAAATGCTATAACTCCACCTATTATAAATGGCTTAAAGGCTATTAAAATTTTACTTATTATATTAGGTATTAGCATTGGTTTTATTATAAACAAAAGAAATATCATTATATATGTTGATAGCATAAATTGATTTTTTAGTTTATTCATTATTACCTCCTATCATACACTACTGCCATTATATATTCTTCCTATTTTGTAAAATTATATATCTAAAAAAGAGTAGTAAACTAGGAAATTCATCCAAATTTATTACTCTTTTTATTATTGACAAATTATTTATATAATAAATAGTAGCTTTATATTTTCCTATATATATTGTCTGAGTATATTTTTCTATTATTTTTCTTTCTACATCATTTGGTATATCATAAAAGTATATATTATAACTTGAAAATTCTTTTATAATATACTTCATAATTACGTTTATAATTTCTTCAAAGTATTCTTGGCTATAATAATTTATAGAAAAATTATCATACCACAATGATATAAAGAGACTATCATTATCTATGTCTACAAAAGTCTGATAATATTTATTTGGTGATATATTAAAATCTCTAAAATCATATCCATATATAATTTTAAGCTTACATCGTATATTCTTAGGTAATCCATCAATATAATAATATCTATGTATTTGATTTTCTGAATACGTCTCTAGCTTTTCTTCTTTTAATATTAATTCCACTCTTATTCCCCATTCTTTCTCATCTCAATGTAGTTTTTATCAAAGTCTTTTATTTGAATATAAACAAATATACCATTAATTAACCAAGCCATAATAGAAATCATAACTAAGAGTAATCTCGATTTCATATACTACCTCCAAGTACCCTTTTTCTTTCTTAATTAAATTCTAATAAAATATTAATGTTTTAAATATCCTAAAAATTTATTATTTTATCCTATTTTTCATCTGTAAGTAATGGTATTATATAACATAAAATCAATAATAATTAGAAAGGTATATAGTAGATGATAGCAGATATAACACAAACAACTAAAATTAGAAAAGAGTATAGGACCGGCTCCAAGCCTTTAGAAGTAAGTATCGTAAAACGTTACTCTAAAAGTGGTAGTGAATATACTACTACACATTTTTCTTGTGATATACATAATATGGGTACTCATATAGATGTAATAGAATACTTAGTAACTAAAAAAGTAAATATGATTGGCATAGACACTTTAGGCTTAGGACTTAGAAGAAACCATGGTGTTATTGATGACTACTTAACTGAAAATAAAATATATGGTATAGAAAATTTATGTAACTTAAAAAACATACCAACTAAATATTTTAAAGTATATTGCTTACCAATAAAAGTTGAAGGTATCTATGCTCAACCAGCTAGAGTTCTAGTAGAGTTTTAAATGAGGATATACTATGAATATTGATTACTACGGAAAAATTCTTTGGAATTATCATCGACTAAATGAGGATGTAAAAAAGTCAGATGTTATCTTAGGATTTGGCAGTCATGACTTACATGTTGCAAAAAGATGTGCCCAACTTTTTTTAGATGGATATGGTAATATGATTATTTTTACTGGTGGTTATGGTAGAATCACCGAAAATTTATGGAATATGGCTGAAGCTGAGAAATTTGCGCAAATCGCAATAAAAATGGGAGTACCTAAAAATAAAATTATTATTGAAGATAAGGCTAGTAATACTGGTGAAAACATTAGTAATACTAAAGAAATACTAAAAAATATCAATCTTTCTCCCTCATCTTTTATAGTTGTTGATAAACCTTATAGAGAAAGAAGGACCTTCGCCACTCTCAAAAAACAATGGCCTGAAATAAATTTTGTTATAACTTCTCCAAAGTTTACTTATGAAGAATATTGTGATTTTTATTCTAAGGGTGAAATCTCTAAAGATGAATTTATAAGTATTATGGTAGGAGATATCCAAAGAATTTATTTATATGGTAAAAATGGACTTCAAATTGAACAAAAAATACCTTCTAAAGTTTGGGAAGCTTATAATAAATTAGTTTATTGGGATTTTAATAAACATTTATGTAAATAATTATAAAAAAGAGAATTAGATTTCTCTAATTCTCTTCCTATATTATATATATCTCTTAGCCCATAGATACGCATTCTCCCAATAAGAATTATTTATTTTTGTTTTCTTAACTACATCTCCAGGCTTAGGAGCATGAATCATTTCATTATTTCCTATGTATATACCAACATGACTTACATTTCCAGTTCCATTTGTACTAGAGAATATTAAATCACCTGGTTGTAGATTAGATTTACTTACTGTTGTTCCAGTTTTCGATTGTTCAGTAGATGTTCTTGGTAAAGATATACCTACAGCATTTTTAAATACATAATATGTAAGACCTGAACAGTCAAAAGTGCTTGGTCCTTCAGCTCCCCATACGTAAGGTTTTCCAATTTGCTTAGTTGCTAAATCAACAATAGCTTGAGCTTTATTTGTAGTTGCAGAACTAGAACCATTTGAACTTCCTGATGAACTGCCTATACTTACATAGTCACTACTTACCCATCCTGTTTTTCCACTTGATAATTCTATTTTATACCATCCATTTGAGCTTCCTACTATATTTACAGTATCACCTTTATGTACTTTTGATATTATAGAATAACTTGTTCCTGCTCCACTTCTTACATTTAGTGTATCTGTAGTTACTGTTCCTTTTTTATTTTCTGTTGTTGTATTATCAGATGAAGAGTTATCAGATGAGCTTCCCACACTAACGTAGTCTCCACTTACCCATCCTGTTTTTCCACTTGATAATTCTATTTTGTACCATCCATTTGAGCTTCCTACTATATTTACAGTATCACCTTTATGTACTTTTGATATTATAGAATAGCTTGTCCCTGCTCCACTTCTTACATTTAATGTATCCGTCGTTACTGTTCCTTTTTTATTTTCTGTTGTTGCATTATCAGATGAAGAGTTATCAGATGAGCTTCCTACACTAACGTAGTCTCCACTTACCCATCCTGTTTTTCCACTTGATAATTCTATTTTGTACCATCCATTTGAGCTTCCTACTATATTTACAGTATCACCTTTATATACTTTTGATATTATAGAATAGCTTGTTCCTGCTCCACTTCTTACATTTAGTGTATCTGTAGTTACTGTTCCTTTTTTACTTTCTGTGTTAGTAGATGAACCGCTTATACTTAAATAATCTCCACTTACCCATCCTGTTTTTCCATTTGATAGCTTAATGTTATACCATCCATTTAAACTTCCTATAACCTCAAGAGTGTCACCTTTGTATACTTTTGACATTATAGAGTAATTTGTTCCTGCTCCAGTTCTAACATTTAAAACTGATGTTGTTACTATCGCAGTTTGCGCTGCACTTGCATCTATCGTGCTTAAAGATAAGGCAGCCGCACTTAGACCTAATGACATTATTACTTTCTTATTCATTACTCAATTTCTCCCATTTTTTATTTATTATGATAAAAAATTGGTATATTGATAAATATATACCATATATGTAACTTTATATGAAAAATTCAACAATGTAAATACATTTTGTGAAAAAGTTACAAAAAAGTTACATTCTCTGATAATATTTTCCATATATTTACAATATTTATTATTTCTTCATTATATATTAACTTAAAATTTTTACGTAAAATTGATTATTAAGTTCTATTCAACTAAAAAACACCTTTAACATTTAATTACTTAAAGGTGTTTTTCTTATATAAACTTTAAATATTATAAACTATTAAATCTCTCCATTTGTAGTAACTTGCTCAATTTTATTTCTAAATGTAATTTTTTCATGGATTATATCAAATATTTTATCATAAACTCTACTGTATATAGATCCAAAACATCCATTAAGTAAACGAATTATTAAAGCACCTTCTAGACCTAAAACTGGTATTGCTGAAGTTAATCCACCAAAAGCATTAAATATAACCTGCCATTGATAAGTAGCAGAGAATCCCACCATTATCCCTCCAAGCATTCCTATTAAATCTCTAAATTTAACTGGTATAGCAGAATAAATAATAAAATATAGTAAACATCCTAAAAAAGTAAATAAGATTCTATTTTTAAAACGAAATTCTACTACTTCTTTATTTGGTTGAATTATTGACATACACGCAATCCCTATCCACATAGTTCTAGGTAAATGCAATAATTCTCCAATTAGCATAGATGTACAAATACCAAAAGCAAGCTTTAATTGCCACTTTGTTCGATCATTACTTAAATTTACATCCTTGATAATATCAGATAATTTATTTTCAAATTTTACCTTCCTTTGTTTGATATAAAAAATACTTGCTACGATAATTCCCCCAATTGCTAATCCTAATACACGATTAATTAATGCATTTATATCATTAACTTCATACCCACATAAAAGTAAATATGATAATACAAGTATTGATTGATTAGAAAGCATCACATTATGGCATGTTAATATAAGTATTATCATTATAAAAATGAAGTTAATAATACTTCTTAGCACCGGTCCTACTAAATTTGATACATATGGGCCAACCATAAAAATACAGAACACACTAAATAATGTAAATGAAGACTGTTTAACATCAAAATCTATATTAGAAAATCTAAAAGTTAATACTCCTAAAATAGTTACAACCCCTACTATACTATTTTCATTTCCAAACACTTTCGCAAAACTCGTTACAACAAGTATACAAAATATAAGGCATAATATATTCTTTAAAATAAAAGCTGTAATATATTTTTGTTTTAATTTTTTACTTTGTGTATCTTTAATCAAGGGCTTCATTACATTTACTCCAACTTGCATAGCTTGATAAAAAGTCATTAAATCATCTCCTCCTAATCTTTACTCATTTTTTTATTTGCATTCTCTATATAAGTCATTAATTCTAAAAATTCTACATCGCCTAATTTTCTACGTAATTCATAAATAGGTCCCAAATAGTTTTTGTATACTTTATCCATTATTTGTTTTCCTAACTCAGTAATTGTTACTGAATAACTTCTTTTATCTTTAGCATCCGGTGTTTTAATTACATATCCTCCTTTATTTAAAGAATCTATTATTCTACTTATAATTGTTTTATTTACACCCATAATTTTACTAAGTTTCATTGGGGTCATACCCTCTTCATGTAATAAAAGTTGAGATAATAACTCTAAGTGTTGTCCAGACAATTCATATTCTTTTATTGCTCTATGTATCATTGTTCTACTAAATAAATGTATCTCTTGCATTTTTTCCATCATATATATCCAATTCATATCTTGCATATTTCTTCTCCACTTCCTAAGATGACTTACTTTATAGTATATTCAATATAGTTTACTTTGTTAACTATATTATATTTTTCTTACCACATCATGTCAAATTATTCTAAGAATAACTTTCTCTATAGTTTGTTCTTTTGGTATTTCTAAGATATTTATTTAATTGTAATAATAAAAAGGTGAAATCTATTTGAACTGAACCCCTTAAAGTAGGCACAAGCAAAAAAGACTTGTAAAATGATACTTTAAGGGGTGATTTTTATGCAAAAAAAATAATAGAAAAAATACGAATTATTCATTTGATATAAAACTTAAAGCTGTAAAAATGTATTTAGTAGAAGGAATTGGAA
>CABIVQ010000074.1 GCA_902362365.1 Clostridiaceae bacterium | reverse complement strand
GTCCTAATTGTGATGCAGATTTTTACTACAAAGATGGTGATAACAAATAAGAGTGGCATTAGCCACTCAAGGTCCCCTTTAGGGGATTTTTTTATATTTTAATAAAAATACGGAAATATAATTATCAACATCTTTTTATGATGTAGAATTAGTAAAAAACATAAATTTAAAAAGTTTGTATTATCTGATTATAAGTATAATGGTGATAAATAAAGAAAACGTCTCATATGATATTATAAAAAGTAAATTTCGAGGTGAAATATGAAAGTATATAAAAGACAAGAACAAATTTCATATAAATATACCTTAGTTAATACTAATCTAAGGGAAGAAAAATCTACTTCTTCAAATATAATCACAGTAATACCTGAAGGATCAAAAATTAAAGTTATAGATGCGGAGGAAGATTGGTATGAAGTAATATACAATGGACAGAAAGGGTATGTATATAGCGATTACTTATCAAAAACAAAATATACATGGACAGATGTTACTTTAAGGTCTTATCCATCCGCTGAATCGAATCCAGTAACAGTAATCCCTCCAAAATCTATAGTACAAGTGCTGTCTGTAAATGGAGATTGGAGTCATGTTATGTATGATGATAAAGAAGGGTATATATTTAGTTATTTCCTTTCTGATGATGGAAACCCACCGGAAGGATATGATTTTGAGTACTTTTATACAGATATGACAAGGTTTGTAAATGACAATCAAATTAAAAGTCCAACTTTAAACTTAATTACAACAGATTTAGAAAATAAACTTACTTATATATTTGAAAAAAATGATGATGGTTCATGGAAATTACTATATAAATGGTCATGTACAATAGGTAAACCAAGTACACCAACCATTAAAGGTACATTTTATGTTAATGGTAGAAAGCCTTACTTTGGATCTGATACTTATAGAGTAAAATATGCTACGAGAATCAGAGGTAGCTATTATTAATCATTCAATTTTATTTAATGCATCTGGAACTGAAATAATTGATGATAGACTTGGAATGGCTTTGAGTCATGGATGTATTCGATTAGCTGTAGAAAATGCCCAATGGATTTATGATAATATATTAGATAAAACTACTATAATTATAAATTAATTTGCTATTGCTACATGAAATCAAACAATATGATATTATGAAGAAAAATTTAAAAATATTAAAGTAAAAGAATTAGATGAAATACTTTGCTAAAGAGGTTCATTCAAAAAACTAGGTATTAATCCAAATAAGTTTATGAGTTCAATTGAAGCTATGCTTAGTAGAAAATTAAAATGTTAAGGGTTACCTAGTATAATTCCTATTGTAGATTATGGTTTTATTAGGGGAACATGATGTTGATACATTAAGCGGAGGTATTGAAGTCATATTTTCAAAGCAAGGTGATACATTTATTCCCTTAGGATGTGAAAAAAATGAAATCTTAGAAGATAGTGAATTAATTTATTCTGATGACAATAATGTAAGAACAAGAAGATGGATATGGAGACAAAGTGAGTAAGGAAAGATTACTGATGAAAGTACTAATATATTTTTTCCTGTAGATGGATTTATTGATAATAATAACAGAGAATTTGAAATAGATTAAGATATTATCAAAATTGTTTTAATAAAAATATTAATTTTTAGATATTCCTATTATTATACAAAAAAGTAAATAATAAAACTATGAAATATAGATGAAAAACTCTAGATTTCATAGTTTCTTATTTATGTTATTAAATCATAATTTAATTTTTATTCATGTTTAATACTCTGATAAATTAATATTTTAGAGGATACTTTTTAAAATATTTCCAACTAAAATTCCAGCATAGTTACCTAAGATGTATCCCCATATTCCAGATAGCATAGTAGGTATAATTAATGAATTCCAGCCTTTTGCAATTGCCATAGCAACAGCAGTAGTAGGCCCACCGATACATGCGTTTGAAGCAAGTAATAGCTCATCTAGTTTGAACTTAAATAACTTACTAACACCTAAAGTTACTATTAAATGTATTAAAACCGCAAGGGTACAAAATAATAGTACAAACGCTCCGTTTTTAATTATTTCACTTATTGAAGCTGGAACCCCTAAGACAACAAAGAATAGATAAATTAAAAATGTACCAATTTCTTCAGCGCCATTTATATTTTCAAGTTGTTTAGAGAACATAGTAGCAACAATAAGCATTAAAGTAGTCATTATCAGATACATATTACCAAATATATTTTTAGCCATGTTAGTTAATATATTAGTTCCAGGAATAATTTCTTTTAAATATGCAGATACTTCATTAGATAAAGATGCAACTGTTACTGCAATTGTAATTGCTACGGCGATGTCTTTTAGTGAGATTTCTTTTTTAGTCCAATAAGTTGAAGCATTTCCTTCTTCTATTGCTTCTGTAGTAATCATACCAAACTTACATCTGAAAAACTTAAAAGATGAAATAGACATACAAATAAAGAAGTATACAGCCATTACTAAGTTATCTGCTACTATAGTTGCATTTGTAATATTTTCGGGTGTATTATAAGCTGATGTCATAGCAACAAAGTTAACTCCGCCACCTATGTATGAGCCAGTCATCATTCCTGCAATTTCTGCTACGTATGGTAAAGTAGAGCTAAGTGCAAATGCAGCAATAAAAGTACCTACAATTGTACCAAATGCTGAAATATGAAAGGCTTTAAATATTCGTCCACTCTCATTTTTGATTTTTCTAATATCAGCTTTTAATAATAATAATGGAATTGCTATTGGTACAGCGTAATCCCAAACTATATCATAAACTGGTGAGGTTGTTGGAATTATATTGAAGTTAGCGAATAGTATTGATCCCATTAATGCTATTATGGCACCAGTTATCCTAGCTGCCAATTTATATTTTTGCTCAAGAACGATTGCAATAGTGGCCATCCCTACTAAGAATGTCCATAGCATCCAAGTATTATCTGGACTTATTAATGTCTTTATATTTTTCCTCCATATATTATTTTGTTTTAGATATATTATACTAGATTTGTAAATTTATGACAGAACCACGTAGTTTTAAAAATATACTAGTAGTGGTATGATATTTAGCTCAACAAATTTTTAAGGAGTTGAGGATGATGATATAATGAAATGTCATATTATTTATTTTTAATTGAAATGAAGTTTTTATAGATAAAAGATTATAAAAGAAAAAATGAAAAAAATTTTTCTGAGTGGAAATATTACATTTTATTAAAATATAGGTATGTAAAGAAATTATTATAAAATAAAGTTCATATTTTAAGCAAATTATAAAATTAAAATAAATATAAATATTCGACAAAAAATGATAATAGTTATAAGATTTAAATATATATTTATATTTTATTTTAAAAAAGATGTTGACAATGAAACAAAATAATAGTACTCTCTTTAAAGAAACAAAATTGATACTTTAATTTAGTCCAGAGAGGCTATAAAGAGATTTACATATTTTAATATAAAATTGTGTAAGTATCCTTTTATCCTCTGTAGATAGAAGGATTTTTTTATGGACAAAAATTATATACTAGATATGTAAGTATAAGAGTGTCAGTAAAGATATTTTGCTAAAGACAACGGAGGAAGGACAATGAAATTAAAAAAAATAGCAACAATAGCTATGACAGCTATACTATCAACATCATTATTAGTAGGATGTTCAAGTAATTCTGAAGGAGAGGATAAAATAAAAGTTGCAATGATAACAGACGTTGCTGGTGTAAATGACCAATCTTTCAACCAAAGTGCGTGGGAAGGATTACAAAGAGCTGAAAAAGAACTTGGAGTTGAAGTTAAATATTTAGAATCTAATCAAGATGCAGACTACATGCAAAATGTAGAGACATTAGTAGATCAAGATACTGATTTAATAATAGGTGTAGGTATGAAATTAGCCCCAACAATAGAAGAAGCAGCTAAATCATACCCAAATCAAAAATTTGCATTAGTAGATGAAACTTACGAAGAAATACCATCAAATGTAAAATCTATATTATTCCAAGCAGAGCAATCAGCTTACTTAGCAGGATTAATAGCTGGTAAAATGACAAAAACAAATAATGTTGGATTTATAGGTGGTATGCAAATATCAGTTATAGATACTTTTAAATATGGATTTATGGCAGGAGTAAAAGCTGCTAACCCAGATGCAGAGTTACAAGCTCAATATGCAAACTCATTTACTGATCAAGCTAAAGGTAAAGCTATAGCTACTCAAATGTATAAAAATGGTGCTGACATAATATTCACAGCAGGTGGAGATGTTGGTACAGGTGCAATAGAATCAGCTAGAGAACTTGGGAAATATGCTATAGGTGTAGATAGAGACCAAAGTGACTTAGCTCCAGAAAATGTAATAACTTCAGCTATAAAGAGAGTTGATGCTGGTGTATTTGAAACTGTAAAAGATTTAGCAGAAGGTAAATTTGAAGGTGGAAGTAGTGTAGTTTATGGATTAAATGAGAATGCTGTTGGTATAGCAGATACTACTTCAAACTTAGTACCACAAGAAATATTAAATTATGTTAATGAACAAATGGTTAAATTCCAAAATGGTGAGTTAACTGCTCCAAAAAATGAAGGAGAATATAATACTCTTGTAAAATAGATAGGAATTTTCTGAATTTAAGAGATAAATTAAAAATATACAATACAAGTTAAATAATGACTTTCAAGCACTTTGATTATATCAAAGTGCTTTTTTATTAAAAAAATTAAATAAAAAGTAAAGAATATGAAATGGCAAAATGTTTAGTATCCTATTTAAAAGAAATGGGTACAGATGCTAAGTTTTATATACAAATGGGAAATGATCTATATTCTAGAATAGATTTTTGATACGTGTCTAAATAAAATATGTTGACACTAATAAATTTACAATATATAATAAGTTAATAAATCAATTTAACTCAATTAAATTTATAAAAATCAGAAGTTGAAGAGGGAGATATGGATAAATACGATAAATTAAAATTAGATAATCAATTATGTTTTTCATTATATGCTTTATCGAGGGAGGTAATAAAATTATATAATCCATTACTTGATAAGTATAATTTGACATATACACAGTATATAGCAATGTTAGTAATGTGGGAAGAAGAAAAAATTATTTTTAAAGAATTAGGAAAAAGGCTACACCTTGACTCTGGAACTCTTACTCCAGTTATTAAAAAATTAGAGTCAATGGAACTAGTAACGAAATATAGAAATAAAGAAGATGATAGAGTAGTTACAGTAGAACTTACAGAAAAAGGCAAATTATTAAAAGAAGATATAATAGAAGTACCGGAAAATATATATTCAATGTGTTTAGGAGATGGAGTAGATTTACTTTCTTTAAAATCTCAACTAGATACTTTATTAAAAATGTTTGATTAATAATATAGAAATATGTTTACTAAGGAGTTAAATTCATATTTGAGTTTAACTCTAAAATATGACGCATTTGATTGAATAAAATTAAATTTATATAAATTAAGATAGGAGAAGATATCAAATGAAATTTTATGATTTTAAAGCAAGAAAGATGAATGGACAAGAAGTGAGTATGAATGAATATGAAGGAAAAGTTATATTAGTAGTAAATACTGCTAGCAAATGTGGATTAACACCTCAATTTAAAGAATTACAAGAAATATATGAAGAATATAAATCTAAAGGACTTGAGATATTAGGATTTCCTTGCAATCAATTTGCAAAACAAGATTCAGGAAGTAATGAAGAAATACATGAGTTTTGCCAACTAAATTATGGGGTAAGTTTTAATATGTTTGAAAAAATAGATGTAAATGGAAAAGATGCACATCCATTATATAAATATTTAAAAGATGAGGCTAAAGGCTTATTAAGTAAAGATATAAAATGGAACTTTACAAAATTCTTAATAGATAGAAATGGAAATGTAATTAAAAGATATGCACCTACAGTATCACCACTTAAAATTAAAACTGATATTGAAAAATTACTAAATAAATAACTTAGTTTATATTTAAAATTTACACTATATAGAATCAAAAAATAAATTTATTAATACTGTATATTAACTTAATAATTTAAATAAACTCACAAAGGCGTGTGTTTCCAATAACAGGAATCACACGCCTATTTATATTTAAAGGAGGTATTTTATTTGAAGAATTAAAAGTTGATATGAATAAGATTTGTGTAAGTGGGATGACTGTGACGTAAGTATTAGGATGCGGAGTACAAAATGGTTCTACTGAATACTATCGTGGCTCTAAGATGGAAATACACTTATTACCTAAAGTAAAAGTAGATATTGTAGTATCAAAAGTTCCTGCTGAGAAGGTAGTAGAAACTGCTAAGAAGGTTCTTTATACAGGTGGTATAGGTGATGGAAAAATATTTGTTTATGATGTATAACATGTAGTTAGAGTTAGTACTGGATAGGAAGATTATGATGCTCTTCAATATCCAAATAATAAATGTTAGAGTATTATTATTTAGAAATGGATAATATTGTAAAAATGTTATATAATAATCTAAATTGGAGGGGGATTTATGAATATATTTTTAGACTATATAATTTTCATATTAATACTATTATTCACCCATATGCTAACTATTAATACGCAAAATATAAGCTCTAAGCAGTATTTTTACGGTGTGTATGTAAAACAAATTAATATAGAAGAAAGTTTAAAAAAGGAAATAGATAAGAATTTTAAATTTAAATTAAATATTTCACTATTAATTGTTATTATAATATATATAATATTTAATTTAATACTTAAGTTGAATATAGGGCTTAATATAACGATTAGTACAATTATATATTTAGCTTTGTATTATATATTTTTAAAAAATGAATATAAAAAAGTTAAGAATATCAAAAATAATTACTTAATTATAAATGAAGAAAATATTAAAAAGGAAAGAAAAGAAAATATTTAAAAGAAGATAATGATCTAAGAAATCTAAAATTAAATATAATAAAAAAGTTTAAAATACTATTTGGTATATGTATAGTTTTATCACTTTTATCATTTTTATATGTATTAGTGAATTATAATAGTATGCCAGAAACTATTATTACTCACTGGGGATCAGGAGGAAGACCAGATGGTTTTGCTAAAAAAAATATAATAGATGTATTTTTTACTAATTTTATAGATATATGCATGGTTATATTACTTGCAGTAATGGGAATAGGAAGTATATCAAGTAATACTTATATAGATAATGAAAATTTAGAAAGAAATAGAAAGAAAGCACTTAAATATTTAAATGGGATCGGGTATTCATTTTTTATAATGACTTTGACTATTCAATCTATTACTACAACTATACCTATTTTTATGGTTCAGCAAAAGAACATACCTTTACAGCTTACTTTATTTGTATGTGTAGCGCCTATATTTATATCAGTAGCATTAATTTATTTCTATATAATGTTAGGAAGTTTAAAACCAAAGGATAAATCTTACTATGCAGTTGAAAATGATGATGAGAAATGGATTTATGGATTTATATATTACAATGAAGAAGACCCTTGTCTTATGGTCGAAAAAAGATTAGGGGCAGGATGGAGCATGAATATGGCACATCCATTAGGTAAGTTAATGACATTTATATTATTTTTGATTTTAGTTGTGACTATGATAATATGCTTTATATAAGTTAGCCATATTTAGCTAGATTTTATTTTTATAAATTTTGATATAATGGATTTAGGAGGCCTTATAGTGAAAAAAGCTAGTCATTTAGTGATATTTACAATTATATTTTTTATGTTTACATCAGTATCTTTTGCTAGAGCTGGCGGAGGTGGTGGTGGATCTGGAGGCGGTTCAGGAGGTTCGGGAGGAGGTTCAGGAAGTCATGGCTCGAGTTCTAGAGCTGAAAGTGTAAATCCAATCTCTGGAGCTATAACAATGGTAGTGATGACAACTTCAATGATTATAATGCAAAGAACAAATAATATACTTTGCAGCCTTAAAATCATAAAAAAGGAAAAGAAATGTAAACAAGTTTTAAATGAGTTACGTGTAAATGACTCTAATTACGAATTAGATAAAATAAATAAAGATGTAGAGGCTACTTTTTATATAATGTAAAAGGCTTGGACTGAGATGGATCAAGATATAGCTATAAACTATTCTACTGAGAAACTTTATAATAATCATAAGACTAAACTTGAGTGGATGAAAGTAAGAAATGAAAGAAACATATTGAAAAAAGTAAAATTATTATCTATTAGAGTCTTTGGTATGGAAGTTGATAAGGTAGAAAATACAAGAAGTATATGGGTAGCTATAAAAGGGTCTATGATAGATTATACAGAGAAAGATAAAAAAATTTTTGAAGGTAATAAACATATTCCTGCATCATTTACAGAATATTGGAAGTTTAATAATGTGAATGATAGATGGATACTAGATGAAATAAAGCAAAGTGGGGATATTTCAGAATTAGAAGAGATTAGTATAATAGAAGTTTAGTTATATATAATAAACAACAAAACAAATACTTTATAAATTATAGTTAGTTGTGTTATTATATTAGAGCATAAAACTCAAGGAGATAACAACTATGGAATGTAGACCAAATTGTGGTGCATGTTGTATAGCTCCATCTATTACATCTCCTATTCCAAATATGGAAAATGGAAAACCAGCAGGGGAAAGATGTGTTCAATTAGATGACAATAACATGTGTAAAATATTTAAAGATCCTAAAAGACCGAAAGTTTGCGGTGAATTAAAACCATGTGAAGACATGTGTAAGAATAATAGAGAAGAAGCCTTAAGATATTTAACTGAACTTGAGGAAGCAACAAGTCCTAAAAAATAAAGAGAATAAACCCTACAAACACATGTAGGGTTTATTTATTATTAAAATGGGATATATTTTATAAGAATTTACCTCTAAATCCTCCACCCCTAACTTCATTTACATCATTAATACAAACCAAGGATTTATCATCAATGGAATATACCAAATATTTAAATTTTGATATCTCGCTAGTCTTTACAATACAATAGAGAAGTTTCTTCTTATGATGAGTATAAGCTCCTTCAGCAGATAAATAAGTAACACCTCTTCCTAATATTGTCATTATTGAATCTGCAATTTCTGCATCATAATCAGTAACAACAATAATTGATTTTTGGCTATTGAAAGAATCTTTTACTATATCCATTGTATATGATGCAATATACATTGCTACTAAAGTATATAATGCTAGTTTGAATCCAAAGAAAAATCCTCCTACAGCAACAATAAATAAATTTACAGTTAAGAATGTATTTTTCATTTCTATATTGAATTGTTTTTTAAAGCTGGCTGCTATTATGTCTAATCCTCCACAACATGCCCTAGATTTGAATATAAGACCCATACCACAACCATTTAATAATCCACCGTAGATGCACTGAATTATATTGTCATTAAGATATATGTATCTATGTAAATCTTGGGTTATAGCTAGTGCAAAAGAAAATATAAACATATTAAAGAAACTAATAATTAAAAAATCTTTGTCCAAATATTTCGCTCCTATTATAAATATAGGAATGTTGATTAAAAAGGTACTTATACCTTGATTTAACTCAAAAGCTGATATAAAATTACACTTATTCCAGCAACGCCACCACTTAAAAGCTTAGAGGGAGTTAAAAAAGCATTAATGCCTATAGCGCATAAAAATATGCCAAATATCATTAACATATATCTAAATATGTAATTATTATTTATAAGTGTGTTTTTATCTTTTATTCTCATTAATATTCTCCTTAAACAATAAAGTTATAGTATATACTATTAAGGTTAAATAGGTTATATGAGTTATAAATAAATTAAAGTAACTCGTTGTGCTAGTTAATTTTTACAATAATAAAACTCCAACCAATATAGTATCCTAAGATTGCATCACCAATCTAAAGGAGGGTTACTATATGTTGGAGCTTAATAATTATTATATCCAAGAAGTA
>CABIVQ010000073.1 GCA_902362365.1 Clostridiaceae bacterium | reverse complement strand
TTGGATGGATTTGTCGTTACTTCCATTTAACCAAAGAAGGTTATTTTTTTCATTATATAAATTTTGTAAAAATCAAGTTGCAAATATTAACTAGATGCAACACTAGAAACTATACCCTCACCTTTTTTAATAGATCTTTTTGTAGATGCAAATATAAATGTAATTAAACTAATTAAAAGCATAACAAGCATATCTGCAAATACAATTGGATGAACTGCTATATTGTGAATAAATGATGATATACCTAAAACAAATAGTATATTAAATATATTAGAACCTACAGCATTTCCTATAGCAATATCACTTTCTCCTTTCCTTGCCGCTACAATACTAGTCACAAGTTCTGGTAATGATGTTCCTATAGAGACTATAGTAAGACCCACAAGATTTTGACTCATACCCCAAGTTATTGCAATATTACTTGCAGAATTAACCACTAAGTCTCCACCTATTATAATTCCTGCAACACCTAGTATACTATATAAAATACTTTTACCTAAAGGCATAACTTGAATTTCTTCTTCTACTACATCATCTTTAGCCGTAAAAGCCATTTCTATGAGATAATACATAAAAATTATAAATAAGGATAATAACATTAATCCATCTGCTCTTGTTAATGCATTTTCACTATAACCTTGAAATCTAGTATCATGTGCTAATATAGCTAAAACCACTGAGGCTAACATTACAAAAGGAAATTCTTTAATTATAGTACTTTTTTGAACGTTTATCGGATGTATTAATGCAGTCGCTCCCACAACAAAACTTAAATTAAATATGTTAGAACCTACAGCATTTGCAATTGCCATATCATTTTGTTCACTTAATGCTGCTGTAATGCTTACAGCGGCCTCTGGGGCACTTGTTCCAAATGCAACAATAGTAAGACCTATAATCAAACTAGGAATATTGTACCTTTTTGCTATAGAGGATGCCCCTGATACAAACCCATCTGCTCCTTTTATAAGAAGAATAAAACCAATTAATAATAATATATATACCATACAAAATTACTCCTTTATTATACTTTTGCTAAATATTTATATTCTCTCCTTATTTTTTCTTATATATCTATTATTATTCAATACAATATCTATAAGTATATTTTTCATGTTATTTTTAGATACTATTTATATAAATTACGTCTATGAAAAGGAGATTAGTATATTATGAAAAAATGCATCATATCTATATTATTCTTTATGTTATTAATGACGACAGCTTGTAATTTAAATAATTTATCTTCAAATAATCAGTACATAAGTCAAGCTAGTATTAATCCAACAAAATTAATAGGTACTAAATCCAATGATTTAGAAGTTTCATTTGGTGTTCCATATTCAGCAACATATTACATTGATTCAAATAAGATTAAATATATAAGTACAGAAGAACTAACATTAAAAGACCTAGAAAATAGTATATCTGTAGTTGCTACTTATAAAAATAATAATAAAGAAAATCCATTTCTTCATGTATATTATGAAAATGGATTAGTAAAAAATGCTATATCAGGTGATTATAACTTAATAACCTCAAAAGATTTCATTTCATCTGAATATTTATCAAATGCTGATTATAAAGTAGAATTTTATAATCATAGAGGAATGATATGTAAAGGTGATTTTGTAGTAAGTTATGCTGCTAAAGAGTTCGTTGGCAAAAGCATTAGAGATTTTAATAATGCATTTAACCTAAGTTCCGCTAACTTTATAGCCTCTACAATAGACAACAAAGAGAAACTTTACTTTTATCCTTTAGTGCCTCATAAGCAACATCCTGATAGAAATCACAGCTATCCTAAGTATAGTTCTAACAATAATGTAAAACTAGATACTGTTAACCCTGTAAACAACAACTTAAGTAACACCAACAAAACAAACAACAAAGACTTAAGTAATTACTCAGACTCATCAGTAGTAATATATACAAAGGATAATAAAATACAATCAATAACAATAGAAGGAAAAGACTTTGTCTTAGGCCTAATCAACAAAGCATTTTCCAAATAACACTCTTCCCCTATATAAAAAATAGATATATCTTAAAATCAATTTAGAAATTGCAATGGGTAGGCAAAATAAAAATTCCCAGTCATTTGTAGCATCTTTACAGCTGCATGACTGGGAATTTTATTTTGACTGCCCCCGATATCTAAATAGATTTCAAGAAGCTATTTTTTATTTTATAATCCGTAAACTAGTCCAGCTCCTGGTCCTAAAGGCCATCCAAAAGCCATCCATATTACTAACATTAATATCCATCCAGCTAAGAATATCATAGTATAAGGTAACATCGTTGATATTAATGTACCCATACCAGCTTTCTTATCATGCTTTTGAGCAAATATAACTATCATTGCAAAGTAAGTCATAAGAGGTGATATTATGTTTGTAGTTGAATCACCTATTCTGTATGCAACTTGAGTTAACTCTGGAGATATGTTCATTTTCATAAACATAGGTAAGAATACTGGAGCCATTATAGCCCATTTAGCTGAAGCCGATCCCATGAATAAGTTTATAAATCCTGCAAATAGTACGAATACCACCATAAGAACTACAGCGTTCATATTCATAGATTGTAATAAGTTAGCTCCTTTTATAGCTAATATAGTACCTAAGTTAGTGTATGAGAAGTAGTTAACAAATTGAGCCATTACGAATGCTAATGCTATATAACTTCCCATTGAAGCCATTGATTTTCCTAATTCAGCACCAATATCTTTTTCATTTTTAAATTGTCCAGATACTTTACCATATACACAAGCTGCTACGAAGAATATTATAGCTATTAATAATACGAATCCATTCATTAATGGTGAATGATCTATTATAGAAGCCATGAATCCTTGTTCTTGCTCTATTGCTACGTTTCTTAATGGTGAATTTGGAAGCATTACTACTACAACTATACCAATTAACATTGCTAAAACTGTTAAGTTAGTTATTTTTAATGCTTTCTTTTCTTTATCACTTAGATTTTGTAAATCTTGATCTTCTTTAGATAATGTAGACTTCCCAGAATAGGCTCCTAGTCTTGGCTCTACTATTTTATCAGTTACAAACCATCCTAATAAAGTTATTAAAAATGTTGAAGCAACCATAAAGTATAGGTTTGAAGTTGCTTGTACTGTATAAGTTGGATCTATCATTTGTGCTGCACTTGTAGATATCCCAGCTAACATTGGGTCTATTGTTCCTATTATTAAGTTAGCACTGAAACCTCCAGATACCCCAGCAAATCCTGCTGCAAGTCCTGCAAGTGGATGTCTACCAAATGACATGAATATTAATGCTCCAAGTGGAACTAGTACAACGTAACCAGCATCACTTGCTATATTTGACATAACCCCTAAGAATACAACCATTGGTGTAACTAATGCTGCAGGAGTTACTGCAACTGTCTTCTTAAGTAAAGCAGATATATATCCACTTCCTTCTGCAGTTCCTATCCCTAACATACCAACTAAAACCATTCCTAATGGTGCAAAGTTAACAAAGTTAGTGATAGCGTTTTCCAACATATAAACAATACCATCTCTTGAAAGTAAACTAGTTGCCGCTATTGTAGAAACTTCTAATTCTCCAGTAGTTCTATTTACAAGTTCCCCTTCTACCGAAAGCCCCATAGCTGCAGTTACTGCAGATATAATTATGATTGCTAAACAAAATAATGAAAATAATGTAATTGGATGTGGAAGTTTATTTCCAACTATTTCTATTCCATCAAGACACTTTTGGAATAGACTTTTTTTCTCTTGCGATGATTTTACAGCGCTATCCATATTCGTTCCCTCCCTAATAATAATTCCTTATTAAATATAAATTAAATTTTATATACTAATTATATCAATACGTAAATAAATGTCAACTTTATTTTTTAAAATTTTCTATAAATTTAAAAAATAATACTTTATTTTTTAAATTTCGTCATTATTATATAATTCTTGTATTTACATAAAATTCATTTTTTCACTAAAATTTTAGTTCATATTAATAAACCCTAGTAAAATACTCATTTCACCAGGATTCATTTTAAATTAAAATAATTTTATATTTACTTTATTTTAGCATTTTTTTGAAAGTTGAATGTATATTCTCTTCATTTTTATGAAAAATATACATTTGATTATTAAATATCTAAATTAACTTATCTTTATTTATTAAATAAGTTATATCAAAATACTTTATTTTAAAAGTTTTTTCAAAATTATACATATATTGTACTCGACTCATTAAGGTTCTATTTCTTATTTCTTTATTTATATACTCTTCTACCTTTTTCATATCTTCAAAATTTGTATTTTTCAAAGATTTTGATATATCCATTATTGCTGACTTTATAACTTCTTGCCTAGATTTTCTAAGATGACTTTCAATATTTTTATACATATTAGCTCTATTCATACTAACTATTCTACATCCATGTAAATCTCTTTCTAACATCTTTAAAGTTGCTAAGTTGCTACCACTATTAAATATAACAAAACAGCCATAGTCATATTTACTTCTTAAGATTCGTCCTAATGCTTGCTTTACTTTAATAGCCAACTGAGGATAGTTTATTGAATGATAAGGTATATTATATTTATGCATTATTGTTGAATACAACGGGTCCTTAGGATTTAAGTTAGGTATTTTATCCATTGTTGCACATATTAATCCATCTCCTGGTACATCAACACCTTCAAAGCATCCTTTAGAACCTAATACTACACATTTTTTATTTATATTTTTAAGTACCTTAATTCCTTTTTTGTCATTATATATTTCTATATCTTTTTCATGTAAATAATCTTTTAATATATCATAGGTTTTTTTCTGCCTATCTTTACTATTAAAAAGGCATAATGTATGTCCACTTGTAATATCACAAATATCACTTATTATTTCACTAATGTCACTTATAAAATTCTCATTTTTATAACTAGATATATCATTTACACTAATTACTGATAGCCTATTTTTATAATTATAAATAGGGTCTATAATCTTCTCAACGTTACCTACCCTATTTATTCCTAAAGTTCTCTTAAAGTAATCCATCTTATTTCCAATACTCAATGTAGCAGATAAAAATATTCCACTAGATAAAGTACTTAATATATTTTCCTCAAATAAATCTGCCAAATTAAGTGGCACAACTCTAAATTCAAAATGCCTAAAATCTCTATCTATATCAACAATTCTAGCAAATTCATCATCTTCACTATACTCTAAGAAAGCTTGCATAGTAGTTTTTATACATTCCATATCCATATATCGAGACTTTCCAAACTTATATATGTCTGATTCTTTATCACAACTATCATCATCCATATTTCTATCAATAATAACTAAAATTGAAGAAAGATTTCTTATTATTGTTTCACAACTAAGTTTAACTCTGTCAGTATAAGCTTTATATGTTAAACTAATATAATCATTATCCTTTTTTACTTTACTTGCAACATCATTTTCTTGAAGGTTTAGTTCCCATCTCAAATTGTACATACTAGCATTCCTATAATCACTACTTTCGCCGTACATAAGCAAGGACTCTATTTCTTGTACAATTAAATTTATATTTGTACTTATCTTATCTTTTTGAGTTCTATCTAACCTTATATGATTATAAAACTTATCAAACATTTTCATTTTTCTAAGTTTTTTATTATAAGCAAACGAACTATTATAAATATTTTCATAAGGATACATTTCCTGTAAGAAATATTTAAATGCTCTTGAATCTACTATGCTAGAAAAGAACTCATACCCTTTTTCAGTTAGGTTATGCGCCTCATCTACTATTAAATTTTCTATGGGTTTTTCTTCTTTATATGGCCATTTAGCAAGTAACGAATGATTAATAACTGTTATGTCTTCTTCTTTTAATTCTTCAACTCGTCTTTTATACAGACAGTTTTTAATACATTTTTTAGGTCTACATAAATTAGGATCACAACTTGCATATATTATATGATTTTCAATACCTACAAAATGATTTATAACCCAATAATTGATTTCTTCTATATCTCCATAATTGCCTTCTTCTACTAGCCGTTCAAGATAAATAATACCAAGTATATCTAAAATAGCTACGTCTTCTGAGGTATAATCTAACTTATACCCTTCTAGTTTTTCTACGCAAATATAGTTATTTTTACCTTTTATATATCCATAACTTACTTTATTATTTAAACCTAATGAATTTAAAATATTAGGAATATCCTTATTTATAAGTTGTGTTTGTAATTCTTTTGTATCAGTTGATATTATAATCCTTTGACTTCTTAATCTAGCTTCTAAAATTGCAGGTAGTAAATATCCTACACTTTTTCCTATTCCTGTAGGTGCTTCAATACACGCAACCTTAGCTGAACCACTATTACCTCTAAAAGTTTCTCTTATAGTTTTAGTAAGCTCATGTTGTCCTGGTCTAAATTCATAAATAAAGCCTTCTTTACTTGCCCATATACTTTCGTCCTTTAATAAATCTTCGTAAGGACTATGTTTTGAATGAATTTTATTAAAAATTTCCTTTTCTTTTTCTTTATCTCTCTTAAGGTTATTATTTTTATCATCTTTATATATTACATAATCATCAGAGATATTGTAATTTCCATTATCAATATATTTGCTCCAGTTCCAATTTGGTAAACCAAATTTATTTAGATAAGAATTTATTTTAAAACTTAAAGGCTCTAAAGAAATCTCACTTTCTTCTTTTTTATTTAGTCTCATTAATAATGAGTTTACAATCTTTATTGTATCAATTGCATCCTCTAAAGCTCTATGTTTTTCATTTTTCTTATCGTTAGTTATAGTTTTCTTTAAATAATCTAAATTAAATTCTCTATGATAAGGCTCTAAAATAGCCGCTAACTCCATAGAATCAATAATTTCATTTTTTAATTCAGGTACATATATATCAAAAAAACTTTTCTCAAAAAATGCATTATGACAAATAATAGTTTTATCATCAACAAATTCAATAAGCTTTTTTTTAACAATATTTAAATCTAAGGCATTTTTAAAGTCTTCTTTTTTTAATCCAGTGCACAATGAAAATATTTCTAAAGGTATTTCTCTCTTATTTTTTATTAAAGCTTCAAATGTAGTTTTATTTGTACCTTCTATTTTGACAGCTCCTATTTCTATAATTTCTGATTTATTTGGATTTAATCCACTTGTTTCTATATCTAAAAAAACAACATTATCTAAAACACTTATAATATCATTTTCACTTTTTATTATATTTGTAATTTCCTCCATTTTCCGTCCTTTCAAAATTGCCAAATAAACACTATACGATTATTTTATATAATAATAACTTTACTATACATTTTATAAAATTAAAATCCCTTATAATAATTGACAAAATTTTATAATTTCTCATTGTCTATATTTGTAGTATATAATCACTAAGATTTATTAAAACTATAATGAAATAAAATTTATTTATATATAGAGGTGGTTTTATGAATAAAAAAAGTTTTAAAAATTATTATATATTAGGTATATTTTTACTCATCTTTTCTTTATTGATTATACCTAATTTTTCATTATTTAATAAAATTAAAACTCAAATATCTTCTCCTGATCTTAGCACTCATGAATACAGCTGGTATTTTAATCCAAGGGAAGATGGAAAACAACCAACTGCTATACAGGAAGCTAACTTTTTTAATAAATACGATTCATATTATGTAGGAGATCCTAATGAAAAGGTAATATACTTAACTTTTGATTCAGGATATGAGAATGGATATACAGACACTTTATTAGATGTTCTAAAGAAGCATAACGCTAAAGCTCACTTTTTTGTTGTAGAAACATATATAAAATCTAATCCTGATATTATAAAGCGTATGGAAAAAGAAGGACATTTGGTATGTAATCATTCAAAAAGCCACCCTTCTATGGCTAGTATACATGACTTCGAGAAGTTTAAATCAGAAATTAATAGCGTAGAAGAAGCTTATAAAGAAGTAACAAATAAAGAAATGCCAAAATACTTTAGACCTCCAATGGGAAAATTCAGTGAAGAATCCTTAAAATATACAAAAGATTTAGGATATAGTTCTATATTTTGGAGTTTTGCTTATGTAGACTGGTATAACGATAAACAACCTACTCATGAATTTGCTAAAAATAAAATTTATTCAAGAACACATCCTGGGGCAATAGTTTTACTTCATTCTAACTCCAAAACTAATAGCGAGATATTAGATGATGTACTAACACACTGGGAAGAGGAAGGTTATAGATTAGAGACTCTTGATTATTTAGTCAAAAACAAATCAAAAAAATAAACTATTAGAGGTGGTTATAAATAACCACCTCTAATACCTTTTTATTAAAAGAAATTTTATGCATCCACAAATATATTCTTACCATTATAATTAGCAACCCAGTAAGGTTTATATATACTTTTAACCTCAACTAATTTTATATTTTGAATATTCATATTCTCTAATAAATTATGTTTATATTTTCCTCCTAAAAATTTAAATATTTGATTTTTAACTTCTTCTATAATCTGGTACTCATCAACTTTAGATTTTTTTATGCAACTCCTTGGTATATATCTCTTTACTGTAGTCGGAGCATAATCTACAGACTCAGAATATCCACTATATGTATTAACTATCATTGTAATATTAAATGTTTTAGAATTATTTCTAAAGAAACTCCTATTTCCTTTCTTACTTATTATCTCATATGTTAAAATCTTAAATTCAATGTATTCTAAATGAATATCTTTAGCTTTATTATTAAATTGTATAACTTTACTTATCAAAGGAGTCTTAGTAAAAATCTTCTTCATAGCATCTTGTTTATTTATATTTACTTTTATAGAATCCACTAGCATATTAATCCTCCTAGGATGGTTTTTATATATTTATAAATTATATTAACTGTAAGCTTGTTCTAATGTATATAGATTATAAATTTACATAACATAATAATTACATATATTTATGGGAGGATTAAAAATGCCAAGAGCTATTACACATTATTTATTTGCCATGGATTGTTTAGATAAACTAGATATTAATACAAAAAATATTATAAATGATAATTTTGATATGTATCTATTAGGATGCCAAGGTCCTAATTTTTTTAATTATTATAACGACTTTTCATTTTTTAATAATAAAAATATATCTCAATTAAATGCTCTTATTCATAGTAAAAATATTAACCTTTTCCTTAAAAATATGATTATGTATTCTAAAAATAAAGAGTCCTTAAAATATGTATTTAATGACAGTAATTTTTCAAATATCTGTATTTCATATATCTATGGTTATCTTACACATTATATTTTAGATAAGGAATCGCATCCATATATATATAGTTTACAAAAAAACTTAAGAAGTAAATACAAATATAGAAGTTCTATCGCTCTTCATAAAAGCATAGAAACACACATTGATAGTTTACTTCTTCTCAAATTCAAAAACTTAAAACCTTATGAATTTAAAGATTACTTGTATATAAATTTAAGTAATCATGAACTTATAATATTCTCTGACATGTATAGCTACTTAGTAAGTTCAGTTTATGAGAAAAGTATATCTGGTGATGATATAAAAAAATCATTTCGCACCTTTAAAAAAGTAGAAAAGAAAATAAATTCATCACCAAATATTCTATCAAAAATTTATTTGAATATAAAAAATAAAACTGCTAAAAACAGTTTTATAAATAATGAAGTATATTCAAATTATACACATTGTATTAATGATTTGCTAAATGAAAACCATAATAAATGGGTTGATCCTTTTTCTAACCAAGAATCTAATTCTTCTTATTTAGATATATACAAAGATAGCCTAGGCCTCTATGTAGATTTAATAAATTACTTAAATTTATATTTTGATAGTAGAATTTCTTTATATTCCTTGTTAGTTAAATTAGATAATAAATCATTTTTAACTAATCAAAATTGCGATACTGATAATGTAATTTTAATATAATCATTTGGTTTTTATTTACAGTAATTTATGATTTAAATTCGCTAAAAATATTATAGAAAATATTAAATTATTTGGTTTTGTTAATTAGATATGATGAGAATTATTCTCGAATTGATAAATAAACCGATAGGTTAAATTAAGTTTCATATTTTTAAAAATTTGCATGGCAAACAAGCCTAACGAAATTATAAAATTTTTAGG
>CABIVQ010000072.1 GCA_902362365.1 Clostridiaceae bacterium | reverse complement strand
CCTCGCAAGTGTCTTGGATATAGGACACCTGCAGAGGTATTTGATGCAACATGAATATAAAGTGTTGCACTTATATTGACAATCTATCATATAAAAATACATAATAAGATGCTGTGAATACTATAATATATCCAATTATACTAAATAAATCTGGATATTGATTAAATATAAATATACTTAGTATTGCTGAGAA
This sequence comes from Clostridiaceae bacterium, assembly GCA_902362365.1. Lineage (GTDB taxonomy): Bacteria > Bacillota > Clostridia > Peptostreptococcales > Peptostreptococcaceae > Romboutsia_E. The sequence goes on along the minus strand of CABIVQ010000072.1, from coordinate 11,879 downwards.
AATTATATTACTATAATCAAATATAGATATTTCTTTTGCTGGAGCGTATCTATATGCTAATGTAACTCCAAATTGTCCTAAACTCGCAAATACTCCTGCTAATATCATGCAAAGTAATTGTTTAAATGTCATTGGTTCATATACATAAATAAAAATCGGTAATATACTTATTAATGAAAACATTGAGAAGAAGAATACTATTGTATGTGCTTCTTCTTTATTTCCAATTGCCCTTAAGCATGTATATGCTAATGCTGCAAATACAGCTGACATTAAGCCTCCCATATAAGGTATTATCTCTACACTAAAAGTTGGCTTTATAATAAATAATGCACCTGTAAATGCTATAACTATAGATATTATTTGATTTTTATTTATTTTTTCTTTTAAAAATATTGCACTAAATATTACTACTAAAAATGGGCTGATTTTATTTAACATGTTTGCATCTGATAAAACCAACTTATCAATGGCATAAAAATTAAGAATTACACCCAATGTACCAAATAAAGACCTCATAAATAATAACTTTCTATTTTCCTTTTTACCAGTCATGCTTCCTTTATTTTTAATTATTAAGTATAAAGCTATAATTGCAGATACTAAATTTCTAAAAAATACTTTTTGAAAATTCGGTAAATCTCCGGCTAACTTGACAAAGGCTGACATAAGCGCAAAACCTAATGCTGAACATATTATACAAATTATACCTTTGATTCTATTAGATTTTATTATGTTATTCACTTAAAACCTCCTAATATATTATATAAATTGATTATTTTTAATAAGGTTTATATACCCTTATTTTCTTATACGCTATCTTTTAAGTTTATATTTCTTAATATAAGTAGTCAATTAATAAATATATTTTATAATAAAAATAAGACCGGATATAAAATCCCGCCTTATTTTTATAGCTAATTTATTTGATTAAAGTGTGTATTGGCTATTTTAATGAATTATTAAATTCTTCTATTAATTGATTTTGATATTTTTCATCAAAAGTACCTTCTATTAATTTAGGTACAGCTTCATTTAATAGTCTATCCCAAGAGAATCCTTCTTTGTTAACTAATATAGGATAGAAGTTTACATCATTATTTTGAGCTGCATGTAAATCTCCAGGTGCATCACCAACCATTAATATCTTATTAGCATCGTATCCTTTTTTCTTAAGCTCAGCTATACAGTGTTGCTTAGTTCCAGCTTCTTGTCCTAATAAAGCTTTAAGGTACTTAACTAAATCATGTCTGTTCCATTCGCTATCTAATGCTTCTCCATTAGCTGAAGATACAACTGAAATATCTGCTAATTTAGATATACCTTCTAAACCTACTTTAACCCCTTCAAATGGCTCATCATCTTGAGGTAAGTTTTCTATTGATTCATTTACTGCTAGTGACCATGCTAAAGTCATTTTTAACCCTTCACTATCAGTTTTTTCTATTTCTCTTCTTAATGAATTATTTGATAATTCATTAGTTGTTTCAACCCAATTTATTATACTATCAAGGTCTTTTATTTCTATACCTTCTTTGCTTATTATCTTAAAAGTTTCAGCAAGACCTTTAAATCTATTTATTCCTCTTGTTCTTGTGTAAAGGTTTAAATCATACCAAAGATTTAATATATAATCTTCTTTTTCAAATAAATTCCATGTTTTTATCATTTCTGGTGCAAAACATTTTCTATGTTTTATTTCCATAGTATCCATTGCACATCCATCAGAATCTACACATACTAAAAATTCACTTGATTTTTCATATTGTTCAAAAACAGTTTGCATATTATATCCTCCACCATATCTATATAATTTATATAAAACAAGTATATTATCCTAATTTTTATACTTTTTATCTCAATTATAATTAATAATATGAAATTAATAATTACCCCTACTTGTATACTAACATACTGAATTTATTTAAGCAATCCTTTTCTCAAAAAATATTTAACCTATAAAAGTACCTTTTTATAAATAAAAAAGTAATTATTTAAAAATAAAGCCCTTAGAATTTCTAAGGACTTTATTTCATCATAAATATTTATTTTAACGTGTTTCCAGTAGAACCAAATCCACCTTCTCCTCTAACTGTTTCATTTACTTCCTGTACTTCCTCAAATGTACAATGATATACCTTTCTTAGTACTCCTTGAGCTATTTTAGTATGCTTAGGTATTGTTATTTGATGTTCTTCTTCATTTTTTAACATTATACCTACTTCGCCTCTATAGTCCATATCTACAGTACCTTCATATACTGTTATATCTGCATTTACTCCAGAAGTAGTTGGTACACCCTTCATAGTTATTCCCGATTTATTTTTGATTTGTATTCCCCAACCATAAGGTATTTCAAAAATTAACCCAGTTTTAGCTATAGCCTTTTTTCTTCCTTCTACAACTAAATCTTCACATGTAAATAAGTCAAATCCACTATCTGTTTTATGTGCAAATACTGGTATTACAGCACTATCGCTAGTTTTTTTTACGTTCATTATCATATATAAATGTCTCCTTAATTATGTTTATAATATTTTAACATACCTCATGTAATGCTATATTCTCTTCTCTTAATGTTTTTTTCACATCTATAACTCTTTGATTTGAAGATCCTCTTAACATAATAGATAAATTTTTATTCTCTTCTTCAAACTTTCCATCTATTAAAATGTCTATATATTTTAATACTTCTTTTTGAATATCATTAAAATTCTCTAAAGTATAACCCGTCCATAAATATATTTTTTTATTTGGATAATAGCTTTTAAACTCCTTACAAAGTTCTATAACACCTTTAACATTTTGTATACATAGTGGTTCTCCACCTAGTATTGATAAATCTCTCTTAATATTATTTTTATTTATATTAGCAATAATATACTCTAAATCATCCTTTGTGAATTCTTTTCCACCATTGTAATCCCATGTTTCTTTATTAAAACATCCTTTACAATGATGCGGGCACCCTTGTGTCCAAAAAGACATGGTTATTCCTAGTCCATTTGCTATATCATTATCTTTTATCTTAGAAAATCTCAATTTAATCACTCCAAATCTTATAGATGTAGTACTCTTTCTCCGATTTCTTGAGTACGTCCTTTGCCCCACATATTTGAGCCTATATAACCACAAGTTCTTCTCATAACTTGCATTTCATCCTTATCTCTATTTCCACAGTTAGGACAATACCATTCTAAATCATTGTCTAACTTCATTTCTCCAGTGTAATCACATTTGAAACATACATCTGGCTTAGTATTTATTTCAGCATACTGAATGTTATGATATATATAATTAATTATCTGCTCTACAGCAGGTAAGTTTTTGCTCATATCAGGTACTTCTACATAACTTATACATCCACCTAAACTTATATCGTGGAACTGACTTTCAAATTTCAACTTAGAAAATGCATCTATCTCTTCAGTTACATGAACATGGTATGAGTTCGTATAGTACATTCTATCTGTTACATTTTTTATTTCCCCGAATTTTTGTTTATCTATTCTACAGAATCTTGAAGTTAAACTTTCTCCTGGAGTACCATATAATCCAAATCCTAATCCAGTTTCTTTTTTCCATCTACTACAAGTTTCATTCAAGTAATGCATAACTTTCAGTGCAAACTCTTCACCTTCTTTTGTCGTATGACTTACTCCTAGCATTGCTTGAGTCATTTCATATATTCCTACATAACCTAACGAAAGTGTTGAGTAACCATTTTTTAATAACTTGTCTATTTTTTCTCCTTTTTTAAGTCTAGCAATACCACCATGTTGCCAGTGAATTGGAGATATATCCGATGTAGTACCTAATAAGAAATTATGTCTAACCATTAAAGCCTCTTTACAAAGGTCTAATCTTTCATCCAGTATATTCCAGAATTTATTCATATCTTTATTAGCTGTTAATGCTACTTGCACTAAGTTAAGAGAAATAACACCTTGGTTGAATCTTCCGTACCATTTATAATTCCCATTTTCATCTTTCCAGTTGCTTAGATGAGATCTACATCCCATTGGAGGGAATGTTTCTCCATCATAATTTTTTCTCATTATCTTAGCAGATTGATAATCTGGTACTAATCTCTTAGTGTTACACTTAGCTGCTAATTTCGTGATATAATCATATTTTCCACCTTCTAAGCAATTATGTTCATCTAATAAATAAACTAATTTAGGGAATTCCTCACCAATTTCATTTCCTTTATAGTTTTTCATCCCCTCTAATCTCTGAAGAATCATTTCCTCACAAATTAATGCCATCTCTTTTTCGTATTCATTACCTTCTTCAATTTCTAAATAAATAGTTGAGAAAGGTGATTGACCATTACTAGTGTGTAATGTAGATAATTGATATCTAATTGTTTGGATTCCTGATTTTAATTCCTCTAGCATTCTTTCTTCAGCTAATTCATTAGCCATTTCTTCTGAATACTTTTCTTTATATTTATTAAAATACTTATCATATGATACTCTTAAGAACGGAGCTATATGTTTTATAGTTATAGAATTCCCCCCATATTGACCACTTGCTATCTGAGCTATAATTTGAGTTACTATAGTACAAGCTGTTGAGAATGACTTTGGAGATTCAACTAACTTATTATTTATAACAGTTCCATTAGTAAGCATATCTTCTAAATTTATAAGCATACAGTTATGAATAGGTTGTATAGTATAATCCATGTCATGGAAATGAAGTACCCCTTCATCATGAGCTTGAACTATATGAGCTGGTATTAGCTTTCTCCTTGCAATATCCTTTGAAACCTCTCCTGCTACTAAATCTCTTTGGGTAGATGCTAGCATACCATTTTTATTTGAATTTTCATTAAGCACATCTTCATTACTTCTATCAAGTAATCCTAGTATACTCTTATCAGTTGTATTATTTTCTCTTTTAAATGATTGTACTGCTCTATACCCTTCATATGCTTTCGCTGTTAATTCTTCTTTATTATCTATTAGCATTTTATAAACCATGTCTTCAACCTGATGAACTGTCGGCGATATCGAATTTTCGTAACAATAAGTTTCTATATCAGTTGATATTTTATTAGCTATTTCTTCTTTGTAAATACCACTACCATATTTCATAGCTTTTAATATTGCATTTTTTATTTTAAATTTATCAAATCCAACGCTATTTCCATCTCTTTTTATTATCGTTATCTCTTTAATCATAGCATTCTCCTTTTCACCCATTTATGTAATTATTCATATTACTTAATCCTAGAACAAAATATATATTTTTTATTATTTCAAGTATTGACTTTTAACACTATATACCCTTACTACGTACTATATATAGTGAGTACCTAATTATTCTATACTATATATAGTATGTAAGCAAGATATTTTTATTTTTTTATTTTTATTTTTTTTATGTAAAAATAAATAGCTTTATTGGCATATTTTGTAACAATAAGGCCCTCTTTTTCATTATAAAATAAAAATATTTTTTATTTTTTGTCTAGATTTTTTCTTAATATTTTAATCTCCTTATCACGTGTAAATATTATGTAAATCTTATATTTCTTAGAAAAATTTTATTTGATTTGGGTAAACTAAAATAATAATAACAATTTTTATAATTGATAATAATTATTATTTCTGATATCATACTATATGATAACAATTATCACTTAGGAGGTTAAAATGAATATAAACTGTGAAAAATGTTACTGTGAAAATAAATTAAATTCTTCTTATATTAAAAGAATTCTAGAACTATTAGGTCCTGTAATACTAGGTTCCAAACCAGCTGAGATTTTAAATATTTCAGGAAAACCTGATATAAAAGAAAGCAAATTAATGGAGATAAAATCTTTCTTTAACAGCTGTAGTAAAATTTCTTATAAAATAATAAATACTTATGATGGTGGTATAAGAGTTCTATTCATAAATAAAACATCTTTATCACGTGTTTTCTTTAGTAAAAAATGTATAAACTTTTTAAAATTTATTGGATATTCATCTGATTACAATTTGGATTCTTATATAAATATGTTAGTTGATAAGTTACACTCTGAAGAATTCCCAGATGAAATAGGTATATTTTTAGGATATCCTCTTAAAGATGTTCTAGGATTTATGGGATATGGCAGAAATGAATTATCTGCGACTAGATACTGGAAAATTTATGGAGATCCTTCTATTTCTTATGAGGTTAGTAATAGCTTCTTAAAAGATAGAGCTATAATGAAGGAAATGATAAACTCCTCTTCTCTTTCTGAGTTGAAAAATGTAATTTAATATTTTTTAATTTATTTGTTTTAAGTAAATATTCGTGGGTATCTTTATATTAAGTGATGATAATAATTATCATTATCTATAATAATTTAAGAGGTGATACATATGGATTTAATGACAAATATAAGAAAAAGTAGCGCTACACTTCATAGTGCAGCTGAACACAGCGGTTTTATAAAGAGAATAGTTGATGGAAATGCATCAAGAGAAAGTTATGCTGAATACTTATTTAATCTATCAGCTATGTATAAATCTATAGAAGATGCGATTGAAAATAACTCTACTAATGAGATAATTAAAGATTTTGTTACTCCTGAACTATATCGTTATGATTTAATTCAAAAGGATTTAAAATTCTTATTAGGAGATAAGTTAGTCGAGATGGACTTACTTCCTTCTACTCTAGCTTTTATTGATAAAATTAACGATTTAGAAAAAACTAATCCTGAATTAATAATAGCTTATGCTTATACAAGATTTATAGCTGATTTATTTGGTGGAAGAACTTTTATTGCTTTATTAAGCGTTAATTATAAAGTTGAGCCTGAAGGTCTAAATTATTATTCTTGTGATAAGATTAAAGATATCAGATCTTATGTTATGAATTATGCTAATAAAATAAATAACTTAAACTTATCTAAAGAAATGGAAGTTAAGTTTATAAATGAAATAAGTAATGCTTATATTTATAACTTAGCAATATCAAATGAACTAGAAGCTAAACTTTACAATAATTAATATTATGACATAAAAAGGTGACTTTGAAATATCATTAAAAGCACCTTTTTTTCTCTTTATATTCTCTATCTAAAATTTCATTTCTTAATATTTTCATAATGAAGCTAATTCATGTTAAATCCATATTAACTTAAGGTTTGTTTAAGGTTAAATTTTTACAATATGAATATAAAATAGTTAATTATAAGGGGTTGGTAACGTATGGCAATTAAATCTTTTAAACGTTATGAAAAAAAATTTATCTTAGACAAAGAACAGTATAATAAGCTAATTCCAAAATTACTTGAATATATGACTCCTGATAAATATTGTAAATCAGGAAAAAACTATAACATTTATAATATTTACTACGATACAGAACATAATGATGTGATTAGGCACTCTATTTCTAAACCATTTTATAAAGAAAAACTTAGACTTAGAAGTTATAAAATTCCAAGTAATCCTTCTGATAAAGTTTTCTTAGAATTAAAAAAGAAAATAAATGGTATCGTAAATAAAAGAAGAGTTTCACTTACATTAGAAGAAGCATATAAGTTTTTAGAATTAGGTGAGAGACCTTGCTCTAATGACTACATAAATACACAGGTACTTAATGAAATAGAATATTACTTAAATAATAATCCTGTTAAGCCAACAGTTTATATTGGTTATACTAGAAATGCTTTCTTTGCCAAGGATGATCCTGACTTTAGGTTAACTTTCGATTCTAATATCATTTCAAGAAGAAATAATTTATCTTTAGAATTTGGTAATTCTGGTGATGATATCTTAGGTGAAGATAAATATCTGATGGAAGTTAAAATTTTAGGAGCGATTCCTGTATGGTTTACAAGAATCCTTTCAGAACTTTCAATATATAATACTCATTTTTCAAAATATGGCAATGAATATATGTCTTATTGCTTAAATAAACAAAATAATCATGTAAGAGGAGAAAAAGTATGTTAGAAACAATAATTGCGTCAACTACTGGAGAGTCTTTCACTCTCACTAATGCACTACTTGTAATAGTGTCATCAATTATACTTGGACTAACCATTAGTCTTGTATATATGAAAACAAATAAAAAATCTGGATATAGCTCAGGTTTTAGCATAACATTAATAATGCTACCAGTTATAATTTCAATTATAATTCTTTTAGTTGGAAATAACGTTGCTAGAGCATTTAGCTTAGCTGGAGCATTTTCAATAATTCGTTTTAGAAGCGCACCTGGAGACCCAAAGGATATTTCTTATGTATTCTTTACATTAGCTGTTGGTCTTACTTGTGGTATGGGATACATAGGATATGGAATAATATTCACCACTATTTTATGTGCAGTGATGCTTATATTAGATGCTACAAAATTTGCTATGCCTAAAACTAAAACTATGCAACTAAAAATTACCGTTCCTGAGGATTTAAATTATGAAGGTATATTTGAAGATATATTAGTAAAGTACACTAACTCTTGGAATATTGAAAAAGTTAAGACTAGAGACTTTGGTGCTTTATTTGAGCTGACTTACGTTATTCATATGAAACCTGACGTAGATCAAAAGAAATTTATAGACGAGTTAAGATGTAGAAATGGAAATTTAAACATAACACTTACCCTATCTGGTTTCGACGAAAAAGTTTATAATTAGGTTTAGTATTTTCAAACGAAAGTTTGGGCTGATACATAAATTTGCTTTAATGTGGCATACGATGCTGTAATTATTAGTTAATTTATATATCAGCCCTTCGCTAGTTTATATAATTCTCATACTAACTATCTATTAAAATATATTTTAAGTAACCTTCATATAGATTAAGTGTTTTTACTGTAAAATAAGATTATATTTTGTACAAATTGTAAATTATGTAAAGAGGTGATTTTATGAAACTATTGTTAGTTGAAGATGAAGTTCAATTATCTGAAGCTTTAAGCCAAATTCTTATAAAAAATAATTATTCTGTTGATGCTGTCTATGATGGTGATGATGGTTTAAATTATGGTTTAACTGATATTTATGATGTAATTATTTTAGATATAATGCTACCTAAACTAAACGGACTTCAAGTTCTTAGAATATTAAGAAAAAAGGGAGTTTCTACTCCCATTATTTTACTTACAGCTAAAGATAGTGTCGAAGATAAGGTTACTGGTTTAGATTTAGGCGCCGATGATTATTTATCAAAGCCTTTTTCTTCTGAAGAACTACTTGCTAGATTAAGGGCTTTAACAAGAAGAAAAGGTGAAGTTATTAATGATAATATCTTAGACTTCGGTGATATTCGATTAAACTTATCAACCTATGATTTAGAGTGTAAAAATAATTCTATAACTCTTACATTAAAAGAATTTGATATACTGCATTATTTTATGCAAAGACCAAAAAGCATTGTAAGTAAAGATGATCTAATAACAAAACTTTGGGGATTTGATTCTGAGGCTGACCACAATAATATCGAGGTTTATATTTCCTTCCTAAGAAAAAAATTAACTCACATTGATTCATCTGTTAAGATTTCAACTATAAGACGAGTTGGATATAAATTGGAGGAATAAATATGTTCGATAAGCTTAAACTAAAATTCATACTAATAAATATGAGTTTATTAACAGTCGTCTTTATAAGTATTTTTGGCACTTTATATTTTATGACTAATGAAAGCATGAATAGGGAAACTAACGGTTCTCTTAATGCTTTAATGATTGATAATCATAAACCTAGACCAAATACTAGTAATATAATAGTCGATGTTGATGATAACGGAAATATAATAAAAAAATTTATTTCTTTCAATCTTAATGTTGATACTAACGATTTACAAAATGCAATTAATAAAATTTTAAATAATAAAAATAATTCCTCCAAAATCAATATTAACAAAGAACCATATGTATATCTAAAAAGAACAAGTTCTACGACTACAAAAATAGTATTTTTAAATATATCTTATCAAGAGAACTTTAAGCTATCTCCTTTAAAAATATTTATTTCAGTTGGATCTATAAGTTTAATAGCATTGCTTATTATAAGTATCTATCTTACTAATAAAAGTATTAAACCTATAAAAGATGTTTTTGACAAGCAAAAGCAATTTATAGCTGATGCATCTCATGAATTAAAAACTCCATTAACTATAATAAAAACTAATACCTCTTTAGTGCTTAGCAATCCTGAAGATACTGTAAAAAATCAACGTAAATGGATTAATTATATAAACTTACAAACTGATAGAATGTCTGAACTAGTTAATGAAATGCTATCTCTAGCAAAGTTAGATACAGAGGAAAATACACTTGTACTCTCTCCTATTAATATAAGTAAAATAATTGAAAGTATGATTTTACAATTCGATGCTATAATTTATGAAAATGGAATAAACCTATATACTAAAATAGACAATGATATTTTTATCACTGGAGATAAAGAAAGTATAAAAAAATTATTTAGTATAATTATGGATAACGCGATTAAGCATACTAATAATAACGGTAGTATTTATGTGAATTTAATCTTGGATAAGAATACTGTTAAGTTATCTATAAAAAATACAGGTAAGGGTATATCTTCCGAACATATTGAAAAAATCTTTGAAAGATTCTACAGAGTTGATAGCTCAAGAGTAAGAGAAACCGGTGGTTATGGATTAGGACTTTCCATCGCAAAATCAATAGTTGAACAGCATAAAGGTAATATATACGCTAAAAGTACTGTTGATAAGGATACAACATTTTTTGTAGAATTTCCTATTAACTTTTAAAATCTCTAATAGTTATGTTAAAATACTTTCTAGTAAAATAATACATAGGGGGTTTTATAATTGAATAAAACTAATGCACTTAAGGTAATAAAATTGTCATTTGGAAGTTCCCTTGCTATTTTTATTGCTTGGATGTTAAATCTGGAATACTCTACTGTTGCAGGAGTTATTACATTACTAACAGTAAAGAATACAAAAAAAGAGACTCTTAAAGGTACTATGGGAAAAATCTATGGATTTATTTTATGTACTATATTTTCATATTTATGCTTTAATATTTTAGGATATCATTTATATGCATTCGCATTGTATATTTTAATAATTATAAGCCTTTGTTTTATATTTAAAATACAAGATGTAATTGCTATGTGCGTAGTTATTGCTTCGCATTATTTTCTTCAAGGTGAAGTATCTATCCATTGGATTTTAAATGAATCTGGTTTATTTATAATTGGTGCTGGAATTGGTGTTTTGATAAACATGTATATTCCATCTAATATAGAAAAAATATATGAAGGTCAAAAGAAAATGCAAGACGAGGTAAGTGCTGTTCTAATAGATATTGCAGATTTAATTGTAAATCCTAATAAAGATTGTAATTATAATAAAGACTTAGATACTTTAAATAAACTTATCAGTAATAGTATTTCTGCAGCTTATGAAAATATGAATAATAATTTACTAAGTGATACTAAGTTTTTCTTAGATCATATGGAAATTATAAAAAGTCAAAGAAGTATATTAGAAAACTTATATAATTATGTATCTCAACTAAGTAGTACTCCTATTCAAGGTCATATTGTATCTGCTTTTATACATAAAATAGGTTATACTTCCTTTAATTCTAAGACAGTTGAGTATTTATTAGACGAATTAGAAAGATTGATTCTTAATATGAAACAACAGCCTCTTCCTGTAGATAGAATAGAGTTTGAGGATAGGGCAATACTCTTTTTATGCTTAACAGAATTAAAAAAGTTTTTAGTTAATCGTAAAAACGCACAAACTCTTAGAGATAATTACTTTTATAATTTGATAAATTATCATATTAAGTGCAACATCTAAAAATATGTAAAAAAATAGTTCACAAGTTTATGTTCATGTTACAGTAATAATAATCACAAAACTACTTTACATGAAAGG
>CABIVQ010000071.1 GCA_902362365.1 Clostridiaceae bacterium | reverse complement strand
ACTCCTTTCTATAGGGGGAATATGTTTTGTGGTGAAACTATTATAATCCCTATCGGGGTCGAGATTCAAATATAAATAAGTTAACAAAACGAATTATTTACTAGGGATGATATCATGAAATTAAAAAAAATAACATTATTAATAATTCCAATTATCTTAGCTAGTATCCTTATCTTTAAAGATAAAGATATTACAAGAAATGAAACTCAAAATTATATTGCAAATGCAATAAGTGAAGAAAATATTGATTTAACACCCCCAGATATAAATAAAATTAATCCTAATAAGTGTCAACAATATATAATTGGTAAACCTAAAATTAGTGTTAATTTTAAAGATTCTAGTGGTGTGGATTTATCTTCTATAAAGCTTTATATTAATTATAAAGATGTAACAAAAGAATGCAAAATAACAGATAATAAAATAACCTATACACCTAAGAAAAAATTTAAAAGAGGAAGTCAAATAGCTAAAATAGAACTTTCCGATTTATCCCCAAATAAGAATAAAAAAGAATTAGAGTGGTATTTTACTGTTGGTACACCCATATACACTCATTATAGGGGATTACTTCATGCTCACACATCTAATAGTGATGGACATGGAACTTATGAAGATGCTTATTATCTATCCAAGTACAAAGCAGAATTAGATTTTTTTGCTATAACTGAACACTCAAATTACTTTGACAACGACTTAAAGTGTACTCTAGATGATGCTAGTTTTAGTGAAAAATGGACTAATTTAATAAACTGTTCAAAAAAATATACAACAAATGGAGAGTTTATTGCATTAGATGGATTTGAAATGACCTATAGTAGTAAGGTAAAAAATCCTAAAGGTCATATAAATATATTCAACACTGATGGATTTGTTTCTAGAAATGATGAAACTCTAGATTTAAAAAACTTTTATTCACTTATCTCCAACTACGATGACTTAATAGGACAATTTAACCATCCAGGTTCTAGATTTGGTGATTTCGAGGATTTTGAATATTCGCCTCAAGCTGATAGTGTAATTTGTCTTTTAGAAGTCGGTAATGGTGCTAAAAAAGACATCAGTAAAAACAAAAGAACTCATGATATGTATCAAAAGGCTTTAGATAAAGGATGGCATCTTGCTCCAACATGTAATCAGGACAACCATAAAATGGATTTTGGTATAGCTAATGAATATAGAACAGTAATTTTATCTACTGACCTTACCAAAGAAGCATTATATGATGGCTTAAGAAATATGAGAGTTTATGCTACTGAAGACAAAAACATAAAAATAGACTATACAGTTAATGATTCTCCTTTGGGATCAACATTAAATAAACCTTCAAAATTAAATTTCGCAATATGCGCTATTGATAATGATTTTGACGATAAAATTAATGAAATTCAAGTAATAAGTAATCAAGGTAAAATAATTAAAAGCAAAAAATTTAATTCTAATTTAGCTAAGTTAGAATTTAGTTTACAATCTAATGAAAATACATTTTATTATGTTAAGGTTATTCAAAACGGAGATAAAATTTCAGTTACAGCTCCTATTTGGGTAAAAAAATAGATGATGGAAATTTATTTTTCCATCATCCATTCTATATATAATCCTATACCATCCTTTGGATTCGTAGCTATTACATGAGATAATGCTCCTATAATTTTACCATTTTGAACTATTGGTGAGCCACTCATACCTTGTAATATACCACCATATTCTTTTATAAAATCTTCATCTACTACTTCAAATTCAAAACCTTGTGTACTTGGCTTGTTTTGCTTATTAATTTTAGTTATATTAATTTCATAAAACTTTTTATTTTCTTCATTACTATTATTTATTACTAAACTTGCACTTCCTAATTTAACATCCTTTGCTTTACAAACTTCATAAATTTGTTTATCTTTAAAACCATTTAAATTAATATTTCCTTTTGCACCAAATTCATTTACTTTATTAATTTTGCCTTGAGAAGAATCATTAACTTTTCCATGTATACTTCCCACTTCAAATTCATTAGATTTTTTTATTTCTAACATATTACATAAATAAATTTCTCCATTTTGAGTTAATACATTATTAAAATCTGGTACTTTTATGTTATGAGCAACTGCACCAAAAGAACAGTCGTTTGGATTTATATAAGTTAAAGTAGCAGAAAAAGGTATATATTCTGTAAAAAAAGATGGCTTTAAATCATTTAGTTTTAAATATACTGTTTCGTACTTATTATTTCTTAATACTATAGTTTCAACTTTTTCATCTTTTTTATTTGATAAAATATGCTCAAATATGTCTTCTCTATTATTTATATTTTTCCCATCTATTTTGCATATTAAATCATAATTTTCTAATCCATTTTTTTCATTTTCATTTCTGTAATACATAACTTTATTAGTATTCATATTTATTTGTAAAAGTTCTCCTCCTATAATAACTTCAGAAGGAATTTTTTCTTTTTTTTGCATTGAATAAATGCACGTTGGAAATAATATTATTAATAAGAAAATAATTAAAAACATTTTCATCTTAATTCTAAAGGATTTTTTCATAGATTTCTCCTTTTAAATTAAATATTTTTAATTGCAATATTATTATATGTAATTGTACAAGGCTTTATAATGGTAAGTAATTTAATGATCTTTACTATTTGTATATAATTCATTTATTTTACTTATAAAAAACGAGTAATTTTACTCGCTTTTTAAATCATCTTTTTTTACTCTTATATCCATTTCTCCATATGCATAATTAACAGTATATACAACTGTATAACAAATAAATAATAAAACTAATATTGGAATAGTAGCTTTAAGTCCTATATTAGATAATAGTACCGAAAATATAGAGTTATCAAACTTCATAACCAATACAAATAATATTAAAATTATTGAAAATACCATAGAAGATTCTTTTAATGCTTTTAATCTATAATATTTTTTTCTTTCGCTTTTTTCCATATCCTTCTCCTGATATTTACTTTAATAACATACTCCAATTAGCATCTATTTCATATCCAATTTTTTTATATATTCTACCTGCAACTTCACTAGAATAAAATAAACAAGGTATCTTCCCTTCATTAACTAATTCTTTTGATAATGTATAAGTCATTAAAGTAGCTAAACCTTGATTTCTATAATTTACATCTGTACATGTTCCGCATACCATAGCTAGAAAACTAGTTTCTATACCTGTAGATGTAGTACTTACTATTTTATCATCTTGTTTTATAAAGTATATCCTTGTATTTTTTTCTTTTAATTGTTTAGTCTTAGTTTCTATATAATCTTCAGTATACATATCTTCTACACTACATATAAAATCATTTAATTCTTTTAAATCACTAATTTCTGCTTTTTCTATTTTATTATCTTTCAAGTTTAAGACATCTATCTCTTTTAAAGTTTTTAAACTACAAAATTGAGTTTCTTTACTCTTTTTAAAGTCCTTATATTTTGTCAATAACCTATCAATAACTATTTTTTTACCACTAATTTCTTTTATATCTAAGCTATTTATATGATCTATCATTTCATCTATATTATAATCATTTTCATAACTATAAATAATTAAAGATTTATAGTATCTCAACATTACTGCTACAATCTTATCATCATTCATTTGAAACCAAACATCTTGAAAGTCAGTTTCGAATCCATAATTCTCTACATCACCTATAATAAATAAATTTATACGCTCTTCATGGGATACATATTCCCAAAATGCATTTTCTAAGCTTTCATTTACCTTGGTAATCAAAAGTTTTACCCCCTTATATCTTTAAAACCAATAACTCTATTAATTATAAAAAATTTTGGTGAGACTTGATTTAATTATAAAAAAATTCCCCTTTGTTTGTCAAATACTTATAGCTATTGTAATCTTTTCTTTATAGGTATTTGAATTTCTGTAATAAATTCTTCAACTTTACCTGTTTCATGTACATCTATTTTATATATTTCTATAGGATCTCCGATTATCTCATAGTTTTTATCAGTCGAGTATTCAATCATTCTATTTATATATTCTTTATTATTGCTATAACTTCCTCTATAAGTCATAGTAATATAATAATTTTCATCAAAAGTTATATTGTATATTCTTTCATCTTCATTTAAAAGACAAAATACGGAGTTAAATTCATTGTATATATGCTTTTTTATAGAATCCAAAGAGTATACAGCTCCTATATTATTATTACCAAGAATATTGAACCTATGTTCATATTCCTTTTGAAGCTTTTGTATTAAAAAGTCTACATCCTCATCTCTTTTTATGTTTGCATTCAACTTTAAAGCTTTTCTTTTTTCAATATATTCTACTTTAATTTCATTAAACTTAGTATTACTAACTGTTTCTTCAATAGATTTTAATCTTTGTTTAATATTCTCTTTATGAGATAAAAGCTCTAATATTTTATTATCAATTAATTCTATTTCTTCATTTAACATTTGATTTGTTGATTCAATACTTCTATTTGCTAGATATTCTTTTATTTTTTTCATCGGAAAATTTAAACTTCTTAACTCTTTTATTAAATTTAATCTCCATATATCTGAAATGCTGTATAATCTGTATCCATTTGTATCTCTATAAGGATTTAAAATTCCTATTTCCTCATAATACATAAGTGAGTCTCTTCCTATTCCATATATTTTTGATATTTCTCCTATTTTATAATAATCCTTCATGTATTCCTCCTAACTAATATTCTAGGATAAATATTTTGTCTTTGGTATTATATCACAGTTTAATATTTATATTATGATATCCAAAACTCAATATAAACTGATTTAAAGTATTTCTTACTTTATGTACACATTAAAATTCCCCATAATTTAATTAGTAATTTTTAAATAATTTTTTTATTATTTCTAAAAATACAAATTATCTATTGTTATACTTTTACCCTATTTTCATAAAATATAAATAACATATTTTAAGGAGGACTTAATGATGGAACATAATTGTGAATGTGGTCATAACACTTTTCAAATAGCTCATCTTGACAGTAAAGAGCAAGATGCTATAAGAAAAGCTGAAGCTCAAATAAAATCAGAAACTGGTAAAGATATTATAATGATTGCATGGGAAAAGAAATAAATAAAATTAAATATAATTCCTAAAAATAAAAAGGTCAGTTCAAAATAAATTAAATATTTCGAACTGATCTTTTTTATTAAATAATATGTAAATGTCCATAATTTTCATCTAAAGTAACTTTACTTTGCTTAAAGTTTATAGGATTTTTAAATAAAGGTCCATCACTTACAAAAGTATGGTATTCTCCATTTTCACCACAAGCATCTGAGCCTGTTGCTTTTATTTCTTGTATTAATTCTCTTGTTAGTACCTTACCTAAGAAATCTTTACCAAGATTATTTAAATTTACTTTTTTAATGGTTGCTTTAAATCCGCTATCAATAAATTCATGTACTAGATTTTCTCTAGACTCTTGCCATAAAGGAAACTCTGCAACCATACCAACTGCATTACATCTATCTACTCCCCATTGTTTATGATGTTCTATATCAATATCTCCATATACACACATACTTGCACCCTTTTTCTTTGCTACTAATAATTTTCTTTCAAACTCATTTTCATATTCGTTAACATCACACTCTACAGTAATAAGGTCTATTCCTAAACTCTCACTTACTTTTTTTAGAAAATCATGATTTATCCCATGAGTCCAAGACTCATCTTCATTTTTCTTTACAGTAGTTAAAAGCGCTACTGGGGTATATCCTTTTTTTACCATTCTATGTAAAGCTAAAACACTATCTTTTCCACCACTAAATGAAATTACAAACTTTTTATTTTCCACGCTAACTCTCCTCCAATTATCATTTGTTTAAATTCACTTTGCTTGAGTCACTGAGTTGTCAAACTACTTTAATCAAGTATATATTATATTTCCTTTACTATAAAAAGTAATTAAATATGTAATTTATGCATCTAATTTAGCATAAAGAATACTCCTATAAATATTAATGCTGCACCTATATAATTATACAGGTGTATAGTATTTTTTCCTAGTATAACACTATCAATTATAAACCCTAATATAACTTGAGAAATTACTATTAATGTAAGTGTATTAGATACTCCTAATGATGGTATGGCCTTTACTGTAAAATAAATTATTAAACCTCCAAAAACACCACCTAACAATAATATAGGTTTTATAGGGCCAACCTTTATTAAGTCTTTAAAATCACCTGCTATTAAAATACTTATTAAAAAAAATAATGCTCCTACAACTAAACTAATAAAAGTTGCTATTAGAGCCGTAGTATTTTTCTCTAATTCTCCATTTAAAAAAGCTTCCAAAGTAGTAGAGAGGCCAGCAAGCACTGCGAAAAATATAGCTACCATGTTAGACACATTCAAACCTCCTTATAAATATAGTAATTAATAAATTTTATGATACAAACTATCTATTAATTACTACTCTTGTCCTTTGAAATTAACTATTTTATGTTATAATGTTATAAAATAATCATAAGTATTTTTAAAGAGGTGAATTTATGTTTCAATTTTTTAACATCAACTTTGATGGAGTTAATAAAAAAGAAAATGCTACTAAATTTATATCAATAGGTTTAGTTCTAATTGTTTTAGGAACACTTTCTCTATTATATAAAAACCTTGGAATCAAAATAGTGTCTTGGCTATTAGGTCTATCACTATTATTTATAGCATACCTGAACTTAAAAAACATTAATGAACTTTCAAGATATGCTTCAAAAGAAGAACTTAAACCACATAAACGTAATCAAGCTATTATTTTATTCTTCGTAGTATTATTATTTATATTTCCTACAAAGATTCAAGGGTTTATTTCTTCTGTTATAGGTGCATATTTAGTGGTTAATCAGTTATTAAAAATTGCTGCAAGTAAAAATAATCCTTATTTTAGATTTGGTTTATCTAACATATTTGCATTTTTATTTGGTATAACTTTAATTATATCTCCATTATTTTTATCTAAGTTTATATCATCTATAATGTCATTTATAGTAATAATAATAGGACTAAATCTATTTACTATGGGTAATCGTCTTAGATAAATTATATAAAAAAGTATTACTGGAAATATATCCAGTAATACTTTTTATCTATATACACTTGTGTCTATATGTTTTTCATAAACTCTATTTTTATTAGAATCATACCCATAAAGGTAAGTATTTGCTACTTTTCCATTTACATAACTTACTGCCTCATACGTTATACCTTTCGTTGAATTTTTATTAGACCAAAATTCTATATATATTCTTCCACCTGATGTATATGTATTTATTACTAGTGGATAATCATAAGTATTCTTAAATTTATAATCAATACTTCCAGATGCTAAAGTTGCATCTAAACCTCTAGGCACATAGCTTACTGCCTTTGAATGATTTCTTCTTTCCGTTGGAAGTATACCTGCTTTTAACTGTGCATTATATATTGTACTAGAAACTTGACATACTCCCCCTCCAATGCCTTGCACTAATTCTCCATTAGATATTACTGGTGCATATGTATATCCATTCTCTTGTGAAACGGGACCTACCATATTTTCATAAGAAAATTCTTCTCCTGGCATTAATAATAAATCATCTATTTTACTTGTTGCTACTTCTATATTTTTACCTCTACCGCCTCCAGTTCCATATTGAGTTGAATAACTAGATATCTTTGTATCAACCTTTTCTAAGTCTGAAATACTAATCTTAGGCTCTTCTTCTATATAATTTACAGTAAGATTAATTTCTTTATTTTTCCCATCGTAATCTTTTATAGTAGATTTTATTTCATCAATCAAACTATTTTTATCTACTACATTTCCATTTTTTCCTTTTATAATTTCGATGTCTTCTCCATTTATTTCTACTTTTGGTTCTATACTACTTTCACTATTATCTTCATAAACTTTATTCACAAACTCACTTATAGCTTTATCATCAGTAGCTATATCAAATGTGTAATCTCTACTTTTACCTATTGTTATTATTCCGAACTGTTGTATTATATTACCATCTTTCCCATAAGACATAGCCTCCTCTGTAAGATCTTCTTCATTATAACTTTTTATTAATTCACTAAACTTTATATCATACTTGTTATTTTTAGTTTCTATTTTTATTTTACTATTACCAATATCATTTTTCACATTTTCTATTTCCTCTTTTAAGCTATTTTCATCAAGTTTTGATATATTACTTTCATACAACTTAGCTCTTGGATACACTATCTTTTCATACTTAGAAACAACATTATTAGCCACTATTCCTAATATTAGTGCTGCGCATAAACATACGCCTGTGATAATTTTCTTTTTCTTTGTAAATCCACTTTTATTAGGTTTTTCTTCTTTATCAGACTCATTCGATTTTTCTTTTACATCTAAAGTTTCTTCTGAGTTTATTTCATTGCTTAAATTTTCAATTTCTGATATATCCTCTTCTTCAGAAATGTTATCTTCTTTTAATTCTTCTTTATTAGATACTTCACTATCATCTTGCTCTGAAACTTCATTATTTATTTCTGATTCATATAAATCCTCATCATCTAATTGCTTATCATCATTTACAGATTCATCTTCATTTACAAAGATATTTTCACTAAAATCAGGATCTTTATTTTCACCTGCTTGATTACTTACCCCATCTTTTTCTTTATCCAAATTAATCCCCCCAATACTTTAACTAGTGCTAGTTAATTTTATTTATAATCCCTTAGTACAGATATATACATTCGTTAAAGTATATGATAATAATGAAACAGGTATTTATAGTTTATTAATTTGTATATATAATTTTTTTATGGTAATATATCTTTAATATAATTACAATTAATAACTATTAGAAAAGGTGATAATATTGACAAAATTTAAATATGCATTTGACAATAAGAGATATCATACATGGAATTACTACCTTAGAAATACATTTGGCGAAAAAATCTTTAAAGTATCTATAAATGCAGGATTCACTTGCCCAAATATTGATGGAAAGATAACTTACGGTGGGTGTACTTACTGTAGTAAGGAAGGTTCTGGAGATTTTGCTGGAAATCCTAAGGATGATTTAATAAAGCAATTTTATGAAATTAGAGAAATGATGCTAAAGAAGTGGCCTAAGGCTAAGTATATAGGATATTTCCAAGCTTACACGAATACTTATGCTCCTCTTGAAGTATTAAAGGAAAAATATGAAACTATTTTAGAATTAGAAGATGTTATAGGTTTATCTATTTCAACAAGACCTGACTGTCTTCCTGATGATGTAGTTGAATATTTAGGAGAACTTAATGAAAGAACTAACTTATGGGTTGAACTTGGTCTACAAACTATACATGATTCAACTTCTAAGTTAATAAACAGGGGACACGATTATCAAACCTTCCTTGAAGGTGTTGAGAAGCTAAAAGCTAAGAATATCAAGGTAATAGTCCATATAATTAATGGTCTTCCTGGTGAAGATTATAATATGATGATGGAAACTGCTAAAGCCGTTGGTAGACTTGGTGTAGATGGTATAAAAATACACTTACTTCATGTTATAAAAAATACTCCTATGGAAAAAATGCTTGATAATGGTATGTTAAAGCTTATGACTCAAGATGAGTATATAAACTTAGTATGTGATCAACTTGAGGCTCTTCCTGAAGAAATGATAGTCCATAGACTTACTGGTGATGGCAAAAGGGAAGATCTTGTAGGCCCTTTATGGAGTTTAAAAAAATGGGAAGTATTAAATCAAATAGATGCTACGTTGAAAGAACGTAACACATTCCAAGGAGCAAAATATACCGCAGAGTAAAATGTATATATAAATAGGGTGTTATAATATCCGTGGCTTGTGTTGAAATATAAATTATCTTCCATGCAGCGAGAGTATGCTGCAAATGTCAGCTAATTTATATTTTCAACCGTTCGCCATGAGATTATCTATAACATCCTATTTTTAATATATACTATTTTTAGCATATTTTTTGAAAATCTATAGTATAACCTTCAGTTTTCTTATTATCAGTTCCTTTTATTGCAACTATTGCTGATAATATACCTATTGGGCTTAAAGTACTTAAATCTAATTTTCCACCTGTTACAGCTAGTATAGCCCCTATAAAATATGATATTAATGATATTATTTTATTTTTATTTATATTTTCTTTAAATACAATTCTAGAAAATACTGCTAATTTCATAATAGAAAGTTACTTATATTATGTATATATAGAAGCAACTATTTTAAGTTAATATAATTATTACTTACTTTATAACTTGGTTATAAAATTTAACCATCATACCTTCTTTTATCTCTTCTGATTTCTTTGTTTCACCTAATTCTTTTAAAATCTCCAAAGCAAATAAAGTTGCAGTCGCAGGTCCTCTGCTTGTGATTATATTATTATCTACCACAACAAGTTCATCTTCTATATAATTTACCTTATCTCTATTCTTAACAAACCCTGGATAAGATGTACAGCTTTTATTTTCTAATACACCAAAACCTTCTAAAGTTTCTGGAGCTGCACAAATTGCAGCAACTATTTTATCTTCTGCATTAAATCTTTTTACTATTTCTTCTACCCTCTTATCTTTTAAATTATCAGCTCCTGGTAGTCCTCCTGGTAAAACAACCGCATCATATTCTTTTACATCAATAGAATCTATATGGCAATCTGATTTTATTATAATATTATGAGTTCCTCTTACATACTCTTCATTTATTGTACACATATTACATGTTATATCTGCTCTTCTAAGAACATCAACAACTGAAATTGCTTCAATTTCCTCAAATCCATCTGCCAAAAACACCAATACTTTTTTCATATTTTACCTCCAATTATTATATTCCTTTATTATTTTAATATTACATCTGTAAGTATCTTATATTTTGTATACTTATTTGGAATTTCTTGCTTATTGCATCATATAATACTTATTGATATTATTAAGTTAGCTATAAAAACAAATAGTAAAAAATATTAACTATTTTTCTATTCTTTATAATAAATATTTAATTAAAGTAAACCATATATTATGTAGAGTAAATTTTAGTTGAACTAATGAGGTGTAATTATGTTTGTAAATACTCACATTTTAATAGGTAAATCTATAGTTGAAAATATAAATGAAAATAAATCATTCTTTATAAGCGATAAAAACTTTATTTATGGAAATATAAAACCTGATATATCTTCAAAATATGTACTACAGAAGCACTATTTAGAAGAATCCCTTGAAATGATATTTACTAAGGTAGAATACTTATGTACTCTAAACTTAGATTGTATAAGTAAGTATTTTTCAATAAGCAAATTCAGCCAAGAATTAGGAGTTATATGTCATTTTTTATGTGATTTCTTCTGCGTACCCCATAGTAGACGTTGGGAGATGACTCATAGTATGAATAAGCATATTACTTATGAGAAAGAACTATCTATTGTTGCTAAAGAAACTGATTTAAGAAAATTTAAAGGAGATAATATAGAAGCTAACAGCTTCCGCGAATTCTTTAATTCTATTTACTTAGAATACCAATCTAAAACTGAATATAAGAATGATTTATTATTTTCAAATTATGTCTGTAACAGCGTTGTTGACTATATACTTGATGCTGTATTATCAAATACAGCTAAATCTTATACCTTAATAAATTGCGGTTAGGTGTTGAATTAATATTCAACACCATTTATTTTGCCTACAATTTCTATTACATCTCTTACACTTTTAGCACTATAACTTGCACTTTCCTTAACTTCTTTTCTGCCATTTTCCATTGCAAAACTATACTTAAATCCATATAACATTGGTATATCATTTGGTGAATCTCCTATTGTAGCAACTTCATCTAAAGTAACATCTAATATATCACATACATGTTTTATACCATTGCCTTTTGATATATGCTTTGGTGCCATACTTAAAACATGTGGTCCTGACAAATAAACATCTAAAATATCACCAAATTCACTTTTATAGTACAGCTCCATCCTTCCTAATTCATCTATATTTCTAGATAAAATTCCTATATTACTTACTAAATTATCATACTTATCTCTTTTAAAAAAATCTAAATCCATTATACATTCTTTATCATACTTATCTAATATTTCTAATCCACCAGATATAACTATATTTCCATCATACATAACATAAATATATGAATCATCTGATTTAAATCTATTTATAACTTTTCCAACTAAACAATCATCAATAACTTCCTTTAAAACTATATTCTTGTTCTTATCATATACAAATGCTCCATTTTGACATATATAGTATCCATTTAAATTGAGCTTATTTTCAATCATCTTAGAGGCTTGCTTTAAAGCCCTACCTGTTGCTATATGAAACTTAACCCCCTTAGATTCTATATCTTCTATAGCCTTTATATCCTCTTTACTTATACCATCGTGATAAAGAGTCCCATCTAAGTCACAAAATATATGTTTTATCATAGTTTCCTCCAAGATTAACTAAACGTTTTGTTAACTTATTTATATTTGAATCTCGACCCCGATAGGGATTACAATAGTTTCACCACAAAACATATTCCCCCTATAGAAA
>CABIVQ010000070.1 GCA_902362365.1 Clostridiaceae bacterium | reverse complement strand
CAACACTCTAAAACTTAAAATATTCCTTCTAATAGTATTTCCTTATGATTACTATCTAGTTGGCTTAATATTTTAGTTTTTCTTTTTTGAATAGAATTTTCTAAACTCATATCGGAACTTGTTGCACCAAGTTCCTTTTTTATGTCCGAAAGTTCTATTCTTAATTTAATTGTATAAACATTTATTCTTTCATTGTGTCCACTCTTTGGCAATATATTTTTATAAAAAGTATAAGAAAAGGGTGGACACATTTTTGTTTTTTTCTTTTCAATAATGTATATCTGATTAATTATTTTACCTATTTTATCAGTAGTTAATGCCCAGTTGTCACCAAATGTTATCCTTAATGATTCTGACAAATCTTCTAAATGCTCTTGAGTATATTCTTGAATTTAATAATCTTTATTTTTAGATAAAAGGATAAATACACACCCTAAAATAAATAGTATTATAGAAGGTATAATTAACCCGTTTCCTATAAACCCTAAATACGTACTAAATATCTCTTTACTTTTAGAGGTTATTGCACTACCATAAATAGCTGCGCTTATATACATTGATGAATACAATATAGCTGATGCTATTATAAACACCGATCCAAGAGTTTTTTTCCACATATTAATACTTCCTTTCTTTAACAGTATATACTCCATCTAAACCATTCTTACTTGCTCTTGAAAAATATGTAGTTGCTTTTTTATCTCTTGCATTTATTCCGTCATAGTAGTATCTTAACGTTCCATAACTTTTATATACTATTGGGTAAAATTCTACCCAACTTTCATATTTTGGTTTTATTTTTGCATCAACTGAATCTGAATATGTACGTGAAACACCATAACTTTTTCCTATCTGAGCATTTATCGCATTAAATTCTTTAGTCGTTAAAGTTATATCTGAACTTCTACTATACGTTGTAGAAAAAGATATATTTCTTGATATAGTTGATGATGTATCATTTCTAACATAAGGTGTTATTCTTTTATTTCTTCCTTTATGATGATATTCTTTGATTCTGCTAGACTCAATATATTGATATCTTGGTGGATTAACTAATCTAGCATCATGGCTTTCAATATAGTTAAAGTTATCTATATCTTTTGATTCTACATATTCTTTATTACTTTCTTCTATGATTTTATCTAATTCATCTTGAGTTATTTCTTGTTCCTTTCCATCTTTAACAAGAACTATTTTTACTATATTTTCTTCAGCATCACTACTTACATTGTCTAAAGCAAATGACCCTCCTGAAAATATCATTGTAAAAATACTACAAAACATTAAAATCTTTTTTAATTTCATAAAAATTCCCCCTCATATAAAGATAAATGTATATAAACCTTACCATATTCTGAATATTTTGTATATTCCTTTTGCATAAATGGTCGTTAACTATACAAAAATGGACAAAACTTTTATAATTATATAATTTTCATGATTAAATCTATTGATACTTCATTCTATATAACTAAAAACTCCCACTATCAAAATATCTATTATCATTATATCCTCCTTTGAATATTAACTATTAGAACTTTCTTCTCAGACTTCCCCTTAATACACTTATTTTTTGGTTTCGTTTTCTCGTGTTTTTTCCGACTTTTCGAAACTCCTTATTGTTTTTTTGTGAAAATATGGGTATACTTATATCGTAATAAAAAAGAGTGTTGAGAACGGTCAAATTCAGCAACACTCTAAAACTTAAAATATTCCTTCTAATAGTATTTCCTTATGATTACTATCTAGTTGGCTTAATATTTTAGTTTTTCTTTTTTGAATAGAATTTTCTAAACTCATATCGGAACTTGTTGCACCAAGTTCCTTTTTTATGTCCGAAAATTCTATTCTCGATTTAATTGTATAAGCATCTATTCTTTTTTTAGTTGTCGCACTTGCTGGTAATATATTTTTATAAAAATTATAGTTTTTATCTGCGACACTTAAATTTATTTTCACCCTATCAATATTATAAATTTGATTTAAAACAGCACTAATTTTTTTGGTAGACAATGACCAGTTATCACCAAATCCTATCCTTAAAGCTTCTGACAAATCTTCTAAATGTTCTTGAGTATAACTAACCCCTTCATATAAGTAATGAGTTATAAGTTCATACACACGAACCTCTAAAGAATAATCGTTTTTAAAAGCATTAGGATATTCTTGTTTTAACTCATCATAAATAATAGTGTTTATCTTAGCAAATATCTTTTTATTGTTCTTTCTTTGAGCCATATTCCAAGCTAAATCAAGACTAAAGCTATTTTCTAGTACATATTTACTGTATAAGCTAATCATAGATTTTAAAGAATTTTCATTTATTAATTTATGGACATTGTTTTTTAAATACTCTTTCTGAATATCTTCAACGTATAAGCTATTTATTTTTAAATATTCTTTTAGATTGCTACTTAATTTTGATTTTTTTATTTCATCATATCCAATAAGTATATCCTTGTATTTTTCAAGGTTATCAATAGCTTCTTCTTTAGATAGTTTTAATTCGTGTTTATATATATCTTTATCCCTTTTTATATCTTCGTCAGCCTTAATATTATAGACTATTTCGATATTCTCAAAGTATTCTTCTAATAGTACTTTGAAGCTTTCTAGAGTTCTTGAATTATAGTATTTTGAATATACTTGGCTTCTAATATAAACACTATCAATTTCGTAATTATTTATATCTCTATTGAAATATACGTTTGTATCGAGGTTTATTGGATTTATATTTAGTCCTAATGTTGAAAACTCTGTATTTCCATTACAAGCTACATTATATGCATCTTTTAATATACTAGCTTTACTTATATTTTCATTTACAAGCCATTCTATATCGTATATTTTGCATTCCTCTTGATAGTTATTGAATATGTGTATATTAACTTCTTTTAAATCCCTAAATCTTGCTACATATTGCTTTATAGTACCAAGGTCTTTTATATTTGACACTATTATGTCGCTTACATTAGGATTTTTTATGTTTACACCTGCAACAATAGTTGTTGTGTTTAGAAGCACCTTAAAATCGCCCATATCGCTTCTAGTCATTATATTATTATATAACTGACTAGTTTCTTTCGTATCTGATGTTATTACATCACTTTTTTTATTTATCATTGTAGATATATATTTTAATTCTTTTGTATCATTCATAAGTAGAGAAGAATTATTTGAATTATTTAATATATCTATAATCATTTTTGTGTCTATACCATTGTATAATTTCACATTGTACTTGGTTTGTTCTTTTTGCTTATACTCTGTGATATAGTTGTATATTTCAAAATCTAACTTATTAGGTGTCGCAGTTATATCTATTCTACCTTTAAATTTTTTTGATACATCATACAAACCCTTTATTGCCTTTTTACGGTATGTATCTGTATATGTTTGATGTATTTCATCAATGATTATTATATATTCACTTAAATCCGCTTCTGTTAGTTTAGATACCTTATCCCATGTCATTACGACTACATTATCTTTTTCCATTGCATCCGTTGCCGATAGTTTATCGTATGCCCCTGGAATATTATATTCAGACATTACTTGTTCAACATTTGCACTATTAGGTAATATAAATATAGCTTTATATTTATATTTTTTTAATATATTTATTATTGAATAGGTTTTTCCGCTTCCAGTAGGGGCAATTAGAAGGTGAGTTTCCCCACCTTTTGCACCATTTATAGCATTTGTAACTGCTTCATCATGTTCTGATATGTATTTATCTATGCTTATTGTTTTATTTGCTTTAAATTTTGAATAATTAATTATTTCAGTATCATTAATGAAGTCCTTATTTTCTTTTAAGTTATCTATAAGGCAACTAATTTTGAATTTCATATCTAAACTTGTATTTGGATCATCAAATGCTTTTTCTAGTTTGCATATATGTTTATTTATCTCTTTTTTATCTTCTAATGCTTTTTTAAATACTTGCTTTTCTTCTTCTGTATATTCTGCTTTTGGTAGTTCTATGCCATTATCAATACATAGCTTTTTTATAGCTCCCATAAAGTCAGTTTTCTCTTTATTTATGACTAAATCTATTACACTCCCACCAGCTCCACAACTAAAGCATTTGTAAGTATTATTTTTCTTATTTATTTTTAGTGCATCTGAACTACTACAATGCACACAGTTTCTATTTTTATTTTTTTCATAGCTTCCATATAAATTTAATGTATTTTCAAGTATAGACGGATTACTTTTTAATCCGTCTATTATATTTTTTAAACTTATCATTAGTTAATCACTTCCCCATTGTATTCCTTTAGAAAACTTTCTGCTCCACCATAAAATGTATCTAGAATTATATTTTTTTCTTTTATTGTAAAATCAAAGTTTTTAAGCTTTTTTCTAGCTTCTTTTATATCTATATTTAAAGCCTCATGTATATCAAAAGTATTAAATCTTTTTATGTATTGATCTGTTAATTTTCTTCTCTTTATTTCTCTTTTGTATTTTCTATTATTTAATTTTCTTTCTATATTTTTTTCTACAGTAACTATTTTTAACGCAAATTCAACAATACTTGGCGAATGCTCTGCATACTCAATCAATACCTCATTTAAATCTTTTATTTGTCTTTTTAATTCTTTTTTGTCCATTTCTCAATTCTCCTTAAATATAAATTTTAGAATTAAAAAAGCCTTAACTGTACGGTTAGTTAAGGCTTGTATATTCTAAAATTATCTATATTTACATTTATACTTGAAAAATGATACAATCTAAGTATAATTAATATATGATAAGTCTTAGATTTTACTAACTCTTACTAACTGTTGTCGCAGTTTGTACGTTTAATCATATTTAAGTGTTGCAAGCACTTTTATATGACTGTAAAATTTAAGGCTTTTTCTTTATTCTATTGTCTTTTTATATTATAACTCTTTTTCTCATAAATTGACAATATTTCTTTTTTTTTGCTTTCTATTTGCCTTCACATTCTGTTTTTAACAATTTTAAATCATTTTCTTTTTTATATCTTATCAATGTTCTTCTGCTTATTCCTGTCATATTTGCAACCTCATTATATGAATGTTTCTCGAGCAACTGTAGTGCCATATCCCTTTGAGCCTTTTTAAATTTCTTAGGTCTTCCTAATGTTGCATCTACATCAGTTTCCATTTTTATTTGCTTTCCTTCAAGTGTACGCTCAACTATCATATCTCTTTCAAATTCAGCAAATGAGAAGAATATATTTCTTATTAGCTTAGAAGCTGGTGTATTATCCATTAACCCGATGTTTAATACATTTACCTTAACGCCTTTTTCTATTAGATCATTAACTATTTTAGAACCTTCTATCATACTTCTAGCAAACCTGTCTAACTTAGTAACAACTAATGTATCACCTTCTTTCAATTCGTTTAGTAACTTATTAAACTGTGGTCTATCTGCTTTTGTTCCTGTATATGCATCTTGATATATATTTTCTTGTGGAACTCCATTTTCTAATAATAATTTTGTCTGCCCTTCCAAACTGTTCCCCTCATTTGCTTGTTTAACTGTACTTACCCTTATATATCCATAAACCATAATTGACACCTCTTAATTTTAATATGTATTTATGTCACCTATTAATGACACTTCTCTATATGTTGATTTTACTATACTAAGTCCTTTGGTGTCAATATTAAAATTATGGCACCATGTAAGTCAGATATCTTTATATACATTCTAAGAAACACTATTTTCTATAAAATTATTTAAAGATGTATAGAAAAAGCTACCATAAAATAAAAGTAACTATTTATCATAAGTTTATTTTGTAAAATATGTTAAAATTTACCATACTAGTATTTAATATTTATGATATTATTACAATTGTATAAATATTAAATAGGAGGAGAGTTTTAAATAAAATGATAAAAAATAATATAAATAATATAAATACAGTTGTATTTATATTATTTACAGCAATGTATATTTATCAATATTATTATATTATTGTAGTTTTATTGAAAAATAAAAATGTAAAATCTAAGGGTAAAAATATAATGAATAAGTTTGCAGTAATCGTTTCTGCAAGAAATGAATCTGATGTTATTGAAGAATTTATACATACAGTTGATTTACAAGATTATCCAAGTGATTTAATTGATGTATATGTTATAGCAGATAACTGTAGTGATGACACAGCACAAAAAGCAAGAATAGCTGGAGCACATGTTTATGAAAGGTTTGATAATAAAAAGGTTGGCAAAGGATATGCTTTAGATTTTTTATTTAAAATACTAAGAAGCAGAAAAACAAAATATGATGGGTATTTTATTTTTGATGCGGATAATTTACTATCTAGAAATTATATATCAGAGATGAATAAAGTATTTAATCGTAAATATAAAATAGTTACAAGTTATAGAAATTCTAAAAATTATGATAGTAATTGGATTTCAGCAGGGTACTCATTATGGTTTCTTAGAGAATCTAAATACTTAAATTATGCTCGAATGTTGTTAAATAACAGTTGTGCAGTATCAGGTACAGGTTTTTTAATATCATCAGAGATAATAGATAAAAATAATGGATGGAAATATCATCTTCTTACAGAAGATATAGAGTTTACTATTGATAGTATAATAAATGGAGAAAAAATAGGCTATTGTAATTCAGCTTGTTTTTATGATGAACAACCAACATCATTTAGAGATTCATGGAATCAAAGAATGAGATGGTCAAAAGGGTTTTATCAAGTATTCTTTAAATATGGATATAATTTATTTAAATCTATATTTAAAAATAGAGATTTTTCTTGTTATGATATGTTTATGACTATTTCTCCAATGATGCTTATATCAATTGTTATGATTTTATTTAATAGTAGTATATTTTTATATTCGTTAATATCTAATGATTTTCAAACAAGTAAATTAGCTATAGGATATGTACTTTCTTATTTTTTAAATACTTACCTTATGATGTACCTATTAGGTTTATTAACAACGATAACAGAATGGAATAGAATACAATGTAAAGGTTATAAAAAGATTTTTTATACATTTACATTCCCAATATTTATGTTTACATATATGCCAATATCTATCTGTTCAATATTTAAAAAAGTTGAATGGAAACAAATTAAACATAGTATTAATAAATCAATTGAAGATATGGAATTAATAGCTTAAAAATAATACTTAGAAGAAGTTTAGTAAACTTAGCAAAAATTCTAATTATATAATTAAGAATAAAGTAAAAATTCTAATTATATAATTAAGAATAAAGTAAAAATTATATAATTAGAAGTAAATTAAATAATAATCAAAATTTAATAATTAAAGTTTCATAAAAACATAAAAGTAAAAAATAGTGTATATATTGAAATATAGCAATTTCAATATATACACTATTTTAATTTCTCAACGATTTCCTGAATCTAAATTTTGAGATTAGTTAGCTTTGACATAATAAAACTGTATATGAAATGGTATTTTAAATTTCTTGTACAGTACGGATATTAATATAAATATTTTTAGGTGTGTCATAGATCAAGTAAATATGACTATTAAGTCATATGTTTTTTTGAACACAAAAATAGGAACATATTCTCCTATTTAATTAAATTCCATAATGAATTAACCACTTATCTTCTTTAATAGCATCAGATATTTTATTTATCAATATTTCAAGTTCTTCTGATTTACAATCTATGTTTTCTTCAATACAATCAATTATTCCAAATTCATGAACATAAGCCATTACTACTTCCTCTCCTGATAAAAGATGCACAATATCATACAATTATTTACTTAATTATAACACACAGTATTATGTGTCCATTAAAGCAGATGGTTTCGTGTATATATGATAAGTTAATACTATTCTCTAAAAACTTATTTAAAGAGATATATTAAGAAAGCCCTTGAAATCTATTTATTTGGATTCTAAGGGCTTTAACTTTATCTCAAGTACATAACTAGTCTCTAACGTAAAATTTAGGAATTAGTTAATTAACTAGCACAACGAGTTAATTATGAATTATTTTTTATATATATGTTTATAGCTTTAATTGAAATGTATACTAAATATAAAACTAATATGTTTTTGAATATGCTAAATATTATAGGTAAATAATTTATAGTATTGTTAATTTCCGTAATTGGTTCCATGTTAATTCCTACTTTCTAATATATTGGAGTGTATCCCTTTTCTATATCCCATTTGAACCCAAAATACTTTTCTGGTGTGAATCTAGCAATATAATTTTTATTATCTGAAGATGCAACACTGAATCCAGCTTTTCTTAAATTTGAAACACTAAAACTACCAACTGTAGTTGCTGTAGTTTTTACTGTTAGAGTCGTCATAGCAGTTGTAGTTATTGACATAGATTGTTGTCCATTTTTCCAATTATTTTTTACAGTTGTAGAAGACATGCTCCAATCTCCACCACTAACTTGAGTCAAAGTAGGTTTTCCTGCTGTATCAATTGCTCTAAAAGAACCTTGTGCCCATATAGTAATCGGTTGATTCACTCTAACGGTGCAAGGACCCTTATAGTGGTTTTGATATAAATTTTTACTTAGTCTAGTAGCCATTCTTCCAAGCTTTTCTGAGTATATATTTTTTTCTATTTTAATAGTTTCTTCACCGAAAACAGTAAGAATTTCCCCCGTATTTTTAGATGTTACAGTATATTCAACTTTATTTTCATATTCCTTATATGTGATATTAATATCATCTTTATTATAAGGTAGATTAAAACTGTAGTAGTCTGATTTGATTTTTACTTCATTATCAGAAATAGCTTCTTGTGAAATTTCGGTATTTAATGTTGGTGAATTTAGCTCATTAGCATTAATCATACCTGTATTTGTAATAATAACCCCTAATGAAAGTAATGTGCAGATAGCTTTTTTGTTCATAGTATATTCTCCCCCTTATTTATCTCTATATTTTATCTTATACTATAATAACATTTTTTTATAAATTATTCCAATTTTATTACATTTTTAAAAGGGCGTTAGCAATGGCGCTCTTTATTGTTGCTTCAGCCATATGTGCAATTAAAATTCTATCACTATATAGCTCTTTATTTTATATGTATTCCATAATTAAAACTCCTTCTTATATTCGTATGTACTTTTTTATAAACGCAAATATTAATTCTCATTGAAAAATCAATACATACATGGTTTATTCAAGTTGTATTTTAATAATAACAAACGCTTTTTATAAAAAAACGACAGAACTATTGAAATTACTTGCATATATAATTGAGTTTTGTTTCAACCTTTTAACAAACACAAAACACCTTTAAATGATTGAGTTTACTTACTTCTTGCATAATAATTGTTTGAACTTAGCCCTAGCGTTTGTTATTTAAAACTTACTTAAATTCTTAAATGATAATAAGGATTTTTATAAAATAAGCCTTATTTAGCTTCTACCTAAGAAAAATCAATATATATAAGCCTATAAAAAAATGTAGCTTTTATACGGATTCCTACATTTTTTTAACTCTCTCTACCCTTTGATATATCTTTTATATAACCTTATTTTTTTCTAATTGATAATGAAATGTAAAAAAATTATTTTTTTCCTACATTTTCTCATATAAAAAAAATTATCACTCCTTTTTATATATTCAAGCTCAATATTGCCTTATCTACCATTTCTTTTTCCATTCCTATATATCTTAATGTATCTCTTTGATTGTCATGACCTAATACTGTTTGAGCCATCTCAATACCGTATATCTCATTTATTTCTTTTCCATGGCTCTTTCTCATTGAGTGCGTTCCTGTATTGTATTTAAACCTACATTTCTTGAATTCAGATTTTAATAGCCTATATGCTGTATTCTCTACTATATGACCACCCTTTTGACTCTTGAATAAATATTCATCCTTCTTAGATTCTCTGTAGTATTCTTCTATTACTTCTTTTATAGCTTCATTTATAGCTATATTTTTCTTTTTTCCTGTTTTACCCTCTTCTTTTATTACTAAATATCTTTTACCTCTGAAATCACTTACTTTCAATGGAACAATGTCAGCTATTCGTAAACCTGTATTTAATCCGATAATAAACATAGGGTACAACCTTTTATCTTTGTGCTTTTTTAGTCGCCTTTTAACTTTTTCTATATCTTTCTTACTTCTAAATGCCTCTACCATCATAATTTAACTTTATCCCTCCTTTATTTTTTGGTTTAAAAAACCTCACTTCCAACTTAGAAATGAGGTTTTTCTATTAATTACTTGTTTTGCTCCTATATAACATAAATATTTACTTGTATTTATGGAATAACTCAAATAAACTCCAACAATCCAAAGTATCTAAATGTTTTTTATCATAATGATTTAATAAATATGATCTATATAAACTACTTAGTTCTTTTTCAACGTTGATATCATCATATAAAAAGTCATTCTTTTTTAATATTTCGATTTCTTCATCTGTTGAAAATCCTTCTACCTCTTTAAAGAAAAGAATTTCATTCTTTTCGCTATCATCTCTACCAGTTCTATCATAAACATAATTTAATAAAATATAATGTATAAAATCACTAAAAACTTCCCATCCGTCATTTAAAGATATTTGTTCTAGTTCATCATATAACTTATGATATATATAAATATCTTTAGTATCAAAGTTATACAACTCAAGTGAAGCCCTTTGAACATTTCCATCTTCTTCTATGCATTCATAGTATAAAGATTGAAATAAGTATTCTACTTCTTCCTCATAGTCCATACCATTCATTAATCTCGCAAAACCTTCAACATCTTTAAAAATGCTATGCTTGTATCCTCCTAAAGTTCTATCATATTCATATCCTGCACGTCTTAAAAGTTTCGAATATGTAGAGGTAGATACATAATCTTGCTCTGCAATTTCATTTAATTGTCCTCCCGAATTTACATAACCTATTATTCTATTTATTAATAAAGTTTTTTCAATTTCTTTTTTTACTTCATTTTTTATACTCTTTTCTTTTCTATTCTTACTATCTTCTTTTATATAATCTAATAACTGAGTATATATATTTTTATGTTTTTCCATAATTCTTAATATTACATGTGTATTAGTATCTAATTCCTCTGCGATATCAGTTATATACTCATTATTTTTTACCCTATCTATTATTTCTATTAAATTTATATTTTCCATTTCAAAACCACCTTTTTTACTTTTGTTGTTTTTTATACTACCCTATGAAATAATATAAATCTATACATTTTCACTATTTGGAAACTCATTTTTTTTAACTTTCCATTTTGTACAAAAAAAGCTTATTATATGTCTAATAAGCTTCTAAATCATTTTATCTTTTTTAATAGTTCACCTAATTGAATTATATTATCGTATGTATTGCCTCCATACTCTTTATCTTGCCTATAACTTTCTATAAGTTCATCAATAGAATAAATTTCTTTTTAAATATCTGATAAAGTTCTTTTACTCATACCCTCACATGATTTTATGCAAGTTAAACTTGAGAGAGGTTTTATACTCATATAATCACTTCCTTATGCTCCTCTAATGTTCATTTTATTTTTTATCTTATCTATGATTTTCCATATACTCTTTTAATGCCATACTTATTAAGTCAGACGATTTATATTGCTTATATGCCTTTGAAAACTCTCTAAATTCATTTATAACCTCTTTGTTAACCCTAATAGATGTTTGTACAGTTTCACCATGCAAACCATCTATTATTATCCCTTTAGATTCTATTTGTATCACAGTTGTATTACTTATATGATTATTTAACTTATAATCCTTTAACATATCTAATAATTCGCTTTTATATTTAATAAGCTCTAATAAATCATTTTTATATTTATTTTGTATCACCAATGTATCACTTTGTCCCTCTAAATCAGTTTCTAAAGGCGTTTCAATTACCTCACCTTGTATTTGTACCTTTTGTGATACTTCTGTATTACAAATATATTTTCTAAGCTTCTGATTATACCTATATCCATTTGACTTAATTATTCTTTGTAATGTCTTTTCACCAATTCTCAAATCTTCTCTTATTCTTATAACTGTTTGTCCCTCTTCTAGCTTTTTATTTAAATACTCTACTTGCTCTTCTATACTTAAATTTAAAAATATATCTTTTTCCATAATGCCACCTCTCTACTATATATTAGAAGTATATCACATTTATATCACTATATATTTAATTGAATTATTATAGAAATTTTATATTATAAAAACCTTAAAAACTATTTAAAAATATACTCTAAATATCTTCATTTTTTCATAAATATGATATGATTATTGTATAAAATAATTATACTGTCAAAAGGAGTTGTGACTTTATGAAGTTTAAATTAATAAAAAACTGCAACACCTGTAAATTTAATTTTAATGGATTTTGCTGTGGAGATAGTGATTATTATGAAGATGAAGAAGAAATAAAGAAAATAATATATAACTGCAAACAATGGGAAATAGGATTCGACCATTATAAAGACTTAGTAAATAATGCACCTTGGTATGTCGTAGATGAATATAAATGGCACAATATTTCATTCAAAGAATTTATGGAACTTGCAGAAAAAGAATACTCAAACAAAAAAATAGATATAAATATATATGATGCAATAGAAAAAATATATAAAATGAGTCATTATAAAATAGCAAATATACTAGGAGTTACAATAGGCGTAATTAATTATGCGCATATTAGAGGTACGCCTAAAAAAAGAATTGACCATTTTTCAAATAGACTCTGCATTCCAAAGGAATTTTTTTATAAATTCACAAATAAGGACATTCCTAAATTAGAAGAATGCTATAAAGAATACCTTTGTAAAACAAATAAAAAAGAGTGTTTAGAAAAGTTAAATTCAACAACACTCTAAAAATTAAAATATTCCTTCTAATAGTATTTCCTTATGATTACTATCTAGTTGGCTTAATATTTTAGTTTTTCTTTTTTGAATAGAATTTTCTAAACTCATATCGGAACTTGTTGCACCAAGTTCCTTTTTTATGTCCGAAAGTTCTATTCTTAA
>CABIVQ010000069.1 GCA_902362365.1 Clostridiaceae bacterium | reverse complement strand
AAAAATAAAATGGAAAAAATTTCAACCCTCATAATAATTGAGCGTTAGCTCTAAAATCATGAGGGTTATTTTGTAAAGTATTAAATTTTACATTAATGCAACACTAGAATCTATTAGGCTCTCTTTTTTAATATTATAAAGCGATTTCTTTTAATTTAACAAATTTATATTATACAGTTTTATTTAATGTAATTTAATTAATTAAATTACATTTGACACCATTGAACTTTTTTTGTACTATAAAGATATAGTTAGTAATTTAATAATTAAAGGAGATTGACAATATGATAATAACAACTTTTGGGGCAATTATTGGTTTAATAGTATCAATTATACTCATTATAAAAAAGTTTGAACCATTTTATTGTTTAGTTTTCGGTGCATTAGTTGGAGGATTAGTAGGTGGTGCAAGTTTAGTTGATACTGTTGAGTATATGGCTAGTGGTGCTCAAAATATGGCTCCTGCTATTCTTAGAGTAATGACATCAGGTTTTTTAGCTGCAACATTAATAAAAACGGGTGCCGTTGAAAGAATTTCTGAAGAAATTATAAAAATCCTTGGTATGAAAAAGGCTATATTAGGTATTGTATTATCATCTATGGTACTTGCTGGTGTAGGAGTAGATTTGGATGTTGTTGTACTTACAGTTGGGCCTATTGGGATGTCTATAGGTCATAAATTAGGATACTCAAAGTTAGCAATACTTTTAGCTGCATTAGGCGGAGGAAAAGCAGGAAATATTATTTCTCCAAATCCAAATACTTTAGCAGCTGCAAGTAATTTCAATGTAGAATTATCAAGTGTTATGCTTGCAAATATAATTCCTGCAATATGTGGAGTTATAGTAACTACTATCTTAGCAAGAACATTAATCAATAAGGGTAGTAAAATTGATATGGAAATAAATGTAGAAGAAAATGAAAATTTACCAAGTTTGTTTGCTTCTTTAATAGGACCTATAGTTTCTATTTGTTTATTATTCTTGGGTAATATTTCTGATATTGTAGTAGATCCACTTGTTGCTTTACCTATAGGCGCTATTGTAAGTATTATTGCTACAAGAAACTTAGAAAATACTAAGGAGTATTTAGCTTTTGGAGTGGCAAAAATGCAAGGCGTGTGTATATTATTACTTGGAACAGGCACTTTAGTTGGAATTATTCAAATGTCTAATTTACAACATAGTACTATAGAGTTATTAGAAGTTATGAATATACCTCAATTTTTATTAGCACCTATTTCTGGTATGGTAATGTCACTTGCTACTGCTTCTACTACTGGTGGAGCAACTATTGCATCATCTACATTTTCAGAAGCAATCTTAGGTTCTGGTTTATCTAAAGTTTCAGGAGCTGCTATGGTTAATGCAGGTGCATGTGTATTTGAACATTTACCTCATGGAGCCTTATTCCATGCAAGTTCTAGAAGTGTTTCAATGGATTTAACTGAACGTTTTAAGTTGATTCATTATGAGATACTTATAGGCGTTGTTATAGTAATTGTATCTACTGTAATCCAATTAGCTTTTGTTTTATAAAAATCAATCAATATTAAATAAGTAGTACACTATGTTTATTTAACATAATATACTACTTATTTAAAGAAAAACACCAGATAAATTACTTATTTGGTGTTTTTACTTTATTTCCAAGTTAATATGGGATTTTTAACAGCTCTTGCGTCATCTACTCTTTTTACTATAGATTTCCTTTTTCAAGTATTACTTAACATATTTCTTTAACATCTTCATTATTACAATAAATTTCAAATCCATCTTCTCCAGTATAAACTGTTCTTGAAATCAAACAATTTTTATTACACACTTTTACCTTTAAACTCATATAAAAGAATTTAACTGTATTTAAATCTATATCAGTAAGTTCTTGAAGTATTTTTTCTGCCTTAGGTCCTTGAATTGCTAATTTGCTTATTTTAGAACTTGTAAATATATATTATCTTTGATTTTGTTTTTACCATTTCCTACTAGCAAGTTTATTTTTATTCTACTTATTTAAACTCTTTAAGTTCTTATATCCAAGTCTATTTACAGACATGCTTATTACTTTAAAGAAGAAAATACCAAATACTAAATTTATTATTATTGCTGGTGCTACTGCTACTAAAAATAATGCTTCAAATGAACCTGGAAGACCTACTATTAATTTAGCTGATAACAAAAATGCCATTCCACTTATTAATGTACCTATTGGTAAAATTATTATAGATACTATAAGATCTTGTGTTTTTTCTTTTATTTTTTTCAAGAATGGTAATCTATAGCTTATAAACATTAAAATATATACTACGTTTACAGTAATAATTTTATCTATTATGTTTGGAAGTTGACCTCCTGGGAATTTTGTAGTTAATGCAGTAAATATTCCTGTTACTATACCACATACTAGTGAAGTTTTATAATCACCTTTATTTATAATCATTATTGTAAATAACATTATTAATGACATATCAGGCTGCATTGGAAGTCCCATTGCTGGTGTAAGTTGATGAAGTAGTAGTCCTATTGCTAAAAGTAATGCATTTAAAGTTAATTTTTTTGTATTTGTTCTCATAATTTATTCCTCCTAGAATATTTAAATAATTTATATTTTCTTTTAACCAATGTTCTATATCATTTTCCTTTGAGCTATCTCTTCACATCATACTTATCACCACCTTAAATTAAAATTTTATGCAATAAAAAATTCACTTTGCTCATATCGCCGACACAGTCGCTAAAGTTTATAGGATGGAAATTAAAATTTCCTGCAATAAAAAAACTCCGCCCTAAATTAATAGGACGGAGATTATCCGCGTTGCCACCTAATTTATGTAAAGTAAATAAACTACTATACATCACTCATTCTCAGGTACTATCATACCCTATTCGCTATAACGTGCGACTGACGGTAAAGTCTACTCTCATATAAAATGATTTCAATTTACTCCTCAAAGGCCCATTCACTAAATTTCTTCTTGTTGAGATTCCACCATCCTCAACTCTCTATGTTGAACCTAAACTTAGTTACTATCCCTTTTCTTAGGAATTTTTTATTAATTTATATTAATAAAATTTTAAATTTTTAATATAGTCAATATCATTTTCTAAATTTTTTAAATAATTTTTTATTTGTTTTATTTATATGCAAATTTTATTAACTTGTTACTATATAATTTTTAAATTTATTTTCAATTACCAACTCTTATTAATTCAAAATCATCAATAGTTCCCCAAGCCTTTTGTGCTTTTTGCTTTGCAGGGTCTGCCCAGAAATCTGAGTAATGAAAATCTATTAAGACCTTCATATTGTTTTCAGTTGCTCTTTTTCCTATTTCTATTGCTTTTTCAAGGTCATTATTTCCCCCACCATAACCATTTTTATCACTATCATAAGGGTCATTCCACACCCTTACTCTAACATAATTAGCTCCTGCTTCTGAAAAAGTTTTAAATATATCTTGCTCTTTATTGTCAAAGTTATAAAATTTAACTCCACTTTCTTCTAATGATATTATGCTTGATATATCTACACCTTTTATAGTGTCTTCAGATATACCTTCAACCTTTTTAACATTAATACCTGCTTTTACACTTTTATCTACTTCTACTGAACTAGCATTAGATATGCTTAAACCCGAGTGTACAGTTGTCAGTGCAATAGCACAACTACATAATAACGATACACCTTTTCTTTTCATAACAATCTATACCCCCTAAATTTATATGAAATCGATTTCCAAGTTAAGTGTATATCAAATAAATATGCTTTGTAAATATATTTACTATATTTTTTATAATGGTTACTAAATAGTATAACTAAATAGTTTTTATTATTATCTTTAAGTATATATTATATTAGAGTTTCAATGAAATATATAAGTTAATTACTAATTTTATTCTTTTAAAACTCAGTAAATATTTTTACTAAATTTATTAATAAATCATTTTATTTCAAGAGAAAATAGGAATACATAAGAAAGATAAGAAAAGTATATATGAGAAATTTCGGATAACAAAATTTAAGAATAAAGCTGTTAAATATTGAGAATTAAACATTGATATTATATGCTTAAAGTAGGGATTTGTTGAAGGGAGATGATTTAGTGTTAAAAAAGGTTTGGAATGTATTTCAATACATTACATTAGTAATATTACTTATAAGCTTTGCAACTGCTATATATCTACGTAACTTACAACGTATATTGGGAGGAGTTATATTTATTACATTTTGGGTAACAATGATCTTAGAAAATAAATCACCAAATAAAAGTAAAGTTGTATCGACTTTATTTTATACAACTGGTTCAATAATATTAGTTGTAAATATTGCTGCTGTGTTATTCGGATTTGCCTCATAGCAATATATTTATTTTAGATATTAAATTTAAGGACATTAAGGAAAGAATATATAGAGTTTGATATGACATTGTTTATTTGTGTTTATATAATAAACTTAACTCTGTTATACAATTGAGTGATACATAAGAAATTAAAATAGCTAGACTATTGGAGCATCCAATATCTAGCTACCATTTTTTTAATATTGTAAAATACAGTTGATATCTATATTATAAATTATATTTAATCTTATTTTATTAACTCTTTTATTCCCTTATCTAAAATCTTATCATAATCAATAAAGTCATATATACCTTCATCAAATACATCTGCAAATTGACTAAACTCATTAAGGCTTAACTCTTCTATTGACTTTTTATTATCTTCACAATAAATTACTATAGCACCCACTATACTATGAGCAT
Source organism: Clostridiaceae bacterium (assembly GCA_902362365.1). Taxonomy (GTDB): domain Bacteria; phylum Bacillota; class Clostridia; order Peptostreptococcales; family Peptostreptococcaceae; genus Romboutsia_E. Next base: position 8,277 of record CABIVQ010000069.1, on the reverse strand, counting down.
TTCTAAATGGAATCCCTTTTTTAACTAGATAATCTGCAACCTCTGTTGCATTTAAGAATCCACTCTTGACACATGACTTCATTTGGTCCTTATTTACTTTTAGTGTGGCTATCATTTTTTCCATTACTTGAATACACATTTTTAATTGTTTTACACTGTCAAAAAATCCTTCTTTGTCTTCTTGCATATCTTTGTTATATGCTAATGGTAAGCCTTTCATAACAGTTAAAAGCCCCATTAAATTACCATATACTCTACCAGTTTTACCTCTTATTAATTCTGCACCATCTGGGTTTTTCTTTTGAGGCATTATACTACTTCCTGTAGTATATAAATCATCTATTTCAACAAATTTAAACTCTTGACTACTCCATAATATTAACTCTTCGCTTAGTCTGCTTAGGTGCATCATTATTATAGAAAAATCACTCATTAACTCTATTAAGTAATCTCTATCACTAACTCCATCCATATAGTTTTCTACAACTCTTTTAAACCCTAGCTTTTCCATAGTTATATTTCTATCTATATTATGAGTTGTTCCAGCTAATGCTCCACATCCCAAAGGACTTTCATCAAGTATTTCTAAAGCATTTATTAGTCTTTTCTCATCTCTAGTAAACATACTATAATATGCCATTAAATGATGTTTAAAAGTAACTACTTGAGCTCTTTGTAAGTGAGTATATCCTGGCATTATAACTGAATTATTATTAGCAACTTCTTTTATTGTATTTCTAAAACTTGATATTAGCTCTACTAATTCTTGTGTTTTTTCTTTTGCATATAATCTCATGTCTGTTGCTACTTGGTCATTTCTACTACGACCTGTGTGAAGTTTTTTACCTACTTCTCCAATTCTTTGTATTAAATTAATTTCAACAAAGCTATGTATATCTTCGTAATTTCCTTCTAATAATAAATCTCCATTTTCAATATCTTCTTTTATCTTTATTAATTCTTTAGTTATTATCTCACATTCTTCTTTACTTAATAAACCACATACTCCTTGCATATAAACATGAGCGATACTTCCCTCTATATCTTGTTTATATAATACCTTATCAAATTCAAATGATTTGTTGAATTCTTCCATTAATTTATTTTCTTCTTTTCTAAAACGTCCACCCCATAATTTCATATCCTCAACCTCCATTAATTTTTATTTGACTCTATATTATTTGCTTCTAGCTTATTTTTATTTGATTTACTTAAGAAAAATACACTTATAAGTAAAATTACAAGCGATATAACTAAACTTATCTCACTATTAATTACACCTGCAATTAAAAATCCTACTAAAGTTATACCTCCATTTAAAAGTGCATAAGGCAGTTGTGTTTTTACATGGTCTACAAGATCACAGCCTGCTCCTGTAGATGATAAAATTGTTGTATCAGATATTGGTGAACAATGGTCTCCAAATAATCCACCTGATAAAACTGCTCCTATACATACATATATAGATGCATCTAAAGAAACTGCCATAGGTATTGCAAGTGGCATCATTATTGCAAAAGTCCCCCAAGAACTCCCTGTTGCAAAAGATACACATGCACCTAGTATAAATAATATTGCTGGTATTAATGCAACTGGAACATTACCACTAAGTAATTGTATTATATAATTTGCTGTTCCTAAATTTTTAATAGTTGCTCCAAGTGACCATGCAAGAACTAAGGTAATAGATACATAAATCATTTTTTGCATTCCATTTATATAAATACCAAACGATTCATTAAAAGTTTTTGTTTTGTAATAAACCATAAGACCTATTAAAACTATAGCTGCAAATAAATATGCTGTTGTTAAAGCTATTCTAAAATCACTACCTCCAACTGGTTTCATTGGAAAACCTAGTGGTATTAATATTGAAAATAATGTTATAAATAAAACTACAAGTGGTGCTATTACAAGTGAAGCCTTTGAATTTGAAGCTTCATATTCTGAAATTTTTTCTGATTTTCTTTGAGGATTAGAACTATCCCAATATAATTTCCCAGTGTTTTCAACTCTTTGTTCGGCTTTTAGCATTGCTGAAAAATCAAGCTTTGAAAATGCTATTATCGGAACCATTGTTACTGCTAGTATAGGATAAATTTGAAATGGTATTGCTTTTACAAATGCAGTAAAGTCTGATTGAGTTATACTAAGTGCTTCAAATTCTTTTTGTATAAACCCCATTACATATACTCCCCATCCTATAAATGGTACTAATACTGCTATTGGTGATGCTGTTGAATCTATTATCCAAGCTAATTTTTCTCTAGATATTTTTAATTTATCAAATATAGGTTCAAATATTGGACCTACTATAAGTGGTGTTCCTAAATCTGAGAAGAATATTAATATCCCTCCAAACCAAGAACTCATTTGAGCCTTAGTTTTTGTATTTATTAATTTTGTTACTTTCCCTGCAAATGCTTGTGCTCCTCCTGATTTTTCTATTAAAGCTATAAATCCACCTATAAACATTAATAGTATCAACACACCTGCGTTATAACTATCTGTAAGTTGAACAAAGAAGTAGTCCCCTATAAGGGATTTTACTGCTGTTATTGGACTAAATCTACTTAATACTAATACTCCTAAAAAACTTCCTGCAAATAAAGATATTATTACATTTTTACTTAAAATTGCTATTATAATTGCCACTAATGGTGAAATTAAACTTAATACTCCATAATGTTCCATAATTAAATCTCCCCTCTGTATTTTTTCAAAATATTCCGACTTATCCACTTATATTTATAATAATAAAAATCACTTTGATTAAGTCAATACATCTGCAAATTTCTTTAGTCCTTAATTCTTAATTTTGCAATTAAAAAGCCCCTTAGCAAAATGCTAAGAGGCGAAGTTTCCGCGGTACCACTCTTATTAGTAAGAAATTAAACCTCTAAGAAATAACTCTTTGTATTAAAAAAGCCCCTTGGAATAAAATCCAAGAGGCGAATACTATCCGCGTTACCACTCTTATTGGTAAAATAACTTACCCACTCTATCTCTTAAGGCGAGAACACCTACTGCCATACTTAATTTCCTGCAGTCTTCTCCAAAGTTCTTTTCACATAAATCTCAATGCCTAGCTTCCACCATCCTAAGCTCTCTGTAAAATCAATTTAAGCTACTCTCTTTTTCACAGAATTTTATTGGTATATTTTGTTAGTTATTATAATAATACACTAAATTTTATATGTCAATACTTTTGTGTTTATTTTTTTAATTTTCACATTCTTCCATACAATCTACTAAATCCGCAAATACAATAGGCACATTTATATTTTTTTGAAATATAACATAATAATTTTCAGCAGGTACTATCGTGGCTCCAACATAAGGTGATACTTCTATAGTTAATGACGGCTTTTGATAATTTTCTATAAACCAATCCTTGTAGCCATTACCTGTAGTAGATTCTTCTTTAGGAATTAATTTATATCCAGTTAGCAAAGCAATACTCTTAGCAATAATTAAATCTCTATTTTCATCAATTTGATTGAAATACCAGTAAATTTCTTCTCCAGATGAATGATATGATATTGTTCCATTAAAGTTATAACATTCAGTTAGAACTTTAAGTGCATATGTTTCTGGTTCTGAAAAACAATAAGGTCCAGGGTATACTTCAGATCCTTGGCTTTTAGCTAAATCTGTTGATGGACTAGACGTTGGATAATTTCGATTTAAATCTACTCCATTTATGTTAGATTTCCAAGATAAAAAAGACTCTTTTTGCAAGTAATCTTTACTTTGATATTCTTTGCAAATAAATTCTTTACCATTTAAAACTAAGTCAGCTCCATCAGGGTTTACAAGTGGAACAAAAACGAATGTAACCCGATTTAAAAGTTCTCTTATATTTATTCCACAGACAATAGCAGGATTATTATATAAATTTACCATGTAATTTATTTGGTCTAGCAATAAAATTGTATTAATAGCTTCTCTAGCATGATGAGTTCCTTGCACAAGTATCTTTGTACTTCCACATCCTAGTTCAACAGCTAAAATAGGAGTTCCTTGAACGGATGAACCTATTTGGTAGGAATATAGTATATCTTTGTTATTTCTTGTTAGGTCACATATAGCTAAATTAATATTCCTTGAAAAAGGTTTTGAATTATATAAATTGATATAACTTTTAGTAAACATATATAGTCATACCTCCAATCGTCAATTTTAAACAACCTAATGCGAACTTTTATACAAAAATACTCTACTATAGTCTATTCAATTAATTTACTTTAGTTCTAAAAAAATAAAAAATGACCTAAAATAGGTCACTTAAAAAACAAAACTATTCTTATTTTTTGACTAATCAACTAATGTAAGCACCAACTAAGTTTCCTCCAGTACTCAAATATTATATTCTGTAATATCTTAATATTCACTATCTATATTTTCTATAAACTATACTAATTCTTTAGAATTAATCGTATAAAATTTCTGTGTTATATTTTCCATATTGAAACTGTTATCATCTCTAAGTTTATTTATTTCTAAAATTACATATACTTTCTCATTATTTACTTTACTCAAGTTTATACTTCTTTTGTATTCAACTGTCACACTATCATCTTCATCTTCTCTAATATTACCATCCAAAAACAATACTATATTCCCCATATTATATGGAGCTTCTTTAACACTAGATTTTTTTAATTGTGCATTAGTTAATAGTTCACTTAAATAAGTTATATCTTCTTTTGAGATATGACAATCATAATTATAAGAAAATACGTCTTTTTTAGACGTCTATGCCCCAACTACATTATCTTTAGAAAATACAAAGCTATCTTTTAATATATAATACTCTCTTACTTTAAATGCTCCTATTATAAGGCAAAACGTCATTGCCACTATAAATATATATCTCTTTTTATTATTCTTATCCATTTCTTCCCCCACATTATCTATCAAAAATATATTAAATCCTAATTGATAACACTTGTTCCCATTTTCTTAATATCAATTGTTAATTTGATTATATCAAATCTTTTTATTTTCTTACATATTTTGATATAGTTTTATTTTGATTTATAAGTATTTTAGAGAAGATTCCACATTTGTTTGATAGAGGGTTATAATTTTCTTACAATAAAAAAGTCATAGAATTTTATTCTATGACTTTGACTTAACCATAATAAGTTTCAATATTAAATAAATTATAAATAGATTCATAATCAAACATAATAATATACAAACTAAAATCTTCATAATGTTAGTTAAAACTTAACTTTCTTTTTTCTAAAAGCTATCTTTAAAACTACATAGATTATAAAGAAAATTGGAGTTGCTAAAATAGCTGATACTCTTGTATTTTCATAAATTTTATAATAAAGTGCTCTTGTTAATTTTACATTATAATAAAGTTTTTGACCTCTATCATTTTCAACAGTTTCTCCACTCATAAACATATAATCTACAGTTGCATCCTTACCATAAGTATATAAAATAGATGATGGCTCATAAGTTTCCCAAACTTGCTTATGTGCACTTTCATAAACATACATTAATATAACATCTTTATTGAACTTACTAGATGATAATAATTTTGATATATCATCTTTGTAACTATCTATATCTTTTTTCACATCTTTATCTTTAATAATTTTATTTAACTCTTTTGATATATTTGAATTTACTTGTTCCCAATATGTATACTGCTTTTCATACATGTAATTAAAGGGTTTACTAGATGTAAGAATTGTAGATGTTATTAAACATAGAATAAACATTACACCTGATATTCTAGTTATTATCTTTGCAACCTTATTAGTCTCTTTAATCTCTTTTTTATTTTCTTTAAGAGCAAAGTAGAGTTCTTTTAACATATCAGAACCACCATCAAATTTTTTGATAGCCATTTCGTAAGCGTCTTGTTCTTCATATCCTTCATTAATAAATTCATTTGCTGACATTATTAAGTGTTCTTTTAACTCTTCTTTAAGCTCTAGTACTTCTTGACTATTATCATTTTTATATAATGAATCAATGTAGTTATTTATTACTTCCATTACCATCTCTCCCATCTAAGAATTTATCCATAATATTTTTTACAAAATTCCATTCATCAACTTTTATATCTAAACTTTCTATACCATATTGTGTTATTTTGTAGTACTTACGTCTATTACCTGGACCTTGACTACTTTGCCAGTAAGATTCAATAAAACCTTTTGACTCAAGTCTTTTTAGTGATATGTATAATGTTCCATCTTTTAGTTCAAAGGTTGTTTGTTCCAAAACATTTTTAGCAATTTCAAATCCATAAGAATCATTTTTTTCTAATATCGCAAGTATCATAGTATCTATATGACCTTTCAATATCTCTTTATTTAACTCCATCATCTCACTCCCTTTCTAATCATTGTATTACAAGGTTTAGTGTTAAAAACTAATACCTCGCTTAACTAGTATTGTATTCTTATAATACTATAACTAATACTTGTAATGCAAGTATTAGTTATATATTTCTAAAGTAAATAAAGTTAAGATATAAAAACCTTGCTAATTTATATATTTTCACTTAACTTCTCCTTAAATTAGGTTTAGGGAATAGTTTAAAGAAGTATAGTGTTTTCAATACTTTCAGATATAGCAAAAGGGCAACTTAATTAAATTAAGTTAGCCCTTTTTTTAGATTATTAATTATTATGTTTAAGTTACTTTAAATCATCCCCCTTACAGGCTCTAAATTCAATTCTAAGCCTTATTTTATTATTTATAAATTTATTTTTACCTCTACCTCATTTAAATCCGTAAAAAAATGAGAGCATAGCTCTCATCCTTTTACTTTTTAATATATTAAAATCGTGTATCCAAGAAGTTGTTCAAAGCCTCATCATTTTTATTTCTTTAACAACTTCTTATTAACTTAGCTATTAGAATAATATATATTCCATAATTATTGCTATGACTATTGTTAATAAACTAAAACCTATTACAATTGCACATTTCTGGTATGGTCGCTTTCCATACTCCTGATGTTTTTGAACTTCATCCAAATTCTTTCCATCTAGGAAAGCAGCTATTTCTCTATATGTTTGGATGTTATTATTCTTTTTATATTTATCAACTTTAATAGCGTAATACATTGCTGCTATAGCAATGATGCTCCAAATTATAAAACCGTATTCTTCCATAAATTTTATAAGTGGAACAACGGATACCATAGTTAAAATAAACAGTATAGTGAAAATATTACCATCACGTTTAAATTTGTCAATATCCTCTTTTTTAATTTGTTCTTTCATTTCCTCAAGGTCTCCTTTAATTAATATGTCAAGAGAGACATTAAAAAGTGAACTTAATAATAATAAACTTTTCACATCGGGGTAATTTTTATTATTCTCCCAATTTGATATAGTTTGACGAGATACAAATATCTTTTCAGATAATTCCTCTTGTGAAAACTTCATTTCAGTTCTATATTTTTTTATCTGTTTTCCAATTTCCATACAATGCCCTCCTGCACTATTATTCTATAATTTTGAGTAAATTTTCACTATCAAAAGTCCTTGATATTGCCTACTTTTACTATGTCAAAAGTATTTTACATGGTAAAGATACCTGTATTTATACAATAAAACGAATACTATCATATTTATGTTGAACAATAATTTCTATCTTAATTATAACATAACTTTTATTTTGTAAAGTGTGTACTAGAACAGGTATTTTTTTGAACATAAAAATAGGATCATATTAATTTGACCCCTTTATATTTTTAATATATTGATAAGTACAACAAAAATAACTGTATCTTATCAATTTCAATACTTTAGCTATAAGATACAGTTATTTTCTTATTTCATAATATATTATTATACATTTTTTTTAGGGGTATTTCCTATAATACTATTCCCAAAGCATATATCTATTAGAGCCATCAAAAAACCTAAAATCAAACCAGCTACAGCATTACTAATACCTAATCTAATACTTAATAAAACTGTTATTGATATTGCTAAGACATGACCTGCAAAGTTTAAGATACTTCTATTTATATTACTTAATTTTTCTAAATCTCTTTGCATTGACTCAAATACACCATATATTTTGTAATTTAATATGTAAAATAAAAGATTAAAAATTAGCCGTGATAAAATTGTAGATATTATCATTCCCCATACACCCTCCACTTGCTTCACTTCTTTTTATATGATAAATTATCATATTAAGTGCAACATCTAAAAATATGTAAAAAAATAGTTCACAAGTTTATGTTCATGTTACAGTAATAATAATCACAAAACTACTTTACATGAAAGG
>CABIVQ010000068.1 GCA_902362365.1 Clostridiaceae bacterium | reverse complement strand
CCTTTCATGTAAAGTAGTTTTGTGATTATTATTACTGTAACATGAACATAAACTTGTGAACTATTTTTTTACATATTTTTAGATGTTGCACTTAATATGATAATTTATCATACAAAAATAATAATTTATCAATTCATATAATAATAAAAATAAAAAACATTGTCAGCTAAGACAATGTTTTTTATTTTAAACAATTCAAAATTATATATTCTCCACTATACTTTCTTTTTTCTTGAATTCTCTTACTAAAAATAACCCTACTATAACCATTGCACCTATATCTGCTATTGGTTGTGAAGCCCATACTCCATTCAGTCCATAGAATTTAGGTACTAAAAGTATTACTGGTATTAATATTATTACTTGTCTTAATAAACTTAAAAACATAGATATTTTAGCACTACCAATTGATTGGAAATATACTGCTCCTAAAATAGAAATACTTATTGTTGGAAGTGTTACTAAGTTTATATTTATACCATTGATAGCTAAATTCATAAGTTCATCATCCTTTGTAAATATCCCTACAAATACTTCTGGGAATAATTTAATAAGTATACATCCAACAGTTAGTATAGTAGTTGCAGCTATTACAGCTAATAATATTGCTTTTCTTGTACGCTCTGGTTGCTTTGCACCATGGTTATATGCAATTATTGTTTGCATTCCTTGACTTAGTCCAAACACTGGCATTAAGAACATTAAAGATATTGATGTCACTGCTGTCATCGCACCTATTGCTAAATCTCCACCATATATTTTTAATACTCTATTTGTAACTAAGTGTATCGATCCTGCTGCAAGCTCCATACAAAATGGAGTCAACGCTATTACTACAATAAGCTTTAAATACTTCTTATCTAATTTTATATTCTTTACTTTTAATTTTAAATTCGATTTTCCTACTGTAAAATAATGTGTAGACCAAAGACATACTACTAATTGGCATATTACAGTTCCTACAGCTGCTCCTCTTATCCCCATACCAAATCCAAATATAAATATTGGGTCTAATATTAAGTTTAGAATACAACTTATTATCATCATCTTTGCTGCTAGCTTGGGATTCCCTTCAGCTCTTATTGCACTATTTAAAGCAAATCCAGGTAAGTTAAACCACGCACCTGCAAATATTACACTCATATATTCTCTAGCATATTTAATAGTGTGTTTACTTGCTCCAAATATATAAAGTATGTCATCTAAAAAGAAAATTCCTACAAGTAATATTCCTATTGCTACTGCAAATTCTAAAGCAACTGTACTTCCTAAAATTTCCTCTGCCTCTTCTTTATTACCTTCACCAAGCTTTATCGATATATTTGTGCTACCTCCAATTGAGATTGCAACACAAAATGCTCCTAAAATCGTAAATAAAGGCATTGTTACTCCAAGCCCTGATATAGCAAGTGCTCCTACATCTTTTATAGATCCTATAAAAGCTCTATCTACAGTATTATATAAAGATGTTACCATCATTGCTAATATAGCTGGTACTGAGTATTTTATTAATAATTTTCCTATTTTTTCTTCTTTTAATGCTTGTTGATTATCCATAAATTCTACCTATCCTACCATGTCGTAAGTTATGCATACTGGCTTTTGAGTTCTAGGGTCTTGTACAATTTCTGCATCTATATTAAACAATTCTCTAAGATTTTCCTTTGTCATTACTTCGTATGCATCACCTTGACATACTATCTTTCCTTTTTTTACACCTATCATATGATCTGCAAATCTAGCCGCATTATTAAGTTCATGTATTACCATGACTATAGTTGTACCTTGAGTTCTATTTAATTCTTCTAGTAAATTTAATACCTCAAGTTGATGTGCTAAATCTAAATAAGTTGTTGGTTCGTCAAGTACAAGTATATCTGTTTGTTGAGCCAAAGCCATTGCTATCCAAGCTCTTTGTCTTTGTCCACCTGATAAAGCTTCTATCGGTCTATCTCTAAATTCATCTATACCAGTTACCTCTAACGCCCATGTAACTATATCTGTATCTTCTTTTTTTAACTTTCCAAATCCTTTTTGATGAGGAAATCTTCCATAAGCTATTAGCTCTTCTACAGTAAGTCCACTTGGAGCTTGAGGACTTTGAGGAAGAACAGCCATTGTTTTCGCTAAATCTTTTGAACTTTGCTCTTTTATATTTTTATCATTTATATAAATATCACCACTTTTAGGTTGTATGATTCTAGCTATAGTTTTTAATACTGTTGATTTTCCACAACCATTAGCGCCTATTATTGTAGTTATCTTTCCTTTTGGTATATTTAAATTTAAATCTTTTACTATATATAAATTTCCATATGAAATATTTAAATTTTTAGTACTTATACAATTCATATTTGTCTCCTCCTAGCTATTTAAAGCCACCTAATTCTTACTAAATAAATCTCTTATTCTGCTAACATTAAATAAATAAAGTACGGAACACCTATTATTGCTACAACTATTCCTACTGGAATCTCCATAGGAGCTATTAAATTCCTAGATATCGTATCTGCAACTAATAATATTAACGTTCCAACAAGAGCCGCTGCAGGAATTAACTTTTTATGCTTAGGACCTACTAATTTACGAGCAATATGTGGTGCAACCAAACCTAAAAAGCCTATACTTCCAGCTACTGATGTAGCAACACCCGCTAAAATTACTGCATATACTATTAATTTTCTTCTCTCTTTTTCAACTTCTATTCCTAATCCAGTTGCAACTTCATCACCTAAATTTAATGCATCTAAATATCTAGATTTGTATATTGTTAACGCCATAAATATTATTATAAAAGGTAATACTGCCATTACATATTTCCAATTTGATCCCCATATACTTCCTGATGTCCAAGCCATTACTCTATTAAATTCCTGAGTTGTAAATTTAAGTTGGAAAATTGTAAGTATTGATGTAAATGCAACGTTTATACCTATTCCTATAAGTAATAATCTTGATGAGCTTATACCATTTTTCCATGCAAGCATATAAATTAAAAATGCTCCAAATATTGCCCCTGTTAGAGCTACTATAGGCATTGTAAATATTGTTGTATTGCTTATTCCATCATATACATTCCCATTCATAAGATAGATGTATACTACAACAAATAGTGCTGCACCTGAGTTTATACCTAATATACCTGAGTCTGCTAAGTCATTTTTAGTAACTCCTTGTAAAATAGTACCCGCTGTAGCTAATGCCGTACCTACTAATATTCCTATTACTATTCTCGGTAATCTTAACTTAAATATAGCTATTTCTTGACTTTTAGATCCTTGCCCTATTAATGTTTTTATAACATCCATTGGTTCTATAGATAATGATCCTAAATTCAAGCTAACTAAAAATGTAGTAAATATTAATGCTATCAAAATCCCTATAACTAGGGCAAACTTTTTATTTTTATTCATACTCATAATTTATTTCGTATCCTTTCTCACAAGGTATATAAACATAGGGACTCCTAATAATGCTGTTAATGACCCTATTGGTGTCTCATAAGGATGGTTTATCATTCTAGCCATAATATCACTGTATACTAATAACACCGAACCTAATATCATTGAGCTTGGTATTATATATTTATAGTCTGATCCTACTATAGCTTTAGCTATCTGAGGAACTATAAGACCTACAAATACTATGTTACCAGCTACTGAAACTGATGCTCCAGTTAAAGCTATTACTATCATTAAACATATAAATCTTACTAAATTTATTCTTTGACCTAATCCTATTGCTACTTCTTCTCCTAAACTAAGGATTGTTATTTTCGGTGCCATTATTATAGCTCCTATAAATGCAATTCCACCAACTGTAAATAATAATTTTACACCTTGCCACTTAGCACTTACTAATCCTCCTGAAATCCAAAAACTTAATTGTTGCGATAGATTGAAGTACATTGATATTCCCATTGCTAAAGATATTAATAAAGTACCTAAGGCTGTTCCTGCAAGAGCAAGTTTTACTGGGTCTACTTTTCTAGCTGACCTTGAACTTACAAAATATACTAAAAGTCCACTTATGCTAGCCCCAAGAAAGGCAAATATCATAAGCCCGAAACTTCCTATGACTAAATTAGGATAAATTCTTTGTAATACAAATGCTACTGCTATCATAAATGTAGCACCTTGCGTAATTCCCATTACAGATGGTTCCGCTATAGGATTTCTTGTTATTCCCTGCATTATTGCTCCAGCCACTGCTAAAAAACCACCCACAAGTGCTGCTGCAACTGCTCTAGGTATTCTAACATCTCTGATTATTTTAATATTTACATCATTATCATTTGTAAATAAGCTTTGTACTATTGTTGAAAAATCTATTTGTTTTGCTCCAAGAGATATGGACATTCCTATCCCAACTACAAGCAATATTATTCCTATTATCATTAATGAATAAGCTAAGGTTTTTCTTTTAGGTTTAGCCATTCTTCATCCTCCTTACATCAAAGTTAACTGAAGTACTATAATTAATATATACCCACAAAACTTTAATACAATTATTTTTAAAATATAATTTTTCTATAAACTGAAATAGTAGGTGATGAAAATTTATAGTTTTTCACCACCTACTTCTATATATTTACTATTTTACAACTTCATCTTTGATTGATTGTAATAATAATTCTCTTCCTATTGGATTGTACGCTTGACTGAAGTATGGACTTGCATCAAGTATTGTTACGTTACCTTCTTTAACAGCTCTTATTTGTGGCCATACCGTACTTGCCTCTAAATCAGCTTTATCTGATTCTGTAGCTATAACTATTATGTGATCTGCATCTATTTCTGTTAAACCTTCCATAGTAACAGTTGGTAATGTTATGCTATCTTGCTCAGGCATATTAGCTGGTTGAGGTAATTTCATATCTTCTTTTAATACAGTTCCTATACCACCTTCAGTGAATACCATAAATTGTCCTGATGATGCTAATACTGTTAAGTAAGTTTGGTCCCCGTTAGCTTCTTTTATTTCCTTACCTATTTCTTCTGCTTTTACATAGTAATTATCTAACCACTTTTGAGCTTCTTCTTCTTGTCCGAATAATGCCGCTACATCCTTAAGTTTTGCTTCCCAATCGTTTGATCTATCTTCTAACATAACAACTGGAGCTATTTCTTTTAATTGATCGTATATTTTTTCTTGTCTTGGAGCCATTATTATTAAATCTGGCTCTGCAGCAAGTATTGCTTCTATATCCATTGTATCCATCATTGAGTGACCAACTACTTTTGCATCACCTAATTTATCTTGTACATATGATGGAACTTTGTCTGTTTCATATGAGTCTACATTGGCTGTACCTACTGGAGTATGTCCTAATAGAGCTAGCTCTTCACTACTCCCAGATATATCAACTATTCTTTTAGGATCAGCTGGTATTTCAACTTCTCCTTTTACTGATTGTACTATTCTTGTTTGTGCTTCATCTTTTGAAACTTCATTGTTACTGTTTCCCGAACACCCAGTAACTAATCCTAGTGTAGCTATTGTTACGCCTAATAGCATTAATGATTTTAACCTTTTCACTTTTATATCCTCCAATTTATTTTATTTATATAAGCTCTCAATATTGATAATTGTTATCATCTGATTTATGAATTCATTATACCATCTTTTTATTTCTAGTCAATAACTTTTTTAAAATATATTTAGTTTTTTTATTAAAATATTTAGTTTTCATAAAAATTTTGTCGATTATTATATTTTTATCAACAAAAAAAGAGTTATCCAAATGAAATATATCACTTGAACAACTCTTTTTTATCTAATTTATATTCATACTTACACTAAATTTATTATGATAAAGTTTTTTATATGTCTCTTTAATTCTGTTAAGAGCTTCATTTAATGTAGCTCTAGGACATCCTATATTAAGACGAATAAATCCTTCTCCATCTTTAACAAAATAACTTCCTACTACCATAGTTACCTTTGCAGCTTTAAAAAATTTATTTGCTTCTTCTTCATCTTCAAATAATTCTCTTACATCTATCCATGCTAAGAAAGAAGAGTCTGATTTCATTACCTTTGCCTTAGGTATATTTTTTTCAAAGAAATCGTACACTATTTCAAAATTTCCTTCAACATACTTAGTCATTTCATCTAACCATTCTTCGCTATCATTGTAAGCTGCTGTAATTGCTGGTATAGCAAATACATTTGGAGATGTTATTGAATTTCTTTTTAACTGTCCTAATAAAATTTCTCTTACTTCTTTATTTTTTGCTATAACATATGAAGTTTTAAGTCCTCCTAAATTAAATCCTTTATTTGGAGATATACATATTAAACTATTATTATGAATATCTGGATGTGCATTCCATAAAGATATAAACTCATGTCCCTTAAATACTACATCTCTGTGTATTTCATCACTTACTAATAGCACATTATATTTTAAACATAACTCCGATAATTTGTACAATTCATCCTTTGTCCATATACGTCCTGAAGGGTTTTGTGGACTACAGAATATATATACTTTGATATTACCATCCTTCATTTTAGCTTCAATATCATCAAAATCTAGGTAATATCTATTATCAATTAATCTTAATGAACTACAATATAGTTTCCTATTATTATTTTCTACTGCTTCTGCAAAAGGATCATACGCAGGTGTATTAATTAATACACCTTCACCCTCTTTTGTATATGCCTGAACTATATAATGTAAAGTTGAAACCGTACCAAAAGTTAATTTTATCCATTCTTTTTCAATATCAATATTAAATCTTCTTTTATTCCAATTAACTGCAGATTCATAAAATTCATCTTCTACAAAAGTATAACTATAATCCCCCACTGATGCCCTATTAACTATTGCACTCTTTATTGCTGGTGAACATTCAAAATCAATATCAGCTAAATCCATTGGAATTGCAGTTTCATCTAAGTCAAACTTATCTTTTAAAACCTTATTACTCCATTTTCTACAATGGCTTTCTTTTCGATTTATTACTTTATCAAAATCATATTTCATTTTTACTCTCCTAGTATAATCCATTCTTTTGACGTCTTATTGAGTGAAACACCTTTTCCATTTATTATTACGATATCATCTTCTATTCGTACTCCACCTACATCAGGAATATATATACCTGGTTCACATGACATAACCATGCCTTCTTCTAGAATATCTTCACTTCTAGAGTTTAGCGTAGGTACTTCACCATCACCAAGTCCCATTCCATGACCTAAGCCATGAGTAAAATACTCACCAAAGCCTGATTCTGTTATACTATCTCTAGCAATTTTATCTACACTTCTAGCAGATACTCCTTCTCGAATTCCTTCTATTGCCAACTCCTGAGCCTTTAAAACTGCTTTATATATCTCTTGAATTATTTTTGGTGGTTCTCCTATAGATATCGTACGAGTCATATCAGATTGATACCCTTTATAAACAATACCGAAATCAATGGTTATAGCTTCATTTCTTTTTAATTTTTTCGTTGTAGGACGGCCATGTGGCATGGCCCCCCTTTCACCAGATGCAACAATTGGATCAAAAGCCATACCACTTGCACCCTTTCTCAAAGTCCAATAATGAAGTAATGCAGAAACCTCTAACTCTGTCATACCTTCTTTTATTTCAGAAATAACTTCTTCAAATATTTCATCTGTTAACTCACAAGCTTTTCTAATAATTTCAATTTCTTCTTTAGACTTTACTGATCTTACTTTTCCTAGCTCATTAGTTATTAATTCAATATCAAAGTTATGCTCTTTTAAAGTAATATACTCTTTTATACTCATAGCTTGGCTCTCTATTCCAACCTTTTGCATAGATAATTCTTTAAGTAAATCTATTATAGTTGGTATATATGATCCTTGTGGAACAACTTTATTTTCGAATCCAGTTGTTTTTTTATTTGCTTCATCAATGTATCTTCCGTCTAAAATTTGATAAACCTTATCTTTTGTAACTAAAACATATACTCCACTACCTGTTAAAGCGCCAATGTATCGCTTATTACTTTTACCTTTTATTAGTAATGCATCTATATTTTTTGCTTCTATTAATTTTTTAATTTTATCTAATCTACTATTCATACCCATCTCCTAGAAATCTAAGTCTAAATCATCTAATAAATCAGCTTCATCTTCTGTAAATATATTTTTAGCACATTTACTTTCTTCTAATTTAGCTTTAGCTTGACGTTCCATTATTTTAAAGAATGGCATATATAGTAATACTGTTAATACTAATTGTATTGCATTTGCTACTATTGAACGCCAATCTCCATTTGTTAAGAACCCCTCAAGGAATACTCCAACATATGGAGGATCAAATACTGGCTTAGCTAGCCATCCGTAGTGCATTAAGAACATAGGTAATGTACCTATTATTGCTCCACCAAATACAAATGGTATAAACATTATTGGATTTAATATTATTGGAGCACCAAATAATATTGGTTCATTTATACCGAATAATGATGGGAATAATGATACTTGACCAATCTTTCTGAAACTCTTATTTTTAGATAACATACACGCTATTACACAACCTATAGTTATACCTGCGCCTGTAAATCCGAAGAATGCACTAGATGCACCTGCTGTATAGAAGTGAGGTATTGGCTGACCAGCTTGCATAGCAGCTATATTTTCAGCTATAAATGTAACCATTATCGGACGAGTTATTGGGCTGAAAACTGATGAGTGTATACCAAAGAAGAATACCGTACATATACAGAAATTTAATGCCAATACTGCCCATGGGTTATCCATACTACCTACTAACGGTTCTAAGAATCTAGTAAGTATTTGTGGCGGTAGTTCTCCAAAAACATTTAAGGATACAAAACGTAATACGATGAATGTACCACCAACGATTATAGTTGTAGGTATTAATTCAAATGATTTAGACACGAAGTCTGGTACACCTTCTGGCATCCTAATTGTAAGATTTTTCTTCTTACATAAATTATAAAGTTCTACTGCTCCTATAGCTGTAAGCATACCTGTAAATAAACCTTTAGCGCCTAAGTTTCCAAGTTCCAAAGTTCCATCTGGTGTAAACGATGATACTAAGAATAAGAAAGCAAAAGTAGAAAGAGTAACACAACCTGGAATATATAATTTGTAATGATTACCTAAGTTGAAAGATATACACATACAAGCATACAGTCCGATTAATCCTATCGAAAGAGTTACTGGTAAATCTAATATTTCTGCGTTATTTAATATAAATTGACTTACTGGGTTATTTTCACCTATCATATTTGGAAGTGCTGGAATTATAGCAAAGAAACTACCTAGTATAGTGAATGGAGTCATTGCTACCATTCCTGCTTTTATAGCACTTAAGTGACGTTGATTATCCACTTTGTGAGCTATAGGTGTAAATACACGATTCATAAATGCTTCAAACTTTGCGAACATTGTCATCCCCCTATTATTTATTAATTTTTATCTCCACTATTTTGCTGCATTAGCTAATTCATGTTTTTTATATGTTACTAAAGCTAATTTCATTACTGTTGCCCCATCCATTTTTCCATATACATCTTTATCTATTACAACAAAAGGTTTATTTCTTGGCTTACATATTGATTCTATAAAGTCAGTTTTGTGAGAAACTTGTGGCCCAATCATCACTATATCCCAATCATCTATCTCACTTTCTAATGAATCAGCTGGTATAGCTGTAAATTTAAAATCATTTTCATCTAGTTTAGTACTTTCTTTAACTACCTTCTTCATATTTTGCATTAACATGTTAGTAGAAAATCCACCTGCACAGCATAATAATATTTTCATAATCATTCCCCCTAAAATTATTTTTAATTTATATTTTTACAATTAATTCTTTTAATTACTTTGTATCATCAAGTACCTCTATTAAAGTTTCTATTAAATCCTTTGCTAACTGAGATGTCATATAGTGATCTTGAGCATGAACCATTAATAATCCCATAGCAGGACTTTCTTGATCTTCATCTATATCCCTAGTTATTAGCTCAGTTTGAATCCTATGTGCTTGAACATCTATTTTTCTAGCTTCAGCTATTAATTCTCTAGCCTCATCAAACTTCTTATCCTTTACCATTTTTAATGCTTCAAAAGCTTTAGCTTTACTTTCCCCAGCAGTAGTTATAAGTTCCATTACTTCAAATTCTGTTGATCCCATGTCTTTTTCTCCTCTTAGATAAATTTTTTTATTTCTTTGTATTTCTCAGAATCAAAATTTAATATTAATTCTGTATATAACTTAATTATTAATTCAAGATCTATTGGGCTTACTATTGAAAAAGCACAATGACCATATCTAACTGGAAGACAAGTAACTACAGTTGGCTTTCCTTCATTTACCTTGTGTGCTTCTCCTCCATCAGTTCCACCCGATTTGAACATATCGTGTTGAAGTGGAACATTTATATTACTTGCAGTTTCCTTCACATAATTTATCATTTTTTTATTTGGTGCTAATGTTCTATCAAAATGCATAAGCATTACACCTTTATCAATTTGCTTTTTATTTGTATGATCGCGTACAAACTCATTTCTATGGCAGGCTACATCTATTACAAATACAACATCTGGGTTTATTAATTGCGCTGCTGTTTTTGCTCCTCTTATACCTACTTCTTCGCTACTAGTAGCTGCGAAGTAAATATTACTATTTAATTTTTTATCATCTAAATTTTTTAGTACTTCTCCCATTACGAAACATCCTAGACGATCATCAAAGGCTTTACCTACTAATCTATTAGGAAGTGAAAACTTTTCGAACTCAGTTGCATATGTTACCATATCTCCAACTTGAATTCCTAAATTATATACTTCTTCATCTGTATAAGCGCCTATATCTGCATATAAATCTTCTGTTGCTTCATTTTTATAAGTACCATTTATAATCGCAGGTATTTTAACTCCACTTTCAGTTGTTATCCTTACTTTCTGTAAGTGTTGTGCTAAAGGTTTAACTCCACCAACTACCATTAAATGGATCATTCCATCTTTACTTATGCTTCTTACTATGAAACCTACTTCATCCATATGAGCACAAATCATAATTTTAGGTGCATTCTCATTTATTTCTTTTGAAAAAATAATACTTCCCAATCCATCACAAACTATATTATCGCTGTGTGATTTTAACTCATCTAACAGTACTTTTCTAACTTCCCCTTCATTAGATGCTATTCCATCTGCTTCTGATAGTTTTTTTAGAAACTCTAAATTCATCTGCTATCCCCCCAGGCTATTTTTTAATTTATGCATGAATTCTTCATATGACTGTGATTCCCTTAATCTATTAACAACACTTTCATCTTCCATAATAATACTAAGATGCTTTGTAACTAGTTTATGTAATTCAAGATTTCCTTTTATTAAAGAAACCATAAATATAATTTTAGGTTTACGTTCTTCGTATTCAATATCAGTTTGTACAAGACCTACTGATATTAAGTTTTTATTCCCTGTCATTTCAATTGGATGTGGAATTGTAACCCCATTTGTATATATTGTATTTAGAAAACTCTCTCGCTCCCAAACATCTTTTGGATAACTCGGTGCACAGGCCCCATCTTCAACTACTTTTTGTGCCATCGTGTCAAGAATGCCTTTATATTCTGATTTTTGTGTAATACAAGTAAAATGTTTCTTGCTAAATAAACTTAAGAAATACTGTTTAGGATTAGTTACTTTTCCAAAATCATCTACATATCTTACACTTTCCTTTATTTTTAAATAATCTAAATCATCTAGTATCTCTTTTATTAAAATTACAGGAGCATGCACTTCAAAACTTAAATCCGTAATTGAAAAAATCAAATCTGGTGAAAAGTTTACTATTTTATCTTTATCCAATAATGAAAAATTCTGTACCTCAGCATTTGGAAATATTTCTTGTAATCTTAATTTAATTAAATAAGCACTTCCTCCACCCGAAGAACAAACTATTCCTATCTTGTATTTTTGTTTAAAATTTTCTCCTTGTCTTTTTTCAAAAGGCACTGCAATATGAGTAGCTATAAATCCAATTTCATGTTGATTAATCTTAATTCCGTATTCTTTTTCTAGCCTCTTAGATAATTGAATTGCTAAATTAAATACAGTTGGATATTGATGACTTATTTGACGAGAGAAAGGATTTTTTAGATTTTGTTCTCTCCTAACACGTTCTATTAAAGATGCTATATGAAGATATAATAAATTAAAAAATTCTTTATCTTCTAAGAAATAAGTGTTATATTCTTTATCTACCTCTTCAAAGAAATTATATATAAGTTCTTGTAACTTATCTTTTTGAGCACTATTTATTTCAGATTCCTTATTTTTAGTTTTTCTTTTTATAAAATCACTAAGGTAATCCTTTTCCTCATCTGTAATAAAAAATTGAAGTTCAGAAAAAACTTCTCTGATAATATGTTCTATTATAATATCATTATAAGATACCTTTAATTGTGTAATTTCTTTTTCTTCGTTATTTCTCCTCAAACTAGCTTTAATATATAAAAGTACTAATTGAAGTTTTAATTCCTCAAGCTCTACAAAGTTTGCTTCTAGCTTATATTTAACTAGTATATTTTCCTCTGTAGTCTTTATATTTTCCATTTTCTTATCACTGATAAATTTACTATAAAACTCTTCAAGCTTTCTATTATCTTTTGATGCAATTTCTGATAGAATCTTCTGTTTATATTTAATTGGTCCTATTATCTTAATCCCATAATGTGCTTTACGTTCTAATTCTAAATTTGTATCTTTAAGTTTTTGACTTAATCTTTTTAAATCATTTTTAATTAAAGATGTGCTAACTAAAAACTCTTGGCTGAGTTGTTCTATAGTTGTATAATCATCTTTTAATAAAAGTAATGCAGTTATTGAATTTAATCGCTGTTCTGGGCTATCTAAAGGAACAGGGGATAAGCTTTTAAGATATCGTTCAAATCTCATTTCATCTTCTATCTGTAAAATATATCCCAGCTTACTCTTATATTCTATTTTAAACCCATTACATTTTTCATCAATTGCGATTATCTTCATATCATTTCTTATTGTTCTAGTTGATACTTCAAATTTCTTTGAGAAATAATCTAAACTTAGATAATCACCACTGTCTTTTAACTCTTTAAGAATGAGACTTTCTCGCATATATGCTCCTCCCTTTTTCCAAAATTATACTGTTTATTACAAATCCCATTATATTATAAAAGAAATTTATATAAAAGCTGAGATTTTTCATAAATTTTGTGAAAAAAGTATCCCATTAACATTGATGTTTAATAACTATCCTTTACACTTTAAATTATATATAGAATATATCATTGTGAAAAGTTTAGCTTTTTCATACTTTTTTTGAAAAAACTATCTTAATCAATAATATAAAAATAGAATAATTAATCTATTGTGCTAGTTAAATTTAATTTCCAAATAAAGTAAAATGTTTTTTGCAAAAAAATAGACCCATAGTGACTAGT
>CABIVQ010000067.1 GCA_902362365.1 Clostridiaceae bacterium | reverse complement strand
GTGGTTATTATTACTGTAACATGAACATAAACTTATGAACTATTTTTTTACATATTTTTAGATGTTGCACTTAATATGATAATTTATCATGTATAAAATCACTAGCATTTTTCCTTATTACATTTTTTACTACTAATTCTAAGTTAACATTTTTTACTATATAATCTTTATTTACATCATTTATTTTTGAGTAATATAATACCTGTTCTACATAGTCCTCTATATTTTTTATTTGTTCCTTTATACCTAAAGGCATAATATCAATGTTATTCTCAATAAGCAACAATGTAGAAGCTATAGGTGTTTTTATCTCATGTACCCACATCTCTATATACTCTTCATATTCTTTTTGGATATTTCTATAATAATTAATATTTTCTCTCATAGAACGATTTGTTTCACTCAGTAAATCATATAATATCTTCCCCTCTGGAAACTCTGGCTCTTCTATTACTTCAGATAATAAATACTTTTTATCTAGACCATCACATATACCCTCTACTTTTTCATAATACTTTTTAAATTTTATAAACTCTAAAATTATATAAGATATAAGTGGGAAAAACCATAATATAAAAATTCCTATTACCAATTCAAAACTAAGATTAATATAAATAGAAATAATAAAAACTATAAAAAATAGTACAAGGTTTATTATTAAAAATAATGATTTATCTTTTATATATTGTAATATTGTCATTTAATCATATACCCCAATCCTCTTTTAGTTTCTATATAATCCTCTAAACCTATTTCCCCTAGCTTCTTTCTTAATCTATTAATATTTACAGAAAGTGTGTTATCATCTATGTATATATCTGAGTTCCACATATAATTCATTAAAGAATCTCTTGATACTATTTTTTCTTTGTTTTTTATAAGATAAGATAATATCTTAAGCTCGTTTTTACTAATTTCTAATGTATTATCAAATGCTTTTATTATCCCCCTTGATAAATCTAATTCTAAATCTCTAATACCCAGTATATCTGAGCTTTCCATATCTGCATAAGCTCTTTTTAATACAGCGTTTATATGAGCTAATAGTATTTGAGTATTATATGGTTTTGTAATAAAATCATCTGCCCCTAAATTCATACTCATTAATTCGTCAATCTCACTATTCCTACTTGTCACAATTATTATAGGAATATTTGTATCTTTTCTTATTTCTCTACAAATATAAAATCCATCAAATACAGGTAAATTTATATCTAATAATATCAAATCTGGCTTTGCATATTTAATATCATTTATTATATTTTCAAAATCTACAGGTGCTATAACTTCATATCCATATTTTATAAGTAAAAAAGTTAACTCTTCTCTTATTACCTGAGTATCTTCTATTATCATCAATCTCTTCATGTTATTTCTCCTTATGAATTCTTTTTTATAAGTTTATCATTAATATCTATATTATTAAATACTAAAAAAAATCAAGGTATAACATCAACTTATTCCTTGATTATCTATTATATTAATGAATTATCACTGTGGTATTATCTGGTATATTCTCATATATCCATTTTGCATTATCTGTATCTAATCTTATACAACCATGGCTAAGGGCCATTCCAAGTCTTCCATCTATTATATAACTTCCAGTTGAATCATACAGTATTGAGTGATAATAGTACCCATCTTTAATTCTTGTAGCATACTTAACTTGATATTCATTAGTTCCAAAAGATGGTTTTCTACCGCTTATATTAAATATGCCTGTTATAGTTGGAGTTGATTGTTTTCCTACAGTACTTCTATATTTATACAAATTTGCCCATCTTCCATTATCTTTTCTAAAGATATAAGTATACTTATTTTTAAGATCTGTAGTAATTAAATAATTACTAGTACTTTTTATATTGTTATCATTAACAAACTTAGTCATATCAGTAAAAAAGTATTCATAGTTTAAATCACTAGGCTTATTGCCATCATCAGATAGATAATAATTGAAAACATATCCTATTATATCATTATAAACTACCTTACTCCAGTCTCCATCATTTTGTAGAATTTCCACCCTTGATTTTTGAGGAATTATTACTAAAGATTTAGATTCTATTGACTCATTTTCTCTCAAGTTTAGATTAGTCCAAGGATGTTTGCTTATTGAAACATAATCACTATAAACATACCCTTCTCTAGAGTCATATTTAACCTTTAGCCATTCATCATCTTCATCAATTACTTCTAGCTTTGAATTCTTTGGTATAACACTAATTACATTGGAATTTGTTGATTTATCACTTCTTAAATTCAAATTAGTTAATGCATACTTATATATTGGACTTCTATAAATTGTACATCTATTTACTAGTTTCATAGATATCTAACCTTTCATAAATTAATACCTTATTATTAAATTGATAAATCAACTTTATCCTTTAAGAATTCCCTATTATACTTAACATATTCGTCATCTTCTTTGTATTTAGCTGCCATTTCATTACATAGATATGCTTCTTTCATATTTCCAATTCTAGAATAACATACACAAAGTTGAATCCAAGGTAAATAAGTATACATTTCGTGATTTATTAAGCTAGCGCTTTCATCCTTAGGCACTGATTGTATTGCAAGTCTATACCAATATATTGCTGTTTCTATTTTATTTTCTTCTAAAAATTTATATGCTAATCTACAGCAAAAATCTGCTCTTGGAACATCATATTCAAATGATTTTAAAATGTACTTTAATTCATTATCTTTATCATTTTTATACATATAGCAATCCGCAAGTTTATAACATGCTGTTTTTATATCTTCTACCCATCCTTGCTTTGTATCTATAAATTTTATATATTGTTTTATTGCATCATCATACCTACCATTATCATAAAGTTCATTTCCATAATACAAAATATCTCTAATGCTTAGCTCCTCCCCTGAAGATAATTTATTTTCATAAATTTCTAAATTCCTGTTAGTATATTCCTTGTCTTTTTTATGAACAATATTTATCTCTGATTGAATTATATTACCATAAACTTCTAGATACTCATGAACATATCCAACCCATCTAAAATTTCTATTTCTCTTTACTAATCTGTTTCTTTTTAGTGAGTATACACTATTTCCGTTTTTATCTACTTGTAATACATAATTCATCATTACTGAGTCTACGCATTCATTTATACTTTCTTTTAATTCTCTAAGTTTTTTTACGTCATCTTCTTCTAATACATCATCGGCATCAAGCCATAGAATATAATCCTTTGTTGCTTTTGAAAAGGAAAAATTTCTAGCCTCTGCAAAATCATCTATCCATTGAAAATTATATATTTTTGCTCCTAAGCTCTCTGCTTTAGCTATAGTATTATCAGTAGATCCGGTATCAACAATTATCATTTCATCCACTACATCTTTTACACAATTTAAACATCTATCTATAACATTTTCTTCATTTTTGACTATCATACATAAGCTTATTTCCATAATATCCTCCAGAATTCAATATCCTTAGTAGTATTTAATCATTATATTATATTCAACTTGTATTATATTTTGTTACTCGAAAAATACAATTTTTTAGATGTCTATTTTGTTAAATAATTATGGATGTTGGAATATGTAAAATTTATAGCTTCGAATGATATTGGTACAGATGCTGCTTCCTCTGAAGAATTACTAATATCTCAAAGGGTTGGTTTATCTAAAAAATAACCTGATAGATGATTTAAGCATACATCTTTCAGGTTATTTTCATATCTATATATAGTTATTTAATTCTATACATAATAGCTTCATAAGGTCTTAGCTTCAAATTGCTTAAATTAATACTAGAATCACTATAATTACTTATTAATATTTCCAAACTTTCATAATCACCCTCATAATTAATTTTAGTTTCTATATTATAAAAGTTACAAACAACTAAAATAGTATCTCCATCTAGTTTTCTAGTATAAGCAAATATATTTTTATCATCTTCACATAATAAATTATAATCACCATAGATAATAGTCTCATTGCTTTTTCTTATTTCTATTAATTTCTTGTAGTGATAGAATATAGAGTCATTATCTTTTAAACAATTCTTAGCATTTATATATTTATAGTTTTTATTTACCGCTAACCATGGTTTTGAAGTTGAAAATCCTCCATATTCACTATCATCCCACTGTATAGGTGTACGAGCATTATCTCTTCCTTTTGCATAAATAGATTCCATTATTTCTTCATGCTTATACCCTTTTGATATTCTTTCTTTGTACATATTTAAGCTTTCTATATCATTATAATCTTCTATATTATCAAATTTCACATTGGTCATGCCAAGTTCTTCTCCTTGATATATATAAGGAGTTCCCTTCATACCATGTAAAAGTGTAGCTAGCATTTTTGCACTTTTAACTCTATACTCTTTGTCATTTCCCCATCTTGAAACTATTCTTGGCAAGTCATGGTTATTCCAGAATAAACTGTTCCAACCTTCATCACCTAGAGCGGTTTGCCACTTAGACAATATTCTTTTTAAATCTAGTAAATTTAATTGTTTCAAATCCCATTTTTCTTCTCCTTCTTGATCTAGCATTATATGTTCAAATTGAAATATCATGCTAAGCTCATTTCTAGCTGGATCTGAATACATTTTTCCTATTTCTGGAGTTGCACCCCAAGTTTCTCCTACTGTAAGTAAATCTTTATCTCTTAGTGTTTCCCTATTCATTTCTTGGATGTATTCATGTAACTTAGGTCCATTTGCTGTTATTTTCTTATCTGGTAGTTTACCAATTAAATCTATAACATCCATTCTAAATCCACCTATACCTTTATCTATCCAATAATTCATCATTTTATAAACTTCATTTCTAACTTTAGGATTTTCCCAATTCAAGTCTGGCTGCTTTTTGCTAAATAAATGTAAATAATATTGATTAGTTTGTTTATCTAACTCCCATGCACTTCCACTAAACATTGACTCTAAATCATTTGGTTCTTTATCATTAAAACCATCTCTCCAAACATAATAATCTCTATACTCATTGTCTTTAGATTTTCTAGCCTCTATAAACCACTTGTGTTCGTCTGAGGTATGATTTACAACTAAGTCCATTACAATTTTTATTCCCCTTTTATTACCTTCATCTAAAAGTCTATCCATATCATCCATAGTTCCAAATTCGTCCATAATATCACAATAATCGCTTATATCATATCCATTATCATCATTTGGAGATTTATAAACTGGGCTTAACCATATTACATCTATTCCAAGCTCTTTTAAATAATCTAACTTTTCAATTATTCCATTAATATCTCCGATACCATCATTATTGCTATCTTTAAAACTTCTTGGATATATTTGATAAACTACTGAACTATGCCACCATTTCTTTACCATAACTCTTCCCCTTTTTATACCTTTATTTAAATAAATTTTATACTTACTATGATCCACTAATTTTAAGTGTAAAATATTGAAAATAGTATAATATTAACTTACAATCATATTATATCGTTTATAATATGTATAATGCTTGCACTATTTTATTTATTAATAACACAATTTTAACTTATTAAGGGGATTGGACATGAATATAGAAAATTTTAGAGAAAATTCAACACATGGAAATGCATTTTTTCCTTTACGTGTTTATTATCAGATTGATTCTAACGGTGAGTTTTCAGTACAGTACCATTGGCATGAGCAAATTGAAATCCTTTATATTGAAAAAGGAGAATTTAATATTACTGTAAATGACATTGATATTATAGGTAGACCTGGTGATTTATACTTTATAAATAGTGGTGATTTACATAAAATTTATGTGAGAGAAAATAATCCTTCTCTACATCACGCTATAGTTTTTAAACCCGAGATATTATCCTTTGAACAATTTGATCATTGTCAAAGTTACTATATTACACCTCTATTAAATAATAAATTAAAATTCCCTCTTTCAATCGAACATAATGATTGCCTCAAAAATAAAATAATATATGAATTAAAGGAAATTATAAAAAGTTATGATAAAAAATCTTTAGGCTGGTCTATTTCTATAAAGGCTTCTCTTCTTAAGATTCTTACTTTCTTAATTGAAGAAAATTGCCTTATTGAAAAAGATAAACTAAATCCTAATAAAGATAAAATTAATATATTAAAAAAAATAATTTCTTATATACAAAAAAACTATCATAATAAAATAACAATAGCTGAGTTAGCACAAGTCGCAAATATGAGCCCTCAGTACTTTTGCAAATTTTTCAAGTCTAACGTAGGTAAAACATCTATAGAGTATATTAACGAATATAGAATAGAAAAAGCATGTGAAATATTAAAAACTGAAGATGTTAAAATAATGAATGTCTGCTTTTCTGTTGGATTTGATAACTTTAGTTATTTTATAAGAAAATTTAAAGAATATAAAAAATGTACACCATCTAAATATAAATCTAACTTTGAACTTAATCTATAAAAATAGGGATGTAATATAAAGTCATCTTAAATCCCTATTTCTATACATTAAATACTATATATATTTAATAATTATTTAATTTTAAAATTTTCTATAGGTAAAGTATCTAAAACTACATATGCTAATTCATCTAACATATGGCTACCTAATAACTCTGAAACCAACTTTTTCAAGTCTCTTAAGTGTCTTCTTTTCCTTTCATCTCTACTTTCTATTGGTGAAGTTTTTTCTATTGCATCGATAAATTCATTTATAGAATAAATATTAAATTTTTCAACACTTTTCTTTTCTGCAATTACTTCTAATAAACCTATAAATATTTCTTCATAGGTTGCTGTATTCGGTAATTTTAATAAGTCCGCAATAGTTGGGATAATCTTCTCGAACAACATTCTTTTGCTATCCATTTGTGATACTTTTAAAGTTTCTCCTATCTGCAAAATAACATTTTCTGGTATATTATTTAATATATCAAAGAAGAATACTTCTTCAAAAGGCTCTATATAGTATTTTCTTCCTTTTAAATTTTTTATCATCCTTATCGCGTCAAAATAACCTAATGTAATATTCCTTCTTATTAAATCATTATCAAAAATTAAAGCATTTCCTAAATCCTCCGAAGCTATAATACTTCTTATTCTTACATCTTTATTTATTATATTCGAAAATCTATCATTTTTAGATGTCCTAACCGCAATTATATCTTTATATCCTTTTCTAATTAATAGGTTGACTGGACAATTATCATAAATGCCTCCATCAATATAATATTTGCCATCAATTGGATATAGCTTAAAACCTGGAAAATTTGCACTTGCCATTATATAATCTCTTATTTTACCAGCTGGTATATCTTCTTTATATACCTCTACAGGATTAAAATCAGGTATTGATACTGTTACCATACCAAAATCTATATTAGATGTTCTTAACTTATACTCATCTACATTTTCATATAATACCCTTCTAATCTTACTTGTATCTATTCCTCTATTTTCAATAAGATTTATAGTTCTACTAGATATATATTTTATGGTTTCCTTAGTAAGTCCATTATGAACAATATTTCTCATACACTCATCTTCTATATCAAATAACATAGATGGTTCCATATTAATCCATAAATCATACGCCTTTTCAAAATCACCTTGACTTATTAGTGCTCCATTAAATGCTCCTATAGAAGTCCCAACTACTCCGTCAAATTCATATCCATTTTCCAAAAGAGCCTTGACTGCACCTATATGAAAGGCTCCTTTGGCCCCTCCTCCTTCTAGTGCTAATCCTAGCATTTGGTTACCTCCCTATTTTATAATTAATGTACTTATTTTATAATTATAGTATAATCCATATGATAAATTATTTACTTAATTTCAAAAATCTTTATTTAATTTCATTTCTTTTTTGCATCATTTGAGATATTCTTTATATATATCTATTAATTTTCTTCTTAGTTTCAGCTAAATTTTCAAAGGGGGGTGTTATCTATAGAAACTATAGTTATATATAAATCAAAAACTGGGTTTACTAAAAGATATGCTGAATTCATAGCCGAAGATCTAGATGCAGAGATTTATGAATTACATGAGATAAAAATTGAAGATATAGATAAGTACGATACAATAATTTATGGCGGTGGATTATATGCTGGCGGTATAAATGGTATTGACTTTATAAATAAAAATATTGATATTTTAAAAAAACATAAAGTTATAGTCTTTGCTACAGGCTTATGCTCTGGTAGTGATGATGAAATTAATAATATGAAAAATTCTAATTTCAATCAAGAACAAATAAAGAATATTGACTTCTTTTATTTAAGAGGAGGATTTAATTTTAATAATCTTTCTATAGTAGATAAAGTTCTTATGACATTAATGAAGTTGAAATTAAAGTTTAAGAAAAATTTAAATAATGATGAAAAAGGAATGTTATCTGCATATGAACATCCCATAGATTTTGTGGATAGAGAAAATATTTCTAAATTAATTAATTCAATAACTATTAAAATCTAATTTTTTAACTTTATTTTAATTATGATAATTATAATTGAATTTATATAAAAATGTCTCAGTATAAATTGAACTGAGACATTTTATTTTATATATCCTTAATAATCTTATTATAAGTACGTTTTAAGAAAATAACACTTAACACTACTGATGCTATCTCTGCTATAGGAAAAGCCCACCATATCATATTTAAATTACCAGTCTTTGAAAACAAATACGCTACTGGTAATAAAACAACTAATTGTCTTGCAATAGAAACTATCATACTAAGCACACCTTCTCCTAATGCTTGAAATACTGAACCAACAATAATACAAAAACCTGCAAATAAAAAACTTAAACTTATAATTTTAAGCGCTGGTATACCTATATCTATCATAGATTTTGAAGCATTAAATATTGATAATAGCTTATCTGGGTAAATCTGAATAATAGTAAAGCCTATAATCATTATGCAAACTGCATATATTATACTTATTTTCATAGTATCAATCATTCTTTCTTTGTTACGAGCTCCAAAGTTGTAAGATACTATTGGCACCATTCCATTATTTATTCCAAATACCGGCATGAATACAAAACTTTGTAGTTTAAAATACACGCCAAACACAGCTGTAGCTGTAGATGTAAATACCATTAAAATTTTATTCATTCCAAAAGTCATAACTGACCCAATCGAACCCATTATTATTGAAGGAATTCCTACTGAATAAATTTTCTTTATAGTTTTAAAATTTGGTTTAAATCCTTTTATTTTAATTTTGATTTCATCATTTTTAGAAACATTGTAATAAATAGCTAATAACATAGCAATAATTTGACCAATTACTGTTGCTATAGCAGCCCCTGCTATTCCCAACTTTGGAAATCCAAATAATCCAAATATTAATATAGGATCTAAAATTATATTAATTATTGCTCCTAATCCTTGTGTAATCATAGTGTAAAATGTTTTTCCTGTTGACTGCATAAGCCTTTCGAAAACTATTTGACCAAATAATCCAAATGAGCAAGTAGTACAAACCACCAAGTATGAATATCCACCTTCAATTATTTCAGTAATATCAGTTTGACATTGATAAAAAAATCGTGTGAAAAATAATCCAATAATTAAAAATAATAAATAGCTTAATACTGCTAGAAATATACCATTATTTGCAGCACTATTTGCCTCATCATAATTCTTCTCTCCTAAAGACTTAGATAAGACTGCATTGATTCCAACGCCTGTACCTGTGCATACTGCTATCATAAAACTTTGTAGTGGAAATGCTAATGAAACAGCAGATAAAGCATTCTCACTTATATGAGAAACAAACATGCTATCTACTACATTGTATA
Source organism: Clostridiaceae bacterium (assembly GCA_902362365.1). Taxonomy (GTDB): domain Bacteria; phylum Bacillota; class Clostridia; order Peptostreptococcales; family Peptostreptococcaceae; genus Romboutsia_E. Next base: position 4,199 of record CABIVQ010000067.1, on the reverse strand, counting down.
GTGCTTGAACTAACATTGATATTATCATTGGCAAAGACATTGTTATCAATAGCTTATTAATGGACATAACGCCCATTTTATTTTCTCTATCTTGAGTTTGGTCAATTATCATAAATTCAATCACCCCTAGTCTAGTTATGATATATTTTAGTTGTGTTTGCAACTTTTTTAAAAATAATAGGCATTCTAACTATAAAATAATAGTTACAATACCCACTTACTTAAAGTGTATATACTTTTTTTGAGGTTATCAATAAATATATTTATATATATGTATTATTATTATTTTTTCTCATATTAATATTTATTATTAATTTAATACTATTTTTATTTCATTAACTAGTTTCTCTATCATATTAGTTTTTATTTTAGCAAATCTTTTCATTTAACAAGGTTGACATTTAAGTTATAAACATAATAAACTTTTATAATATAACGTGTTTATATTGTAAATTTACATAAAATATATTATGATATATAACAATAAATAGTTTTAATTTCAAATAATTAATCATTGCAACATTTTAGTATAATCATTATTTTAAGGAGATTAGAAATATGGATGATAATAAGAAACCAAAAAAGCCACTGATTTATTATTACATAACGACTTTATTAATAGTAATGCTTCTAAATGCTTTTTTCTTTCCAAGCATGAGGTCATTACATACAGAGGAAGTTGACTATGGAAAATTTATTACAATGCTTGATAAAAAAGAAGTCAAAGATGTTGAGGTCCAAAGCAACGAGATAGTTTTCACTTCTTCAAACCCCCAAAATAGCAAAATCTACATTACAGGTAAAATGGATGATCCTGATTTAGTTAATAGGCTAGAAAAAGCTGGAGTAACATTCTCTAAGTCAATACCAAAAGAGAGTTCTCCAATATTAAACTTCCTACTGACATGGATAGGTCCTATTTTAATTTTTGCACTGCTTGGTCAAATGTTCTCTAGAATGTTAGCTAAAAGAATGGGTGGACCCGGTGCAATGCAATTTGGAAAAAGTAATGCTAAAGTTTATGTAGAAGCTCAAACTGGAAAAACATTTAAAGATGTTGCTGGCCAAGATGAAGCTAAGGAAGCTCTTACTGAAATTGTAGATTTTCTAAATAACCCTGACAAATATAAAGAAATAGGTGCTAAGATGCCTAAGGGTGCTCTTTTAGTGGGTCCTCCAGGTACTGGTAAAACTTTACTTGCTAAAGCTGTAGCTGGTGAGGCTAATGTTCCATTCTTCTCTATTTCAGGTTCTGAGTTCGTAGAGATGTTTGTTGGTATGGGTGCTGCAAGAGTAAGAGATCTATTTAAACAAGCTCAAGAAAAAGCTCCATGTATCGTATTCATCGACGAGATAGATACAATAGGTAAAAAGCGTGATAATGGTAGCGGAATGGGCGGAAATGATGAACGTGAACAAACACTAAATCAATTACTTACAGAAATGGATGGATTTGATGGTGGTTTAGGAGTTGTAATACTTGCTGCTACTAATAGACCTGAAAGTTTAGATAAAGCTTTACTTAGACCAGGTCGTTTTGATAGACGTATACCTGTTGAAATGCCTGATTTAGCTGGACGTGAATCTATATTAAAAGTTCATGCTGCAAACGTTAAAACTGAAAATAATATAGACTATAATGTAATAGCAAGAGCTACCTCCGGTGCATCTGGAGCTGAACTTGCAAATATTGTCAACGAAGCAGCTATAGCAGCTGTTAAAGATAAAAGAGATTTAGTATCACAAAGAGACCTTGAAGAAGCTGTAGAGGTTGTAATAGCAGGGTATCAGCGTAAAGGAGCAGTTATATCTGATAAAGAAAAGAAGATTATTGCTTACCATGAAATAGGTCATGCACTTGTTGCTGCTATACAAACTAATAGTGACCCTGTTCACAAAATCACAATTATACCTCGTACTTCTGGTGCTCTAGGATATACTATGCAAGTATCTGAATCAGAAAGCGTACTTATGTCAAAAGAAGATGCATTTAACAAAATAACTACCTATACTGGTGGCCGTGCTGCTGAAGAAATAATCTTTAATATTGTTACTTCTGGAGCATCAAACGATATAGAACAAGCAACTAAAATTGCTCGTTCTATGGTAACTAGATTTGGTATGAGTGATAAATTTGGTATGGTTGCTCTAGAAACAGTAAATAATCCGTATCTAGGAGGAGATGCATCTTTAACATGCTCGTCTGAGACTGCATCTAAAGTAGATGAAGAGGTACTAAGTATAATAAAAGAAGCGCATTTAAAGGCGAGTACTATTTTAAAAGAAAATATAGATAAGCTACATGAACTTTCTCACTATCTACTTGAAAAAGAAACGATAACTGGAGAAGAATTCATGAAGATTTTAAATAATGAAGATTTGAATGAAAAAGATAACTAAAAGAAATTAAATAAAAAGGGCTTATTTAGATTTAAATTAATCTAATAAGCTCTATTTTTATCTATATACATTCTAATATATCTATCTTACTTTAATACTATAATCATTTATTACTTATTCATTTCTAAAATCATTTGTACATCTTATCTTCTTTATTCATTATACTATCCGTATCAATGTTATTTTTTATAGCCTTACTAATGGCTTCTTCAACAGTTTTACCAAATGCCATAAGACTTGTCGTATTATAATTTATCTTATCTAATGTTCCAAAACAAAATCTACATCCAGTTGTAAAAGCCATCAAAGTATAATGTCCATCATATTTTTCTTTAGATATATAATCAGCAATTACCATAGCTTGAATTAAGTCCATACTCTCTATATCTTTAATAAATGATAGGTACTTCTTCATAACTATAACTTTTTCCCTTGAATTATCTAATTTTACAATTGCCTCCTTGGAATTAACCTCATGTAAGTATACCCCCAAGACTCTATCTCCATCGCCTTCATATAAAACTCTATCTCCAAACTTCATAAAGTACCTCCTTTTTAATAATTAACTTATTAAGGAAAACTTAAATTTATGTAATGACATCTTAATAATACTATGTATTACATAAATTTTATATACTAAAAAGAATACTTCTATTTATGCAAATATAAATTAATTATTATGACTTTACTACATATTATTATAATTATATATAAAAAGAGCTTGTCCTTATTAATTCATTCTTTTTGTTTTTTATTAAATTTTATTTATTAATGAGATTTTATAGTATAATATATGTTATATTCATATACTATACATAAATTTAAGAAAAAAGGTGATTTTATGGAATTTTTACAATTTGATGATTTAAGTTTATTCTCTAAGATTGGACTTGATGAAGAAACATTAATGATACATAGTAAATGTGGTAAATATAGCTTTTATATTAACTTTAAAGACGAAATAAAAGGTGTCGACTACTATGATTTAGCTATAGCTACACAAAGTTCTAATGGATTTATAAATAAATCTGGAGATGCTAAAACTATAAAAAAATTAGTTTTAGATACTCTATCTGGAAAAGAAATAAAAGATGATATAAAAAAGAAAATAGATAAGCCAAAAATTACGACTAAAAATAATAGCAAATCGAATCTCAAAGAACAGAAACCTCAAGAAAAAACGCCATTCTATGCTAATGCACAAAAGAAAAGACGTAAGTCTAAGTAATTAAATAATAAGCACATGTTAGATGAATCTGAATTCTAGATTTTCATTTAACATGTGCTTATTATTATATATTATTTAATATAAAAACCAGTTAGTTCCATATCTTCATTGTATGATATAGTAAATTGAACTTTCCCATTTTTAAATTTATTTATTGTTACAACTGTAGCTTGATTCTCCTTACCTACTACAGCTTCTTTTTCATATGAATCAAAATCTCCTAATTTTCCTGATACCGTAGACCATGCATCTTTTATTTGCTGCGTTGCTCCTGCATCTTTTAACTCTTTACTCATATGATCTTCTATTTTGTCATATTCTTCATTGCAAAGCATTTGAATTATCTCTTGTGAAGTAGTTTTTAATTTTGCTTCGTCAAAAGCATCACTAAGCTTACTGCTTGAGCACCCTACTAATCCTATACATCCTAAAGCTACTAATAATAATAATTTGAATTTTTTCATTTTTCTCCCCCCATAAAGTAGTCCGTTTTGTTAACTTATTTATATTTGAATCTCGACCCCGATAGGGATTATAATAGTTTCACCACAAAACATATTCCCCCTATAGA
>CABIVQ010000066.1 GCA_902362365.1 Clostridiaceae bacterium | reverse complement strand
CTTTTCTGCATTTGTTCTCACATCATTATTATACATCAAAACTTATCCACAAGACCATTTTTTATAATACCTTAGTATATAAAATATTTCTCACATTAGCTTAATAGCTTAGTTTATTTATATTTAAATGCTATAAGTTTTTACATGCTCTACGATATAATTCATATTTATTACACTAAACTTGGTACAAATCACCCTCTCAATTAATACAATAAATTATACGAGCTAATTATCAGGGGGTGATATCGTGCAAACAATAGTAGAAGTAAAAGACCTCAACAAAAACTTTTATGGTAAAGAAGGAGAACTAGAAGTACTAAAAAACATCAACTTTTCCTTAAAAGAAGGTGAAATTCTAACACTCCTTGGACCATCTGGAAGTGGTAAGTCTACTATTTTAAACATCTTGACTAAACTTTTAAAACCAACATCAGGAGAAGTAAATATACAAGGAACTATAGGGTATATGTTTCAAAAAGACCATTTACTAGAATGGAGAAATATAATGGATAATATAACTATTGGACTTGAAATACAACATAAAAAAACACCTGAATCTATAGCTAGAATTGAAAATCTATTAAAAACTTATGGCTTATGGGAATTTAGAAATATGTATCCTTTTGAATTATCTGGTGGTATGAGACAGAGAGTTGCTTTAATCCGTACTTTATCAGTTGATCCTTCTATATTACTTTTAGACGAACCATTCTCAGCTCTTGATTATCAAACTAGACTCTTAGTCAGTGATGATGTATATAAAATTATTAGAAATGAACATAAATCTGCTATATTAGTTACTCATGATATATCGGAAGCAATTAGTATGTCAGACCAAGTTGCAATACTCTCTAAAAGACCTGCAACTATAAAAAACATACATGATATAAACTTAGAAATGGATGGAGAAAGAACTCCAATTAAAAGTCGTAAAGTTCCTGCTTTCCAGGATTATTTTGATATATTATGGAAGGAGCTGGACACATATGAGAATTAATAAATCATCAACTGGATATACTGACTATTTAAAGGGATTAAAAAAAGAAAAAATTAAGATACTAATATGTCAAATAGCTTTATTAGTTGGGTTTGTAATACTTTGGGAAGTGCTTGCTAATCAAGGAGTAATAAGTACTTTCTTATTTAGTAAACCTAGCGCTATTTACAAATTATTTATTCAATATGTAGAAAGCGGACAGTTGTTAACCCATGTTGCAGTATCAGTTTATGAAACATTATTAGGTCTTGTAATAGGTACTGTACTTGGAATATTAATTGCAGTTGCACTTTGGTGGTCTGAGAGACTATCTAAAATCTTAGATCCATTCCTTGTAGTTTTAAACGCATTACCTAAAACTGCTCTTGCTCCTATTATAATAGTATGGGTCGGTGCTGGTATAAAAGGTATTGTAGTTACTGCCGTTGCAATTTCAATAGTTGTTACAATTTTATCTGCTTATAATTATTTTATAAACGTTGATAAAGAACAAGTTAAAATGTTTCAAAGTTTTGGAGCATCCAAACTTCAGATTTTATTTAAATTAATATTACCTGCCAATATAGGTAACTTAATTAATTTAACCAAAATTAATATAGGTATGGCTTGGGTTGGTGTTATAGTAGGTGAATTATTAGTATCAAGATACGGTCTTGGATACTTAATAGTATATGGTAGTCAAGTATTCAAGCTAGACTTAGTTATGATGGGTGTATTCATCCTTGCTATATGTTCTTGGGTAATGTATGAAATTGTTAATATAATAGAAAAAATATATAGAAAAAAAAGAAGATAATTAAATCTTTTTTATAAAATAGGGTATCAAGACAATGATACCCTATCTTAATTTTTCACCATAAAGTTCGAAATAATAATTTGCAAAAGAAACGCCCATATATGGCAATACCCAAATTCCTGCTATTCCAAAAGTAAGACCACTTAATATCATCCATCCAATAAAACTTAAACCAAATAGTACAACTTGCCAAAATGAACCTTTAACTAAATTAAAACTTATACTTATTGCCTCATAAGCTGTGTAATCCTGATCTAAAATAGCAGTTATTGCAAATGTAGCATATAAAGATATTATTCCACCTATAAAAAAAGAACAAATAAATAAGATTATAAATAATAAAGGAGAAATCCACATTAGAAAACTACTTAAAATTAAAGATAAACTTGTTATAGCAAAAGTAATAGCCCATATTAAAATTGAATATACAGCACACTTAAAATATTGTTCTAAAGAAACACTTGTGTCCTTAATAGTAATTTCATCTTTTCCTTTACTTTTTGCTGCATTTAAGTAGACCTTAGATAGATTTATACCTAGTATGGATACAACTAGATGAAGTACTATATTAAATAAAGCAACCTGTATTTCTGTAAACATACTAATGATAATCAATATTGCTGATAATAAAACTGGAACTTTTCAGTTGTTATTTAATTGAATTTTTGATTTACTCTTAATCTAAACTCTGCTTAACATAGATACCTCTTAGATGACTTAAAATACATAGTTATAAATAGTATCTATATTGTTTACAACTATATACTTTCTATCAAGGAACTCTTAATTTTTTTATAATATGTATGTTTTAAGTTGTAGTATCTTCCTTTTTTATTTTTCATTCTTACTATATTTATATTGTTTTTAATAAAATAATTCTCAGCTAGAATAGATAAACTTTTACAATTACATTGTCCCATTTCATATCATCCATGATTTTCATAATATATAATTCATCTTTTTTTTACTTTAGCATCCTTATATATTATTGGAAGATTTTTATTAACAATATCTTCTACCGTGTATACAGGTACTCTTTGATAGTAGTCTTTATTAATATGCTTATCACCCTTTGGATTCACTATTATAAAGGTAGCATCTATTATTTTCTTATTATTATACTTTCTTTTTATATTTAACAAGTTTCTAAAAATAGCATTTATTCCTTCTAATTTATAATAATTTGCTCTAACATCAAATTCATATAGATAGTTACTATTGTTATATGTAGACATCAATCCCACTCCCATCATTAATATACTTAAATATTCAATATTGATTTAATCTATCCTTCTTTCGCAGTTATAAGAAATAATTTATTATTAAATACATGAACAAGTACTAGCCATAAATAATATTATATAACATGTGAATTTTTTTATAGGGAGGATATTCTATGTTAAAAAAACTTGTATCAGTTGCTAGTTCTTTAGCCCTCGGTGTTGTTTGTCTTACTGGATGTAGTCAAAATGACACAAATAAAACTACAACAGAAAAAACTGAATTAGATAAAGTTACTATAGCTGAAGTTACTCATTCTGTTTTCTACGCTCCACAATATGCTGCAATATCTCAAGGATTTTTTGAAGATGAAGGCATTGATGTTGATCTTATTAATACTCAAGGTGCAGATAAAACTATGGCTGCTTTAATTTCTGGAGAAGCTGATATAGGACTTATGGGACCAGAAGCCTCAATCTACGTTTATAATCAAGGTAGCGACGATTATGCAATAAACTTTGCACAACTTACTCAAAGAGATGGTAGTTTCTTAGTATCTAGAGAAAAAAGTGATGATTTCTCTTATGAAGATTTAAAAGGTACAGAAATACTTGGAGGAAGAAAAGGTGGCGTTCCTTTAATGACACTTGAATATGTGCTTAAACAACATGGACTTAATATAGGAGAAGATGATCCATCAGCAGAAGTTAATGTACGTACTGATGTACAATTTGGAGTAATGGCTGGTGCCTTTGCTGCTGGTGAAGCTGATTATACAACAGCCTTTGAACCTACTGCTAGTCAACTTGAAAAAGATGGATCTGGATATGTTGTTGCATCTATAGGTGCTGATTCTGGAGAAATCCCTTTTACAGCTTACTCCGCTACTAAGTCTTATATGGAGGAAAATAAAGATTTAGTTCAAAGGTTTACAAATGCACTTTACAAAGCTCAACAATGGATTCAAACTGCATCTGATGAAGAAGTAGCAAAAGCAATGCAACCTTTCTTTGAAGATAATACTATAGATGATTTAATTATAGTTGCTCAAAAATATAGAGAAATAGATGCTTGGTGTTCTGAACCAGTTTTATCTGAAGAAAGTTTAAATAATTTAATGAAGGTTATGGAAACTGCAAATCAATTAGACGAAAGACCTCCTTATTCTTCTATAGTTACTACAGAATTTGCTGAGAATGCAGTAAATAATTCTAAGTAAAAACAGCTATAAGTTTAAAAATATATAATGATTTAGTGTAATTTAAATAGGGCAATGTTTGATATTTCATACTTTGCCCTATTTTTTATAAAATTTAATATTATCATCATAATATTCAATAGTTACAAAACTATCATTTGATATTTATAAATTACATAAGTACTTATTTATTTCTATAGCAGCTTCTTTTCCTAATGAAGTTGCATAACATGCAGTTTTTTGCCCCTGTATAATATCCCCGGTTGCAAATATATCAACTATACTTGTCTTAAAATTATTAGTTATAACTGTTCCTCTTTTATCTAATTCTACTGGTGCAATATTTTCAATTCCTTCTGACATCTGACCAACTGCAAATATAATTGTGTCAGCATCAATTGTTAAATCTGAATTATCATCAGTACCTTTAAATTTAATTGCGTATACCTCATTATCTTCATTTCCTAATATTTCAACTGAATCAAAATGATCAAAAACAGGAACATTTACAAATTTAAGATAATTATACTCTTTTGCACTTGCAGTCATTTCTTCTAGACTGCATCTCACAACTATCCTAACCTTATCATATCCAATAAATTTTGCTGTAGTTCCGCAGTCCATCGCAACGTCCCCACCACCAATAATTACTGCACTTTTGCCTATAGGGATATGTCCGTCATGAGATTTAGCATCTGCTAAAAAACTGACAGCGCTCATCACCCCCTTATATTGTGAACCTTTAATATTTAATATTCTCCCTTTGTTTAAGCCACTAGAAAGTAAAAATGCATCATATCCATCCTTTCTTAGTTCATCCAAAGTAATATCTTTACCAACAGTACAATTAGTTTTAAATTTAACACCTAAATCTTCTATATATTTTAAATCTTGATTTATAGCATGCTTAGGTAATCTATGAGGAGGTATACCATAACTCAACCATCCTCCTAAATTTTCTCTTGCTTCGAAAACAGTTACACTATGTCCTTTACGTGCTAAAAATGCTGCAGCTGTTAAGCCAGAAGGACCTGATCCTATTATTGCTACTTTTTTTCCTGTAAGATTAACATTTATTTCATTATTTTCATTTTTCCAATTACTATCTTTCTCATACTCTGTCAGAAACTTCTCTATATATGGTATCATAATTGGATTTTTTAACTCAGTGTTTTTACATCCTCCAATACAGTAAGATTCATAAGGGCAAACCCTTGCACATATTGCTGCTAAAGGATTTTTCTCTCTTATAGTTTTAACAGCTTCTTCTATTTTTTCATCGGTAACTAATTTTATAATATCTTTTGGATTTACATCTATCGGACAGTTTTTACTACAATATTCATCATCACATAGTAAACATCTTCTAGCTTCTGAAATGGCTTCTTCTTGAGTAAAATATTTACCTGATTCAGTTAAATACCCTACATTATTCATTTTTTAATCCTCCTAAAGAATATAAATTAATAATTATTTTGATATGATATAATGCGAACTTATTGGTGCGCATTCCGGAAATCGTTTTCATAATTTAAGTATAATACTTTTTGCTACATAATGGTATAATTTTACATGTTTTTTATTTTATAAATTGTCAATTATATATTTGAAGCATATAATTAATTTGATTATAAATATTATAAGAGGTGTATTCTATGACTAAAAAATTTAATTTGTTTAGAAAGCACTATAATAATTTAAAATCTGACACATATAAAAGTAATACTTCTTTTAAGTATAATTCCTTTGAAGAAGATGTTAGTTATGATGATGATTATGATGATAGCCTATATCTAGATCAAGATATAAATTATTATAGCTATTATGATGATTTATCTTTTTGCAATAAAAATAATTTAGTTGATTATTTCTATGATTTTGATGACTATGACTATATAGAATAAAGCTTCTACATAATGTAGAAGCTTTATTCTATTGTTCTAGTTACAACTATTAAGCATTTTCAAATGTATATATTGCATCAATTCTTGTAATATAGATTGAATCATCTTTACAACCTATATATTTTGCATATTTTTTTACTTTTTCTTTTGAACTTTCAATATCTATTACACAATTGCTTTCAATTAGTTGTTTTATATATATATCCATTAAAGTTGCTTTATATTCCTTTATATCATAACCTAAATAATCTGTTAGCCTTTCAATTTCTTCTGAAAAATCTCCATCTTCCTTTATAAAAAATTCATATATATCTTGCCTATATGGATTTAAAGATATTATTTGTTTTACTACTTTACATTCATCTGCCTTTCCAATAAAACCATCTTTGTAATTGTTGAATAACGCATTTGCCTGTCTTATAGACTTATTATCAATATAACAATGTACATTACTTACATTATGGTCTAATAAAACATCGATAATTGCATAGTGTATATTGAAGCAATCATTATAAATATATTCAGCCAATTTTTTTATTATAGGTTTTATTTCGTAAAACTTTGTAACATTATTATTTTTTCTACCTCTGTTGTTTGAATTTGTATGCTCCTTCATTAGGTTGTTAAATAGTCTTGCATAATCTAAATACTTTTTACAATACTGCTCCTTAAATATGTTAAAGTCTATTGTGATTACTCTGTAAGTTACAATAGTTTCCACACCCTTTTTTATAATACTGTCAATCAGTCCCTCTCCAATTGCCAACGCTTGCTCTGAAATTTGCTTTATTGTATGTGCATTATTCAAACAATCCTCTTCAAATTGATTAGATATATTAAAAGCATAAGTTTGGAATTGCTTTCTTATGCTGTTATAGTTATCCATAGTGTCATCGAACTCCACAATAGCCCCATTTATATCAAATGTAATCATTATTAATCAACCTCCTTTTAATTTCATTAAATTAAATATGTATTTTATTAACTAATATATAATTAATTTGATTAATAATACTACTATTCCTCCTAAATATGGAATTTGTCTAAAGTTTTTTTAAAGCATGCCGAAAATTTCACAAAATACAGGAATTAACATAGATGGTAGTAAATTTGCAACTTTTATGTTACATGCTTTAATCATATTAAGACCTAATGCCATTATTAATAAACTCCCTACTGCAGTCATTGAATTCACTACACTATCACTTAATATACCTGATAAAAATGAAGCTCCTATTGTAATAGCTCCCTGATATATAAAAACTGATATTCCAGAAAAAATTACACCGATTCCCATAGAAGCTGTAAAAATAATTGAAGAAATTCCATCTAATATAGATTTGGCGAATAATGTCTCATGAACACCCTTTAAACCACTTTCTAATGAACCTACTACTGCCATAGCACCTACACAAAATAATAAACTTGCAGATACAAACCCCTGAGAAATTGTCACTGTACTTGTTTTTACGTCACTATCATCATCTATCTTATTTTTCGAAAATTTACTTTCTAAAAATTCTCCTAACTTATTTAGCCACTTATCTAAGTCAATTAATTCCCCTATTGCTGCTCCAAATGCCATAGATATTATTGTTATTAAAGTATTTCCACCTTCAAATGCACCAGATATACCTATATATATTACACAAAGTGCAATACCATTCATTACCGTATTACTTAATCTTTCTGGTATTCCTCCTTTTATTAAAAGTCCAACTAAACATCCACCTATTATTGCTCCAGTATTTACAATTGTACCAAGCATTTTAACTCCCCCCAATATTTATCCCAGCCTGATTTAAATATAATAAAATCACAAGAATCTATTTTGTCTTTGTATTCTTTTAAATATTCTAATTCTATAGTTTGTTTATTTTCTAACTCTATAAGTACTGCTTTTCCTACAAAATTATCTACTTCTAATAAATCTAAAGTTTTACCTTTTGCATTCATATGTTTCGTAGAATCTATATGAGTCCCATTATGTGAAAACATACTCAAAAATGTCTCTTGATATCCATTTTCTTCTACGGTTGATACTTTTTTAATATTAGGTCTATTAGGCTCTGCATAAATAAGCATATTATTTTCTAGTGAATGTGTTAAGTCTACAATTCTCATTTTATTTCCCCCTAAGTAATTTTGTTTTATTAAAAATACATTATTTATTATTCTATATTAATTTCTGAATTTTCACAATTCACTTTTCATCATTAAGCAATAATTTTATATATGTTCCTGGTTCTTTTGCAAAATCTTGAAAAGATTTATCTGTAAATACAATATCATCACCTAAAAACCTTTTATACCTAGCTTCTTCTCTTCTCAGTGAGAAATCTTTTTTTCCTTCGTGATTATTAAAGACCATTATTTTTAAAGGTGGTTTTTTTCTACTAGTTTGAACTCTTTTTATTATATATTTTATATGTATGTCTGCTTCAGGAAATGAGTATCCGCAAAAAATTAATATGTTACTTTCTCTTAAAGCCTTTTCACTTTCATTCCAAACATTACTCAAAAATACATTAGACATATCTTTAAAATAAGTTGGAGGTACTATAATCGGTACAGTAATTTCTCCACATCTAAGGCACTTAGCTCCTTCTATATCTTCTAATATTCTCATTACCCCACCCTCGTAAGGTGTTAAAGTCAAACTACTACAGAATGGACAATACATCCAATTTAAAGATCCATGTATTTTATATAGTTTAATCATAGGTGCCTTGGGCTTCACCCAGTTATTTCCCTCGTAGAAATTCGTAAAATCTATACCATAATCAAGCATAACAGGTAACTTTTCTTCATCATATAAACTGGCTATTGTATTATCTATATTAATATCATAGTTAGCACTTATAAATGTAGTATCTAATAGCATATCTTCTTTTAATAAATTATCTAATAGCATCTTATGGTATTTATTTGCATTTTTTTTATTAACTGAATAAGCCATTAATAATATCAAATACTGTCTCACAAATCTTATACTATCACTTTTTTTATTAACCATCTCAAGAGCAAAATTTTTAAAAAACTCTCTTCTGTGTTCAGCTAAGTCTAAAATACCTAAAACTTCCTCGAAAGTTGGAAAATTAACTTCTTCTATCTTATCCTTCTTTAAATCTATATTAAACATCTGTTTAAAAAATCTATGTAGTTCCTTATTCATTTCTTTATCATAATCACTAGGCTTAAGATCCTTAAAGTACTCACTAAATAATTCATTTTGAATTGGTAGATTTTCAGCTGCTGAAGCTCCTGCACCTAGAAATATTGTTATCTTCATATTGCTTCCTCCAAACAAAAGAATTTAATATTCTATAAAATATCTTATGCCTTTTATATAAAAATTATAGGTTCATTAGCTTTAAATTTTTGTTAAGCCCCTAAATATAAAAGGCTGAAGTACAATTCTACTTCAGCCTAAATAATTTATTTATTAATTGTTTTTTTTAGTATAGATAATAATATCATGCCTACTACTGAACCTGCACATATTGCTATCAGGTATCCTATTGGATTAGAGATAACTGGTATTACAAATATTCCACCATGAGGAGCTCTTAGAGCTGAACCAAATAACATACTCAATGCTCCTGCAACTCCAGAACCTACAACACATGCTGGTATTACATGTATTGGATCTGCTGCTGCAAATGGTATAGCACCTTCAGTTATAAACGATAATCCCATAACATAATTAACAATACCAGATTTTATTTCTTCTTCTGTAAATCTATTTTTAAAGAATGTAGTCGCTAAAGCTATTGCAAGAGGAGGCACCATACCACCTGCCATTACTGCTGCCATTACTTCAAATTGACCAGCCTCTAAAGCAGCAATACCAAATACATATGCAGCTTTATTTACTGGACCACCCATATCGACTGCCATCATAGCTCCTAAAACTATTCCTAATAGTAACTTGGAACTTCCACCTAGGCCCATTAAGAAATTAGTCATTCCGTTATTTAGTGCAACCACTGGTGGCATTACTATGAATGTCATTAATAATGATATTATAAATGCTCCTAATAATGGAAATAGAAGTATTGGTTTTATACCTTCTAGAGCTTGTGGAAGTGAACTAAATAACTTCTTAAGCCCAAGTACTAAATAACCAGCTAAAAATCCTGCTATTAATGCTCCTAAGAATCCTGCTCCACCTTCTTTAGCTATTATTCCACCTACAAATCCAACTACTAATGCAGGTCTATCCGCAATAGAGAACGCAATATATCCTGCAAGAACTGGTAACATAAAATCAAATGCATATCCACCTATCATATTTAAATATGCAGCTATCGGTGTGTTTTTACCAAAATTAGCTGGATCTATTTCATAGTTATCAAATAAGAAAGATAATGCTATAAGGATACCACCCGCTACAACAAATGGTAACATATTTGAAACACCATTCATTAAATTTTTATAAATCTTTCTAAGTGCTCCTTCTTCTTCAAGTGAACCTTCATTTGAATTTTTACTATCACTTGAACCATGATAAATAGGAGCTTCTCCTTTTACTGCCCTATCTATAAGTTCATCAGCTTTGTGTATTCCATTTGCAACCTTTGTTATTATAACTTTTTTACCATTAAACCTTGACATATCAACATTTTTATCCGCTGCAACTATTATACAATTAGCATGTTCTATTTCTTCACGAGTTAAAATATTTTTAGCTCCTGATGAACCGTTTGTTTCTACTTTTATAGAAACCCCTTTCTGATTAGCAGTTTTATTTAAACTTTCTGCTGCCATAAATGTATGTGCTATACCTGTTGGACAAGCTGTTACTGCAAGAACTTTAGGATATTTTGAATCATTTTCTTCTTTGATTTCTTCTTTTATCTCTACAGCATCTCTTTCTAATTCTATTTCTTCAATTTCATATTCTTCTGGAAATTTTTCCATCTCTTTTTGATTTATTAAATCTAAGAATTCTTCTTCTGAAGAAGCATTTATTAATTTTTCTCTAAAATCTTCATCCATAAGTATTGTAGAAAGTCTTGCTAATACTTCTAAGTGTGTGTTATTAGCACCATCTGGTGCTGCTATCATAAAAAATAAATTTGCCAAACTACCATCAAAAGCTTCATAATCTATACCATCTTTGCTTATACCAGTCGCTAATGATGCTTTTTTAACGGCAGTAGTCTTAGCATGTGGAATTGCTATTCCTTCTCCTATACCTGTTGTACTTAATTCTTCACGAGCTAAAATTGCCTTTTTATATTCTTCTTTATTTTTTAAATTTTCACTGTGATTCATTAACTCTACTAGTTCATTTATTACATCTGATTTATTAGTAGATTTTAAGTTTAAGTTAATAGACTTCTTATCTATTAAATCTGTAATTCTCATATCATTACCTCCTTTATATTTTAGTTACTATAATTTGTTTTTTTATCTCATCAATATATTCTTTAGTTGCAATATCATAAGAAAATGCAGTAGCACCTCCTGATGCAGCACCTAATTTTAAACCTTCTGAGTAACTATTTGTATTTAAGTACCCAGCGATGAATCCTGCTACCATGGAATCTCCTGCTCCTACAGAATTTTTTACAATTCCTTTAGCTACATTACTTACATATACTTCATCGTTTTCTGTTAGTAGTAATGCTCCATCTTTCCCCATAGACACTAATACATTCAAAGCACCCATTTCTTTCAGTTTTTTAGCATATTTTATTATTTCTTCATTATTATTTAGTTTTACATTAAATATTTCTTCTAATTCATGATTATTTGGTTTTATTAAAAATGGCTTATATTTTAGAACATTTAGTAATAAGTTTTTAGTTGCATCAACTACAACCTTTACATTATTATCTTTTATTCTATCCATTATGTTTTCATATAACTTATCATCAAGTGTTGATGGTATACTTCCAGCTAGTACTAAGATATCACTACTATTTAAGTTTTCTAATATCTTATAAAGTTCATTAAGTTCATTATTAGTGATCGCTGGCCCTTTACCATTAATTTCAGTTTCTTCTTTTCCTTTAACCTTTACATTTATCCTAGTAAATCCATTTTTTAATCTTATAAATTTATTATTAATTCCTTTTTCCATTAAAGTATTAACAATAAATTCTCCTGTAAATCCGCTTATAAATCCTAATGCAGTATTTTCATAGCCTAATTGCTTTAGCATATTAGAAACATTTATTCCCTTTCCACCTGCATAAACTTTTTCATATTCTACTCTATTTATACGTCCAATTTCTAAGTTGTCTAAATTTATTAAATAATCAATTGCTGGATTAAGTGTCACCGTATATATCATATTTTCACCTCTGTTTTTTCTTATATTTATATAGTATTCTGAAATCATTTTCCCTGAAAGTTAAAAAATTTCTCTTAGTCAAAAGAGAAATTTATTCAGATTCATTATTTAGTTTATCCTTTTTAATTAAACATATTTCTAAACTTATCAAAACTTTGATTCTCACATATATTTATTACCTTTGCAATAGAATCGACTCTTTTATATATATCAGAAAATAACTCTTCATAATTTAATACAAATTCTGTATCAATAGCCATCATAATTACTAATTTTACTTCATTAATTTCCCATTTTATTGGTTTTCTTAAAATTCCTATTGCTATTCTATTTTTAAAGATTTTTCCTTTAGCTCCATGAGGAATTGCTACCATATTGCCTATTTCAGTAGTTGCAATTTTTTCTCTATCAAAAAATGATTGTTTCATCTCCTCATCTATATATTCTTTTTCGATTAAAGCATCTGCCATGTACTCTATTATTTTTTCTTTTGTATCCAAAATTAAATTTGTAAAAAATAAGTCTCTTTCTAATAAATATTGAATACTTAGGTTTGAATATACTTTTTCAGTTTCTAAATACTTTTCTATTATTTTAACTTCTTTTTCATTTAATAAAGGAGAAATTTTAATTAATGGTGTATTTTCTAATTCCATAGGTACTGTTGAAATAACAAAATCTACATCAATAACATTTATATAATCAATTAAATATGCTGGAATAACTTTTACAATTTCGATTTTATTATAAAATAAATTTTCCAATTTTGATTTTATAAGCATTGATGTTCCAATACCTGAAGTACACACAATAACTACTTTATATATTTTTTTCTTTGTATTTTGATTAGCTCTTTCTATTGCTCCACCAATATGTAGAGCAATATTTCCAGTCTCTTCTTCATTAATACTTATTTCTAAGTTATCTTCAATAGTTTTTTTTGCTATCTTTGCAAGTTCAAAAGCAAATGCATATTTTAATTTTATTTCATTAGCACTTATAGGATATGATTCACTTATACCTAATTCCTTCTTCTTACATAAATTACTTATATGGCTATCTAAACATTCTTCAAAGATTTTATCTTCAGTAATATCTATATTCGTAGCAATTTTTAAATTCTCACAGAATATTTTTATAGCTTTTTTTATCTTTTCTTTATTAGAATCATTGTTTATTATTTTATTTCTTTTTTCCTTATAATTATTAATATATTTATTTATAAGATTATCTTTATCTATTGAGTTTCTACTTAAAGATATTAAAATATAATCTAATATATTTTTAAATTCTAAATCTGTAATTAGTAGGCTTTCTTTTTCTAATACCTCTAATATATTATGTTTTATTTTAAATATATTATTTATAACTTCTGTTATTAGAAAATCATTTAAATTAAGGTTATTAGATTTATCGTTACAGATATTTATAATAAACTTTATAATGTTATCTTCACTTCCACTTATGTATATTCCTTGCTTATGCTTCGTTTCAACTTTAATATTATTATCATTTAATTTCTTTTTAACTTCTTTTAAATCATTTTTTACTGTTGATAAACTAACATACATTAAATCTGCTAGATCTTCTATTCTTATATAATTATCATTACAATTACTTAGATTTATCATTTTTTTTAGAATATAACTTTCTCTATTTATATCATCATAAATATCATTTTTTATATCTAATTCTTCAAAATCCCCTTTAAGTTTATATCCTTTGCCTCTTATGGATACAATTTCACTTTTAACTAGAACTTTATTAATGTTTTTTATATCACTTTGTATAGTTTTAGTCGAGCATCCAATTTCTTCACTTAAAGCTACTCCACTAATTGGTTCTACTGCATTTTTTAATATATTAATTATTTTAGTTTCCCTGCTATTTATATTTATGCTCATAATACCACCCATTTTTGTAATTGTTTACTACAATATAATACCAATTTGTTAATAATTAAACTAGCTCTTTATATATAATTTATTATTCTATTGCTCTGTATTTTTTGTATTTATACGTATTTAATCAAATAATTTGAATAAATATACTAATGTATTTGAAACTATATATACAAAATTAGCTGAAAATCAATTGAATTTAATATGATAGATTGTCAATATAAGTGCAACACTTTATATTCATGTTGCATCAAATACCTCTGCAGGTGTCTTATATCCAAGACACTTGC
>CABIVQ010000065.1 GCA_902362365.1 Clostridiaceae bacterium | reverse complement strand
CCTTTCATGTAAAGTAGTTTTGTGATTATTATTACTGTAACATGAACATAAACTTGTGAACTATTTTTTTACATATTTTTAGATGTTGCACTTAATATGATAATTTATCATATAAAAATAAAGAAAGTATATTTTTTATATTCTAAATCTAAGATGAATAGATGGGAAAATATATTAGGAATATTTATAAAAGTGTATTATAAAAAGAGTTATCTGATTAAAATGATACACTGAAAAATAAAAAGTGTATAATAAATGTAGAAAAATGTTGCATTTAATAAAAAAAGGTTATACAATAAAGAAAAGTATACAACATTTGGAGGAAGATATGACAATAAAAAAATTACTATCATTAGGGATAATACTATCAATAACATCTTCAGTTTTAGTAGGGTGTAGTTCAAGTAAAGGAAATTCTAATAAATCAGATAAGTTAAAAGTTACGATGATTGCTGATTTAGGAGGAATAAATGATCAAAGTTTTAATCAATCAGCATGGGAAGGCTTACAAAGAGCAGAAAAGGAATTAGGTGTAGAAGTTAATGTTATAGAGTCTAAGCAAGTATCAGATTATGAGGCTAATGTAGAAACAGCAATAGATGAGGATTCAGATTTAGTTATAGGTATAGGTTTCCAAATGGATGCAGCTATAAAAAATGCAGCTGAAAGTTATCCAGAGCAAAAGTTTGCAATAATAGATCATGCATTTGAAGAACAACCATCAAATGTAAATTCAATAATGTTTAATGCACAGGAAGCATCGTACCTAGTTGGGTTAATAGCTGCTAAAACAAGTGAAACTGGTAAAGTTGGATTTATAGGAGGAACTAAAGTTCCAATAATAGAAAGTTTTGAATATGGATTCTTATCAGGAGTAGAGTCTGTAGGGAATGGTGTGAAATTATTAAGACAATATGCAGATACATATGCTGATGCTGCAAAAGGTAAGGCAATAGCTAAGCAAATGCATAAAAATGATGTAGATATTATATTTACAGCAGCAGGTAGTACAGGTTCAGGAGCAATAGAAGCAGCAAGAGAAAATAACAAAAAAGCTATAGGTGTTGATATGGATCAAAATTTTGTAGCACCAGAAAATGTTATAACATCAGCAATAAAAAGAGTTGATAATGTAGTATATAACACTGTAAAAGATTTAAAAGAAGGAAACTTTAAAGGTGGAGAAGTAAGTGTATATGGATTAAAAGAAGATGGTGTAGGGATAGCACCAACTACTAAAAACTTTATAAGTGAAGAAGTATTAACATTTGTAGAAGAACAAGCTGAAAAAATAAAATCTGGAGAAATAGTTGTTCCAGTAAATGAAGAGCAATATAATAAATTAAAATAATAAAATTATAAAAATAAGTAATAAGATAATAACTTGGAGGAAATAGAATGGGATTAACAGCACATAATAATGCAAATATGGGAGATATAGCAGAAACTATATTATTGCCAGGAGATCCATTAAGAGCGAAATTTATAGCAGAAAACTTCTTAGAAGATGCAGTTGAGTACAATACAGTAAGAGGAATGTATGGGTACACAGGATACTATAAAGGTAAAAGAATATCTGTTCAAGGAACTGGTATGGGTGGACCATCAATGGGAATATACTCATATGAACTTATACATTTCTATGGGGTAAAAAATCTTATAAGAATAGGTTCTGCAGGAGCTTTAAATAAAGATTTAAAAATACAAGATTTAGTAATAGGTATGGCAGCAAGTACTGACTCTAACTTTGGAGCTCAATACAACTTACCAGGAACATATGCTCCATCAGCTAGTTTTGAACTTGTAAAAAAAGCTTATGATATAGCTAAAGAAAAAGGAATAGATGCCAAGGTAGGAAATATATTATCTAGTGATGTTTTCTATAGTGATAATGGAATGGAATCTTTAAAAACATGGAGTAAGATGAATATATTAGCAGTAGAAATGGAAGCGGCAGCTCTTTATATGAATGCTGCAAGGGCTGGCGTTAATGCACTTTGTATGCTTACAATATCAGATTTACCATTTGAAGGTGTGGCAACAACTGCTATGGAAAGACAAACTGCCTTCACAAAAATGATGGAAGTAGCTTTAGAATTAGCATAGTAAAGGGGTAGGATTAATATATAAGAAATAATATTTAAATAGGGTTAAAATACAAATAATCTATGGAATGAATTATGAAAAATATAATTCATTTTATAGATTATTTTTTATTTCAATGTAATTATAGATAAATATAAAACATAAAAATAAAATTTATTTCTTAAGATTAGTTAACAAAATATTACGAAAATGTAAGATAGTTGTAAGGTGATATGTTAGAAAGAAATGGTATTATAAGATAGAAGGAAATAAGTTAATAAGGAGGAAAATGAAGTTATGGACATAGGAGTTAAGGTTTTAGAAGCAAACACAAGCAAAGAAAAATTCAAGAAAACAGCTAAAATTGTAGTAATGTTGGCTATTTTTATTTTAGTGTTCAAAGAGTTAATAGGCATAATATCATCATTTGATGCAGATAAATTTAAAGTATATACACAGCAATTATCAGTAATTGATATATTTAGTATAGTATTATTAGGCATTATATCTTACTTACCATTGAGCTTTTATGATTTTGTATTAAAGAAAAGGGTAAAAATCAATTTAAATAACAAAAAATTATATAAATATTCATGGATAGCTAGTTCAATAGTAAGTATTGCCGGTTTTGGAGGGAGTACTGCTCTGGCTTTAAAGACACATTTTTATAAAGAACATGTAAAAGATAATAAGTTACTATTAAAAGAAATATCTAAGATAATAGCATTGAATTTAACAGGATTTTCAATGGTTTGTCTTATTTATGTAATAATAAATTTTGGAAATTTACCAATAAACAGTCTAAAAAATATAGGAATAATACTTATAGGTTTATATCTTCCTGGTCTTTGTACATACTTTGTATATAAATATGTAAATTGTACAGAAGATGAAAAAGTAGATATTAAGGATGCTATTAAAATAATATTAATATCAGCATTAGAATGGATAACAACGATAAATTTAATTTATGGAATACTAGTTATTTTAGATATAAATATTACTTTAACTCAGTTGTTCCCTATATTTGTAGTAGCAATTGTAGTTGCTATGGTGAGTATGTCTCCAGGGGGGATTGGTTCTTTTGATTTAAGTTTTATGTTAGGTTTACAAGAACTTAACGTCCCTGGAGAACAAGTTTTATTAGTTATATTTTTATATAGAGTATCTTATTATATAGTGCCACTTATAATAGGACTTATACTATATGCTCACGAAATGTATATAAAAATGGAAGATAATACAACTAATATTATTTCAAATGTTTCATCTAAAATTGCTTATAGAACTATATCAATTTTAGTATTTTTAACAGGTACTCTTTTATTGATACATGCAGCGATTCCTAATGTAGTTGATAAGGTAGGGATACTAAGACATAGTACTAACTTATTGATGATGAACAGGGAAGAATTACGACTTTTAAATAAAGAATCTATAGTAGTAGGATTTTTATTAATTGCTATTTCGAGACTTATAAGTTATAAATCAAAGAAAGTATATAAATCTACATTAATTTTAGTGGTATTAGCAAGTATTGTAGAGATAGTAAAAAATTCGGGATGTTTAAATATTATATATCTAATTATATTAGGAATAGTTCTTTACATAAGTAAAGGTCAATTTTATAGAGATAGTTTTATAATGAAATGGGATAAACTAGTACGCGATATTTTAATATTAACAGCATTTTTAATACTGTATATATTTACAAATTATAATAGCTCATATTGGCAAATTAGTTATTATAGTGAGGGTATTTTAAAATTTAGTTTAATAGGATTTACTATAGCAATATTATATTTAGCTATAATGTACTATACTAATAAATCTAATGATTTTCCTAAAATGAGATTAAAAGAATGTGAAGAAGATATAAAAATGATATTAAATAAATATGAAGGTTCACCTATGATACATTATGTATACCTAGATGATAAATATATTTATTTAAATAAAGATAAAGATGTTCTTATGCAATACCAAATTTGCTCAGATAAAATTTTCATCTTAGGAAATCCAATAGGAAATGATGATAAAATTGAAGAAACAATACAAGAATTAAATAATTTAGGAGACAAATATGGATATACACCTGTATTTTGTGGAATAAATAAAAATTTAATCCCTCATCTTCATGAAAGTGGATATGAATTTATGAAATTAGGTGAAGAAGCTAGAGTTAATCTAAATGAATTTACTTTAGAAGGTAGAAAAATGAAAAGTGTAAGAAATGCAATAGCTAGAGTAACAAAGCAAGAGTACACTTTTGAAGTGATTCATCCACCTTTTAGTGAGGATTTTATAGAAAGTTTAAAAGTAGTATCAGATGAGTGGTTAGGAGATAGAAAGGAAAGAAGTTTCTTTATAGGTTCTTTCAAAGAAGATTATTTGAGTCGTGCACCTATAGCTATTGTAAAAGACAAGGAAAATGAAATAAAAGGTTTTGCAAACTTAATGCCTATGTATGATAATGAAACTTTGTCAATTGACTTAATGAGATTTTCACATAGCACTTGCAATGGTGTAATGGACTTTATGTTTGTAAACTTATTCAATTGGTCAAAAGAACAAGGATATTCTAAATTTAATATGGGATTAGCTCCATTATCTAAGGTAGGTCAGTCAAAATATTCAAGATTTTTAGAAAGAATGGGTGGCTATATGTACACATACTGTGAAAAAGTTCACTCATTCCAAGGATTAAAAAGATTTAAAGAAAAGTACTGTGAAGAATGGGATGGGTTATATATGGCTTATAGAAAACAAAGCTCAGTTGTAATTACAATTCTTCAAGGAATGTTATTATTTATAAAAGAAATTTAGGGCTTTAGATTTTATAACAGAAGTATCTGTATATGATTTAATTATGAAGAAGGCTATAATATACATTTTATGTATATTATAGCCTTCTTTTATTAGAATTATAAAGTTAAGAAATTTAAAATATATAAGTTATAGTAATTTATATATTATCCTATAAACATTTGTGTCCAGTATAATTGACCATTAGCATTTTTAGCAACACCAACACCTATTTGAGTGAAGCTAGAGCTTAATATATTTTTTCTATGTCCTTCAGAATTCATCCAAGCAGTAACAACTTCAGATGGAGTTTTTTGACCCATAGCTATATTTTCTCCTGCTGTCTTATAGCTTATTCCAAATTGTTTCATCATATCAAATGGTGAACCATAAGTTGGAGAAGTATGGCTGAAGTAATTTTTATTTACCATATCTTGAGATTTTATAGTAGCTACATTAGCTAAAGAAGAGTTAGATTTAAGAGCGCTTAAACCATATTTAGCTCTTTCTTTATTTACTAGATTAACAACTTCTTGTTGGTAAGCTGCGAAGCTAGTTGAACCTTGATTAGTTGAACCTGAGTTATTAGAATCAGAACCAGTGTTGTTGTTTGGTTTAGATGTATTATTGTCTGAGCCAGTATTATTATCTGGTTTAGATGTAGAACCATTGCCAGAGTCAGTATTATTATCTGGTTTAGATGTAGAATTATTGTCAGAACCAGTATTATTATCTGGTTTAGATGTAGAACCATTGTTAGAACCAGTATTATTGTCTGGTTTAGATCCAGTACCGTTGTTATTAGTATCAGGAACTGATGGTTTATTTGTACAGTTTGAGTTTATATTGAATTTATATTTTTTCCCGTTAATACATAAGTAAACAACGCCTTTTGATTTAGTAGTAGTAGTTTTAGTTGTTAAAGCACTAACTGGATCAGCACTGCCTGCAGTAATTACAGTTATAGCTCCTAGAACTAATAAAGTTTTTAATTTTTTAATCATAAAAAGCACCTCTTCTTTCAGTAGTTTAAATATTGAAACAATGTTACATTTTTGTAACTTTTTATTTAGGGGTCTCCCCCCTTGCAAATCTATCATAACATAGAATTTTATCGAATTATCATGTAAATAAATGTAAAATATATGATAAAAATGATGAAATATAGTGAATTCAACAGTTTTATTTGTTATTAAAAATATAAAATAATGAATAAAAAAAGAGAGTTAATCATATGAAGAATAAAAAATATAGATTTTGATGATATAGAAGTTAATCTTTAAGTGAATTAAAAAACAGATATGAAGGCAATAAAAGTTACAAAAACTTAAGAAAAAGTAACAAATTCAATCAAATGAAGATTTTATATAAAATAATGAAGAAAATATTGCAAACTTATGTTTAAGATAAATTAATTAGAAAATTTATAAATATCACTTGCTAAAATTATTTAAATCTATTTATCCGATGAGCTATTAATATAAAAGATAAATATTGTAAATAATAATTTAGAAAATATTAAAATGGGTATTATAATGATAGAAATAAAAATATTTTAATCTAAAGATTGAAATATTTTTTGATGTATTATACTATAAAAAGGTAAAGTTTGGATTTACTTTAATTTTTAGAGTCGAAAGGAGAATAAAGACTATGTCACAACAATTAGTAAAAGAGAGAGTTATGAAATATCTAATGGAAGATTTATTAGTTCCACATGATATGATAGATACAGATGTACCTTTATCAGAATTTGAGGAAGGAGCAGAAGGTATTTTAGATATAATAGTAAATGTAAAGGATAGCGAAGATTACTATGCACCAGTTCTAATAGTAAAATGCTTAGATGAAGATGTTCAAATGGAAGGCGAAACTGTTCAAAAACAAGTAGATTTCTTAGAAGATGTAGATAACATAACTATGGCTGGAAGAATGATATTAACAAATGGAAATGAAATGATGTATGCAGATTGGACTGGAGAAGAATACGATACAGAAGCTGAACTTCCTACATATGATCAAATGGTAAAAGAATTCTTTGAAATGGAAGAAAAAATAAAAGAATTAGAAGCTGAGCATCATCATGGAGATGGATGTGGATGTGGACATGATCACGGTCATCATGAAGAAAGACACGAATGTGGATGCGGTGGACATGATAATGAAGGTGGATGTTGTGGTGGACATAATCATGATGAACATCATGAGTGTGGATGCGGACATCATCACGAATAATTAAATAAGAAAACTTGACTATAATTTTCAATGATGTTATTATTAAATGGTTAAAATTCACTAATAAAACCGTCAGTGTTGGGGCAAAAATACTAAGGATTTATTAACAGTGGGATTTATAACGTCGTTCGAAAATAAAAGGCCACAAATTTTGTGGCCTTTTATTTTGTTTAAAATGCAATATATACATAAAAAAAAGGGAATTTGTGATTAGAAGTAGAATTATAAAAAAGAAATAAAAATATGCATATAGGTGTAACTATTACTATTAGATATGTCTAGTATATAAATTACAAAATATAATGAAAATTTTTATAAAAATATAATGTAATTTAAAAAAATAAGAAGGTTTTTTCATTTATGTGTAGAATTATTGATAAATAAAGTAATTGACAATTAAATAAAATTAAACTTCTCAAAACATTGAAGAGGTATTTTTTCATAATTACAATCATATTATATAGATAAATAGGACTACAGACACTTTAATATGGAATTTAATAAACTATATGTATAGAAGGGGTTAGATTATGGGGGCTAAAAGAGAAAATACTTATGAAAATTATATTTATGGGGACTCATCAAGTTCATCAAATGCAATGAAAATGTATTTGAAAGAAATTGAAGAGTATAAGATGTTGTCTGCAGGGGAAGAAGTAGAATTAGCAAAGGCAATATGTGACTCTACACCACAAGCTAAAGAGCAATTTATAAATGCAAATTACCGACTTGTAGTAAGTATAGCTAAAAAATATAGAAAAGAAAGTGTAGATATGCTTGATTTAATTCAAGCTGGTAATATCGGACTAATAAAAGCTGTAGAAAAATATGATTATACAAAAGGGTATAAGTTCAGTACTTATGCAACTTGGTGGATAAAGCAAAGTATAACAAGATATATTGATGATTGTGAAAATACAATTAGAATACCAGTTCATCTTCATCAAAGAATAAATTTTGTGAAAAGAAAAAAACAAGAATTATCTAATATTCTTCAGAGAGAACCTTCATTAGAAGAACTTGCAGAAGTGTGCGATCTTGAAGTTGAAAAAGTTATAGATATATTAAAGAGAGATAAGAATATAGTTTCTTTAGATACTCCAATTAAAGAAGATGAAGATAGTAGTTTGGTTGAGTTTATTCCATCTGATGCAAATTTTGCGGATGTAGTAATACATGAGGTCGAACAACATAATCTAAGAGAGAAGATAGAAGAACTATTGACAGGTCTTAGTGAACAGGAACAAAAAGTTTTAAGAATGAGATTCGGATTAGATGATGATGATCCAAAAACACTAGAGGAAATTGGTAAGGTGTTTGGAGTTACAAGAGAGCGTATTAGACAGATTGAAGCGAAAGCAATAAGAAAACTTAGACACCCAAGTCGCTTAAAA
The DNA here is from genome assembly GCA_902362365.1 of Clostridiaceae bacterium. Lineage (GTDB taxonomy): Bacteria > Bacillota > Clostridia > Peptostreptococcales > Peptostreptococcaceae > Romboutsia_E. The sequence goes on along the minus strand of CABIVQ010000065.1, from coordinate 6,117 downwards.
CAATTAAAACATTTTTACTAGAAGAGCTAGATTTAAAAAATATGGTGAATTAACCTTTAAGAGCTTTGTATAAAGTATAAGATTTCTTTTATATATGGATATATTAGGAAATTTATACTTATATACCAAGCTCTAGGTTAATAGCCTTATTAATTTGAATCATAGCTCTTTTTTGTAATCTAAAATAAATATTTTATAATTGAATATACTCAAGTAATTTAATAGAGATATATAATGTACTAAAATCATATAATTTAGTAGAGATATTAGTATGTAGGAGACTGATAAAAATGTACTCGATTAACAGGAAGGAAGAGTTTTATAGGCTAAGTAGCGTCATTGAAAACTTAATGAACCATGTAGAGATCATGAAAAATGACATTAAAAACATAAATAATTGTAGTTACAAAAACACCTTTAAAATTCCAGGAAATAAAACGTATGAATGTTTAGAGAATATTAATATGGAGTTTGAAAAGAATTTAGAAAATTTAAAAGAGCTTCTTGAACCGTTTTTGTTGTTTGTAATAGGGTCAGGAAATTATGGAAAATCTACTGTAATTAATGCTCTAGTCGAAGAAGATTTGGTAAAGACGAATGATTTACCAAATACTTGGAAGTTGGATCTATTTTGCAAGTCGAAGATTGAAAAGATTGTGATAACTTATGCCAATAAAGAGGATATAGAAATGACACTAGAAGATGGTATTAATTATTTAGATAAGGAGGAAGAGAAGTTTAATAAATCTAGAAAAAAGATTTCTAGAGCTCTTAAAGAGTATAAAGATAATAATAAAGCTTCAATTTCAGATTTAAAGGAATATAAAAAAATTTTAAAAGAGAAATATTTATATATTTCTGATATAGTTGAAGTAAAATATTACTTTAATAAAAATGGAATACTTAAAGATTTTATTATTGTAGATACACCAGGTCTAAATCAAATTCTAAGTAAAAGTATTTTGAATTCGATAGAAGATTATTATCAAAAATCAGATGGGATCATTTGGTTAATAGATGCTCAAAATATTATCTCTAAAATGAGCAATAAATTTATAAAAGATATTAATAAATTAAATAAGATTCATGATATTAAAAAGAATATGATTTTAGTTGTGAATAAGATGGATATAATCGAAAACAATGGTGAGAATAATGTTACTAAAGTAAAAGAAAAAGTAAATGAAATTTATAGAGATATGTTTGATGATATAGTATTTATTTCAGCAAAAGAAGCTGTAAAAGGAAGAAATATAAAAAATGAAAATTTGATAAATAAAAGTAAAATTAACAATTTAATAAATTCAATTAATAAAAATTTTAAGAAAAACTCAGAAATAAATCAAGTAGAATCTAAGAAGAAGAATTTAAGTTTAATGTCAGATCAGATTATTAAAACTATAGATATTTATAAAAGAGAGCTATATAAAGATATATCTAAATACAATAAATCTAAATTTGAATTAAATGAAAAAGTAAATCATAGTAAAGAATATGTGCAGAATTTATTACTAGATATGAAAAATATATCTTATTATAAAGAAATTAATATAAATTATTTAGAGAAACAGCTAAAAGAAATTGAGATGATCTGTAATAATGAGCTAAATAAATTATATAAAAGTTTTTATAATATATCTAAATTTACAAATCAACTAGAAAATGACTATTTATCCATTAATGTCCACTTAACTAAAAATAAAAATTTAATAGTAGATTACAGCCTTATAAAATCTTTAAAAAATCTATATAAAAATGAATCTCCAAGAGAAAGATTACTCAAATCTATGAATACAAGAAGGTCAAACAACTCTAAGATATTATATGATAATGAACTAGCCATAAAAAATGAAATTCAAACTAAAATTAACTCATTAATTAAAGAGTCTATAAATGAAGTAAATGAAAAATTTAGTCAAATTGAAACTATAATAGCGGATATTAGAGAAAGTAGTTTTAAAAGAAAGTATATAGATTACAGAAATATAAAAGAACATATTAAAAATTTAGATATGATTTACTCTATTCTAGAGAGTTTGAGGTGATATTATGAAAGATGTAAAGGAAAGTATATATGAAGTAAAAGAGTATTTTTTAAAATCTCCATTAAGAAGCAAACTAGCAGAGGGGGAGAGTATACCTTTCAAAAATCTAGTTATAAATGATTTACATGATAATATGACAAATCTTGAAATATTGGATATAAATGAGTCTAAGCCTCTAAAATTAGTAGTTGTAGGAGAAGTAAAATCAGGTAAATCAACACTTGTAAATGCGTTGTTAGAAAAGGATATAAGTGAAACTGATGTATTAGAAGCTACATCATCTATAATAGAAGTGTCTTATGGAGATGAGTATGAATCTAAGATAGTAGATGGAGTTATAAATATATCCTTAAATTTAGAACTATTGAAAAGAATAAATATAGTTGATACACCAGGTCTAAGAAGTATGACTACTAAAAATGAAAATAAGACATTAAACTATATACAAAATGCAGACTTTATAGTGTTTGTAATAGATGCAACTCATATCGGCCAAGAAGATATAATAGATGCTTTAGAATTAATAGAATCTTTTAAAAAACCTATTATTGGAGTAATAAACAAAGGTGACTTATTAGATGGTGATAAAATAGAATTAATGGACTACATACAAGAAGAGTATGGAATTTATATGGATAAGTTTTTCTTAATATCCTCCTTAGTAGAGTATGAAGAAAAATTTAATCCTAATAAAGTTGAAGAAAATGAAAATAAGATAATAAATAGTGATAAAGAGCTTAAAGAAGATTTTTCAACTTTTATAAAGTATATAGAAGATTTATATAGAGACTCACAAGAAGTAAAGTATGAAAGTATTAAGCATTCTCTTCAAGGGATAGTTCAAAAAGAAGTGTTATATAGTTATGATTATTTCAAGAGCATTTTAATGGTAGAAGAGGAAACTAATAAATATGAAAAAATACTTAGAAATAAATTAGATTATATAAGTTCAAAAATGAATTATGAAATTGATGATTGGATAGATAGAGTTTTTTTATGTAATCAACTTGGTAAAATAAAAGAAAATATAGATAGCGCTAGTGATTATATAAATGAGAATTATATAAATCAATATATAAATGAAAAGAAAGATGAATTAGATAAATTATTCTTTGAAGAATGGGAAGAGTGTTTAAATGAAGTTGAGTATGAAATAAACACTAGTATTAATAAGAACGTAGAGCGTGTATATTATAAAAATGAATTTTTAAATTCTGCACATTATAAGGTGGATAAAGAAGATATAAATATAAATGAAGTTTTAGCTACAGTAGGGACAGGAGCGATTTTGGGAGTGACATCAGGAGGAATAGCGTCTATTTATGCGGCAGCAGTAGGTTCCAGCGCGGCTTCTATGACTATAGGAACAGCTCTTATGGTGTATTGCCCCCCTTTATTAGTTGCAGGAACTATAAGTGGAGCTGTAGGAAAGCTAATATATGATAAGGTGAAAATTAATAATAAAAGTAAAAATATATTAAATGATATAGAACAATTTATAGAAGAACTTAGAGAGTCTGTAAAAGCAGAACTAAAATCAAATTACTATAAGTGTAGTGAAGAGATAGTAACTACTAGTAGTGAGATATTTAAGAAAGAAAAAGGAATAAGTATGAGTAAATATGAAATGGAGGAATTTATAAAAAATATTGAGATGTACATTAAAGAGTTAAAACAATATATAAAAGGGTAAATAAATTTATTTAACAAAACATTACATTTCATCATATACTAAAATACGACTATAAAGTAAGGTGAATTTCATAATGATAAACTTAAGTCTATGTATGATAGTTAAAGATGAAGAAAATGTTATAAGAAGATGTCTAGACAGTGTAATAAATATAGTGGATGAAATTATTATTGTAGATACAGGTTCAACTGATACAACAAAAGAAATAGTAAAAGAATATACAAGTAAAATATATGATTTTAAGTGGATAGATGATTTTTCAGAAGCTAGAAACTTCTCCTTCAGTAAGGCTAGTAAAGAATATATATTATGGATGGATGCAGACGAGTATTTTGATAAAGAAAATCAAGAAAAATTAATTAAATTAAAGAGTAACTTATCAAATAATATAGATGCAGTAACTTTTGAGACTAATATGCTAGGTTGTAATAATACGTGCTTTACTTTTATAGGTAGAAGAAATAGAATAGTTAAAAAAGATAAAGATTTCAGATGGATAGGATTTGTCCACGAGTATATAGACCTAAGTGGAGATATTCTAGATAGTGATATTGTTATTACACACCATAAAGTAAAAAGTGTAAGTGATAGAAACCTTAAGTTATATAGAAAGAATGTAGAAGCTGGTAATAAATTAAGTGATAGAGATTTATACTATTATGGAAAAGAGCTATATTGCAACAAATATTATGAAGAGGCAATAGCAGTATTAGAAGAATTTATAACTAAAGCTATTTGGGTAGAAGAAATAATTGATTCATTATGCAAAATAGGTAAATGTTATTTATTTTTAAATAATCATAAAAAATCAAGGGAATATTTTTATAGATGCTTTGAATATACTTGCCCAAATATTAATATATTCTACAATATAGCAGAATCATTTGAACTTCAAAAGGAATATTTGAAAGCAATAACATGGTACGAAGCTATCCTTAAATTAGAAGAAAGTGAAAAGTTTATGTGTTGTGAAAATATTGATTATCTCAACTTTAATGTTAACTTAAGTCTATGTGTATGTAATTTTGAATTGGGGTTTATAAGTAAATCTTACTATCATCATTTGAAATGTAAAGAAATAAATCCTTTAAATTCATGTGTTATTAAAAATGATGAAATTTTTAAAAATATAATAATAAAAAAATAAGTTTACAAAATAAAGGCCTAGGTAATTTATCCTAGGCTTTAAATATGTTTTTTAAATTTATTTGTAGTTTTATAAATAAACATAGCACAATTTTTTATTAATGAGTCAATGCAGTCTTCTTCTTTGTCAAGATCTTCATCTGAATATAGTTTTGTAACATCCATTCCCAATAGTAAATTTATATTCATAATTCGATTAAGTTGAATACATACCATAGATAAAAAATAAATTAGGCAAAGACTAACAATTGACAAACTAATAAGAGTGAAAATAACCATAATATCCCCCCAATGGAACAGAATTACATTCCCTTTAATTTAATTCTACTATATTCGTTGTTTTATATCACTATAAAAAATAATATAAAATACTGATAATAATGACATATTAAAATGCAAAATTACAAAAAAATACAAATTACATATTGTTTTTTATGATTTTAGAGATAAAAAATATTGGTTATTATATAAAAAAGTAGAATGTTATTGACTAATAAAACTATAATATAGTATTTTATTTACGAGTAGTTAGTTTTTATTAATGCTAACCTAATAAATGGAGGATAAGAAAGTGAGTAATAAAACATCAGCAAAGAAGAGGCCTTCTTTCAGTATAGTAGAAACGATAATAATTAATCCTAAAGTAAATGGAAATACTATTCGTTTACAATTTGAATTAAGAGAAAATAAAGAGATAACAGTCATAGGTGGAATTGATTCTATAACAAACTTTTTTGAATTAGATATTGTGGAGAAAATAGACAATGGATATAAACTTGGGATTAGAAAAGTTGATGATATAAAACGAAACCCCAAATCATATAAATACTTTATAAATGTATGTAATTATAAAAAAGAAGTGGTATATTCTTTAAAAAAACACTTTAGATTACCACAAGAAGAACCTTTATATTTTTATAGGCCAGATATATTTTTGATGAATGAAAAAGAAACAATAGAATTTATAAAGAAAAGGAAACACTATAATAATTTTAATAAATTTATGAGAAACACTATTAAAAGGCAACAATTACTTCATAGGATGTTAAATATACCATATAAATTGAATTATAACATAATTACTTTATTAAAAGTGAATGTAATATAAACGTTTGGATTTAATCCAAGCTTTTTTATTTGATAAATTATCATATTAAGTGCAACATCTAAAAATATGTAAAAAAATAGTTCATAAGTTTATGTTCATGTTACAGTAATAATAACCACAAAACT
>CABIVQ010000064.1 GCA_902362365.1 Clostridiaceae bacterium | reverse complement strand
AAATAATAGACCTCGCAAGTGTCTTGGATATAAGACACCTGCAGAGGTATTTGATGCAACATGAATATAAAGTGTTGCACTTATATTGACAATCTATCTATATAAAAGGAAAAGAAATACCTATAAGTAAATATGCTATTAGAGAGTTTAAGTCAGAATTAATTAATTATTTAGGAGCTATTGTTTGTTAAAAAATACAAGTAAATATTTAAAAATGACTAAGTTTGCATAGTTAGTGACCAGTTTTGTTAAAAGTATTGAATGAAATTCAATAAGATGTTAATTTATTGTAAAAATAGCTTTTGGGAGGATGTAATGGCAAGCGCATGGTCTGAAGGAATCACATCTTATTTTTGCAATGATAAATTAAATAATTATGACAATAAAATAAATGAAATAAATATATCTAGAATAAATAAAAATAAAAATAGATTAAATACTATAATAATAATTTTAGCATCGGGATTATTACTAAATAAAATAGCTCACTCTATTATTTTTTTGAATTTCTATATTATTTTAGATATTTTAATTAAGTTAAGTAGTAAATGTGAATCTAAATTAGATTATATTAAACCAGCCTTTATTTTTCTAATAACCGTTTTATTATCAGAGGTTATGGATGTAGAGTTCTATAAAAGTTTTATATTATTTTATACAAGTATTAGTATTATTGGTATAAATATATTAGAGCCTATTTATAATAAAAAAGTAATACACGATGGTCTTTTAAAGGATAAAAGTAGTTTAACTTTAAAAATATTTTCTGTGATAACATTTTTATTTATAACTGCACTTTTATATAAATCTAATTTACTTGAGTATATGTTATATGTTAGTAAACCAGTATTAAGTATTTATATAATAATGATTATATCGATAATAAAAGAAAATATTATATTAGATTAAATGTAGCTATAAGCTGCTTTTTTGAAATATAAAATAAAAAGTTTAAGATAAATTTATACATATAATATAAAAATATAAGTGATTATAAGAAATTATATTGTAAATTAATAATGTAATATGAGTAAAGGTCAATATTAATAAATTTAATAGCAGAAATGGTTAAATTGACAAACACTATCTCTGATGATACCCTCTTATTTGAAAGTAGGATTTTAAATAAAGCCATGAAGATTAAGTGTATATACATTTAAATCTTCATGGTTTTTAGCATATAAATAGGGGGGATTGTATGAGAGATTACACAGAATATAGGGGAAGTATTTTTGATAATGAAAAGAAACTTTGGAATAAAGGATCAACTTCAAATTTAGATTTTAGTTACTTAGAGTTAGATGAATACAAGTCTGAAATTTTAAAAAATCTTATATTAAAAAATGTTACAATGAAAAATGAATTAAAAATTTTAAATATAGGTAATCTAAATGTTCTTTTTTCTAAGATTATGGCAGATGAAGGACATGAAGTTACACTTATAAGACCGACCTATAAGAGCATTAATGAAGCTAAACAAAAATTGAATAAGTTTAAGGTGGAAGTTGATTTTAGAATAATGGATAAAAATGCATTAGATTTTGAAGATAAAACTTTTGATCTTATTATTTCTAGTAAAATAACTTGGCAACTTCAAGGTCCTGGGGCTGCTTTTAGAGAATGGAAGAGAGTTTTAAAGGATGATGGAACTTTAATATATTTTGATTCAAGTCGGGATTTAGATCTATCTAGTGAAGGTAGACCTAGTTTAGATAGAGAAATATTAAAAAGATGCGGATTTTCAGATGTAGAAATTGATAGAAACATATATAAGAAAGTATGGAATGATAAAGAGGTAATTCCATTTAAACCTAAATCTATATTTATGGTAGTTGCAAAACTATAGGAAAAGTTAATAGTATTCATAAGAATATTCAATGTATAATTATTGTTCTAATAACATTAAAATGGAAAAATATGTGATATAATTTATAAAACTACAATAAGGAAGACTACAGGAAAAGGAGTATATTATGGAGCATTTAAGAAGTATGTTATTAGAGGAAATAGATAGCTTTAGAGAGCTAGGTCACAAGTTTGAAAATAAAGAGATATCATCAGCAGATTTCAAAGCCACTTCTGGGGGAATGGGAGTATATGCACATCGTGGTGGAGAAGAGTTTATGATAAGACTTAGAATTCCATCAGGTATACTGAATACACAAGAATTAAAAGTAATTTATAATTTGGCTAAAGATAAAAATCTTGATAGTGTTCATACAACAACTCGTCAAGCTATACAACTTCACGGGTTAAACATAGATGAAATTTGTGATGTTATGAAAGAAGCTATGAATAATGGAATATATACTAGAGGTGGAGGAGGAAACTTCCCTAGAAACGTATCAATATCGCCGTTATCAGGTGTAGATAAAGAAGAAGTTTTTGATGTTACACCTTATGCACAAGCTGTAAATAGCTATTTTATGAATAAAATAACTACGTATAAATTACCTAGAAAATTAAAAGTATCTTTCTCTAGTAGTGATAAAGATACTGGAAATGCAGGTATTGCAGATTTAGGATTCATGGCTACTAAAAAGAATGGTAAGGATTATTTTAAAGTTTATTTAACTGGTGGTCTTGGAAAAAATGCGGCAAAAGCTATAGCGTTCGATGAGTTAATAGAAACTAAAGATGTATTATATCATGTTGAAGCTATAACAAGCTTTTTTATGGCAGAAGGTGATTATTCGAATAAAAATAAAGCTCGTTCTAGATATATAACTGCGAGAATGGGAGAAGAAGCAGCGTTAGAATGTTATAAAAAGCACTTAGCTGAAGTGAAGATGAAAAATAATTTAGATTTAGAAGTTATTCCAAAAGAGTACAATAAAGTTGGAGTAAAGATAAATTTAAATAATAATAGATTAATAGATCAAAAGCAAGAAGGATTATATACAGTGTACTTCCACCCAATTGGAGGAATATTAAAGCTAGATACACTAAAACTTATCTTAGATAGTATAGAAAATATAGAAGATGTAGAAATAAGGCTTTCTATGAGTGAAGGTATGTATATAAGAAACTTAAATGGAAATGAAGCTAAAGATTTATTAGAAATAACTAAAAATCTTGGTGGTGAAACTAAGTTAGAGCAAAGTTCTGCTTGCATAGGGGTTCCGACATGTCAAATAGGTATTGCTGAAAGCCAATCTTTATTAGATGAGATATTAGTATATTTTGCTAAAAATGGATTTAATAAAGATGTATTGCCATCACTTCGCATATCAGGATGCAATAATTCTTGCGGTACTCATCAAATAGGCTTACTTGGGTTTGCAGGAAAGAAAAAAAGAGTAAATGATGTAGTTACAGAGGCGTTTGAGCTTCATATGAATGGAAGGCTTGGTAAAGACGACACTAAACTTGGTAGTGCAGTAGGAGATATAGCTAGAGGTGATGTTCCTAAGTTTTTATATGAGTTAGCTGTGAAAGTGGATGAATTAGGAATTACTTATGATGAATTTATTGTGAATCATATTGATGATTTCAATGGAATTATAAATAAGTATTTAGTTTAATTAGAATAATTAATTATTAAGGTGATATGAAGATTAATTTAATCTTCATATCACCTTTTTTACTAAAATCAAATGTGAAAAAAGGTTTATAATAAATCCTAACTAGAATTTATATTATTTAAATAAGACAAAATATAAAACAATTTAATATTATATTACAAAAAACATAATAAACCATTACATAAATGGGAAAAAGTGTTATACTTATAAAAGAATAGTAAAAGGAAGTGGAAAAATGTTGCATTCATCTTTGGCATACGTAGTACTAAGAGTAATACCAGAAAGTATAGTTTTAATGTTATCTAGTTTTATATTACTAGATTTAAAATTAGATAAACTTAAAGTTTTAAAATATGGAGTTTTTCATGGAATGATTGTTACTTTAATAAGAACTTTACCTATAAATTTTGGTGTTCATAGTTTATTATCTATGATAGCTCTAGGATTAATTCTTTTTAAGTTATCAGGAAAGAACTTTATGGAAGTAGTAATAGCACCTTGTAATATATGGATAGCCTTAGCATTAAGTGAAGGGATATATTATTTTATAGCTAGCAAAATAATATATATTGATCCTGAAATATTAACTAATTATCAAACTGTTAGTGGAGCTGTTTCAACGTTACCATCTTTAGCTATATTAGTTATGATAGTTATGGTAATAAAATCTATGAAAAAAAGAATGATGAAAAGTTTTTAAAAGGAGATTAGCATGAGTTTTGTAGAAAGACTATCTTCAAATATTGCTCAAAGTTTAGGGAATAGACTTGATAAAAATGATGAAGAAATAGCTGTTTTGAACTATGGTTTATTTTTTATAATACATACGACAACAGCATTGATAGCCACTTTATTAGTTGGAATAGTATTTAATGTACTACTTGAAATAATGACAATATCTATAGTAGCATCATCATTGAAAAGGTATTCAGGAGGAGTGCATTCTAGTACACCAAATAGGTGTACTTTATCTGGATTGATTTTATCAATATCATTGGCATTTTGTACTAAATATGTATCTGCAAGTTTTGAATATAATAGACTACTATTTTTTGTAGTTATTATATTAGTATCATCAATATATATTTTTTATAATAAATGCCCAGTACCATCTAAAAATAAACCTTTAAAAAATGAAAAAACAAGAAAAAAGCTTAGAAAAAAATCGTTTCAATTATTAAGTTTTTATTGTATTTTAATTGTAATATTATTGATGATTTATAATATTAACGAGATTTATCTAATAAAGACAATAGTTTCGTCTGTAACATTAGGAGTTGCACTACAAACATTTTCAATATCTAAGCTAGGGGACATAGGTATTAATATTTTTGAAAAAATATTTGATATTGTTAATTTAAAATAGTAAAAAATATTTAAAATTTTTAAATGTTTTATAATAAATTTAAATGGAGGTAAAGTAATGAACTTTTTATTCGACTCAATAGCTGAAATGATTTCAAACTTAGCATCAGGAGTATCTACATATTGCTCACTTATATTTTTTGAACCAGAAATGCCAAAGTCTTTAAGAGAAGAGTAATATGAATAAAAGCCATAAGGTGTTTATTTCCTTATGGCTTTTATTGAGTAGAATGTTATAATATATTTAGGTGATATGACATGGAAAATTCTAATCAAGTATATGAACAAAATAAAAGACATGAATATGATAACGAAAGATATGAAAATGTATTTAAATTAGTAATCCTATTGAAGATAATGTATATAGTACTAGCATTAATATCAACATTTAGTACTATAAAAACAATTTCATTTCAAGTTAAGGATAATATATATATGATAAGTGCTACGACGTGTATAATTGCGATTATGATGAATTACTATTTATCATGGTCTTCAAATTATAGCAAAGATAGGGTTTACGAGAAGTCTAAGTATAGGGATTATATTGAAAGCTTAGTGCTAATGATTATATTTATTTTAGTAATATCTGCTACTGGGCTTCAAACTAGTGACTATAAAATACTTAGTATCTTAGCAGTAATAATAGGGGCAATACAGTTTGGACAAAAATATAGCGTAGGTGTGTCTGTTTGTTATTCTACTATAATAATAGGGATAGACCTTTTCTTTAACAAGTCTGGGGTTGAGACATCTGTTATTTATTTAGAAAAAGATATAGTATTAACTGCTGTGTTATTCATAATATCAATTGTTCTTGGTATGTATGTAGATACCGAAAGGCAATACTTTAAAGAATTAAAGAAAGTTGCTAATATGGATGAACTAACAGGAATCCACAATCATAGGTATTTTCAAGATGCTTTAACTAAGTTAATTGAAGAATCTAATGATAATACAGAGGTATCACTACTGTTTATGGACATAGATTATTTTAAACATTATAATGATACACACGGTCATCAAGCAGGGGATTTACTATTAAGAGAAGTCGGTAATTTATTAAAAATCTGCACTAGGAGTGAAGATATAGTAGCTAGGTATGGAGGAGAAGAGTTTGCAGTAATACTTCCAAATACAGGTCAAGAACATGCTATTAAAGTTGGAGAGAGAATTAGACAATGTATAGAGCAAACACATTTTAAAGGGCAAGAAGCTCAGCCAAATGAGAAACTAACAATGTCTATTGGGGTATCTACATATCCTACGATAGCATACAGTAAATATGACCTTATAAATACTGCGGACCATGCTCTTTATAAAGCTAAAGCATTTAATAGGAATAGAGTAGAGCATTATCATAGTATACTGGATGAGCTATATGAAGATAATCAAGTAAATAAAGATATTCTTGATAATTTGAAAAAATTAATGAGAATGATTAATCAAAAAGATAAATATACTTATGGTCATATAGAAAGAGTAGTTAAGTATTGTAAAAATTTTGGAAGACATTTAAAATTAAGTTCAAGAGAACGGATAGACTTGCAAATAGGAGCTTACTTACATGATATTGGTAAGTTTGATATGCCTAAAGAAGTATTAAATAAAAGGAATAATTTAAATGCTGAAGAATTTGAAGCTTTTAAAAATCATTCTATAAATGGAGAAATTATTATTAAGGATATAGAGTGTTTAAAACCATTTATTCCTATGGTTAAGTATCATCATGAAAGATATGATGGTAAGGGATATCCAGAAGGATTAAAGGAAGAGGAAATACCATACTTAGTAAGAGTTTTAGCTATAGTAGATAGTTTTGATTCTATGACATCTACTGAATCATATGTAAGCGAAAAAGTTATAGATGAGGCAATATCTAATTTATTAGCTGGTTCAGGAAAGGCATTTGATCCTCAATTAGTAGAGTTATTCGTAGAGATGATAAATAAAAATAAAAAAATAGTATAAGACCTTAAAGTATTATATTGCTTTGAGGTTTTTTTTGCACTATAATTAATGATGAGAATTATTATTAATTACAGTGCGAAAGGGGATGATATTGTGACTTTAGTAGTAGTAGGCGGAAATGAAAGAATGAAAAAGGATTACATATCACTAGCTAAAGAGAAAGGTTATAAAGCTAAAGTGTTTTTAAATATGTCTTCTAAAGTTAAAAAATGTGTAGGAGATCCTGACGCAATAGTAATATTTACATCAGTAGTATCACATAAGATGGTAATATCTGTAGAAGAGCAAGCTAAAAAAAGGAATATTCCTATAATAAGGCATAAAAATAATAGTAAAGCAGCATTTAGCCAGTGTTTAGAGATGGTAGATGAATGTACTGGAAATTGTAGAGAATGTAAGAAGAATAAATCAAATACAAAAAATTAATATCAATAAAGAGATAGACTAAGTATCTTCACAATAGATATGAAGTCTATCTTTTTCTAGGACTGAAAATATAATTTTCTTGAAAAAAGATAAGATATAGTTTACAATTTAATTCTAAAGTTATGCCCAAATTTGTATTTTATTAAAGAGGATCACATGAGATTTAAATATTTAGCTCTGATAATCATTATTATAAATATGTTTTATGTTAATACTTATGCAGAAAGCGTAGGACAAGACGAAATCATAAAGGTAGGTGTATACGAATATAAACCGTATAGCTATATTGGAAAAAATGGAGAAGTAAAAGGATATTATTCGGATTTATTAAATTTGTTACAAAAAGAAGGTAACTTTAAATATGAATATGTAGTATGTGATTTTAGTGATGGAATAAAGCATCTTGAAGATGGGGATATAGATATAATGTTTGGATTAACTATCGATTATTTAGATGAACTAATAGAAGAAAATTCAAAAGATGATGATAATGCTATAGTAGAATTATGGAACAAATATTTTAATCAGGTAGATAAATTAAACTACATACAACATGTGTCAATGGCTATAATGTTAATTATTATATTGGGAATGGCATTTATATTTATAATAATACCGAAAATGAGATTAAGAAGTATTAAAAGCAAAATAAGAAGAAGAATGAATAATAATAGTTATTTTTTACATTACCAACCTATATATAATCCAAAAACTAATGAAGTTGTAGCATTTGAAGCTTTAATAAGACTTAAGGATAAAAATGAAAATATTATACAACCATATAGATTTATTTCTGAAATAGAAGATAATAACATGTTAGCTGAGTTATCTATATGGATATTGAATAAAATAACTAGTGACTATTATATGATTAGTAGTTATGAAAATATAAATAATATATATATATCTATGAATGTATCATTAAATGAAATTGAAAATGAAGAATTTGTTGATAACGCTATAGAGATATTATTAAAGTCAAACATAGAAAGTAAGAGAATATGCCTTGAAATAACTGAAAGAGTCAAGATGGAAAATTTAGATAATCTAAAGAAATCTATAAAAAGATTAAAAGATGCAGGATTTAAGATAGCAATTGATGATTTTGGTGTAGAATATTCTAATTTAGATGTATTAAAAAAGCTAGATTTTGATGTTATAAAGTTGGATAAGTATTTCATAGATGATGTATGTGATTGTAATATAAAAGAAGAGATTATAATGTTTATGTCTAAAATAGCTAAGAGAAATGGTAAAGCATTAATTATAGAAGGTGTAGAAGATAAATCTCAAAATGAATTGATTAAAAGTATATATAATGAAAGATTATATGTACAAGGATATTTATATAACAAGCCAATGCCTATAGAGCAAATAAAGTTAATATAATAAAAATAAAAGCACTAATCGAAAAATGATTTAGTGCTTTTTACTTTGAGTAAAATAGATTTACAAAAATATGATATAATAAAATATAATCACTTAATAAGGAGTGGACAGTATGGAAAAAAAACTACAACCGTCTAATGATAAAGATGCTCTTATAAAAAGACTTAAAAGAATAGAAGGACAAGTAAAAGGTATACAAAAAATGGTAGAAGAAGAAAGGTACTGTGTAGATATACTAGTACAAATATCAGCAATAAGATCTGCTATAAACAAAGTAGGATCAATTATACTTGAAAATCACATAAAGGGATGTGTTACAGAAAGTATAAAACATGATGACATGGAAATAACAGAACAAACAATACAAGAACTTATGGATACAATAAGTAAGTTTACAAAATAGGGGGAAGAAAAATGAATCAACAGGGGTATATAATAGAGATTGTTGATGAAAAAACAGCCAGGCTAAAAATGCAAAGACATTCAGCGTGTGCATCTTGTGGAAAATGCCAAACATTATCATCAGAAACTAAAGATATATTAGTAGAAGTTGATAATACAATTGGTGCAAAAATAGGGGACCATGTAGAAGTGAATATGGATAATATGAATGTATTAAAAGCAACAGCACTTGCATATATAGTACCATTAATTTTTTTAATGTTAGGAACTATAGGAAGTTACTTTGTATTGGATAAGGTAATAGAAGCACAAGGTATAAGTGTGGAAATAATAAGTGGATTAGTTGGAATTGTAATGATGTCAACTTCATATGTAATATTAAAAAGAAATGATAATAAATTCCGTGAAAGTAGAAAGTTTATACCTGTAATCACAAACATCTTAGATAGATAAACTAAATACAAATACCTATTGTAGGATTAAAACAACTAGATATATATAATAGTGCAAATGAAAATATCTACTATCTTCAGTATTTTTAGCTGAATAGTAGATATTTTTTTTATGAATTTTTTATAAAATTAGAAATAATTAAGTTTAAATTAAGATTAACGGGAAATCTAAGAGTAACTATTAAATGTAAATAGTATTTACAAATCATAAGGAGGTACTTTATATGTATAGTAAAAGAAAAATAGTTTTTATGTCAGTAGTTGCTCTTGTAGTTCTTACAATTGGTATCTTTAAAGAAGGGGTTTATGGTAAGAATAGTCTAAATGAAGCTAATAATACTGATACAACTGCTACATATAGATCAGAAGAAAAAACTAGTACAACTATTGAGACGAGCAATATCACTCATCCAGAGCACAAGCATAGAGGAAAAGAAAAATTTGAATCAACTTTAAAAGAACTTCAAGAATCAGGTGTATTAACAGAAAGTGATGTAAAGAAAATAGATGAATATCAAAAAGCTCAAATGGAAGCTAGAAAAGCAGAGATGAAAGAAAAAAGAAATGAAGAAATAAATAATATGGTTAAAGAAAATGTAATAACTAAAGAAAAAGCTCAAAAACTAATAGAAGCATTAGATAAAAAAAATGGAAAGCATGGAAAATAAATAATAAAAGTATTTATGTAAATAAAAATAGAGTATCCTTTTATGATTCAAAAATCATTTTTAGATACTCTATTTTTATTTTAACTATCTTTACGATTATTTAAATTCATATGAAAAGGGCCATGTAAAGCTTCGAGTTTTTTGTAAAGTCTTCTTTTACTTAAAATATTATAGGTATTAACAATAGATGTTACAACAAGAATACCAAGGGCAATCGCTGCAGCTATAGAGAATGTATCTATACCTTTAGAAAATCCTAGCTCAAATTCCTTTTGAACCATATAAAGCATAGTATTATAAATACCGACCCCAGGAGCTAGAGGAAGTATTCCTGGTATAGTAAATACTGTAGCTGGATTTTTTAACCTTCTAGCAAGAATCTCACCTAAAAAGGCAACGAACCCTGCAGCAAAGAAGGTTGAAACAACTGCATTGTCATTCCATTTAAATAAAAATATGTATAATAACCAGCCTAAGCCTCCGATTATACCAGATGGAATTAAAGAAACTCTAGGTGCACTAAAATATACTGCAAATCCTATCGTTGCTAAAAAAGCAAAAGTAAAATTTAAATAAATTGGTAAATCTATCATTATAATGCCCCTCCTATTCTAAACCAAAATTCAAGGACAAACCCAACACCAGCTGCAATTGATATAAATATAATAGTTGCATCAAAGAATCGTACAACACCAGACATTAAATCTCCTGCGATTAAATCACGAACACCTTTAATAAAAGGAACCCCAGGAAGTAAAGGCATTATAGAACCGACTATAAGCATTTTAGGAGTTGTTAAAAATCCTAATTCAGTAAGTACAACTCCAGAAGCAGCCATTAAGAGTGATGAAACTAAACAGCAGAAGCTTGGAATATAACTAATCTTGATTAACTGGTCATAAACCATTTGAGCAATTATAGAAACCAAGAAGGTTAATAAAAAGTCAAACGGTGAGTTCCCACCGACCAAGTACGCGAATGATGCAGACCCTATTCCTGTAAACATATAATTAATCCAAGTAGGATAAGCTTTGAATGATGCAATTTGCTTTAATCTAACCATAGATTCTTTAACAGTCATTTCTGGATTTTTTACAAAATCTCTAGAAAAATCATTTAGCAATGCAATTCTACCTAAATTGATTGCTCTACGGTTGATAGTTTTCATAAAACTATATCCATCAAATCTATCATCTGAAATAATTACTACTGTAGGAGTAGTAAAGACATTTACATGATTAAAACCTCTAGATTTACAAATTCTTTTTATTGTATCTTCCACTCTATAAGTCTCTGCTCCATTAGATAACATAAGCTCTCCTATGAATAAAGCAAGCCTTAGAATATTTTTTTTATATTCAGGTTCTTCTACTTGAAACATTGTGCACCTCCAGTACTTCTTTTATGATAAAGAAGATTATACCAAATATTTATGATAAATATATATATTTACAAAAATTTAACGATAAATAAATTTAATAATAAGCATAGTTTTTTTATAGTTTTAGCTTTTATATTATTTTCATAATAAAATATATAAAAAATATATAAAAAATATTTTACTTATATATTTCTAGAAGTAACACGAGGCAGTATAAAACCATATAATACTAATATCTTAAATGTAAAGGGGATTTTAGTATATGGTTTTAACAGGAGCTCATTATATTTACATCTTATTTATGCTAGCCATCCTGATTATAATGATCATGAAAAAGGATGTAATAGTACCATGTATATTAGGTATATTTTGTCTAGGATTATTTTACACTCAGAGTATTCCACAAGCAATAAATGCAGTATTTAACGCTCTTATAGTTTCTCTAAATGAACTTGGACCAGTAATTCTTATTATATCCGTAATGGTTGCATTATCTAAAGCCCTAGAAGACAATAATGCTATTAACTACATGATAAAACCTTTCTCTAAGGTTATAAAAACTCCTACAACAGCATTCTTTGTAGTAGGGATAGTAATGTGTTTATTATCATGGTTCTTCTGGCCAACACCAGCAGTTGCATTGGTAGGAGCGATATTCTTACCAGTAGCTATGGATGTAGGACTACCTGCAATAGGTGTTGCTATGGCTCTTAATTTATTTGGTCATGGTTTAGCATTGTCAACGGACTTTGTTATTCAAGGTGCACCAGCAATAACCGGTGGAGCAGCAGGGATAGAAGCTGCTCAAGTTATAAGTGAAGGTATGCCATTATTTTTAGTAATGGGCATAGTTACTATATCAACAGCCTTTTATTATCTAAGAAGAGATCTGAAAAAAGGTATGTTTAAAGAAGAGTTAAAGCAAGTTGAACATGTAGAAATAAAATCTTTTAACAAAAAAGCTAAAATAGCTACTTTATTAGTGTTAATAGGTTTTTTATTAGATATAGTATCTATGTACGCTTTAAATTTAAAAGGTGGAGATGCAACAGCATTATTAGGTGGAACAGCACTTCTTTTAATTGTAATTATTAATGCTATGAATCATAAAAAAGATTGTTTAGACTCAGTTTGTAAGAACGTTATAGATGGATTTGTATTTGGGATAAAAATATTTGGAGCAATAATCCCAATAGCAGCTTTCTTCTATATGGGTGAAGTGGCACCAATAACTTCTGTACTAGGAGACGTATTACCAGCAGGCTCTCAAGGATTATTATCTGATATGGGTATAGCCTTATCTCAAGCAGTACCATTAAATAAACTGGCAGTAGCAAGTATACAAACTGTAGTAGGTGCAATCACAGGGCTTGATGGTTCTGGATTTTCAGGAATATCATTAGCAGGTTCTTTGGCATCTGTATTTGGAACTGCTGTAAATGCCAGTGTTGGAGCACTTTGTGCTTTAGGTCAAATTGCTGGTATCTGGGTTGGTGGAGGATGTTTAGTTCCTTGGGGATTAATATCAGCTGCAGCAATATGTGGAGTTAACCCAGTAGATTTAGCTAAGAGAAACTTTAAGCCGATAATGATTGGATTTGTCGTAACGACAATAGTTGCTGTATTTATTATTTAAATCGATATAGAACATAAGTAAAATGGGGCTATCTATATTCAGTATTATTTTATCTGAATTAAAGATAGCCATATTTTTTATTTATAGTTTTCGGCTCTTACTTGGAAATATGATTGAGGGTGATCGCATACTGGACATACTTTTGGAGCTTTTTTACCATAATGTATATGGCCACAGTTTTGACAATGCCAAGCAACTTCCTCTGATTTTTCAAATATAACGTTATTTTCTAAGTTTTCAAGAAGCTTAAGATATCTTTCTTCGTATTCTTTCTCTATTTCCCCAACAGCTTTAAATAAGTAAGCTATTTGATTGCATCCTTCTTTTTTGCTTTTGAAGCATAATAAGTATATTTAGTTCTTGCTTGAGACTCTCCTGCGAATGAAGCTAATAAATTCTTTTCAGTTTTACTTCCTTTTAGTTCCATAATATCCCTCCAAGATTAAATTACCTCAGGTGATTATAATTATTATTGTCTCATGTTAATCTTATACTAAAAAAAGGAATATGTAAGTAGGATAATTACTTTTTATGTGAAAATAATTTTTAATTAAGTAATTTAAACTCATAGCCAGCATTTCTAGCAGAGTCTATAACATCGCCTAAAATTTCAGTATTAGTTTTTGAAACTGCATGTAAAAGTAAAATAGAACCATTATGTAGATTGTCTAGAATTTTATTTTTTGCATAGTTTACCTCAGGTTGTTTTTCTGGGTTCCAATCATCATATGCAAAACTCCAAAACATTGTCTTATAGCCTAAATCATTAGTTATGGCTAAACTTTTTTCAGAATAATATCCCATAGGAGGTCGGAAAAACTTCTTCATATCTAAACCAGTGATTTCTTTGTATTTAGATTCTACATCAGAAAATTCCTCTTTGAATTTAGTCATATCAGATGTCAATGTCGGCATAGAAGAATGAGTTTTACTATGATTTCCTACTATATGACCTTCATCAACCATTCTCTTAACAAGATCAGGATTTTTTTCTAAATAATAAGAAGTAACAAAGAACACTGCTTTTACATTCTTTTCTTTAAGAACATCCAATATTTTTGAAGTATAGCCATTTTCATAGCCTTCATCAAAAGTTAGATATAGTGTTTTAGTAGATTTGTTAATAGGTCCATTATAAATCGCATTGTAATTAGATAAATCATAAGTTAGCTTAGGGTTTATATCAGGAGTAGTATGAGTGTCGTTTGGCATATAGAACCAACTAGTAATCTCATTATCTTTGTCGCTGTAGTCAGTTACAGTTTTTTTATTTGTTGAATTCTTATTTGAATTATTATTAGTATCGTTGTTATTAGAATTTGATTGTTCACTATTAAAAAAAGAGGTTTCTTTTACTTTATCAAATAAGGTACAACCCGTAAGACAAAGTGATATTGTCAGGCATAGTGAAAAATAAATAATTATTTTACGCATAATTTTATACCTCCTTACACATAATACTTGTGTTACTAATTTTATTAACAAAAAGAATAAAATTTAAACCTAATATCATAGAAGTTTTAATTAGAGTGTTACTGAATGATGCTCATAATCATAAAAATATTAAAAAATAAATAAAAAATATAAAAAAAGTATTGCTATTATTTAAAATCGATGATATAGTAATACTTGTCCGAAAGAGAAAGGACAAAAATGAACTTTGAAAATTAAACAGTAGGTTAATTTATATAACTAATTCTTATTAAGAATTATTCGAAACAACCAAACAAAGCCAGATATATAACAGTATCTGAGCCCATCAACTTTTATTTGAGAGTTTGATCCTGGCTCAGGATGAACGCTGGCGGCGTGCCTAAC
>CABIVQ010000063.1 GCA_902362365.1 Clostridiaceae bacterium | reverse complement strand
TCTTTAGCTAAAATAAAAGAACTAGTATTTGGATAAAATTTACAAATACTAGTCACTATGGGTCTATTTTTTTGCAAAAAACATTTTACTTTATTTGGAAATTAAATTTAACTAGCACAATAGATTAAATTAATAATTGCGAAATTAAATTCAGATGAAGTATTAATAGAAAATATAAAAATGACAAGGAATTTATTTTTGGGAATACTGGCCTTATACACTACTATAATAATGTCTACATGGAAGTTTTTAAACAATAGATTTATGTCAAAAATAGAAGCAATACATAAATCTATTTCAAAATTAAAAAAGGTCATTTCAATGAAAAGTATAAAGAATTAGAAAAATTCAAAAGCGAATTTGGCGAAAAGTATTCTAAGGCAGCATTGTTATTTTTAGATATTGATAAATTTAAAAATATTAATGACATATATGGGCATAAGGTAGGAGATCTAATATTAATTGAATTTGCACATAGAGTTTTTAAGAATTCAATTCCAAATAGTGTAATAGCAAGAATTTCAGGAGACGAGTTTGTCATTCTTGTAAAGAATTACAAGGATAAAGATGAAATAAGAAATTTCACATCAAAACTAGTTAAATCAATGGGGCAGCCATTCAAGTTAGGTGTATATAGTATTAAGGCGACTGTTTCTATAGGTTTGGCCTTTTATCTAGAAGGAAATAATAGTATAAATGATATTATGATACAAGGTGATTTAGCCATGTATAACATAAAGAAAAATGGAAGAAATAACTTTGTAGAATATACTTCAGATATGAAGAAGTTAATAACAGGAATATCTATAACAGAAGGAATAAAATATAAAGAATTATATATGGTATATCAGACACAAATAAATCCTCGAACTGGAATTATAGAATGTATGGAATCTTTAGTAAGATGGCAAAGTCAATTATTAGGATTTGTGCCACCGAATGAATTTATAAATATTGCTGAAGAAACTGGAACTATTCATGAATTAGGCGAATTTATAATAGAAGAAGTGTTTAAGCAAATAGAAATTTGGGAGAAAAACAATTTAATATTCCTAAGGTAAGTATAAATATTTCACCTATACAGTTAATGAATAAGAACTTCTGTAACTATGTTAAAGAAATGCTTAATAAGTACAATATATCTACTAATAAAATAGTTTTGAAATAACAGAAAACTTTGCAATAGAAAATCAAAAACAAATAAGTGATAACTTAAATATTATAAACAAAGCTGGAATGGATATATACTTAGATGATTTTGGAAGAGGGTATAGTGCATTAAGCTATTTAGAAAAATTACCGATAAGAGGGGTAAAAATAGATAAGAAATTTGTAGATTACATTTGCCAAAATGATAAGATAATAAAAATGATATTTACTTTAGCTCAATCTTTAAACTTAAAAGTAGTTGCAGAGGGTGTAGAGAATGGAGAGCAAAAAGAAATAATTCAACAAATGGGTGAATGTGTGATACAAGGATATTTATATAGTAAACCGTTATCAGTAAAAGAATTAGAAGATAAATATCTATAAATTAGAGTTGAATTATCAAAAATAATAGACTATATAAAATAAAAAATATAGTATAATACATATTAAGGGGTGAACTTATATAGAGTTCACCTCTTTTAAATATTAAGTATTATAAATTTAATATCATTCTAAACTTTAAGCTGATCATTATCAAATGTATATAATAATGTTGTACTTCAGAAAATATATTTATATAGAGGATAATCTATAAATAAGCAGTACATATATTATATCTTTAATAAAGGTAGATAGGATAAATATGTTTCTAGGAACAATATTTGTATTTAATTATCATAAAGAAAATAAATATGAAAAAATAATAAAAAAGTTATAAAAACTTACTATTTTTGATAATATCAGGAATATGTATAAGTTTTAACTAGGCATTTTTATTTAAATCATATAAATATACTATAGTATCAAAGGACATTTTAATTTATTATTATTCTCTAGTAATTATTGTTTTTTATTACTTGTAATATTGAAAGAAAAATTAACATTAAAAATTTAAATGTTAAAATCACATCACTACTTAGCTATATAGATACCATATCTTCTATAGTTTTTAGCATGATATTTTTAAGTGACCCTCTTTCTATAGATCAAGTTATAGTAGGCAGTATAATATTAATATCAGCATTTTTAGGAGAAGGAAAAACAAAGCAAGAACTATAGTTGAAAGTTAGTAAAAATATACAAAGGAGGATAGTAGATGGGAAGAAAATATAATTTGATATTATCTCAAAATAAAACTTTATATACAATTAGATTTAAGCTTAGACCATTTAATATGGAAGATAGAAAAGATGTTTTTGAATTTGCAAGTGATGAAGAAACTACTAAATATGTAACTTGGGAAACTCACAAAACGATAGACCAATCAGCAAACCTAATTTTAAACTACTACAGTAGAGGCGGAATATATGCAATAGAATTAAGAGAAAATAAAAAGTGTATAGGATGCGTAGATATAAGAATAGATGAAGAAAACGACAAACTAACTTTTGGATACATATTAAATAGAAATTATTGGAATAAAGGTTATATGACTGAAGTTTTAAATGAAATTTTAAGATTCTCCTTTGAAGTATTAAAAATAAATAGAGTTGAAGCTGAGCACTATGTAGTAAACGGAGCTTCTGGCAAAGTAATGCAAAAGTGTAAAATGAAACATGAAGGACGAGGCATCCAAGAAGTAAAAGTAAAAGGAAAATATTACGATGTAGATCACTACGCAATGTTAAAATCAGAATGGTTAGAAATTAATCAAAATGAACTAAATGAAATAATACCTAACACAGATTAATAAGATAGAGAAGTATTTCATAAAGCAAAGTTAAATAATCCCAGTGCAAGGGGATAAAATAAAAACTCCAGTCCATTTGTAGCGTTACTTTGCTGCATGGACTGGAGTTTTTTATTTTCATACCCAAGCACATAGGTATATATTAAGTAGCTTTTAAGCGAAGCTCTTTATCTTATAATCTAGTATCCCAAGAAGAGCAGAATGCGTCTACTGAGCTTACTCCTTTGAATTCAGATTTACCCATTATTTTTTCTATAACTAAATCTAAAGTTGCATCATTATCTGTGTATGCATTTATATAAGTTGGAACCATTGGTACATCTATTAAGTGGAATGGATTGAATACAGATACACAAACTGTTGGTAATTCTGTTACATACCATGGAATATCTGGACCCATTGGCATAGACCAAGTTATACGTCTTACATTGCTTTGAGAGAATCCACTAACGTTAACGAATAACATAACTGCATCAAAACTATCAACGAATTCTTTTATAGGAGTCGCAGCTAATAACTGCTTACCATTAAGCCCAGCAGCTGGATCGAATAAAGTAACTTCAAATCCTTGAGCTTCTAACTTAGTTTTTACTCTTGATTTTAAAGAATCAGTCTCTACTTTATTAGGAGCAAATCCTGAATTTTCCACTGTGTAAAGCATTATTCTCTTATGAGTTTCTGGAGTTATTGGTAATTGGTTCTTAGTATTTTTAACTAATGTTATAGCTTTATCAGCTATGTCTTTAGCAACTTCTTTATGTTCGTCACATCCTATAACTGAAAGTCCTTCTTCCTTAGGAACTAAAGTACCATTAGCTTTTTTAGTGTGTAACTTTAACATTGCCTTGAATGCTAGTACACGAGTAACTGCCTCATTTAATCTTTCTTCAGTTAATACACCGTTAGCAAGACCTTCCTTTATAGATTCAACATCTTCATCTTTATCTCTGTAGTAAAGTATCATATCACAACCAGCTGCTATAGTATAAGGCATTATTTCAGATCTTCTCATAGCAGAAGTTAAACCAACCATGTGAGTAGCATCAGTTATAACTAATCCGTTAAATCCTAATTTATCTCTTAATAAGTCTTGTAATAATTCTGGTGCTATTGTAGCAGGCATTATTTCATTATCTTTTATTCCTGGTCTTAATTTTCTAGACATTTCAGGAAGTCTTATATGTCCTATCATTACTGATTCAACACCAGCATCTATCATACCTCTGTAAACTTTACCGAAGTTTTCTTCCCATTCTTCTACGCTCATATCATTGTTTGCAGTTACTATATGTTGATCTCTTTCATCAAGTCCATCTCCTGGGAAGTGTTTCATACAGCTTGCAAGACCAGCATCTTTTGCACCTCTTAAGTATTCTTTAGACATTTCAAGAACTTGCTGTGCTTCACTTGAGAAACATCTACTAGAAACAACTGAACTTCTCCAGTTTTTATTTATATCAACTATTGGAGCGAAAGTCCAGTTACATCCGATTGCAGCAGCTTCCTTACATCCATAGTAACCTAATTTATAAGCATTTTCTTTATCTTGAGTAGCACCTATAGTTACGTGATATCCTAAGTGAGTACCACCACCAACACCACCATCTCCACCAGCTTCTATATTAGCAGCTATTAGAGCAGGTATTTTACTAGTTTCTTGTATTAACTTATTTTGCTTGTAAAGGTCAGTTGCAGGCATGTTGTTGTATCTGAATCCACCCATACCGTATTTTGCTATTCTCTCTTTTACTTCGTCTTCAGTATTATTCCATAACATATCTACGAAAACTTGACCTATTTTTTCATCTAAAGTTAAGTTAGCTAAAGTTTCTTCTACCCATTTTATATCTTCATCGGATAAGTTAAATGGTTTAGCTTTTAAATCTATTTTTTGCTTTAATTCTGACATTTTATTTCCTCCCCAATATATATATAATTATATTTAAATAAATATTTAACAACCTTGCTTTGAATTTATTATAACAAAGGGATAACCTTTACAGTTATAATAAATATTGCTATAATTTGTACAAATATTGCATTTTTATTAATAAGGGGAGGAATTTATGACAAAAAATGAAGTATTGTTTTGGATTCAAACTGTATCAATGTCATTGGATGTTTCTGTCTCGTATATTTCAGAAAAGAGTCAGTTTTTAAAAGTATATAGCGAAAATCCTTTTTATAGTATCTTTTTTTCAAAAGATAATGAAAATATTTTAGGTAAATATTTAAATTTACTACAAGAAAAAATAATATACTATGCAAATACTCCTATCAAGACTTGTTATCTAAATATTTGTTTAAATAAAGAGTCTGAAGAATATTTAGTGATAGGACCTTATTTAAATGAACCTGTAAACGAAAATCAAATAAGGGAATTACAATCTAATTTAGACATAGATGAAACCCTATTGATAGAATTAAAAAAGTATTATTCAGCTATACCTATTGTTAGATTGGATAGATTATGGGCTCTGTGTAATATATTTTTAGAAAAATATTTTGAGACTAAAGGTCCATTTTCAGTTGTAGGCATTAAAGAAGAGCATATAACGTCTAAAAAATATAAGTTAGATGAAAGCTTAGATAAAAATCTATCTATAAAAATGCTAGAAGAAAGATATCAAATGGAAAATGAACTTATGAATGCAGTATCAAGAGGGGACTTTCCTTCTGCGTTTATGGCTTACGAGAAGATGAAGTCCAACTTAAATTCTTATTATAGTATTAATGATAGTGTTAATAGCAGTACTAAAGGAATTACTATACTAAATGTTATACTTCGAAAAGCTGCAGAAGCTGGTGGGGTACATCCTTTGTATTTAAATGACTTATCCACAAAATATTCAATTTTTAGTTTATCTAAAAGTGTAGATAATATATCTGTGAAAATGATTAAAGATTATTGCTCTTTAGTTAAAGATTATGCTTTAGAAGGCGTTAGCCCTTTAATTAAAAGAGCAATAAGTTATATAAATTTAAATTTAAATTCTGATTTAACGGTTTCAGATATAGCATATAATCTTTGTATAACTCCCAATTATCTTTCACGATTATTTAGAAAGGAAAATGGAATTTCTGTTATAGAATACATCAATCAAAAAAGAATTAAAGAAGCAATACAGTTAATGAAAAAGACAGATATGCAAATTCAGATGATTGCAGAA
This sequence comes from Clostridiaceae bacterium, assembly GCA_902362365.1. Lineage (GTDB taxonomy): Bacteria > Bacillota > Clostridia > Peptostreptococcales > Peptostreptococcaceae > Romboutsia_E. Next base: position 9,977 of record CABIVQ010000063.1, on the reverse strand, counting down.
AAAGTAGGAATAAATGATTTAAGCTATTTTAGTAAATTATTTAAAAAACAATTAGGTAAGTCTCCAACTCAGTATAGAAGAGATATGGGAAAATAATAAAATAAAAATGAGTATAGAATGATAAAACTACTAACTATACTCATTCTTATTTATATTTACTTAGTTATTTTTATTCTGTCTTTAATAAATAAAGATAAAATGAATCCTATTAAAGCTATTATTGCAGTAGCGATAAATAAATTAGCATAGCCTTTATTTAGTGTAAGTTGGTAAGTATTTTCAATAACTGATTTTGACTGTTCTAAAGACATCATATATTGAGTTTTTATTTCACTAAAATTAACATTTGGGTCATTGACATAGACACTTTGTAATTTACTCAATATAGAATTTGATAAATCCTTTATAGTGGAATAAATAGTTGTTACATCTGCTGCTTGAAATTTACTTATAATTTCGGGAGGAAGAGTTTCTCCAAATGTCATAGGATTACCTATATCAGTGATTTTAGGTAAAATATCATTGATAGCTTTAGGTAGTTTTTCACCAGCCTGAGATATAAAGTTAACAAGTAAATTGGAAGAAACTGCTACACCAATAGATCTAAATAATGAGGCTGTAGATTGACCTATAGATATTTCACTTGGTTTAACTAAACTCATCATAAGATAATTTATAGGAGTACCCATAGTGAATCCCATTCCAACTCCCATAAGTCCAATACCTATAGCTAAATTAGATAAGCTAGGATAAATGGCAGTAACAAATGATTGATATAAACTACCTGATATTGTAAAAGAGAATCCAAATAAAAGGAGTATTTTAACTCCATATCTGTCAATTATTTTCCCACCAATAGGTGCGCCTATCCCAGTAAATAAAGCAAATAAGGTAACTATATATCCTCCAGTACCACTTTTTAATCTAAGAACATTTTCTCCGAACTGAGGTAAAAATACTGTTCCCATAAGACCACAACCAGCTAAGAAGCTTAAAGCTAATGTAATTACTATTTGTGGATTAGTGAAGAACTTTAAATTTAAAATAGGATCTTTTGCATTTTTTTCAATAGCTATAAATAAAGGTAAGGATACTAAAGCAATAGCTAAAAAAGGCCATACATGTTCTGACTTAATTGAGGTTAAGAAGTCATGGAATTGTAAGTTAGTAAGAGCATACATTAATGATGCAATTAACACACTTAAAACTCCTGCACCTAAGATATCCATTTTTTTAGATTTAGACTCATTTCTATTTTCTTCAAGTCTAAATGCAAGAAAAAGTATAATTAAACTTATAGGAACGTTTATTAAGAATAAATATCCCCAGTTATTACTTCCAGCTAGTGAAAGAATAGCAGTACCTAAAGTAGGGCCAATAACAGTTGCTATTCCGTATATAGAACCTACAAAGCCAAGGGCGGATCCTCTTTTTTCTGGAGGGAAAGATGCACCTATATATGCCGTTGCAATTGGCATAATTCCACCACCACCTAAAGCTTGTATAACTCTAGATATTAATAAAAAATTATAATTATTAAATACATCGGATAACCAACATAACAAGGAACCTATAGTAAATATTATTATACAGGCAATATAAATTTTCTTTCTTCCAAGACTATCAGCTAACTTACCAGTAATAGGCATTGATACAGCATAAGTAAGAGTATAAATAGTAACCATCCAAATACTTGCAGATTCTGAAATATTTAAGCTACCTGCAATAACACCTCTTGCAGGAGAGATTATTCCAGAATCTAAAGCACCCATAAATATGCCTAATAAAAATACTGCCATAGCTAATGTAGTATTATTTCTTTTTATTGATTTACTCATAGTATCACTCCATTTTAATTACCATGGTCTAGCCCAAGGAGTTCCATAGTATTCATCTCTCCAAGAGAGGTCTGTGCTTACTCTAAATTCTCCTCTAGAGAAGAAGATATTTATGACTTCTATTTTGTCACATAAGTCTTTGTTTAAAATTACATTATAATCATCTGAGGTGAAAACCTCATCATTTTCAGTAGGCTCATCCAGAGCCACATAAAATATAGGTCCATATCATGAGCTAATTCTTTGGATATAAACTCTAAAGTTTTTTTCTTTTAGATTATAATTATCGAACATAAGATTAAGATTGGTTTTAGCAGGCTCTGAAATATTTATAATCATAATAGTATGAATCTCCTTTCTTATCATCTTGTAGATATTTTTACCTTAATATAGAAAATAATTCAATAATGATTTTAATAGGTAGCGAAAAATAAAAAAGCTAAAACCATTTATGAGTTATACACAGAAATAGTTTCAGCTTTTTATTATGAATGTTATATTGTTATTCAAGTGTAGAGTTAGAATGTACGGTGGATTTAAATGAGTAAGAGCAATGAGGACAAATCATTTCTACATCCATAGCCTCATAGGTTCCAAATGAACCTGAATTTTTATAAGCGTTTGATATACTTATATTTCCTATATTTTCATCTGAGAATACCATTGAAGTATCATTTGTGATAGATTTATTTTCAGGAATATTAAAAGTTATATAACTACCACAGTGTGGACAGTTAAGTTGATATGGGTGATTGTTGTTCATAATGAAAACCTCCTTTTTTAGTATACTTTCTATATTAGTAGGATAATACCTTCTGTATGATAGTAGGATATGCAAATAATATAGATATATATTTATATTTATATTATTGAACAATTATCTTAAAAATCTATGGGGATTATAATAAGTTTTTCTAAAAGCTAATTGTTTTAACATTTGAACCAAAGATAGGGCTATAAAAGTTATAGTAATAAATTCAAAATCGATATCTAACCAATAAGCTACATATGATATTAAAAGTATATAACACAAGAAAATAAAAACAGTAAAGTTTAATTCAAATAAAATATTAACTAATTTGCCAAGAAATTTTTGCTTGAATTTATATTTCGATCTAAATAATGCTTTAAAAGTTACACTTAAATTAAATAAAGTATCTTTAAATCCTTTAAATATAACAATAGATAAGATGGAACTTGTTAAAAGTGGAAGTTGAGTAATGGTATATATAGCAAATGTAAGAATTGCAAATAATGCACATATAAAAATCTTTTTAAATGTTTTAGCCAATATTAAAATAATAAGAATTATAAATATAATTGCAATAAGTTTATCCATTTCATTAAACTCTCCTATAGTATTATATATGTATATTTTAACCAAGTTAAAAAATGGCATACTTATTTTGAGAGAAGTAAGTTTATCTCATTTATTAAAAACAATATATTTACTATATATGTACTAGCACCAGTTTGTCATATAAATAATCCTCTAAGTTATGAGGAATATAAAACAAACAAATTTAAATCAAGATTAATATCAATGTTTATTTGCGTAGTTATTATTATAGTGATGCAATTAAACTTAGATAAATATATCATATATAGTTGTTTAGTCATAACATGGGTAAATCTATTAATGATAATTTTAAAAGTTTTAAATACAATTAGGAGAAGGAATATGAAAAAGATAACAGTTAAATTAATGAAAGTTTGTGGACCATTAGTTTTATCAGTAGTATTTTTATCATCAGAATCTACATCAATTTGGCATATACACTAATCACAAAAACCAGCAAAATTAAAAAATGCTAATATATATAGTAAATTTTATCTTTTATAAAAAGAGCAATAATTTTAGATGTATTAAAAAACTAAAAATTATTGCTCTTTTTTATTTTATATATTAATTTTATTAAGAATTATATATTTCTTCATTTAAGTTATTTTCTGATTTAGAAACATATACAGCTGTTGCAGCATCCCCAACAACATTAAGAGATGTAACTAACATTTCTATTGGTCTGTTTATTGCAAGTATTAATGAATAGGCAAGTACGGCAGCATCATTATTGTACCCCATACCAGTTAAAACAGTGAATAATATAATTGCTCCAGCACCTGGTGCAGCGGGTGTTCCGATTGAAGCTATAAGTGCAAGTAAAGCGATTATTAATGTGTTTCCAACTGTTACTTCATATCCTGCACTAGATGCTATAAATATTGCTGCTATAACTTGCATTATTGCAGTTCCATTCATATTTATAGTCATTCCAAGTGGTAATGTGAAAGAAGCTATTTCTTCATTTACTCCTAATTCTTCAACTATTGTTTTAGTATTTAAAGGCAATGTTGCAGCAGATGAAGATGTAGAGAATCCGAATAAAGCAACTTTAGTAATTTTCTTTATAAACTTCACTGGATTTAATCCTGTAGTAACATATATAAATAAAGCATATCCAAAAACTAAGAATATAAATAAAGCAATTGTAGCTGTAAATACATATGCTAGCGCTGGTTTTAAATGATCAACCCCGTATATTGCAAAAGTTCTTGTTATTAAAACGAAGATTGCTATTGGTCCAAATTTAGTTATTACAAAAGTTAAGAATATTGTTATTATCTTATTTATATCTTGTAATATGTTTTTAAGTACTAATATTTGTTCCCCTAGTGTATTTATGCAAATTCCAGTAACACTAGCTAAGAAAACTATAGATAAAACACGACCATTCTCACTAAATACAGAACCTATATTATTAGGGATAGCTTGAACAAATACAAGAAGTGGGTTGCTACCAGCAGTTCCTTCGCTTGAAGTTATATTATTTATGCTTACATTGAATAATCCCATTTTATGAGCAGTAATTCCAAATATTCCAGCTAAAATTAGTGCAAATATAGATGCTGCTAAAAATCCAAGTATTGTTTTATAAGATATACGACCTAATTTTTTAGTATCACTTATATTACACATAGCAAGTGTTATAGATGTAAATACCATAGGTACTATTACTAATTGTAGAGAGTTTATAAATAGTTGACCAACTATGTAAAAGATTCCTATTGCTTTGTTAGCTTCTGGCTTACTTATATCTTGGAATAATAAATTATTAATTAAAGTCCAAGTATCTGAATTTCCATTTGAAATTAAATTTTCTCTTAAGAAAATAAATGATGTACCAGCAATTAATCCTAATATTAGAGCAATAGCCATTTTTATAGCCAGGCTGTTGGCATTGTTTTTTGAAGTTTGAGTTTTCATAGTATCCTCCGTAGATATTTGATTTAGGACACCAAAAAAGCCTTAATACAAAAAGATATTAAGGCAAAATACTACACTATGTATATTTCCTTATTAGTCTCACGGGACTATCTTAAAGTATCCTATGGCATTTAATATACAATAGGATACTTTACTGTGTCAAGGGAAAACTACATAAAAAGACAAAATATAACAATTACTTAATTGATTGCTATAGATAAAAGAATGATTCGTTAGTGTATGTAATAGTAACATATTTATGAAGAAATTATGAATTTAATCATGAGAAGGAATATAAATATCTACTAAATAATAGAGTTAAAAAAAGGGGGGATTAGCTTGGAAATGATAGTAACATTACTGTTTGTCCTACTTGTAGGAGCTATAGTATATAAATTTTTAAAAGAAAAGAAATATTCCAATGAATCTGCATTAGGGAATATAGCATCTACAATAGGAGTACTTGGAACATTTATAGGGATAGCAATAGGTTTATGGAAGTTTAATCCTAATAATATAACTGAAAGTGTTCCACTATTACTAGCTGGTATGAAAATAGCATTTGCAACATCAATAGCAGGTATGTCTGCAGCTATATTTATGAAGTACATAGCTTTAAAAAATGAAGATGAGGAAAATATTGACGATATTATGGAGCTTTTTAATACTATGATATCTGAAAGTAGAAATGTTAATGCTACGTTAGTACAAAATCAAATACAAACTAAAGAAGCATTAAATAAAGTAAGTGAGTTATGGTCAAATAATCAACAAAAGTTTACGAAAGAATTAACCAATGAAATATTAAACTTAAATAATAATACAATATCTAAGCAAGAAGAGCTTATTATGGAGTTTAAAAAACTTGGAGAGACCTTTAAAGAGCTTAATAGTGGAGTAGGTGATCTTCTTCAGTGGCAAGAAAATTACAAGGAAACTGTAGAAAGTACTACTAAAGAATTAAACTTAGTTTTAGAATCTATACATAATACAGATGAGTCAATCAAGAGTATAGCTGAAAATTCTTCATTAATAAAAGAAAATAATGAAAACTTAAGTGAAGTTTTAAAAGATATAAGAAATTCACAAGCAATCATAGTAGATGGAACAAAATCAATAATTCAAATATCAGACAGGGCGAAAGAGTCTATACCTGAGATTAATAAATATTTCGAGCATATTGATACACAGTTAAAAGGTGCAGTAGAGAATTTAGATGTGGTAATTCATGATAATAGTAATAAATTAGAAAAGCACCTTGAAAAAATAACTTCAGAGTCCTTATCAAAAACAACTCGTTGTATAGCAGACAATAATATGGAATTTAGATCTGAGGTTGAAGAATACTTAAATAGATTTAAAATGATTGTATATAATTTAAAGAAATGTGTACCTGAAATAAATAGCAATTTGCAACAAACAAGTCATAGATTTAATAAGTCTTTAACTACTTATAATAACGAAGTACAAAAATCACTACAACAAAATTTAAAACAACTTAATAAACAAGTTGATTCTCTTCAAAAATCAACTAACAGTATAAATTATAACTTGGAAAATACAATTTCAGATTCTGCAAAGAGAATAGAAAATCTAAGTATGGCAACATCTAATCAAATAAAAATGATGATAGAAGATATGGAAAATATATTTACTAGAAAAGTAGAACAACTAGATGAAGTATTAGAAGCTGAACTTACAAAATCTTTAAACTCATTAGGTAGTCAGTTAGTTACAATATCTGAAAAATTTGCAGATGATTATACTCCGTTAGCGGATAAATTAAAAGAAGTGGTAACTATTGTTGAAGGAGTAAAATAGGCTATGAGTAAACTTGATAAATTTAAAAGAAGAAATAAAAGTAATGAAGGTGTAAATTCAGCAATAGCAGACCTTATGTCGGGACTTATGATAGTCTTCTTATTCATATCAGTTGCATTTATGAGTAAGGTATATGATGAAAATATTAATATAAAAAAACAACAGCAAACAGTTGAAAATATTGTAAATACTTATGAAGAAACAAAGGTAAATATATATGAAGATTTATATAATGAATTTAAGGGAGATATGAATACTTGGAAAATGGAAATAGAAAATGACGGAACTATAAGATTTAAAGAGCCAGAAGTGTATTTTGAAAAAGGCAAATCTGAATTAAAAGATCAATTTAAGGATATACTTGATTCATTTTTTCCTAGATATATAAATGTAATATACAAAAATCATAAAGATAATGTAAAAGAAATTAGAATAGAAGGTCATACTTCTAGTGAATGGGAAGAAAATGCAAATACAAAAGATGCTTACTTTGGAAATATGGAATTGTCTCAAGATAGAACTAGAAATGTTTTAAAATACATCATGAATATTCCACAGCTTAATCAATATGAAGAGTGGCTAATAGACAATATAACTTCAAATGGAATGTCCTATAGCAAAAGAATTTTCGATGAAAATAATGTAGAGAATAAGGATGCATCTAGAAGAGTTGAATTTAGAGTAATAACAAACTCTGATGAAATTATTAATGAGATTATAGAGAATTATAATGATTAGAGGGAGATTTATGAAGCTACCTAATTTTTTAGAAAATAATATATTTGAAGAAGTAAAGAGTAAGATGAATATAGATGATGGATATGTAGTAGAAATTGACTTTAATATACCTTTTAGAAGATTAAAGTTAGATAATAATAGAAGATATACTAGAGATTGGGCTATTGTATCTATGAATTATAAAGAAAAGAGTAACTGGATATGTGAAGAGTGTGGCCTTGACTGTAGTGTTACTAAGTATTATTTACACACACATCACATCAATAATAATAGATACAATAATAGCTATAATAATCTTAAGGCAGTATGTAGAAGTTGCCTTGGAAAATATTGATTATTAAAAATGCTATTAAATATAATTTTGAAATTTATCTAATAAATATAAATAACTGTATCATAATATTTATAAAATTAATTGGAACACTCATTTCAATTGGAATATATCCATATATAAATTTAGTAAATAATATAAATTATTATATGATTTTGAGATGGTTGCATTAAATATATAGTTGTTATTATATGTACAGTTAATAAAATTTTTAAGTAGAAAATGAAACTTTAAGAAATATACAAAATAAAATATAAAAACTTATATGCTCTTTAGGACTTATTGAAAGAAGAAGTTATACTAGAAGAAGATATATTTACTGAAGAGCAAGTATAATTAAGGAGACTTATTATGTTTACTAAAAGAGAAAAGATAAATATGAATAATATTATAAAGTATTTGTTTACATTTATACTTATAGTATTATTGATAATATTATAGGATTTATAGTGTACTATCTGGAAGTATGGAGTCTACATATTACTCGGGTGATGTAATAATAGTAAAGAATAAAAGTAGGGTTAAATTAGAAGTTAATGACATTATAACTTTTAGAGAGGATAATAAAGTAGTAACCCATAGAATTATAGATAAGACGGATAAAGGATATCTAACTAAAGGTGACAATAATCAATCAACAGATAAAAAAGTATTGCTAAAAGAAGATGTAATAGGAGAAGTATATTTACAAATACCAAAAGTAGGTTAAACAATTCAGTTTTTAGCAAGGCCATATGTAGTAGCAATAGAGCTGATTATATTAGGCATATTTATATTTAAGTCTGTAAAGGGCTAAATGAATGTGAATAATAGAGGGAGAAATTGTCCCTCTATTATTCACATTCATTTAATATATTTTCTACATCTTTAGGATTTACTCGTTCATAAACTTTACCATTAACAGTGACTATTGGAGATCGTCTGCAAACTCCAATACATCCTGATGATTCTAAGTTAAATTTTGAGTCATTAGTAGTAAACCCTGTCTTTATTCCAAGTTGACTTTCAAACTCTTCAAGTACCATTTGAGAGTTATTTTTGGCACAAGCACCGCTTACACATACATTTATCTTGTAATCACCTTTAAGCTCAGTGCTAAAGTATGAATAAAAATTAATTAATTCAGATATTTTTTCAGCTGGAATATCTAATTTTTTTGAAATATAATTTTGTACATCCTTAGGAATATATCCAAATAAATTTTGTGCATTGTGTAAAATATACATTAAAGAGTCTTCTTTATTATCAATGGAATTTATAAATATATCTAATTGTTCAAATAATTCTTTGTTTCTTATAATAAAATCACACATTAAAAATCATCCTTTGTTAGCTAAATCGCTTAATAAATTTTTACTTCCAAATAGTTTTATACCAAATATTATAATTAATAATCAAATATTATATAATATATAATTAGTTTTTGAAACTGAAAGTTCTAATATTTTTACTGAGTTTTGTAATTTATTTGATATTGTGTTTTAAATATTAGAATGATATTATTAACATAAAGTTTAAAAAGGAAAAGGTAATTGACTATGAGTAAAAAGACATTAACTATTGGTGTTGTAGTAGCAATACTTATTTTATTTATGATAGATTGTCAATATAAGTGCAACACTTTATATTCATGTTGCATCAAATACCTCTGCAGGTGTCCTATATCCAAGACACTTGCGAGGTCTATTATTTATTATGGTAACAATATTATCAAGTTCTTTCTGATTTATAGAAGAAAAATCAAACTTTTTAGGGTAAAACTCTCTTAATAATCCATTTGTATTTTCATTTGTCCCCCTTTGCCAAGAAGCATACGCATCTGCAAAGTAGACATCTATATTTAGTGTATTTTCAATATCTACATACCCTGCAAACTTCTAGTGTTGCATTAATGTAAAATTTAATACTTTACAAAATAACCCTCATGATTTTAGAGCTAACGCTCAATTATTATGAGGGTTGAAATTTTTTCCATTTTATTTTT
>CABIVQ010000062.1:4923-16018 GCA_902362365.1 Clostridiaceae bacterium | reverse complement strand
TTGGATGGATTTGTCGTTACTTCCATTTAACCAAAGAAGGTTATTTTTTTCATTATATAAATTTTGTAAAAATCAAGTTGCAAATATTAACTAGATGCAACACTAGAAAGTTATCACTACCTTATTTTTCATTATTCAAAATTATTTTTTATAAGGGACCTTTTTAGGAACATATTTTTCTGGAGCTACTGCAGTAGGACCAGCAGGACCCATAGGGCCAGTAGCACCTTGAGGACCCATCTGACCAGCAGGACCCATAGGACCAGTAGCACCCTGAGGACCCATCTGACCAGCAGGACCAATTGGACCAGTAGCGCCTTGAGGACCCATCTGACCAGCAGGACCCATAGGACCCATTGGTCCAGTAGCGCCTTGAGGACCCATCTGGCCAGCAGGACCCATAGGACCCATTGGTCCAGTAGCACCCTGAGGACCCATAGGACCCATTGGTCCTTGAGGACCAGCAGGACCAACTCCACCGGAAACTACATTACATAATGGATTGATATAAACTTCTTTTCCTAAATCTACATACTGTATAGAACTTAATTTAATATATATTGGTCCTTTGCCAGAGCAAGTTCTCCCCATAACTACACATTGATTAACTTGGCAAATTTTTAATCTTAATATACAATCACTACTATCTAGCTTTAGTCCAACAACTTTACCTATTGAGCAGCGTAAAATATTAAATATTTGATAATCTCCACAGTCTACAGGAATTACAAATAAAGGACATGCAGAGGAATCCATTTTTCCTGAGCAATATACCTTTTTATTTTTACAACTCTTATTAGATTTTAACTCCTGGCATGAAGATTCATTAGAACAAGTACATTTGCATGAATCTTTTTTATTTTGACAGTCTTTATACATAATATACACTCCATGTTAATTATTTTTGTAGTATATCTACGTATTATATTTATATGATAAAAAACTTAAATTGGGACAATATGCACATTATGTTTTTTATATTGTGAAATAAGAAGTATTAGAAAAGAGGAAAAATAGAAAATTATGGAGTATTTATATATAAAGATTTTTTTGGAGGCATTTAAATGGGTGAATCTGTAAATAATATTGAGAGTTTCCATGGGTGTGGAGATAAAGAGTTGCTTAATAAATATTTAGATACAATTGTTAAAAGAGATGATTTAATGCTTAAAAAGCAGATATACTTAGATGCTAAACACATATGTATGTCTTATGATTTAATGAAGACTGAGTTAACATTAAAAGTTAATGTTAAGAAATTAAAGATAGAAAAGAATATGATAAAGTCTAGTATAAAATTAGGTAGAAGATTGAATAGGGAAATCATGAATAACTTAATAAATAGAGAGACAGTTACACTTAATAATCATATTTTAGGTATTGGTGATCTAGTAAATACAGCAAAAGAATATATTAAAGATTATGAGAAAGATGAAAATTATAAAAAAGAAATTTCAAGGTTATATAAAAAAATGATTTTTAGAATAAGCCCTACATTTAATCATCTTGACTCAAATAAAGAAAAGTTGTGGCAAAAAACTGAATTAGCTTATATATACAATAATCTTAATTTATTAAAAGTATTATCAAACTTACTTAGTGAAGATCATATACCTACAAAGATATATAGCACAGAAGAATTAGTTGAAAATATACATAAATTAAATGAGGAAATAAAATCTATGGAAATTATATATCCTTTTAATATAGAAAATAATATTGATGATAAAATATATATAGAATCTTATAGAAATGAAATAAAAGAAAGAATAGAAGATGTAAAAGAAGAAGAAAAAAATTTAGAGATGCAAGTTAATTTACTAAGAAAGGAAATAAATACACTTAACTTAATGTAGTGTAAGATATATAATAGGGATGGAAATACTATTTTCCATCCCTATTATAATTATCAATCAAATTTATTAAGACTATAATATGTTAATAGTAAATCAACCATCTTACCATAACTTTTTGTTCCTTCTTTAACTCCATTTGCCTTTAGATAAGAATTATTAAAATTATCAGATAAATTATTTATTTCACCTTCATATTTTGACCAAAACTCATTATTATTTTTTATATCATTAATTACATCTTCAGATAAATTACGTGATAACTCTTTATAGGCATCAAAATCAACATTTCTTAAAGCATTAGATGTATGATGCAATGCAAGTCTATATCCAGAATAAATAAAATCTACATCAGAATGATTTATTGACGCTAAATAAGCTATAAAATTTGCCTCATCCTCACTTGCATAACCACGCTGATGTGCCATTTCATGCAAAGTAGTAGATGGTATTGAAAAATCTGGTGTTGCTTTATTTATATTAGCTTCTCCAGTGAATGGAAAATAAATTCCAGTTATTCCTGTATAACACATCAATTTCGAAGAAAGTATATATTTAGCATTACCATAGTATCCATCTAAGTTGGGAATAATGCTAGAAATATTATTAAAGCCTGTAGTTGCTCTTTTTATAACGTCTTTATAATCAGAGTTTAATTTCATTACATGATTGTTGTCCTCTAAAACTAGTTTTCTAGTTTCGTTAGTTTTATCTATTAAGTACTTGTAAAGCTCTATTAAGTTTTCATTATTGTATTCGACCTTTGTTATTGACTTATCATTTGTTTTATTGTATCTATCTATTAAAATAGTTTCTAAAGGTAATTTATTATAATTAAATCCCCATAAAATTAGAAATAAAAAATATGCAATTGAAACAATTGATAAAAAATTGGTTATAGATTTTACCATGTGAATTTTAAATTTATGTTTGTTACTAAAAAGCAAGTACAAAGAGTATATTACGAAATATAATGAAAAAATTATTACTGTATATATAGTAAACTCGTAAATAGAAAATGGAATAATGCCACTAATTTTACTTAATAATTGTACTGTAATTTTATTGATTCCTTGAGTATAGAAAGTTTCAATAAAATAAGGAAACTTTGAAGCTAAAAAGTTAAGTAAAAGCGATATAGGAAAAAGCATAAAAATTATTAATTTATTTTTTTTCATAATTAAATCTCCTAAGTTTATTAATACTTATATTATAAGTTAATATTCTCAAAATAAATATAATATTATCCACTAAATCTTTATATTAGTAAAATATTGAGTTATAATAATTAAAAGGATAATTAAAGGAAGGTAAGTTATGAAAGATATTAGCATAAAGTTAACTAGAGATAATTTTAATTTTAGATTTAAACAATATGAAGGTATGTATTTTCACTGCACAATAAACGAAGATAGTGAAGTAATTAGATATAAAATAACAAAAGATAAAGAAGGTATGGAACTTAAAGAGTTTGGAAATACACATTTAAAAGATAATATGCTCTATATTCCTCAAATTGAGGCATATATTGATTTAAAGAGTGTAAAATAGTAAAACTGTTTTAGAAAAAATAAAATATAACTAATAGTATATATATTAAAAAGCATTGGCTAGAGCCGATGCTTTTTAAGTTAGTAGATATAGCTAAGATATCAGAAGTCATTATGCACATAACTAATTGTAGATACAGATTGTTGATTATAAAATTGAAGGTTTATTTTTAGGTATTTTAAAAAGTGATTTACAAATAATAAATTAGAAGCATCTTATTATAATATAAGGAGGGTATAATGGATAAAAAAGAAAAATGTGAATTTAGCAATCAATGGTCAACTTCAAATATTTCATGGACAAGCAAAGCTGAAGTAAAAGAAAAAGATGAAAGAAATAACCAATGGACATCAACACTTAAAAAAAGTCCAGAGGAGTATTCAAAAAATTGTCATCCAGAAAATCATAATAAAAAATAAAGATATAAAAAATGGCTTTTATTTATATAGAAGCCATTTTATTTTTGCTAATCAAAAATATTATAGAAAATTGTATTGGCAATGGATAAAAGAATAGATGCAATTATAGCATTAAAAAGACCGTATAAATGTACGCCACTAACAATTGAAAATGCAAGTTTTAGTACAATACCATTAATTACCAAAGAAAATAGGCCTAAACTTAAAAAAGTAATAGGTAATGAAAAAAACTGTATAATAGGTTTAACGAATGTGTTAAGTAAACCAAAAATTAATGTTAATACTAATAATGCCTTTAATGAGCCTATATACATGCTATCCATTAAGTTAGATACAATGAACAAAGAAATAGCATTTATAACTATAAATAATGAAAATCTCTTCATATATAAAACTCCTTTCAAAATTTATTAACTGTTATTTAAAATTGATAAGTTTCTTTTATATTATATAAAGAAAGTAGGAATTATAAACCTATCTTTAGTATAAATTATATATAAAAAAATATTTATATTATAGACATTATATAAAAAATAAAATATACTAATATTACATCAGCAAGAAATGACAAATTAATAATAAAAAAGACATTGGAATTCGACATAAATATTTATTTAAAACATAAAAAATAAATTACTAAAATATCCCTACTTTTAGACTATCTCACGATAGTCTATTTTTTTATATTTTATAGGTTATTTCCATAAGTTCTACATATTTATAAGTTAAAATATAAGAATTAAAGTACTGAAATAACTAAATTATATTTCAGTACTTATTTTGAGACATATATAAAGAGATAAAAAACAACTCATAGCTTTTGTCTTAGGCGTCATTTTAATAATATCTATTCTTAGAATAAATTACTCTCAAATGGGAAAAAACTATAGATATTTTTATTTAGCAAGTATAGTATTACTTTTGATGGTATGGGTACCAGGACTTGGAAAGGAAGCTAAAGATTTTTATGGTACATTAATTATAACTGGCGTGACAAGTATGTTTACATATCAAATAATACAAAATATAGGCATGACAATGGCTTTAATACCTGTTACAGGAGTGACACTACCTTTTATTAGTTATGGAGCAAGTTCTCTTGTTTCATCTATAGCAGCTGTTGGATTAGTACTTAATGTAGAGATGAGAAAGAAAAAATAAATTTTTAAACACCTTGATTAAGGAGGTATGAAATTGATTAAAAATATAGATAAGGTATATGATGAATTATCTAATTCATATAAAAAAGAATATGAAGAAAGTAGCCCTTTTAATTCAGACTATGAAAGGCCAGCTATGATTAAGTTATTAGACAAACATATATATAATAAAGAAATACTTGATGCAGGCTGTGCTGGAGGGTGGTATACAGAAAAATTTATTTCAATGGGAGCTAAAGTTACTGCTATAGATGTTAGTGAAACAATGATTAAGATTACTAAGGAAAGAACTTGTAATAAAGCCGATGTACTTAACCTAGACTTAAATAATGAATTACCATTTAAAGATAATAAATTTGATATTGTAGTAAGTTCACTTACATTACATTATATAAAAGATTTAAAAAAGACATTTAGTGAATTTAAAAGAATATTAAAACCCAATGGTATATTATTATTTTCTGTGCACCATCCTTGTATGGATATAAAAGATTTTGAAGATGAAAACTATTTTATCACAAAGTTATATAAAGAAAAATGGGAAAAGGGTGGGGTAGTAGTAGATGTACAATTTTTTCATAGACCGTTACAAGAAATAATAAATACTACAACAAAATACTTTAATTTAGAATGTTTAGTTGAACCAACTCCAGAGGAAAGTTTTAAAGAGAAGGATTTAGATAACTATAATTATTTATCAAAAAATCCTCATTTTTTAATAATAAAAGCAATAAATAATAAGTAAATTTACATTACTAAACTTGAGAGAATTAAATTGTAAATATATAATAATGACGACGGTCCTATAAACCATCGTCATTATTGACATTAAGTATTAAGCATCTTTAAATTCTGCGCCTGCTCCTACTTTAGTTATTTGTACAGCAACCATATTTTCATTTCCGTTTGTAATTTCGTGCCATTCACCAGCTTTTACTAATATCATAGTACCTTCTTTTACATTATGCTCTTTATCAGCAACTATCATAGTTCCAGATCCTTTAACAAATACGAAAATTTGTTCACCGTTTGGGTGTCTGTGCATTTTTAAAACTTGATTTGGTTTAAAATAGTAAACCTCAGAAGTCATATCGTTACCTGCAAAAACTGGTATTTTAGGAACAGCTGCATCATTATATTGCTCTAAAGTTCCATCTAGTAAATTCTTATGCATATCTTCCATAGGTAATCTCCTTTATAGATATTTATCTATATTAGATTTTCCATTTATAGAGTTAACTATTCCAAAATGATGAGTAATTATTTTATAATATTATCCAAATAATTTTTATAATAATTAAACTTTCACTTAAATGTAATTACATACAAGATATACCTACTATTCCAGGACCAGAATGAGAACATACAACGCATCCTATATTAACAAAGTATAATTCTTTAACAGTAGCTTCTTTTAGTAAAGTTTCCTTAAGTATATTGAAATCATCTTCATTGTCACCTGCACCTATAATAATAGTCCTATTACTTAAATCATTACCATATTTATTTACCAATGAATTTACTAAAGTTGAATAGATTTGCTTTTTTCCTCTCACTTGAGATTTTTGAGCAACTAGACCATCTTTTACCTCTAGTATTGGTTTTATTGATAATAAGTTTCCTAAAATTGCTTTAGTAGAAGAAATTCTACCTCCCATTTTTAAGTACTCTAAATTGTCAACTGAAAATATAACTTCTTCACTGCTTTTTAGCTCCTCTAATTTAGAAGCTATTTCTTTTATAGAATAGCCTTTTTCTACCATTTCGCAAGCTTTTATAACGAATAAAGCACTTCCTATTGAAAGATTTTGAGTATCAAAAACAGTTACATTATCATGGCCATCATTTTTAGCTATTATAGAACTTTGATATGTTCCTGAAGCTGAAGATGAACCTGCTATATATAATATATCCTTGTCATTGTATTTTTCGAAAACAGACTTAAACTGAGCATAAGTAGCTTGAGATGTTTTAGGCATAGAGTCTGATTCTCTAAGCATTTTATAAAATTCTGTATTAGATAAATTTTCTCCATCTAAATATTCCTTTCCGTTAAATAGAACTGTTAAAGGAATTATTTCAATATCGTATTTTTCTATTATCTCTATTGGTAAATCCGATATACTATCGCATATTATTTTTATCATGTCTAAACCTCCGTAAGTGTATGTGTTAATATTTACTAGTATATATTAACATGGTTATATTGTTAAGTAAATAAAAAAATTTGATATTCAAAATAATTGCAAGGTAAAGTATTATTATATTTATTGCTTTAGTAGTATTTCATGACAAAGTAATATGCTCTTTTTATACATATAACTTAAAGAATAAGCACTAATAATATGATTAATAATATTAATACATTAATACAAGATTTAAAAATCTAAAGAGGATATATTTGATTATATTTCTATATATTAGTAAATAATGAAATTAAGAAGGAGATATAACTTATGAAAAATCAAGATAAGAAAAAATATAAAAATGAAAATATAGAAAAATTAGAATGCGACGTTCTTGGAAATGCATTTATCGGAGATTTATATAATAATCCAGAAGGCTTGGATAATACTAATCAAAATTTAATTATGCATTTGCAATCTAATAAAATAAAAAAAGCAAGTAAAGATACTAAGAATAGGAGATAGAATTGATGTCAAAAGTAGCAAAAGCTGCCTTAGGTCTTATGGCAGCAACTTTAATAGCAAAAATTTTAGGTTTTGGTAGAGAATTAACTTTAGCCTCAGCTTATGGAGCATCGTCAACTAGTGATGCATTTTTAGTTGCAATGAATATACCAGCAGTAATATTTACAGCTATTGGTACTTCTTTAGGGACAGCATTTATACCACTTTACTGTGAAGTAAACTCAAGCCAAGGTGAAAAAGCTTCAATTAAATATACAAATAATATTTTTAACGTAGTTGTGCTTATATGTATAGCAATTTCTATAATAGGAGTAATATTAACTCCACAGGTCGTAAAATTATTTGCATTAGGTTTTAAAGGTGAAACTATGGAAAAAGCTGTATATTTTACAAGAGCAATGATTCTTGGTATTCCTTTTTTAGGTATAAGTTATATAATGATGGCTTATCTTCAAGTAAAAGAAAATTTTATAATACCAGGGCTTATGTCTGTACCTTATAATACATGTATAATAATATCAATACTTTTAAGTGTTAAAACTTCGCCATATATATTGCCATGGGGTGCGCTAATAGGATTATTAGGGCAATTTTTATTTCAACTTCCTTTTGCAATGAAAAAAGGATTTAGATATAAACCATACATAAATTTAAAAGATGAATATTTAAAGAAAATGTTGTGGCTTGTTGCACCTGTACTTATAGGAGTAGCAGTTAATCAAATAAATACAATTGTAGATAGAACCATAGCATCTACTTTAGTTGAAGGAAGTATATCGGCTTTAAATTATGCCAATAAGTTAAATCAATTTGTCATGGGAATGTTCATAGTATCAATATCATCAGTTGTTTACCCAATGTTATCAAAACTATCAACAGAAAATAATAAAGTAAAATTTAATCAATCTATAATAAAAGCAATAAATATTGTAATTTTATTAGTTATACCTATATCAGTAGGAGCAATAATACTATCAACTCCTATAGTTAAGATATTGTTTCAAAGAGGAGAATTTGACGCTAGAGCAACGTATATGACTTCTGTGGCTCTTGTATTTTACTCAATAGGAATGATAGGATTTGGACTTAGAGACATTTTGGGTAAGGTGTTTTATTCATTACAGGATACTAGAACCCCTATGATCAATGGAGCTATTGCTATGGGTTTAAATATAATATTAAATATATTATTCGTTAAGTTTACTAATATGCAACTAGCTGGCCTTGCACTTGCTACAAGTACAGCTGCGTTAGTAACAGTAACAATGTTATTTATAAGTTTAAGAATAAAAATAGGACCATTTGGTGGAAAAGCAATATTGTCAGTTTTTGTTAAAGCAATAACATCTGCATTATTAATGGCTATAATTACAATAATAGCATATAGAAAAGTTTCATATTTCTTAGGTTCTGGAACTATAAAGGAAGTTATTACTTTAGCTGTAGCTATTGGAGTAGGAGCTATAGTGTATGCCTTAAGTATTGTAGTGCTAAAAGTAGATGAAGTGAACTTGATTTTAAATGGCTTGAAGAGTAAAATAAAAAGAAGTTAAATATTATATAGGCTATCTTAATATGACTATAAAATTATTGAGATAGGCCTATTTTAATTTTACTAATAGTAGAAAATTAGCAGGAGATAAAAATGATACCTAAAAGAGTAAAACAATTTTATACTAATGTAACCGATTTTATGAGCGTAGAAGATTATGAATATGTTAAGAGCATTCTAAATAATGTCGAATTTGATTTATTTAACAGATTACTAAAATCTGAGCAAAAACATAGTGTTAGAATTGCAAGAGAAATTGAGTATATTATTAATTATGGGCTAACTGACAATGAAGACATTATATTAAATAAAAATATATTAGTTAAAGCTGCATTACTTCATGATATAGGAAAGATTAGAAAAAAGTTAAATGTAATAGATAAATCAATAATTGTAATTCTGAATAAACTAACTAAAGGTAATCTTAAAAAATTTAAAAAATCTGAGAAAGTTCAATGTTATTATAATCATAGTGAATATAGTTATGATATTTTAAAAGAATTAATAAAGGATGAATTACTACTAGATATTGTGAAAAATCACCATAGCAATACAGAAAGTGAAATAATTAAATTCTATCAAGAGATAGATGATAGAAACTAAAATAATTATAAAAATATTATTAATGTCGTATTTATAGATATACTTATAGTTATTAGAATAAAAAAGAGTTTTCTTGATTAAGGAAACTCTTTTTATCTATATTAACATTTTATATAGAAGTAACAGAATTAAAACGACAGAAGCAATTTTAAATGCGATTCCTGATATTAGTCTTATAGCTTTAACTGTAATTCCTATAACAACAATTAAAACGCAAAGTCTAAGCAATAAGTCAATATCCATAAAGTTAATGTTCATAAAATTTCCTCCAATCAATTAAGTAGTTATTATATTACTAAAAACTACTATATGAGTATTATATAACAGATATTAATTAAAATCCAATAATTAAGTATATTTGTAACTATTGTTAATAAAACGCAATAGATGTATAAATTAAAGTATTTATGGATATTAGCTTTAAATAAATAATTAAATAGTAATAAATAACGATTTTTTTCAGAAAAAATTACAAAAATATTTTATTTTTTAGTATAATTAAAAAGAAGTAACTTATAAGTAGGAGGACAACTAAGGTGGAAAGTACTAATAAACCTTTAAAAAAAATAAATAAAACACCGACAAATAAAAGAAAAGCTATAAATAGAGATAGAGTAATAAAAAAAAGAATTGAAATGTTGCTAACAGTTGGAGTTATAGGGCTAGTAATTGGATTAATAGTAGGTATATTATTACCAATAGGTGGGATAAAGAAATCAGAATATAACGAGCTTAAAAATGCTAATGAAAAGATTAAATCAGAATTAAATGATGCTAATAAAAAAGTAGAAGAGTTAAAAAACGAAATTGAAGAAAGTAAAATATTCATGAGCCTTGAAGATGAGAAAAAAGAACAAGTTATTAATTATATAGGTGCATTAGTTAATGAAGAACAAGGTGTAAATACAACAGATATTTTTGAAAAAGTCTATAATGTATATGCATATAGTATAGGATATGAAAGTTTTGTAGATTTTAATTCTGTTATAGATACCTTTGGATATCAATATAATATAACGGAAGAGGCTGATATAAAGAAGGTTGTATTAAAGGATGAATACGTTGGAGATTTTGTTACCTTACAGTTTAAAAAAATAAATGCTAATCAAGAATTAATCTTATATTCAATAAGATACAATAAAGGAGATAAATATATTGAAGTAAATAATACTGATGAAGCTAATATAGAATATATTACATATAATGGAACAAAGACAAATGTAAATAATGTTAATGAACAAGTGAAATTCTTATTTAATGAATAAAAAGTTGTAATAAAATTTTGAAGTAATAAATTATGAAAAAG
>CABIVQ010000062.1:0-4643 GCA_902362365.1 Clostridiaceae bacterium | reverse complement strand
AAAAGGGTACAGAATAACTAGTTATATATTATATAATAAGTTTATTAAAAAGATATATAGTAGGGAGTAAGTTATGAAAAATACAAAGTTTTCTATAGGAAAGATAAAAGATATACCTAACGATCCAAAGTTAGGGTATACTAAGGGAGCTTTTTATGAAAAGATAGGAAAGTTAGACAAGGCAATAGAGGCATATAAAGAAGCTTCTGAGGAAGGTCATGTAAAGTCTCAATATACCTTAGGTTATATTTATAAAAAAAGAAAGCAATATCATGAAGCTGAGAAATGGTTGAAGATGTCATATAAAAATGGTTATGAAGAAGCTGCCTTTGATTTAGGAAATATGTATTATGATATAGACGGATATGAGTATGCTCTTTATTGGTATGAAAAGATAGCACTTTTAGGAAATTTATTAGGACAGAATAATTTAGGTGTAGCACATTTTCACTTAAAAGATTATCAACGTAGTGAAAAATGGTTAAAGGAAGCTGCTGATAATAATTTAGGAACTGCGTGCTTTAATTTAGCTCTTTTATATACATTATTAGACAGAATAGATGAAGCTAAAGAGTACTATAAGAAAGGATCTGTTCTCCAACATAATGAATGTAAATATAATCTAGCAGTATTAAGTCAAAACGAGGATATAAAAGAATCTATATCATTATATAAGCAATTATACAAAGTTTCACATACTAAAGGATGTTATAACTTAGGACTAATAATGGAAGTAGAGAAAGATTATGATGAAGCTAAGAAATATTATAAAAAAGTGGCTGACAAAGGTGATACTAAATCAGAATATAGATTAGCTAAATTATATGATAAGGAAAATAAGAGAGAAGATGCTATAGAGTATTATGAAAAAGCAATAGAAGGCAATTTTACTTTAGCTAAATTTAGATTAGCTAACTTATATAATAGAGAAAATGAAATTGATAGTGCAAAAATTTACTACGAGATGGCATCAAATGATAATTTAATAGAAGCAAAGAATAACTTAGCAGGGTTATTTTTTGAAGAAGAGAATTATACAAAAGCAATTAGTTACTATGAAGAAGCAATTGCTGATGGTTGTAAAGTTGCTATTGAAAATATAGGTGATTTATATTATAAGACTAATGATATTGAAAGAGCAATTTCTTATTATTTAAGAAATGCAGATTCTATTTCTTGTCAAGTAAAGTTAGGTAAGATTTATGAAGAAATAGATCGTATAGAAGAGGCAATTATTTGGTATAAAAAAGCCTCTGAGAATGATGATATATTTTCATCATATAAACTAGGATGTATCTATGAGGAACAAGGAAATAAAGAAGAAGCTAAAAGATATTTCAATTTAGCTGTTGAAAAAAATCATTTAAATTCAAGAATACATTTAGGAAGAATTTATTTTGAAGAGAAGCTTTATGAAGACGCTAAAAAGATGTTTGATACTACAGCAAATGAAAATAATACATATTCTCAGCATATGGTAGGAGTTATATATCACACTTATTACAATGATTATGTTAATGCTAAGTTCTGGTATGAAAAAGCAAGAAATAATGGATGTGTAGAATCTATATACAATTTAGGACAATTAAGCTTTAAACTAAATTCATATGCTGAAGCTGAGAAATACTATAATGAAGGAATTAAATTGGGTAATAAAAAATGTGAGTATATGCTAGCAGGCCTTTATTATAAAAAATCATTAGAAATTTATGAAAATCTCTCAAAAGAAGATTATTTAAATAGTACTATCATAACAGATAAATTACCAAAATTAGAACTTAACGTTGATGAAGTAATGATTGCTGAGTTTAACGAAGAGAAGATAATTTCTGATGGAGAAGAAGAAGAGTATGTTCCAAATTATATATTAGATTTAAATGAAAATATAGAAGATATATTTGAAGGAATAAATAAAGAAATGATAATAGAAAAATAGTTAAATATAATATTAAAAAGGTGTATGTTTAAACATACACCTTTTTAATATTATTAAGCTGAGATTAGTAAGTAAGCCATATATCCAATATATAGCAACACAAGTACTATACTTTCAACTTTATTTAAGTCTCTTTTTTGTATCGCAAATAAGTATGTTATAAGAGTTACAATTATCATAAACAAAGTATCAATAAATAACACTGGATCTATAGACATTGGAGAAATTGTAGCAGAAGCTCCAAGTACGAATAAAATGTTAAACATATTAGAACCAATTACATTTCCTAGCGCTATAGAAGATTCTCCTTTTATTGCTGCTATTATAGAAGTAACAAATTCAGGAAGTGAAGTACCGATAGATACTATTGTAAGACCAATTAATTGATCACTAACACCAAAGTCAGATGCTATATTAGAAGCGCTTGATACTACCATATTTCCACCTAATATAATAAGTATGATTCCTATAACAGAAGCTAAAATATTTTTTATTAATACTTTGGAATTAGTTTTTTCTTTTACTAAAATATCATCATTATAACCTATAGATGAACTATCGAATGATATTGAAGTCTCTTCAAGTGAAGGATTATTCATGGAGCTTAAAGCTGACTTAAGTAGTGAATACATAAATATTGCAAAGAACATAAGTAAAACTAAACCATCACCACGGCTTAATATATTAGTCGTAGTTCCTTGTAAAGACACATCAAAAGTAAGTACAAATAATAGTATGGATGTTAATAGTAAAAATGGAAATTCTTTAGAAATAATTGCTTTGTCTACAGATAAAGTTTTGATAAATCCTGATATACCAACAACCATTAGCAAGTTAAATATATTAGAACCCACAACATTCCCCATTGCCATACCATTTTGTCCGTTGAGTGCAGCTGTAATACTTACTGCAGCTTCTGGAGCACTTGTTCCAAAGGCAACTATAGTAAGACCGATTATTAATGGGGGGATTTTAAGTATTTTAGCTATGGTAGAAGAACCTTCAACGAAGATATCTGCACCTTTTACTAATAATACAAATCCTAGTAAAAGTATAATAATATTCATAATAAAACCTCCAATATATTTTTATAATAAAAAAGACCTTCAAAACAAATATATATATTTGTTTTGAAGGTCTTGCTTTCAAGTTATAATACTTGTTAATCAACCGAGTGCATAGCACCGAACTGACGATTGATTACCACAAAGTGTAAGCTACTCCCCTTCAGGGTAAATTTATTATTAATATTATTATATTAAATAAAATAGTAAATTGCAACAAAAAATACAAATATTAGATATATATAATTTATATGATTAATATTAGTCAAATATTACAGTAATTTCTTTCTCGACATAAAGAAAGTTATTACTAAACAAATAATACAAGTAATTAGCATAGTAATCCAAAATCCATTTGGATTATTTTCAAACGGTATTCCAGGAACATTCATACCGAAAAATCCAGACACAATAGTAGGTATAGCCATTATAAGTGTAACTACAGTTAAAAATTGCATAACAGTATTTTGGTTATTACTAATAATAGCACTGAAGGCATCCATAATTCTACTAAGTATGTCACCATAAATTGTAGCCATTTCAAGGGCCTGTCTATTTTCTACAATAACATCTTCTAATAAGTCCTCATCTTCTTCATAACGTTTAATGCTAGGTGTTCTAACCATTTTATTTAGAACAAGTTCAATAGCTTTTAAAGACGTAGAAAAATATACTAGAGATTTTTCTAGTTCTAGCAATTGAATAAGCTCTTTATTTTGCATAGAGTTATATATTTCACGTTCTATTATGCTAGTCATTTTATTTATTCTTCTTAGGTATAATAAATAATAAGTTGCATTTTTATACAGAATTTGAAGTAGAAAACGCGTTTTCATGAAAGTATAAAAATCCTTTATATGACCTACTATAAAATCGTTTAAGATTTTAGTTTGAGCAGTACATACTGTAAGAATAGCATTATCAAGCATAATTATACCTAAGGGTATAGTGCTATAATGAGATGCAGAAGCATCACTTTCATCTACTGGTATATCTATAAGAATAAGAGTATGATTATCTTCAACTTCTATTCTTGAACGTTCTTCCTCATCAAGAGCCGCTTTTATACTATCAACATCTAAATTTAATAATTCAGAAATCTCATGAATTTCACTTTGATTTGGTTCAACAAGATTTATCCAACATCCACTTTCAAAGGAATTAAGTTTCTCTAATTTAGAGTCAATAGTTTTATAGTATCTTATCATGGCAACACATCCTTTATTCAGTTTTATATAAATCTCATCATTTAATATTATGTATTAAATAACTAGTTTATATAAAATAAAAGATGAATTAGTATTTATCTACATAATATTGAATGATGAATAAACAGCCCGCCAGGGACTATGGTCCATTTTTCATCACTCTCCATTTAGTTTTTTTACTGAAAAATAATTATTCCTTATTTAATTTAGCATTTTTAAACAATACTTTCAATAGATTTTTTATATAAAGATAATTTAATAGATTATAAAAATAGCTAATAAAAATAAAAAAGGCATATATTTTATTTCTAGTGTTGCATTAATGTAAAATTTAATACTTTACAAAATGACCCTCATGATTTTAGAGCTAACGCTCAATTATTATGAGGGTTGAAATTTTTTCCATTTTATTTTTAGACGCACTTACCTTATAAA
>CABIVQ010000061.1 GCA_902362365.1 Clostridiaceae bacterium | reverse complement strand
AAAAATAAAATGGAAAAAATTTCAACCCTCATAATAATTGAGCGTTAGCTCTAAAATCATGAGGGTTATTTTGTAAAGTATTAAATTTTACATTAATGCAACACTAGAACAAATGAGGCCACTTAAAATATAATATTTTAAGATAGGCCTTTTTTTGTTGCATAAAAATCATAATAATTTTATTAATAAGATAAGAAATTAAGTAAATGTTTTAGTTAAATTTTATATTTTTTATATATTTTGTAAAGAAAAGATTAAAATAAGATTAGTTAATTAAATAAAGATATATTTATTTAATAAAATTATGTATAATTGCAATATGAGAATAGATTAGGAGGATGGCTATAGAATGAGTCTTCAATTAAATATATTAATGTTTTTTCAGAGTATAAGATCTCCATTTCTAAATACAATGTTTTTGATTTTTACAATTAGTACAGAGGTACCTGTAATAGTGTTGGCATCAGCATTAATGTATTGGTGTATTAATAAAAAATATGGTCAAAGAATGTTATTTTCCTTAATAGGTAACTTTGTTATAAACACTGGAGTTAAGGAATTTGTTAAGGCACCTAGACCAATAGGTACTCCAGGTTTAGAATCAATGAGGGTCTCAACTGCTACAGGATATTCATTCCCAAGCGGACATACTCAAACTGCAACAGCTTTTTGGACTAGTTTTATGATTTTAATTAGACAAAGTTGGGTTTATGTATTGGGGATAATTATGATAGTAGCTGTAGGGACATCAAGGTTATACTTAGGGGTCCATTGGCCTATAGATGTGGCTTTTGGTTGGTTATTTGGAATTCTATTTAGTATAGTATTTATAAGATTATTTGATTATGTTGATGAGTATAAAAAATATTGGATTTTAATATTACTATTAATTGTATTTGCAATTATTGGATACTTTATAAATGGTGAGTCTTATATAGAATACTTTGGAATTTTAACTGGTTTTGTAATTGGATACATAGTTGAAGATAAATTTATAAACTTTAATACTGGTAAAAGAAATAGACAAGCTATTAATTTTAGTAGAAATAGTAAGCATGAAAATAGACTAAGTATAATATTTAAAAGATTTATTATAGGTATAATTTCTTTAGGTGTAGTATATGTGTTATTAAAGTCTGCAGCCTATATTATACCTAAGTATTTTGAAATTAAAAACTTTGAAATTTATAGTGTGATAGCAAATTATATTAGATATTCGTTAGTTGTATTCTATGCAGTAGCAGGAGTACCACTTTTATTTAAAGGATTAAATTTAGACGATTAAGAAAGATATAGAAGGTGATTATTTGAAAAAAGTAGTAGTAATAGGAGCAGGAGCAGCAGGGATGATAGCAGCAGCGACAGCAGCTGATAGAGGACTAGATGTAGTGCTACTTGAAAAACAGCATAGAGTTGGAAGGAAATTATTAATAACAGGTAAAGGTAGATGTAATATAACAAATGCTTGTGATATTGAGGAACTAATAGAAAATGTACCTACTAATGGGAAATTCTTATATAGTGCTTTTTATACATTTACTAATGACGATGTTATAGATATGTTTAATAACTTAGGAGTAA
Organism: Clostridiaceae bacterium; assembly: GCA_902362365.1. Lineage (GTDB taxonomy): Bacteria > Bacillota > Clostridia > Peptostreptococcales > Peptostreptococcaceae > Romboutsia_E. Next base: position 14,949 of record CABIVQ010000061.1, on the reverse strand, counting down.
ACACAAGAGTAGAAAGAGGAAAAAGGGTTTTCCCAGAAAGTGACAAAGCACGTGATGTAGTAGATGCATTAGAAAGACATATAAAAAACAAAAAAGTAAAATTAGAGCTAAACGCAGAAGTAAATAAGATAGTAGCCACTAATAATAAGGTTGAAAAAGTAATTTTAAGAAATAGAAAAGAAATAAAATGTGACTCTGTAATTATTGCTACAGGTGGAGTGAGTTATCCTCTAACTGGTTCAACAGGAGATGGATACAAGTTTGCAAAATCATTAGGACATACGATAATTGATACGAAACCATCATTAATAGGTATAGAAGTACAAGAAAGTTTTGTTAAAGATTTAGAAAAATTAGCATTAAGGAATGTATCAATAACAGTACTAAATAGTAAAAATAAAAAAGTATATGATGATTTTGGAGAAATGGAATTTACAAAGTATGGTCTTGATGGTCCTATTATAAAATCTGCAAGTTGTAGAATGAAAGATACTACGAAAGAGAATTATAAAATAGTAGTAGATTTAAAACCTGCTTTAGATGAGGAAAAGCTTGATAAAAGAGTTCAAAAAGATTTTCAAAAGTACACTAACAAAAGATTTGAAAATGCCTTAAATGATTTATTACCTAAAAAACTAATTCCAATAATAATTGAGCTAAGTAATATTCCAAAGGATACTGTAGTTCATCAAATTTCTAGAGAACAAAGAAGAAATTTGGTAAGCTTACTTAAGAATTTTACTTTTACGGTAAAAAGATATCGTCCTATTGAAGAAGCTATAGTAACTTCAGGAGGAATTAAGGTAAGTGAGATAAATGCTAGTACAATGGAATCAAAATTAGTAGAAGGGTTATTCTTTGCTGGAGAAGTTATAGATGTAGATGCATATACAGGTGGATTTAATCTTCAAATAGCTTTTTCAACAGGATATTTAGCTGGTATTAATTGTTAGTTAATGCAATAATTTACATGAATTAAAAAAATCTAATTTCATATAATACTACCAAGAAACAAAATAATTAACAGAAAAGAGGTAGTCAACATGGCAAGTAATAACAATAACAACAAAACAGTAGTACCAGGAGCTAAAGCAGCATTAAATCAAATGAAATTAGAAATAGCTAACGAACTTGGTATGGCTAACTATCAACAAGTTGATAAAGGAAATCTTACTGCAAGAGAAAATGGTTATGTAGGTGGATACATGACTAAAAAACTAGTTGAAATGGCAGAACAACAAATGTCAGGAAGACAACAACAATAATAAACAAATAATAAAAAACATACAGTGCCCTATAGATATCTTTTAGATATCCTATAGGGCTTTATTCAATTATAAGTTAACTGTAGGTAATAAAATACTAATCTATGGACAAAATAATTAAAGAGATAAATTTACATAAGGAGTAGTGATATAATGAGTACAGTGAATTTTGAAGAAATAAAGACAAACTTTATAAATGCAGACTTAGATGAAAAGATACGTATTTATACTACAACAGAAGGGTTATCTGTAGAGCAGTTTAGAGAATTATTAAAATATTATCCAATACAACATCTATCAAAGTTAGAAAAAGCTTTAGGATAGAATATAGTTAGTAGCAACATAAAAAGGAGTTATACAAATGATAAATTCATTTTTATAGCTCCTTTTTAAGGAATAGAGCATTAGAAGATTTAGTATATAAATAAGGCAAATTCGTTGTTTTATATGCCATTAGAGACATCAAAATGAAAGACCATAAGTTGCATATACGATTGAGTTTTTTTCTAATGAGTATTTTCTTTATTAACATAATTATAGATTCTTTCATTACCAAGGTCTATAGTACCTGTTTGTATGTATTTTATTATGTTGTCTAAATCATTAGCATTTAGATAATCAATTGGAATAGTTAAAGTACGACCACTAGATTTTAAAAGACTTTTTAATTTTATTTTTTCTGAAATATTAGGCTTTACATTATTAGGTTGATACTTTTTCTTCTTATTTTTTGATAAACTATCATTTTGTATGTCTATTAGCGTATTTATATAATTTATATATGAGTTTTTAAAATCTAATTCATGTGTGTATTTTTCGTCAAGTATATTATTTATGTCTCCGTTTGATAAAATATTTTCGGCAAATTTATCAGCTGTTAACTTTCCTGTTATAATTCCTTTTTGGTATTTTCGTAGCACCTTTTTTGTATAACTATATATTTTGCTTCTAGTCTCTAGATCTAGTTTTTCAATTTCCACGTTATAAACACTCCTTTGGTTAGAATATTAAGTAAAATAACCCTTTTTAATTATTGCCAAGTATAAAAAATATTATAATTGTAAAAATATATAAATAAATAATTATGTAAAGAGAGGAATTATTTATGATAAATGGAATAATAAAATTGTTTTATTCAGAAGTAGTAAAAGCAAAGATGAAAAATTTGCCATCACCATCATCAGAATATAAATTAAGAGATGAATGTAAAGATATTCAAAATATAACATTAAAAATAGATAGCGTATTTTTTAAAGGATTGAAATTGATATTTGGAGTTTTAATTTTATTTTTAGCATTTAATATAAAGTTTATTTTAGGGATAGAAGTATTTTTACTTGAAATCACTTATGTAATTTATAAAAGAAATCTAGAAGTAAGGATAAAAGATAGCCTTGAAAATATAAGAAATAGCATAGAAATTACAGCAACAAATGTTCTTGATGAAAAGGGGAAATCTGGTATAAATTTATTGGCGAGTTTAATTATAATAGGCATTCTAACTGGCTTTAATTATATAATAGTAATAAGCTTTTTAACTGTTTTTCTATTTACTATAAAACACATATGTAGTAATATTAAATAGAATAAATAGTATCGTGGGGAGGGCATAGGATGAGTAATGATATTTATAAAATGAGAAATTTAGTGGAGATATCTTCTATGGTAGCGGAGTCTTCCGATTTCTTTATGATAAAAGATAAAATAATAGAAAAAATGCTAGAAGTAGTACATCCAACTAAGGCATGCGTTAATTTATTTTATAAAAATAATTATAAGCATGCCTATTTAGTATGTTCGCAAACATTGGAAAAAATACCATACCTTTTCCCAATAGGAGGAACTGTAGGTGTTAAAATAGATTTTTCTACTTATCCTAAGTACATACATGAGGCAGTTAAAGAAAAAAAGATAGTATATGTAAAGAATGTATTTGAAGATATAAGAGCAATAGATGAAAGAGAAATGGCTAAGTCAGAGGGTTATGTAGGTCGGATTGTTTTCCCTCTTATAGTTAATAATATTGTAGTAGGCTTTATGACTTGTTTCTTAGTTGAAGAAGATACTATTTCAGATTATGATATAGATTTTATATCATCAGTAGCATCTTTAATAGCTTTATCGATAGAAATAACTACTAAAAATAATAATATGCAAAGACTAGTTCATAAATTAAGAGGTGCTATAAGTTCAATCAATGAAGCTACAAAAAAGCTTTATCATAATAAAAATATAAATGAGTTTTTAGATCACTTAAGTGAGCAAGCTTGTGATATTACAAATAGCAAAGAAGCATTAATTATCATAGATGAAGAGCGATATAAAGGTAAAATATCTAGTTCTTATAATATGGGAAAAAGAAAAAAAGTAAAAACTGATGTGTATTCTTCTATAGGAGAAATTCTATCAAAAGAAGATAGAGGAGGATACTGTAATAGTGCAAGTTCTTGTATTCTAAATAACGTAAATATAGATACATATATTTACTATAAGCTATACGATAAAAATAAAGTTATAGGATGTATAGTTTGTTCTAATAGTGATAGTTATACAAAGGATGATTTGAATATATTAAGTATACTAGCAAATCAAGTAGCAGTTGGTATGCAGCTGTATGAATACAATATTATAGATGTTAAGCATAAACTATTAGCAAATGAGCTTAATATTTTAAATGAACAGCAAAGACTTATAATGGATAAAAGTAAGATGGAATGTAATAATGAAAAAGAGTTATATTACTATCATAGGCCAGCTAGAGTTGTAGGAGGAGACTTTTACTATGCTACTAGAGTTGATGAGGATAATATAGTTTACATAGTTGCAGATGTAATGGGTCATGGGATTGTATCAAATTATGTAGTAGCAATGATAAAAGGTGCATTTAAAGTTCTTTGCCATCAGTATAAAACCCCTGGAGAAATAATGACGAATTTAAATAAAATGTTATATGATGAATTTGATAAGATGGGAGTATTTACTACTTGTTTAATAAGTGTATTTAATACTAAAGACAATACAATCTCAGTATCAAATGCAGGTCATTATAGCCCTATTATTATAAATAATGATGGTTTAATAAAAAGAGATTTAAATTGTGTCAAAGGAATACCTATAGGAATACTTGAAGAATCAGAGTATACAAGTAATGTATTTAACGTTACAGAGTGTCCTATGATTTGTATGTTTACTGATGGGGTATTAGAAATAAAAAATAAAGAAAAAGAAGAATACGGAATAGGAAGATTAGAAGAATTCCTGAGAAAAAATTATTCTAACAGTCAAGAAAATATTATAGAAAATATAAAAACGGAATTAAAAGAATTTGCATCTACAGATAGTTACGACGACGATATAATGATAGTAATGTTAAAAAATATATAGGGGAGATCAAATTGGAAAATATAGAGGTTTTAATTATAAATGCAAGTCCTAGAAAAAATAAAAATTGTTTTTTTATTTCGGATATAATATCATCTAAATTAAAAGAACGCAATATAATATCAAAGATATTTAATGTATATGATATGAATATAGAATATTGTAATGCATGTGGTTTTTGTGAAAAAACTGGATATTGTAAGATAAAAGATGAAATGACCCCAATGTATGAAATATTTAATAAAAGCAAGGGAACTATAGTTGTAAGCCCTGTTTACTTTGACTCTGTAACTGCTAAATTAAAAACTCTTGTAGATAGAACTCAAGCATTTTATGCTAGTAAGTATATACTTAAAAAGCCATCAATAGATAGAAGTAAAAAACGTATAGGTATGTACATAGCAGTAGGAGGAGCAAATCCATATGACACACAATTTAAGGGTGGACAAATAGTAATGGATTTTTTCTTTAAAAGTATAAATACGAAGCTCATGTATAATTTATATTTAAATAACACAGATGATTTAGAATCTAGAGAAAATACAGAATTTAGACAAAAACTAGATGATAATCTAGAACAATATATAGAAGGACTTATCTCGAAATAAGCGTTTATATAATACCGTACTTAAGAGTTGAATATACATTATTTTATATTTAACTCTTAAGTAAAGAATACTATATAACTTTATCTTGAGATATGTCCTTTTAGTATATTTGAAAGAAAGATAAAAAGAGAGGGATGATAATATGTTAAGATATTTGACAAGTGGAGAGTCTCATGGACAAAGTTTAATATCAATATTAGATGGAGTTCCATCAAATATTGAATTAAATATAGATGAAATTAATGAGGAATTAAAGAAACGACAATCTGGATATGGTCGTGGTGGTAGGATGAAAATAGAGCAAGATACCATTAATATACTAGGTGGAGTAAGAGGTAAGAAAACACTTGGAGGACCTATATCTGTTGAAGTTAAAAATAAAGATTATGAAAATTGGTCTAAATATATGAATCCTATGGAAGATGTAGATTTAGAAAGTAAAAAGGTCAGTAATGTAAGGCCTGGACATGCTGATTTGGTAGGTTGTTTGAAATATGATTTTGATGATGCAAGAAATGTATTAGAAAGATCTAGTGCAAGAGAAACAGCGAGTAGAGTTGCAGTAGGTGCGATTTGTAAGCAAATACTTAAAAACTTCGATATATATTTTACTTCTCATGTTGTTCAAATAGGGAACATAAAAGACAATAACTTATATGAATTTGATTACATAAAAGAAAATGTTGATAATAGCCAAGTTAGATGCGTAAACAAAGATATAGAAAAAGACATGATAAATGAAATTGACAAAGTAAAGTCAAATGGAGATACCATCGGTGGTGTAGTAGAGATAAGAGTTAAAAATGTAATACCAGGATTAGGATCATACACTCATTTCGATAAAAAAATTGATGGAGAGTTAGCCATGCATTTAATGGGAACTCAAGCTATAAAAGGTGTTGAGATTGGAATTGGATTTGACGTTGCTAATAACTACGGTTCAAAGGTTATGGATGAGATAATTTATAACGATGAAGATGGAATAAGAAGAAATACTAATAGACTAGGTGGAATAGAAGGTGGAATGACTACCGGGGAAGAATTGATAATAAGATGTGCTATGAAACCTATACCAACTCTGTACAAACCATTAAACTCTATAAATATTAATACTTTAGAAAGTTATCAAGCAAGTATAGAGAGATCTGATAATTGTGCTGTTCCTGCATGTAGTGTTGTATGTGAAAATGTAGTAGCCTTTGTAATATGCAAGTACTTTTTAGATAAAATAGGTGGAGACAACTTATTAGATTTAAAGGAAAATTATAATTCATATATAAAAAGGTTAGGTGATAGAGGATGGAAAAGATAAACAATAGTGTATGCACAATAGTTCTAGATAAAGGATATGGATGCTTTGAAGATGTATTACAAGAAAAAAATACGTACGATTCAGTTTTAATAATAAGTGATAGTAATGTTTATAATACTCAAGGAGATAATTTTGTAAAAAATCTTAAAAGTAAAATCATTTACGAATATATAGTTACTCCTGGAGAGGATGCTAAATCTCTAGATATTTATGAAAAAATAATAGAATACTGTGTAAAAATAAATTTATCTAGAAAATCAGTAATAATTGCATTAGGTGGAGGTGTAGTAGGGGATTTAGCAGGATTTATAGCATCAACATATATGAGAGGTATAGATGTTATACAAGTTCCAACTACACTTTTAGCTCAAGTAGATTCATCTATAGGTGGCAAGACAGGAATAAATATAGGGAACTTTAAAAATATTATAGGTAGTTTCTATCAACCAAAATTTACATATATAAATGTAGATGCATTAAAAACATTACCAGAGGATGAATTTAAAAGTGGAATGAGTGAAGTTATAAAATATAGCTTAATTTATGACTATGATTTTTTAGATTATTTAATAAACAATAGTAAGGATATACTTAATAAAGATACTGAAAAACTATATTATATAGTTAAGAAATGCGCAAATATTAAGGCTGAGGTAGTAGGTAAGGATGAAAGAGAGGGCGGACTTAGAAAAATACTAAACTTTGGTCATACTTTTGGTCATGGAGTAGAAAAATTATGTAAAATAAGTCATGGTAATGCTGTTAGTATAGGAATGAACATGGCGTTTAAGTTATCTTTAAGAGAAAGATTTATAGAAGAAGAATATTATAATAAGTTTTTAAAAGTATGTGAAAGCTATGATTTACCGTTGATATTTGAAAATGCAGATGAACAAAGTGTTCTTAATATAATGAAAAGTGATAAGAAGAATAGTTTCTCTAAAATAAACTTAGTCTTACCAGTAGAATTAGGTAAAGTAGAAGTAGTAGATAATATTTCAGAGGATTTGATATTAGATATAATAAAGGAGTGCAAAAATGCTTAGAGGGAGTTTTGAACTAATAGGAGATAAATCAATATCACATAGAGCAATAATGTTTTCATCTATATCAAAAGGAAATAATAAAATAAGTAATTTCTTAATGGGACAAGATTGTTTAAGCACAATTTCTTGTTTTAGGAAAATGGGAGTTGATATAGATATACAAGGTAGGGACGTTTTTGTAAAAGGAAATGGACTTAGAAATTTAAAAAAGCCAAATGATATTCTTGATGTAGGTAATTCAGGAACAACGATAAGGCTTATGATGGGTATACTAGCAGGTAACAATTTTGAATCTACTATCATAGGTGATGAGTCAATAGGAAAAAGACCTATGAAAAGAGTTACAGATCCGCTTAAGTCTATGGGATGTAAAATTGAAGGAAAAGATGATGCAAATTACACTCCAATAGTAATTACTGGAGGATATTTACATAGTATTGATTATCACATGCCTGTTGCATCAGCACAAGTAAAGTCGTCATTAATATTAGCCAGCTTATATGCAGATGGACAAAGTATGATACATGAAAAAGTAAAATCAAGAAATCATACTGAAATAATGCTTAAATCTTTTGGAGCAAACATTGATGTTGATAATTTAACAATAAAAATAAAGCCAGTAGAAGAATTATATAATCAAGATATATATGTTCCTGGTGATATATCTTCAGCAGCATTTATAATAGTCGGAGCTTTAATTACTGAAGGTTCGGAAGTACTTATAAAAAATGTTGGATTAAACGAAACAAGAACAGGAATACTAGATGTTGTAAAGAATATGAATGGGAATATAGAAATACTAGATAAAAGGTTTGTTGGAGGGGAAATTGTAGGTGATTTATTAGTAAAATACAGTCCTAACCTTCAAGGAACAAAAATTGATAAAGAAATAATCCCAAGATTAATTGATGAAATTCCTGTAATAGCAGTTTTAGCAACTCAAGCAGAAGGCACTACTATAATAAAAGATGCTCATGAATTAAAAGTTAAAGAAAGTAATAGAATAAAAGCAGTAGTGGATAATCTAAAGAAAATAGGTGCAGAAATAGAAGAATTAGATGATGGGATGATTATAAACGGAAAATCTAAGCTAAAAGGAGCACCAATTGAGACATTCAATGATCATAGAATTGCTATGGCATTTTCAATAGCAAACTTAATTAGTGAAGGAGAAATTTCTTTAGATAATAAATTATGTATAGATATTTCATTCCCAGGGTATTTTGATTTATTGAAAGATTTGTCAAAATAATTTCGATACCGTTTGATTTTAAGATTATTTTTATGTATAATTAAGTTGAATATTTTATAAAATTTGTAGGAGGATACATTAATGAAATTACCAATAGCTTTATCAAATAGACATATACATTTAAGCCAAGCAGATATAGATGTATTATTTGGAGAAGGACATGAGTTAACTCATTTCAAACCATTATCTCAACCAGGACAATTTGCTTGTGAAGAAAAAGTTGACTTAGTAGGACCAAAAGGAACTATAAAAGGAGTTAGAGTTTTAGGGCCAGCTAGACCAGCTACTCAAGTTGAAATATCTTTAACTGACGGATTCGCTTTAGGAGTAAAAGCTCCAATAAAAGAATCTGGAGATATAGCAGGAACTCCAGGTTTAAAATTAGTAGGGCCTAAAGGTGAAGTTGAAATAGCTGAAGGTGTTATAGTTGCAGCTAGACACATACACATGAGCTTAGAAGATGCTGAAAAATTCGGTGTTAAAGATAAGGACATAGTAAGCGTTAGAACTTCTGGACCAAGAGGTTTAGTATTCGAAAATGTATTAGTTAGAGCTAGCGAAAAATTTGCTTTAGAAATGCATGTAGACATGGAAGAAGGAAATGCTGCTGGTGTTAGAAATGGAGAATTAGTAGAATTAATAAAATAATTCTATTATATAGATAATACAAAAATCCCATAAAATTAGAATTTATGAATTCTGATTTTATGGGATTTTTATTATGTATTGTCAGAAGATCTTAAATAGTCAATTCCGTATTCATACATTTCCTCAAGTAAAGGCAACATTTTTTCTCCCATTTCACTTAAGCTATATTCAACTTTAGGTGGAATAACAGCATAAACTTTTCTATTTATAAGTCTATCGTTTTCTAAACTTCTTAATTGATTTGTTAACATTTTTTGAGTAACGTCAGGAAGTTTCTTTTTTAATTCGCTAAATCTTAGACAACCATCACTTAAATACCACAGTATTAAAAGTTTCCACTTTCCAGAAACTAATTTATGAAATAAAAACATAGGGCAAGTTTCATATTTTGCACAACTTTTACTTTTATGGCATTTACTATGGAATGATTTTTCTTTATTCATTTTATAAACACCCCTAGATAATAGAAATTATTGTTAAATAAGTTCTTTAATTATATCATAAAATATCAGTATTAAAAAATATATACGGTATCTTTTTGGATACTATATACAAAAAAAGTGCCTACTTTCAAATAGGTATGAAGGTATATTATAATTGCTAATGAAATATTAAAGGATTTTATAATAATTAAATTCTATTATGGAAAATATATTTTAGAGAGCATAGTAAGAAAACATAGTTTAATTAGTGTCCATTATATGGTAACATTAGTATGTACTAAAATAGATTACTAATTAAGAAGGAGACTTAATATGGAAAATAAAATAGCAAACATGATAGATCACACAGTATTAAAAGCAACTACAACGAAAGAAGACGTTGTAAAGGTTTGTAAGGAAGCAAAGGAAAATCAATTTTTCTCAGTATGTATAAACCCTACTCATATAGAACTTGCAAAAAAAGAATTAGAAGGATCAAATGTAAAGGTATGTACAGTTATAGGATTCCCTCTAGGAGCTAATACACCGGAAGTTAAAGGATTTGAAACTAAGGATGCAATAGCTAAAGGTGCAGATGAAGTAGATATGGTTATAAACATAGGAGCTTTAAAAGATAAGAATTATGATTTAGTTGAAAGAGATATAAAAGCAGTAGTTGATGCTGCAAATAAAGAAGTATTAGTAAAAGTTATAATAGAAACTTGTTACTTAACTGATGAAGAAAAGAAAATAGCTTGTGAATTAGCTGTTAAAGCAGGAACTGATTATGTAAAAACTTCAACAGGATTTGGAACAGGTGGATCAACTCCACAAGATATAAAATTAATGAGAGATGTAGTTGGAGCAGAAATAGGTGTAAAAGCATCTGGTGGAGTAAGATGTAAAGAAGATGCTGTAGCTGTTATAAATGCAGGAGCTAGCAGAATAGGAGCAAGTGCTTCTGTTGCTATAGTAAATGGAGAAAAGAACTCTACAGATGGATATTAAAAACTTAAGCTAACTTTAATAATCTCTATTGAATCAAGAATAACTATAAAAAAATATATCTAAAATCAATTAGTTTAAAATGTTGATTGGTGGGTATATAAGTAAAAGTAAGTAAAAAAATAGGTTTTTTTTAAAAAAAATATTAAAATTTAGAAATAGTTAATATAAAAAAGGAATTGACACCATTATGTAGAATGATATAAACGGTGAGAGAATTGTGTGCAATATACATAAAGATTTATAAACCTCACTACATTACATTTGGAGTAAGAATTTAAGGAGGATTACGTAGTATGGCTAAATTTATGAAAACAGTTGACGGTAATACAGCTGCTGCTCACGTTGCTTATGCATTTACAGAAGTAGCTGCTATATTCCCAATCACTCCATCTTCAACAATGGCAGAAGTTGTAGATGAATGGTCAGCTCAAGGTAGAAAAAATATCTTTGGGCAAAAAGTTAGTGTTGTAGAAATGCAATCTGAAGCTGGAGCTGCTGGAACATTCCATGGTTCTTTACAAGCAGGTGCATTAACAACTACTTTTACAGCATCACAAGGGTTATTATTAATGATACCAAATATGTATAAAACTGCTGGAGAGCTTTTACCAGGAGTATTCCATGTTAGTGCTCGTGCATTAGCTGCTCAAGCTTTATCTATATTCGGTGATCACCAAGATGTTATGGCTGCAAGACAAACTGGATGTGTTATGTTAGCATCAGGTTCTGTTCAAGAAGTCGCTGATATATCTCCAGTTGCACACTTAGCTGCAATAGAAGGTAGATTACCATTTATAAACTTCTTTGATGGATTCAGAACTTCTCATGAAATCCAAAAAGTAGAATTATTAGAAAATGAAGATTATGCAAGCTTATTAAATAAAGATGCATTACAAGCATTTAGAGATAGAGCATTATCTCCAAACCACCCTGTAACTCGTGGTACAGCTCAAAATCCAGATGTATATTTCCAAACTAGAGAAAGTTCAAACAGATACTACGAAGATATAGTTGGAATAGTTGAAAAATACATGAACAAAATGAGCGACTTAACAGGAAGAAAATACGGATTATTTAATTATTATGGAGCAGAAGATGCTACTAACATAATAATAGCTATGGGTTCTGTAACAGAAACTATAGAAGAAACTGTTGATGCATTAAATGCAGAGGGACAAAAAGTAGGTTTAGTTAAGGTTCACTTATATAGACCATTCTCAATAGAACATTTAATGGATGCTATACCAAGCACAGTTGAAAGAATATGTGTATTAGACAGAACTAAGGAACCAGGCGCTCCAGGAGAACCATTATACTTAGATGTACGTTCTGCATATTACAATAAAGAAAATGCTCCTATGATAATAGGTGGAATATACGGATTAGGATCAAAAGATACTACTCCAACAGAAATAAAAACTGTATTTGATAATTTAGCTTCTGAAAATCCAAAAAATAACTTCACAGTAGGTATAGATGATGATGTTACTTTCAGATCATTAGAATTATCAGAACCATTAAAAGTTGCTGTTCCAGGAACTGTAAGATGTAAGTTCTGGGGATTAGGTTCTGATGGTACTGTTGGAGCTAATAAACAAGCTATAAAAATAATAGGAGATAATACTAAGAAATACGTTCAAGCGTACTTCGATTATGATTCTAAAAAATCTGGTGGGGTAACAATGTCTCACTTAAGATTTGGAGATGAGCCAATAAGATCAACTTATTTAATAGATGAAGCTGATTACATAGCTTGTCATACTCAAGCATATGTATATCAATATCCAGATTTATTACATGGTCTTAGAAATGGTGGAACATTTGTATTCAACACAATATGGGATCAAGCTGGACTTGAAGAACATTTACCAGCACACTTAAAACAATATATAGCTAAAAATAATATACAATTCTATACTGTAAATGCTACTAAGATAGCTCAAGAAATAGGATTAGGAAACAGAATAAACATGATAATGCAATCTGCATTCTTCAAGTTAGCTAATATAATACCTGTAGAACAAGCAGTAGAATACTTAAAAGATTCTATAGTTAAAGCATACGGTAAAAAAGGTGAAAAAGTTGTTAATATGAACTATGAAGCTGTTGATAGAGGTATAAACTCTTTAGTTAAGATAGATGTTCCAGCTGAATGGGCAAATGCAACTGATGATAAGAAAGAAGATGTAAATGAGCCATACTTCATCAAAAATATATTAAGACCTATAACTGCACAACAAGGTAATAAGTTACCAGTATCTGCTTTCAATGAAGGTTTAGAAGATGGTACTATGCCATGTGGTACAGCTGCATATGAAAAACGTGGTATAGCAGTTAATGTTCCTGAGTGGATATTAGAAAACTGTATACAATGTAACCAATGTTCATTCATATGTCCTCATTCATGTATAAGACCAGTTCTTGTAAATGAAGAAGAATTACAAAATGCACCAGAAGCATTTAATGCTAAAAAAGCTATAGGTAAGGGATTCGAAGGATTACAATATAGAATACAATTAAGTCCAATGGACTGTACAGGATGTGGAAACTGTGCTGACATATGTCCAGCAAAAGAAAAAGCTTTAGTTATGAAACCTCTTGATACTCAATTACAAGAAGTTGATAACTGGGCATTCGCAGCTGATCATAAAAATGTTTCTACAAAAGGTGATATAATGGCACCAACAACTGTAAAAGGAAGTCAGTTCAGACAACCATTACATGAGTTCTCTGGAGCTTGTGCTGGATGTGGTGAAACTGCATACATCAAAAACGTAACTCAATTATTCGGAGATAGAATGATGATAGCTAATGCTACTGGATGTTCTTCAATTTGGGGTGGTTCATATCCATCATCTCCATATACTGTTAACCATGAAGGTAAAGGTCCAGCTTGGGCAAACTCATTATTCGAAGATAATGCTGAATTCGGATATGGTATGTATTTAGCAGTTAAACATATAAGAGCTAAAATAGCTGAAAATATGGAAAGCTTATTAGCTATGAATATATGTGATGAAGCAAGAGAAGCATTCACTGCTTGGTTAGACGCTAAAGAAGATGGAGAAGCTTCTAAGGTTGCAAGTGCTAAAGTAGTTGCAGTATTAGCAAATGCTCATAATATAGAAAATGCCGAAGTTAAAGCTTTAGTTGAAGAAATAAAAGAAAGAGAAGATTACTTAGTTAAGAGATCTCAATGGATCCTTGGTGGAGATGGTTGGGCATACGACATCGGTTACGGTGGTGTAGACCATGTTCTTGCATCAGGTGAAAATGTAAATGTTCTTGTATTTGATACAGAAATTTACTCAAATACAGGAGGACAATCTTCTAAGTCAACTCCAGTTGCTGCAATGGCTAAGTTCGCTGCTGCTGGTAAGAGAACTAGAAAGAAAGACCTTGGTATGATGGCAATGTCTTATGGAAATGTATACGTAGCACAAGTAGCTATGGGTGCAGATAAGAACCAATTCATGAAAGCTATAGTAGAAGCTGAAAAATATGATGGACCATCATTAATAATATGTTACGCTCCATGTATATCTCACGGACTAAAAGAAGGTATGGGACGTAGTGTAGCAAATGAAGCTCAAGCTGTTAAAGCTGGATACTGGCATTTATATAGATTCAACCCAGAATTACAAGCATCTGGTAAGAATCCATTTAGTTTAGATTCTAAAGAACCAACTGAAAGCTTCAGAGAGTTCTTATTAAAACAAGTAAGATACTCTGCAGTAGCTAAGCAATTCCCAGATGTAGCTGAAGAATTATTTGCTCAGGCTGAACAAAGTGCTAAAGAAAGATTAGAAAGTTATAAGAGATTAGCAAGCTACGAGTTAGTTCACTAAAATCTTAATAAATGATAAATATAAAAGAGTTATCTCTATATTAGAGATAACTCTTTTTTTATAGAGATAAATTATCATATTAAGTGCAACATCTAAAAATATGTAAAAAAATAGTTCATAAGTTTATGTTCATGTTACAGTAATAATAACCACAAAACT
>CABIVQ010000060.1 GCA_902362365.1 Clostridiaceae bacterium | reverse complement strand
GGTAAGTGCGTCTAAAAATAAAATGGAAAAAATTTCAACCCTCATAATAATTGAGCGTTAGCTCTAAAATCATGAGGGTCATTTTGTAAAGTATTAAATTTTACATTAATGCAACACTAGAACCTGTTAAGGCCCCCTTATTTTTAACTTAAATACTTGTTCTTGTTATAAGTACTTTCTCTTGGTTATTTTTTATGTTGAATATATAATTTTTGTAATCAAATTCAAAGTTGGCAAAGGCCGAGAACAGGTCTATATCTCTCATTAAATGAATCGTCATTAGATAGTTGTCTTTACTTATCCTTAAAATTAATGATCTTACAAAAGGAAATTGAATTCTTGAATTGAAAAACTCACACCCATCACAGTCGATATCTAAGCTACGGTAATTTACATCTATGAATAAGTCTATATCTCCTTCTTCTTCTCTTATTATTCTATATTCAAAATCTGTGTCTAATTTTAGATTTCCTATTTCTATCATGGTGCCACTCCCTGTTTTATTTAAATTCTTTCTAATTATAACTTATATATAAAGTATTAACTATACTAAAGTAAATATTTATATATAATATGGATTATTGAAGAAATAAAAAGAGCTTTCATTGGGGGAATGAAAGCTCAAAATTGGGGGAGATTGAGTTAAATATTTAATTTTCATTAACTATTATTGTCCGATAACAAATTTTTATACATTAAAAATAAAAAAATTATTATTAATTTTAAAAAATTAAAATATATTTGTAGTTACAATCTCTATCTCTTAGGATTTATAAACTTAGAACCTAAATATTTTTTTATATCTTCATCAGAAGAGAAGTCATCAATAAGTATTTCTCTACAGCTATCTTCTAAAATAACTAAAACCTCACAGTTGCCCTTTAAAAATGCTTTTTGAACTGTTTCTTCTCTAACTTCTCTTTTTTTAGTTATTCCTTTTTTAGTTTTCTCATAGTCCTTAACGAAATAACTATCCATCATGTTTATTATCTTTGTATATCTATTCATAAAAATACCTCCTACGATTAATCATATAAAATGTGTTATAATAATTGTTTGTATTAACCTAATAATTATAACAAGGAGTAATAATAATGACTAGTATAAAAAAAGTAGATATTTATAAATGTATAGATTTTGCTCATGAAAATGAATTATTTGATAAATTAAATAAAATATATACTACTTTGCCAAGTGGAGACTGTACTGGATGTGGGAAGTGCTGTAATGAATCTGTAGGAATAAATTTAGTTGAATTTATAAACATATATAATTACTTAAAGGATAAGGAAAGACTGAGAAAAGAATCATTAGATAGAATTTTAGATTATTATTTCTTAGAGTATACAGAAAAAAGATGTTGTCCTTTTAGAGATGAAAATAATAGATGCTTAATTTATGAGGTAAGACCTCTTAATTGTAGATTATTTGGGCATTGGAAAAAAGATGATTATAATAAAAACTTAGATAATGTAACTCAAAGAAATAAAGACTACCAAGAGTTTATGAAGTCTAAACATGGATTTGATATAAGTGATGAAGTAGTTAATTTTAAAATTAAATACTGTGAAGATTTTAAACCTAAGAAAGATTATTTAGATAAGTCTACAAGATTAAGTTTTTCAGATGAAATAATGACTTTAGATTCAAGACTCTTTGCAAATGAGGTTATAGATATAGAATTTAGAGATAGAGGGATTGTAGAATATTTTATAGAATCACTATTATATCAGAATGTAGCCTACAATATAAAACTAAGGGTTTCTAAGGATGAAAAAATAAGAAAAAGAACAATTAATAGATTAAAAAGAATATTAATAAGATAAGTGGTGAATTTATGGACTTGATAAATATAAAGGGAAATACCTTTTATATAAAAGGTGGAACTAACACAGGTATATATTTATTTGAAGATTATACAGCAGTTATGATAGATCCAGGGTTATCAGGGGTAAGACCTAAAAGGATTATGAAAATCCTAGCAAATAATAATATTAACTTAAAATTTATAGTAAATACTCATGAACATGATGATCACTATGGTTCATGTAATCAATTTAAGTTAGAAAATAAGGATATAAAGATACTATCATCTAAGTATGCAAAGGTATATATAGATAACCCAGAGTTATTTTCTAAATATATAGTTGGTGGAAGAACTAATAATTTTTTTAATAAAGGTCTAAAAAATGAATCTTTAGACAAGTTAAAAGTAGATGATACGCTAGATGAAGGCAAGATAATATTAAATAGAGAAATATTCGAGGTAATAGAGTTTAAAGGTCATACCCCTGGTAGTATAGGTATTATGACTAAGGATAAAATATTATTTATAGGAGATTTACTAGTAAGTAAGGATATGCTTAATAAATATGATTTTTTATTTGTTTTTGATATAGAAGAGTATTTAAAGAGTCTAAAGAAAATTAGAAATATAGGTTTTGAATATATAGTATTGGGTCATGGGAAAAATATAATATCAAAAGAAGATAGTGAAGAATTAATTGAAATGCATGAAAAAGCTATAAATAAGTATCTTAGTCAAATCAGAATAGAGCTAAATGAGCCTATGGGATTAGAGCAGCTATTAAAAAATATAATAGTAAAAAATAATTTAAGCTACAACTATAAAGAGTTTTATTTTTATAAGAGTTCTTTAATGTCAGCAATAAGTTATTTATGTGATTTGGATGAAATTCAATACATATTAAAGGACGGAGAATTGCTTTATTATATCCAAAAAAATCAAATTATGATAAAATAAATATGACTGTAAAAATAGAAACAAAGGGTGAGCAAGATGGAATATGAAAGATGGGATGAAGTATTGGCTCCTTATGAACATGCTGTAGAAGAATTAAAAGTAAAATTCAAAAATATAAGAAAAGAGTTTCTAACTAAGGGGGAATATTCTCCTATTGAGTTTGTTACAGGAAGAACTAAGAAAATAGCCTCAATTATTTCAAAGGCTAAAAGACTTGGTATACATGACATTGAAAGAGATATAGAAGATATAGCTGGTATAAGAATAATGTGCCAGTTTGTAGAAGATATATATACTATAGTAGAATTAATAAAACTTAGAAGTGATATGACTATAGTGTATGAAAAAGATTATATAGAGAACTTTAAGGATAGTGGATATAGAAGTTACCATGTTATTATAAAATACCCTATAAACTCTATAGCTGGGTCAAAGGAAATTTTATGTGAAATACAGATAAGAACATTAGCAATGAACTTTTGGGCAACAATAGAGCACTCTTTAAAATATAAATATGAGCATTATATTCCTGAAGATTTAGCTGTGCGATTAAGAAGAGCAGCAGATGCGGCATTCTTACTAGATCAAGAGATGAGTGAGATAAGAGAGGATATTATGAAGGCTCAAGTGATGTATCAAGTAAAAACTGTAACAGTTAGAGATGTATTGAAGAGAATTCAAGAATTATACAATTTAGGCGATACTAATAAGGCAATAATTTATCAAAGGCGACTAGATAAGATAGATAATGAAGAAGATATAACTGAAATAATAAAATTAAAAAGAGAAATAGATGATTTATTAGAAGTGTATAAAGACACTAGAACTAAGAAGTAAAGGGGAGCTGTCTCAAGTGATTTTGAGGTAGCTTCTTTGACTTTTATGAAAAATAAAGTTTTATATAAATATATATAGGAAATAATGTAATTTAAGATGTAAAAAGAGAGGAATTAAATATGAGTTTATATGCAATAGGAGATTTACATTTTTCAACATCTGTAAATAAGCCAATGAATATATTTGGAGATAATTGGGATAATCATGAGATAAAAATAATTGATAGTTGGAGACTTAAAGTAAAGCCTGAGGATACAGTATTGGTATTAGGAGATACATCTTGGGGAATAAATTTAGAAGAAGCTAAGTCTGACTTAGATATAATAAGCGAACTTCCAGGACAAAAGTTTTTTGTAAAGGGTAACCATGATTACTGGTGGACTACTGTTACAAATTTAAATAAATTATATGATAATTGTAAGTTTATGCAAACTAACTTCTATGAATATGGTGAGTATGCAATTTGTGGAGGAAGAGGATGGATTTGTCCTAACGATGTTAAGTTTGATTCTAAGGATGAACAAATTTATAAAAGAGAAGAAAATAGAATAAGGATATCTTTAGAAGCAGCTAGGAAAAATGGATATGAAAAAATAATAGTTGTAACACATTATCCACCTACTAATGACAAATTAGAAGAATCTCTTTTTACAAGGTTATATGAAGAGTATAAAGTTGAAAAAGTTATATACGGACATTTGCATGGAAGAGAATCTTTTAAGATGGGACTAAAAGGTATTAGAAATGGAGTGGAATATATACTAGCTTCTTGTGATTACTTAAATTTTGATTTAATTAAAATTTTGGATTAATAAACTATTTAAATGTAAATAATATAAAAAGTATTGAAAAATAGGGGGAATATAAGTTTTATTTATATGAAAAGGAGAATTAATATATGAGATGGATATTAGTATTCATATTTTTATATCTTATACCCCTTATAGTATTATTTAGAAATAATAAAAATTTTAAAAAGGCTTGTATGTATGGAAGCATATATATTGTACTTGCAACAACCATAGTAATAAGTAATATTTATATGAGTGGACTCAACAAGATTGAAGAAGCATTATATTATCAAAATTATGCTTTTGACCAAAGATATAAAGATAAATACGTTTCAAATTTTGAAAAAGATAGCAAGAATAAACATAACAAAGAAAATACAGGTAGTAGTAATGTAGAAAATGAAAGCTCAAATCAAAGTAATAAAGAGTCTAAGGATAAAGATGTAGACAATCCTGTACCAAATATAGAAGATAAAGAAACAGAAAAAGAGACTGCAAAAGAAAAAATAAAAAGCAGCAAAGAATCTGATTTAGAGAGACTTGATGAGTTTAAGCAAGATATATATGATATAGAAAAAGTAGCATTACTTCCTATGAGAGATTGCATTCCTTATACTAAGGATATAGCAAAGAATTTGAGTAAAATTTCAGAAATAAGAGATGACATCGTATATGCAGAGGAAATGTGTAATGATGTTATTGATATATATAGCACAATGGAGATACCGAAACTTTCAAAGGATGAGTATGAAATAGTATTAAGTAATGCAAGAGATGATGTTAAAAAAGCATATGAATTAAGAAAGAAAGCTATGGAAAGTGCAATAAAGCTTTTGGATACAAAAAATCCTAAGTACATAGGAAAGATAACAGAATACTTAAAGCTATCAGATAATCAGATCGCTAGTTTCAAAGAAAGAGTAAAAGATTTAAAAGCCCAAATAGATGAAAATTAAATGTAAAATTATTAAAAAGCTTGCCTTATATGGCAAGCTTTTTGGTATTATATACATATACTTAGATTGTATACTTTGATTTATAATTTAATATATGCTATAATTTCTAACTATTAAATGTTAAATCATTAATGGAGGGGCTTATGAGTAATTTAAATATATGTATTGATATAGATGGAACAATAACAAGTCCATATCATTTTATTCCGTATTTAAATAATATGTATAATAAAAACTTATCAAATGAAGATTGTACAACACTTGACTGGACAGAATTATACGGTGAAGATATAGAAGATATATTAAATAAGTTTCATAATGAATATATGAATGCCTATGAAGAAGCAGAGGTTATAGAAGGTGCAAGAGATATAATAAAAGAATTATATGAAAGAAATAATTTATATTTTGTTACAGCTAGAAGTGAATCTTTAACAGGAATTACAACTAATTGGTTAAACAAAAATGGTTTTTCTGATATTGAGGTATATTTACTAGGTAGTGACTATAAAATAGAAAAAGCAAAAGAATTAAATTGTAATTTATTTATAGAAGACAATCCTTCAAATGCTATACAAATTGCTGAAGCTGGTATAAATGTTATATTAATGGATGCAAATTATAATAAAGGTACCGAGCATGAGAGGATAACTAGAGTAAAAGATTGGAAACAGATCAAAGAATTAATAGAGAATCATTATTAAATTTATAATGGGGGAGGCGATCTAGTGATAGAGTTAAAATTAAAAAACAGAAAAGGAAACTTTAATGTAAATAGCAAGGAAGTAATGGATATCTTAAAGTTACGTCCGGATTTTGAGTATGTTCAAGATATATCTAATACAATAAATCAAGATAATATAATGGTTTTTGACTGTCAGTTATCTGAAGATATATTTGCAATGGAAGATATAGAAGAATTACTTGAAGAAATGGGAGAAAACTTAGATGAATCATACTTTAATGTAATATTTGAAGATGTAAGAGTATATCTAAAAGATGCAACCGATGAAATTGAAGCTGAGTTACAGGATATTTATCTAGTTGATAATATTAGATGCTTCTTTGATGTATATAATATAGATGAAGGATTTACAGATTTCAAATTTGTGTTTGTAGTAAGTTTTGAAGATATAAAAATAGCATCATTAACTAATTTAGCGAAAATAGTAGCTAAAAGACAATTAGTAGGCGCCTCAAAATTTTATAGTTAAAAAATAGAGCTATTTTAATACTAGCTATTTATTTTAATAGTAAAAAAGACTCTAATAAACTTATTTTAAGTTTATTAGAGTCTTTTAATTTATTATAAGGAATTAAGCCTTGTTTATAGAACCGAATAATTCCATTTTTTCTTTAACACAAGTTTTTATAGCCTCGAATCCTGGAGCTAATAATTTACGAGGGTCAAATCCTTTACCTTGTAAATCTTTACCTTCTTCTATGTACTTACGAGTAGCTTCAGCGAATACTAACTGACACTCAGTATTAACATTTATTTTAGAAACTCCTAAAGATATAGCTTCTTTTATCATTTCTTCAGGTATACCAGTACCACCATGTAATACTAAAGGCATATCTCCTGTAGCATTGTTTATAGCAGCTAGTGCATCAAAGTTTAATCCTGCCCAATTTTCTGGGTACTTACCGTGGATATTTCCTATACCAGCAGCTAACATATCTACACCTAAGTCAGCTATTTGCTTACACTCAGCTGGATCTGCTATTTCACCAGCACCAACAACACCATCTTCTTCTCCACCTATAGAACCAACTTCTGCTTCTACAGAGATTCCTTTAGCGTTTGCTATTTCTATTATTTCTTTTGTTTTAGCTATATTTTCTTCTATAGAGTAGTGAGAACCATCGAACATAACAGAAGAGAATCCTGCTTCTATTACCTTTAATGCTCCATCATAACTACCATGATCTAAGTGAAGAGCAACTGGAACTGTTATGTTTAATCCTTCTAATAATCCATTAACCATTCCAACTACAGTTTTATATCCACCCATATATTTTCCAGCACCTTCAGACACACCTAATATAACTGGTGAATTATTTTCTTGTGCTGTTAATAATATTGCCTTAGTCCATTCTAAGTTGTTTATATTGAACTGACCTACGGCATATTTCCCTTCTCTAGCCTTAATTAACATTTCTTTAGCAGAAACTAACATAGTTAAACCTCCATAAAAAAACAAAATTTATAAAATTTACCCATCTTCTTTATTATATCTTTAAAATAAAAAAAGGTATATAGTAAATTGTAATAACTTCAAATTAAAAGTATAATAATATCTATAAATTAATATCTGTAAAAAAATATTATTATAAACCATGAAAAAACTTACTTAAAGGAAGGTAGTATTATAAATGGCTAAAAAACAACGTATTGATAAAATACTTTCGAACATAGGTTGCGGAAGTAGAGCGGAAATAAAAAAATACTGTAAGCAGAAAAGTATAGTAGTCAATGGACAAACTGTATCTAATCCAGGGCTTCAGGTAGATCCAGAAAATGATGAAATATTATTTAATGGTGAAAAAATAACATATAGAGAGTTTGTATATATAATGATGAATAAACCGGATGGATATATAAGTGCAACTTTTGATAAAAGAGATCCTATTGTTTTAGATTTGATAGATCCATCATATCTAGTGTTTGAACCTTTTCCAGTAGGAAGATTAGATAAGGATACAGAAGGTTTGTTAGTCCTTACTAATGACGGCCAACTTTCTCATAGGGTTTTATCTCCTAAAAAGCATGTACCTAAGACTTATTATGCTAAAATAGATGGAGTGGTAACTGAGAAAGATATAGATGCTTTTGAAAAAGGTGTAACTCTTGATGATGGATATGAGACAATGCCTTCACAATTAAAAATACTAAAGAGTGGAGAAGAGTCAGAAATAGAGCTTACTATACATGAAGGAAAATTCCACCAAGTTAAAAGAATGTTTGAGAGTGTAGGTAAAAAAGTAGTATACTTAAAAAGGCTTTCTATGGGTAAATTAAAGTTAGATGAAAGTTTAGCTTTAGGAGAATATAGAGAGTTGACTGAAGAAGAAATAAAACTAATAGAAGAAAGATAGTTTTAAAATATATACATGTAACGGAGGAAGTATCGTGAAGAAAAAAGACGTAATTGAATTTGAAGTAGATAAGATGGAGTTCGGTGGAACTACTGTTAGTATGTTAGGAAACAGAGAAATCCACATGAAGGGCGGAATAAGTGGACAAAAAGTTAAAGCGGCAGTAAAAAAAGCTAGAAGTAAAAAAGCAGAAGTTAAGATGTTAGAAATACTAGAAAAATCTCCAATAGAAACAGCTAATCCATGTAAACATTTTGGAGTGTGTGGTGGATGTACTATACTATCTGTACCATATGAAAAGCAACTTGAGATAAAAGAAAGACAAGTTATGGATTTATTCTTAAGCCAAGATATATTTGGATTCCAATTTTTGGGAATAGAGGGCAGTCCTCAAAATAGACTTTACAGAAATAAGATGGAATATACTTTTGGTGATGAAATGAAGGATGGTCCTCTTACATTAGGTCTTCATAAGAAAGGTAGACATATAGATATACTAACTGTTGATGGATGCTATTTAGTAGATCAAGATTTCATAAAAGTATTAACTTCTACAGTTAAGTATTTTGATGAAAAGAAATTACCTTATTATAGATGTATGAGTCATAAAGGATACTTAAGAAACCTTGTTGTTAGAAAAGGTATAAACACTAATGAATTAATGGTAAATATAGTTACTTCATCTCAAGAAGATTTCGATATGACAGAGTATACGGAAATGTTATTAAATCTTGAAATAGAAGCAGAAATAGTAAGTATATTACACACTATAAATGATGGACTTGCAGACGCAGTTCAATGTGATGAATTAAGAGTATTATACGGTAGAGATTATATAAATGAAGAATTATTAGGACTTAAATTTACAATATCTCCATTCTCATTCTTCCAAACAAATACTAAGGGAGCAGAGAAGCTTTACTCAATAGCTAGAGAATTTGTAGGTGATCATGAAAATAAAGTAGTATTTGACTTATATAGTGGAACAGGAACAATAGGTCAAGTTATGGCAGGAGCTGCTAAAAAGGTATACGGAATAGAATTAATAGAAGAGGCAGTTGTTGCAGCTAACAATAATGCAAAATTAAATGGATTAACAAACTGTGAATTTGTAGCAGGAGATGTTGCAAAAACTGTTAAAAACTTCAAAGTTAAGCCTGATTTAATAATAGTTGATCCACCAAGACCAGGTGTTCACAAAGATGCTATAAGAGATATATCAGGTTTTGGAGCAAAAGAAATAGTTTATATTTCTTGTAATCCAAAAACTCTAGTATTAGATTTAGTTGAATTCAAAAAGTATGGATATGAGGTTGAAAAAGTTAAGTGTATGGATATGTTCCCAAATACTCCTCATGTAGAGACTATAGTAAAATTAAAAAAAGCTAACTAAGAAATTAGTAAACCTATAAAAAATGGCTAAACATATCATGTTTAGCCGTTTTTATTTATCTTGAATAGATGCCTTTTTCAATAAAGTAAATTATAATGTAATAGTAGATATTTTAAAATATACTATGACTGCAAGGGGGAACTAAATGATGATTAAGCTAGTAGCAGCAGATATGGATGGAACTTTACTAAATAGCAAAAAGGAGTTATCTCCAAATTTATTTAATACGGTAAATAAATTAAGAGACAAAGATATAAAGGTTGCAATAGCAAGTGGAAGACAGTATTATAATTTATTAAAAATTTTTGAAGAAATAAAAGATGATTTGATATTTATAAGTGATAATGGTTCTATTGTATTTGAAGGTGAAGAGAATATTTTTATAAGTGAAATAGAAGAGGAAAAATTAATTGAGCCAGTAGAAGTTATTCGTAACATAGATAATGCATATCCAATATTATGTGGGGAAAAATCTGCATATGTAGAAGATGATAATTCAGAGTTTCTTCGTAATGCAAGAATGTACTATGAACGTTTAGAATTAGTACCGAATATACTAGAAGTAATAAAAAAAGATAAGATATGTAAAATAGCTGTATTTGATGGGAACGGAGCTGAAACTAATAGTTATCCATTATTAGAGAAATTTAATGATAAATTATTAGTTTGTTTATCAGGTGAAAATTGGGTTGATTTTATGAATTTAGACATTAATAAAGGTAATGCAATAAAGAAGTTACAAGAAATATATGAAATTACTTATGATGAGTGTATGGCATTTGGAGATTATTTAAATGACTATGAAATGATGCAAGAATGTAAGCATAGTTATGCAATGGCAAATGCACATCCAAAGTTAAAGGAAATTTGTAATTATGAAGCAAAATCTAACGATGAAGATGGAGTAGTAGATGCTTTGAATAATTATCTATCAAAATATTAGACATTAATCACTTTTGTTTAGTAAGTAAATACTAGGCAAATTAGGTGGCAACGCGGAAACTCCGTCCTATTAATTTAGGATGGAGTTTTTTATTTATCCTGTAAGCCAAGCATCTGATATAACAGCATTTAAGGCTACACTTTTTCCAGTTGGAGAAGATCAAGAGCCTATGTTAGAACAAGCTAGAGAAATAGTAAGAAGCTTTAATAATATATATGGAAATGTATTAGTTGAGCCTAAAGGATTATTTCCAAAAGGAAATGCTGCAAGACTTCCTAGAATTGATGGAAAGGCAAAAATGAGTAAATCTCTAAATAATGCAATATATTTAAGTGATGAACCAGATATTATAACTAAAAAAGTAATGAATATATTTACAGATCCGAATTATATTAGAGTACAAGATCCAGGGTGTATAGAAAATAATACTGTATTTACTTATTTAGATACATTTTGTAATGATTACGAATATTTAGAAGAATTAAAAGAGAATTATCAAATGGGTGGATTAGGTGATGTAAAAGTTAAAAAATACTTAAATGAAATATTACAAGTTGAACTAGAGCCTATTAGAAAGAGAAGAAAAGAATTCGAAGAAGATATACCAGGATTATATGAAATACTTAGAAGTGGTAGTTATAATGCGAGAATAATTGCAAAAAATACTTTAGAAGAAGTTAGAGATGCTATAGGTATAAACTACTTTAAACAGTTATAAAATATTAACAAAATCTTTATCCTTTGGTAACTATCTTAATACCATATTTATATAGAAATTCGTAAGATAGTAAATATAAAATATAGTTACAAAGGAGTGTTAATTATGTTAGCATTTAAATATAAAGTAAACTCTTATGAAGATGAAGTAAAAGAAGCTATTGATTGCTTAAAAATATATAATTATGACTTAGCCAAAGAACATATATATAATATCATGATGGAAGAAGATTCTTTTCCAGAAGGGCATAATTTACTAGGAATTATGTATGAATTACAAGGGGATTTAGATTTAGCTAGAAAACATTATAGAGCCTCTTATGCATTAGATCCAACATTTAGAGCTTCAGATAAAAACTTACGAAGAGTTAGTTCTTTTCAATATAAACTTAACTTAGAAGAGATAGATTATGGAGATAAGACTTACAAAGAAGAATATAATTTATACAAATTAGTATATGACAAAAGAAATATAGGTAGGCTAGAAAAAAGATAATGAACCACCAATTAAAATAAAGTTTAGCTAATTTTATTTTAATTGGTGGTTTCTTTATGACGTATACTATTTATGATGTATTGTATTTTAATTAATTTGATTCTATAATTTAATAAAATGATTTATTAAGGGGGAATAATACAATGATTTCAGATGATTCAAAAGATAGTATTATGTACACTAATAATGATTATTATGAACATAAATTTATCAAAAATAAAATATTGAAAAATGTAATAATAATTATTTTTATAATGTCAATGGCAACTCTAATAGGGTTGTTTTTTAAAGTGATTGATTTAAATGAATCAAGCATTATTTTAGTATTTATACTAGGTGTATTATTTTCAGCCATCAAAACAGATGGATATATATATGGAATATTATCATCCATAGTAGGAGTTTTATCATTTAATTTCTTTTTTACAGAACCGTATTATACTTTTATAGCATATAGAGCGGATTATCCTATTACTTTTCTTATTATGCTTATTTCGGCAGCAATAACTAGTACTTTGACGTCAAAAATAAAAAGAGAAATTAAGTTATCAAATATGAGGGAGCAAAGGATAAAGTTATTATACAAAAATAATAAGAATTTGCTTAAAGCTAAAAACAAAGATGAAATAGTGGAAATGTGTAATTCTAGTTTAGTTGATATATTAAATAGGTCTGTAGCTACAGCAATCGTAGATAATGATGAAAATTTAAAGAAAATAGTTGTAGAAACATTTAAAGATGAAGATGCAAATGGTATATTCCAATCTCCATTAGAGAAGTGTGCATTAAAAGAATGTTTCAGTTTAGGAGAAGAAGTTGGATGTGGAACAGAGTTTTATCAAAATGCAAAAACCTTTAATTTTCCTATAAAAGGGCATAAAAATGTTCTTGGGGTTATAGGTATATCTTGCATCGAGAGTGTAGCTCTAACTGAAAATGAAAAAATACTATTAAAATCTGTTTCAAATCAAGTTGCACTAGCAATTGAGAGAGAAGATTTATTTGAAAAAACGAGAAAAGCAAATATAGATGCAGAAACGGAGCGACTAAGAAGTAACTTACTAAGATCAATCTCACATGATTTAAGAACCCCTTTAACAAGTATAATAGGTTCATCATCAACAATATTAGAAAATTATGATTATGTAGATGAGGATATAAAAAAGGAACTTTTAAAAAATATATATGAAGATGCAAGTTGGCTAGCTAGATCAGTTGAAAATATTATAAGTATAACAAGGGTAGATGAAGGTAGATTAGAGGTTAAAAAAAATCTGGAAGTAGTAGAAGAAATAGTAGAAGAATCTATATTTATAGTCAAAAAGTTTTCAAATAAACACAATATAATTGTAGATATTCCGGATAATGTAATTATTATTAATGTAGATGGGTTACTAATTGAGCAAGTTATTATAAATTTAATTGATAATGCAATGAGGTATACTCCGGATAACTCTGAAATAAAAGTAAAGGTTATGAAAATAGAAAACTATGTATACTTTGAAGTTGAAGATAACGGATATGGATTAAAAGATGAAGACATTGATCATATTTTTGATAGATTTTATTCTAAGACTAATAGGAAATCATTAGAAAAAAGGGGAATAGGTCTGGGACTTTCTATCTGCAAGTCAATTATAGAAGCCCATGATGGAGAAATTGAAGCCTTCAACAATAAATTAGGAGGAGCTACATTTAGGTTTAAAATACCTTGTGAGGAGGAATAATGTATGAGTTTAAAGCCACAAATATTAATAGTAGAGGATGAAAAGCCCATAAGAAAATTTATAAGAGTATCACTTGAAACACAAGGATATGAGTGTATAGAAGCATCTGATGGAAGTAATGCAATAACATTAGTATATTCTATGAATCCAGATATAATAATTTTAGATTTAGGACTTCCAGACATGGATGGGATTGATGTAATTAATAAAATAAGAGATGTAAGTGAAGCAAAGATTATCGTGGTATCAGCTAGAGGGCATGAAAGGGAAAAAGTATATGCTTTAGATACAGGAGCTGATGATTACTTAACAAAACCATTTAGTGTCCCAGAACTCTTAGCTAGAATTAGGGTATCCTTAAGGCAAAAAAGTAAAACAAATTCTATCGAAACTGAAAATATGAAAAGTTTTGAAGTTAGAGGATTAAAGATAGATTTTGAGAAGTATGAAGTAAGTTTAGATGGAAAGTCAATTCATTTAACACCTATAGAATTTAAGTTGCTTGAGTTATTATCTAAGAATGCAGGAAAAGTATTAACTCATAGATTTATTATAAATAAAATATGGGGAGGATACTTAGATACCGAAACACAATCACTTAGAGTTTTTATGGCTAGTATAAGAAGAAAAATAGAAAAAAATCCTGCACAGCCAGAGTATATAAAGACGGAAGTAGGGGTAGGATATAAACTTGTCGATGAATAGATATAAAGATTTTATAAATTTTATATAGTCATTTGAAATATGTTAATGAAATCTTTATAAAGATTAAAATATCTTAACACAATCTTTATACCAAATATAATAAACTAAACATAAATAATATGAAAGAAAGTTTAGGAGATGGTGGTATAGAATGAAAAAGATTAATTTTGAATATATAATTATTGTAGGATGTAGCAGATTTGGGACTAATATAGCTACAGAATTATCATTAAGTGGAAGAGATGTAGTTATTATAGACATAAACGAAAATTCGTTTAGAAAACTATCAGCGAATTATAGTGGATTTAAGGTAGTTGGAGATGCTACTGATATAGATACTTTAATGGAAGTAGATATATATAAAGCTACAATGTTAATTGCAGCTACTAATGATGATGATGTAAATATTATGATTTCTTTAATAGCTAAAAATATACTAAATATAGATACAGTTATTACTAGGCTATATGATAATGAAAAAGAAGTTGTGTATGAAGGTCTTGATATAAAGATAATTAGACCTACTACTCTAACTATAAATGAATTTGATAAATTGCTTGAAATAAATAAAGCAGTTAACAAGAAAAGTTTAATAAGAAGGGTAGGTGCATAATTAGATGAATATAGTAATTATAGGTGGAAGGAAAAAGGCTGAATTTTTATTAAAGTCTTTATTAGATAAAAAACACACAGTTTCTATTATAAATAAAGATTATGAGTACTGTAATAAATTAAGTGAGAAATATGAATGTTCTATAATACATGGAGATGGAGGAAAAAGGTATATTTTAGAAGAGGCTGGTATTCAGAGTGCTGATGTAGTTATAGCTATGACATCAAAAGATGCAACCAATTTAGCTATATGTCAACTATCTAAAAAGGTATATAATATAAGGAAAAGTTTTGCTACAGTAGCTAACCCTAAAAATGTGGATGTGTTTAAAAATTTAGGTATAGATGGAGCTATAAGTGCAACTTATGTTGTTTCCGATATTATAGAACAGATGGCTACGATAAACGATATGCATAAGTTTATTCCTATTGAAAACGGAAAAGTTAATATGCTAGAAGTAGTAGTAAATGAAAAATCGCCATTATGTAATAAATATATAAAAGATATAAATTTACCAATGAAATCAATAATTGCATGTATAATTAGAGATTTAAATAGTATTATTCCAAATGGAGATACAAAAATAAATAAAGATGATAAGCTTATAATATTATGTGATGTTACTGTACAGAATGATATGATAAGAACATTAGATATAAGAGGATAATACTATGGAATTAAAAAAAATAGAAAAATGGAATATACTACTTTATTATATAGGTATTTTGACAGTAATAATAGGCGTAATACTATTGTTACCATTGTCTGTACTACCTTTTTATAGAAATGAGATAAACTTTACTTTTAGTTTTATATGTCCTTCACTGGTATGTATAATATTAGGATTAATTTTAGTAAGAGTGTTTAAATGTGATACAAATAAAAAATTATCTGTTGGAGAAGATGCAGTAATAGTAGTAGTTGCATGGATACTAGCTACTGTATTTTCAGCAATACCATTTATGATAAGTCAAGATTTAAGTTTTACGCAAGCATATTTTGAAGCTGTTAGTGGTTGGACAACTACGGGTCTATCTGTAATGGACGTTGAGTCGACACCTCATATATTTTTAATTTATAGAAGTATAATGCAATTTTTCGGGGGTGTAGGGATTGTATTAGTTATGATATCAGCATTGTCGTCTACGTTTGGAATGAGACTTTATAACTCAGAAGGACATTCTGATAGGATATTACCTAATCTAATAAAATCCTCTAGAATGATTTTATCTATATATTTAGGATATGTAATAGCTGGAACTATATTATATGTAATAGCTGGAATGCCAATATTTGATGCAATAAATCATTCAATAGCAGCCTTATCAACAGGAGGTTTCTCAACAAAGTTAGAAAGTATAGGGTTTTATAATAATGTTTATATAGAGTTAATAACTATTATATTAATGATACTTGGTACAATTAGCTTTGCAACTCATTTATTATTAGTAAAGAGGAAATTTAAAGAAATCCTAAAAATTGGAGAAATAAGATTTATGTTTCTTATTTTAGGAATCACTATACCTTTAATTACATTTGTATCATTAAAAGATTTATATGGGGGGGTATATAAAGGAGCTAGAGTTGCATTATTTGAAATAGTATCAGCTTTATCAACTACAGGGTTTTCAACAGTTGTATATAATAATTGGCCATCTTTTGCAATATTTATAATGATAATATTGATGATTATGGGTGGAGGTGCTGGATCTACTTCAGGAGGTATAAAACTTTATAGAGTTTATTTGATGATGAAGCAACTAGGTTGGAGTATAAAATTAAGATTTCTTCCAGAGCATTTTGTAAAAAAACATTATGTGTATAAAGCAGAAGGAAAAGTATTTATAAATAAAGATGATGTTATAGATATTTATAATTATATATGCGCATATATAGTGATATTTGTTTTAGGGGTGAGTACGATGTTAGTATATAAATATCCACTACATGAAGCAATGTTTGAGTTCGCTTCAGCGCTTGGAACTGTAGGTTTATCTGTTGGAATAACATCTCCAACTGCCCCAAGTTTAATATTATGGACTGAGATAATTGGTATGTTATTTGGAAGACTTGAAATATGGGTTATATTTATAGCTATATTTAAAATCACTAAAAAAGCTATTACAAAATAATTTTTATTTTGTAATAGCTTTTTTGGGATTGTTGGATAAAAAGATGAAAAAAATCTAAATATAATTATAGCGATTATGGTTTTGTTAATTAGATATGATGAGAATTATTCTCGAATTTATAAATAAACCGATAGGTTAAATTAAGTTTCATATTTTTAAAAATTTGCATGGCAAACAAGCCTAACGAAATTATAAAATTTTTAGG
>CABIVQ010000059.1 GCA_902362365.1 Clostridiaceae bacterium | reverse complement strand
CCTTTCATGTAAAGTAGTTTTGTGATTATTATTACTGTAACATGAACATAAACTTGTGAACTATTTTTTTACATATTTTTAGATGTTGCACTTAATATGATAATTTATCATATAAAAAAACTGACAATAACTCGACTGACAATTATAATATTGTCAGCTATAAGTCAATGTCAGTATCATTTTATACTCAAAACTATCTAGTATAATTTTATGATTATTATAAATGCTTAATTGTCGCCAATTTACATCTTGATAATCACTGGATTTTACTCATAAACTGAGTATTCCTTCCAAATAGTTTCTAAATCATCAAAATATTCCTTAATATCTTCTTTTTCCTTCATTCCAACAGATATTACAAGTGCGTTAGCAACACTTAATGCTGGTACTAAAGAGTCAACGAAAGAAGCCATATTACTTTTAACTAATAAAGTATTATCTGAAATTGATGCTACTGGTGCAAACATACTATCTGTTATAGATATTATATGTGCTCCTTTGCTTTTTGCATATTTTGCTACTTGATAAGACTTTCTAGAGTACCTTGGGAAACTTATTGTAATTAGTACATCATCTTCATTTACTCTTACAACTTGTTCAAATGCATCTCCCATATCCATTCTAATAATATGAACATTATCAAGTATTATATCAAGATAAAATCCTAAGTATTGAGCTATAGTAAATGAGCTTCTCATGCCTAGAATATATATTTTTCTAGCTTTTAGTATTTTATCAGCAGCACCTTTAAATGCATTTTCATCTATAGCATCTAAAGTATCTCTTATATTGTCTATATCACTTTTTAATACTTTATTTAGTATAGTTGAATCATCAGAATACTGATCATGAGCCATCTCAACTCTTTGAACAGTAGTTAATTTATTTTTTATAAGTTCCTGTAATGCTTCTTGTAGCTTAGGATATCCTGAGTATCCTAAAGCATTTGCAAATCTTACTACAGTTGATTCACTAACACCTACAGCTTCACCTAACTTACATGCCGTCATAAATGCAACCTTATCATAATTTTTTAATATATATTGAGCAATGATTTTTTGTCCTTTACTTAATCTTGCATATTGAGCTTGTATATTTGAAATAAGATGTTTTCCATCCTTCATTTCTAATTTTTCTTTATTGTCCATAAATTTCTCCTTTTAGCAGAACAAATACTGTTCTTTCACACTCCTAGAATTATCTAAAATCATTATATCACTTATATATATATTTTTTAAAGAGTGAATGAAAATTTTTTGTTTATGCACAATTTTGTTTATTAATACTCTTTTTTCTTTTCTATCAATATTAATTGCGGAGGATTATTTATTTGATTTACAAACTTACTTTCTAGAACATTAAATTGATTTTGATCTAAGCTTTGTACAAATTTATAAACTTCATTTTTCTCTTCCATTCCACCTTCATGACCTGTATATATTGCAATACTAATAACACCATGTGGTTTTAAAAGTTTTAAAGATGACTTTATTGCCTTAATTGTAGTATCAGGTTTTGTTATTACATTATGATCAGCCCTTGGTAAATAACCTAAATTAAATAATACTAATGAAACCTCATCTTTAACGTAATTTTCTATATTTTCATGACCATCTAGTATAAGGCTAACTCTATTTAATAAGTCTTCTTTTTCTAATTTTTTTTTCGTTGATTTTAATGCTTCTTCTTGTATATCAAAACTATATACAAATCCATCATTACCAACTTTTTCTGCTAGATATTTGGTATCATATCCATTTCCCATAGTAGCATCAATTGCTATATCACCTTCACTTATTACATCTTCTATAAATAACTTATTTACTTCTGTAATTTTTGTTAGATATTTAGCTTTTATCATTTATTGCACCTCTATTTTATACATTTTAAGTATTCTATTTCTTCTTTTGTTAAGTGTCTATATTCACCAACTTTAAGACCTTTTAATCTAATCTCTCCCATTGCAATTCTTCTAAGTCTTAATACAGGGTGGTTTATAGCTTTGCACATTTTTCTAACTTGTCTATTTCTTCCCTCATGTATTTTTATTTCACATTTAGAATAATTTTTCTCTTCATTTACATCTACTACTCTTATTTTAGCTGGAGCAGTTTTATAATCTTCTATTTCTAAACCATCCCTAAAGTTTTTAAGTTCTTCATATGTAGGTTGACCTTTTACTAATGCAACATATGTCTTATCTACTTCATGTTTGGGATGAGTTAACTTATATGTTAAATCTCCATCATTAGTAAGTATCAAAAGACCACTAGTTTCATAATCCAGTCTACCTATTGGGTAAACTCTTTCTTTTATATCTGTAACTAAATCTAATACACTAGGTCTATCAAATTGATCTTTTACAGTTGTTATATATCCTTCTGGTTTATTTAAAACTATATAAACATGATTTTCACTCAAACTTATTACTTTTCCATCTATTTCAACTATATCTTTATTTTCATCTATATTAAATGATAACTCACTGACTATTTCGCCATTAACTTTTACCCTTCTATCTAATATTATTTCTTCAGCTTTTCTTCTTGATGCAACGCCACAAGAAGCTATATATTTATTTATTCTCATAACTTAACCTTTCTTTATTAAATATTTAATTAATACTATGCTTTCTTATTTCTTTTCTATAATATAATACCTGATTATTAAAATCAAAGTATTTATTACAAATTTCTTAATTTTTAATATTTAACTATAATATGCCTTTAAATTATATTAATTATATTATATACTAATTTTAAAATATTTAAAAACTTAGGAGGTAATATGATTTCAAAAGAAGACATAAAGCATTATATATTTTTGGCTTTAGTAGCTATTTTGCTTTATAAATTCATTAACAACCCTATGCAATTTATTTCAGGAATAGGTGGTTTTGCTAACTTTTTCAGTCCTTTCCTTATAGGAATTCTTATTGCACTACTAATAAACCCTTTAGTAATGTTTTTTGAAAAGAAATTTAATCTACACAGATTATTGAATATACTTATATCTTATATAATAGTTTTTATACTTATATTTTTAGGCTTTAAATTACTTATTCCATCAATAGTTGATACATTGAATAAGTTAATACAAGAAATTCCTACATATATTGATATGATTAATACATTCTTAAGTAAGTATATGACAAAGGCTGAATTCTTTAATAGCATTGCTCCTCATTTACAGGAGAACTTAAATAGCATATTAACGAAAGTAGTTAATATACTTACAACATTCTCTTCTAATCTTTTAGTACATATATCAAGTATAACATCCTTATTATTCAATATAATAATGGGGTTAATACTTTCCATATATATGATATTTGATAAGGAAAAAATAGGTTTAGGTTGTAAGAAAATACTTTATGCTACTGTAAGTAGAACTAAAGCAGATGAGACTGTTGAATTCTTTAAAATGTCTCATGATATATTTTATAATTATATGATTGGTAAGATTATAGATTCTCTTATAATCGGTGTAATTGCCTTTGTAGGATTCCAATTTATAATAAAAATAGATAATACATTGTTCTTGTCATTTATAGTTTTCTTAACAAATATAATACCTTACTTTGGACCATTTATTGGTGCCGTACCACCAATACTTATGACTTTAGTATATAGTCCTGTCAAAGCCTTTTGGGTTGCTATTTTCATATTGATACTTCAGCAAGTGGATGGAAACTTCATAGGACCTAAGGTAATGGGTGATTCAGTTGGTCTTAGTCCACTTTGGATTATATCTGCTGTTTTAATAGGTTCTAATTTATTCGGTTTAATAGGAGTATTTTTATCTGTTCCTGTAGCTGCAGTAATTAAAGCTTCAATAGATAAATATATAGAAAAAAGACTTTATATAAACGATTCAAAATAATAAAAAAGTTGCCTTTTGATTCAAGGCAACTTTTTATTTGTTATAAAGTTATTACTTCTAAATACTCAATTTTGTAACTATATTGTCGTTAGTTATATAAAACAAGTATGAATGTAATTTTTATTGTACCAAAGGTGCTTCTTCTGTACTTTGGGGTTGATTTGTATTTCCCTGGGTTTGGTTATCACCTTCATTTGTATTTTCGTTATTTTCAGTGTTTTGATTATTATTTAATTGTTCTTCTTCCTCTTGCTTTTTCTTTTCTTCTTCTTCTCTTAGTGATTCTTCATATTTTGTTAATTGCTGACTTGCTTTATATGCATCTTTGCTAGCTGCAGTTTTAGCATCTTCTTTTCTTTTTCTTTCAGCTTCTTTTTGACTCTCATATAATTTTTTAATCTCTTTTAACTCATTAGAAGCTTCACTCTTTATTACTTGAGATCCATTTTTTATTTTTTCTATAGCCTCAAGTTCTTCAATAGCTTTTTTATAATTTGTTTTTGATTTATAACTATCCACATTTATCATTCTCATTGCTTGCATATACATTGATCTTGCATGTTCATCAGAACTATCTTCGTCTAAAGCATTAGATAATAATTTCATTGCATCTGAGTACTTATGAGCCTCTAGAGCAATCTTTCCCTCTTCTACTAAACTACTTTCTTCTGTTTTAGATGTACATCCTATCATAAATATTGATAATAAAGTTATGATTAGTACTATTTTCTTCTTCATTGAATCCCTCCTTATTACCTCTAGTTAATTTTACCACAATTGTATAAGTTTTGGGCATAAGTTAGAAGAATATTGTAAAAAATTATATATATTTGTTATTTTTATGATATTTTTAATATTTTATGATATTTCATTACTTAATTTTATGTTATGAGATTTTGCTTAATATATTATAGGAAAATATTAATTTTCAATAAAAAAACAGGTACTATTTTAAATTTTTTAATAGCACCTGTTTGTATTATTTTATACTATAAATTTAAATTTAAATTAATTCTAATTCTAAAAGTTCATCGTAGGTTTGTCTTTTACATACAAGATTAAATTCTCCATTAGATACCATCACTACTGCGGGTTTAGGTATTTTATTATAATTTGAAGCCATAGAATAGCCATATGCTCCTGTTGAAGCTGTAATTAAGATATCTCCACTCTCTATATCCATTATATTAGCATGAGTTATTAAGATATCTCCACTTTCACAACATTTACCAGCAACCGTAACATTATTTACTTTCTCATACTTCATTTTATTTACAATGCTACATTCATATCCCGCTTTATATAATGAAGGTCTTATATTATCAGTCATTCCTCCATCTACACTCACATATGTTCTTACATTTTTTATATCCTTTATAGACCCTATAGTGTATAATGTGCTACCCGCATTAGCTGATATTGATCTCCCTGGCTCTATTATAAGTGTCGGTATTTCTATTCCTATTTCCTTACATTTAATTTCTGCTCTATTTATAATTGCTTCACAAAATTCTTTTATAGTTTTTGGTTTATCCTCTTTAGTGTAATATACTCCTATACCTCCACCTAAATCTATTTCTTTTAAATCTATATCGAATTTATCTTTAATTTCTTTTATTAAATCTATCATAATATCAACTTCATCCATAAATGGTTCTATATCAAATATTTGTGAACCTATATGAGCATGAAGCCCTACTAATTTTATATTTTTATATTCAGACAATTTTTCTATAGCTTCATACAAATCACCATTTATTAATGCAAATCCAAATTTAGAATCTATTTGACCTGTTTTTATATAATCATGTGTATGAGCTTCAATTCCTGGGGTTATTCTAAAGTAAATTTCTTGTATCTTATTTTTTCCTTTACATATTTCTTCTATTATATCAAGCTCATAAAAATTATCTACTACAAATCTTCCAACTCCTAACTCTATTCCCATTTTTATTTCATCAATTGTTTTATTATTTCCGTGAAATAATATATTCTCCATTGGAAAGTTTGCTTTATGTGCAGTGTATAGTTCACCTCCTGAAACTACATCTAAGCATAAGTTTTCTTCTTTAATGAGGTTACACATATATAAAGTTAAAAATGCCTTTCCTGCATATGCAACTTTATTATTGTTTTCCTCCACTTTAAAATACTTTCTATATTCTCTGCAATTTTCCCTTATTAAATCCTCATCAAATACATAAAGTGGTGTTGAGTATTTATTAGCTAAATCTACGCAACTAATGCCTCCGATGTATAATGTATTATTCTTAATTGACATATTTCCATGTAGTTTCATAGTACCCTCCTAAATTTTAAACGTTAAATACTTTTGCCACTTCATTTATTGCTACTTCTTCATCAGAAGAGTTTATTGCACAAGATATTCTTATTTCAGATGTAGTTATAAGTTTAACTTTAATATTATTATCTTTGAAAATTTTAAAAACTTTTGACGCCACTCCTGCTGTATTTTTCATACCTAAACCAACTAAAGATACTTTTGTAACTTCACTATCTACTACTATATCCTTACTATTGGCATATTTTTCAACTAATTCTTTACACTCATTTAAATCTTCTTTTGATATAGTAAATGACACATTTACTATATCACCTATAGGCGCTGTCTGACTTATCATATCTACACTTATATTTTTACTTGCAATACATTCAAACAAGCTTGAAACTTTATCTAAACTAAAATCCTTTATAGTTAAAATAACAACATCATTACTAGTTGCAAGGCCAGTTATAACTTTTTCTTCTAATCTCATATCTTCTCCACCCCTTATATACGTACCATTTAATTTCCCACATGAAAGTCCTACATATATTTCTGTATTATACTTTTATGCTAACTCTATGCTTCTTGAATGCATTACTTGAGCACCTAGACTAGCAAGCTCTAACATTTCTTCGTATTCTATTTCATTAAGTTTTTTAGCACCTTTATATTTCCTAGGATCTGTAAAATATATTCCATCTACATCTGTATAAATTTCACATTTAGCATCTAATTTAACTGCTAAAGCAACTGCAGATGTGTCTGAACCTCCTCTTCCTAAAGTTGTTACATCTCCTTCATCATTTAGACCTTGAAAACCAGTTACTATAACCACCTTTTCTTTGTATAGACTTTCTTTAATCTTAGTTATATCTATATCATCAATTTGAGATTTCCCATGATCACCACTCGTATGTATATCTAGTTGATATGCATTATAACTTATTGATTCACACCCAAGAGAAGATAAGCTCATAGCTAAAAGTGATGCAGATATAATTTCACCTGTTGACATTAATACATCTAACTCTCTTTTATCTGGACTATCAGTTATATCTTTTGCAAGCTTTATATAATCATCTGTAGTATCCCCCATTGCTGAAACTACTACCACTATTTTATTATCTACTCTTTTTCTTTCAATTATATTTTTTGCAATACATTTTATTTTTTCAATACTCTCTACAGAACTACCACCATATTTTTGAACAATGATGCTACTCATATAATCCCCCCTTATTTCTTGTGACTAATATAAAAACGCCCAAAGGTATACTTTGGGCGTAAATTATTACACAAAGTAACCTTGTAGCTCAACACTTATTTTAATAAGCGACAGCCTTGCACATATTCTGTACAAGTCCAGAAAAATTATCTGCCAATAAATTTTCTTCGGCTGTATTTCCTTTCATTCATTATCAACACTTGCCAGTTCCTATGAATTACTATTAAATACAGCACCTCTACCCTAGGTACATTTAATTTAGTTTTTATTTAATATAGTTTTATCACACCATTTTTAATATTTCAACTATTAATTTATTTCTTAATACTTTTATTTATTTTTATATAAAGTATTATTTACATGTAAATTTATTATTATTTATATTAATTGATAAAAAGACCTATTTTCTTAAAAATAGGTCTATATATATCTGAATAATTTATTTAAAGTTGGATCAATATAACTTACATTATCATTTAAATTATTTATACCTAAATCACGTGTATCTTTTGATGTAATTATAAGTACTTTAGGCAATTCAAAAAACGGAATAGTGGAATCATTAATTTTATACTCTAAATTTACGTATCTCGACCTTTCTATATTTCCATCTATATCTATATCTACTAAAAGTTGATGTAATTCATTGTATCGATCTATATACTCAATAAATATATCAAAGGTTTCTTTACCAACTTTGGCATTTCTATAAAACCTCTTTACTTCATATCCACCCATATTTATTCTGATAGCCAGCTCTGATCCAATAATAATCTTAACTAAATCCTTGCCTTTATACTGTTTGCTACCATTTAGATAATATACATAGGAATTGTCTCTATATCCGCTATAATTTATATTGCATGGGTATTTTCTTAATGTATACTCATTACACATCTTTCTCAGTGTTTTTTTAAAAGGTTTTCTACCATATCTTTTTTTAGGTGAAAAAACTTTTCCAACCTGTGTTTCTGTCATACATCTAACTCTACTAATTAAAAGTAATATTTCTTTTTCTATCCCTATCATACGCCTGTCTCCCTTGAGTCATTAATTTACCAAGTTGTACTAATATTATATTAAGTATATAAGTTAAAATTACCACCTTTAGGAATTTTTTTAATAAATTTATATATGACAATATAATATAAAATTCTCGTAATAAAAATTTACTTTGCTCGAGCAACGTGTTAGTTAAACATTTTAAGTTTAGTAGTTGGGATTATAAATTATCTTCACTCCAGATGGTCTTTGATGCCTTAATATACAAAAAAGCATAAAACATATAAAAATATGCTTTATGCTTTTTATTAATATTCTAAAATACTTTATTGATCTTGTGTATTTTCTGATTCAGTTTTATCTGTTTCTGAGTCTTCTGTTTTAGATTCTTCTTGCGTAGAATTCTCTGATTTATTTTTCTCTATAACATCACCTAAATTTAGGTTATCAAATTCAATAATATCTACTACACCTGTTTTACCTTCTTGATAAGCTATCTTTACCTTATCACCAACTACAGTTAAAGGTAACTCTGTAGATACCTTAGAAGTTGCTACAAATATGTTATTATCAGAATCTATAGTTAGGTAGTAACTAGTATTTCCTCCTTTAACATCAGGACTGATTCTTTTAACTATGCCCTCTATATCTTTTTTCGTTGTATCATTTTCTATATTTATATTATTTCCTTCACTAGAAAGAGCTTCCCTGTAGTTTATTAAAGCTTCATCCTTTGTTTCTCCTAAGCCTAATATGGCAAAGTCTTCTACCGAAACAAAAGCAACCATCTTAACAAGTCCAGCCTTATCTTTTAATGCAGAAACATATGTAGGTGTTCCTAATATATTATACATAACAGGAAAAGTTGCTTGATAATTTTTCTCTTGAACCTTACCTTCAGCAGATCTCATAGCTGCAGTCTCTGTTGCTCCTGGTTGTTTATATAATTTAGCCTCTTTTGTACGAGTATCTACTAACATAAATCCAATTGTAGATTCATCTCCCCCAGCCGAAGTGATTCCTGTATACCAATATGACTTACCATCATCTCCGTATACTAAAGAAGTTCCTTCAGTAGCCACTAAAACTCCTTCTTCAGAAATAACAGAGTTTAAAAATCCTTTTACATAAAGTCCCCAATCATTAATTTGATCTGCTACAAATTTTTCTGGCTGAATTCTATCTATCCATCCTGGAGCATCTTCTATAGAATATCTACTAACTTCTCCAGTCTGAGCATCAACAACGGCTACTCCTGTTGCATCAGAACCACTGAATCCAACTTTATGTTCATATAAACTAGTAACCCAATATGGTCTACCTTCATCATTTATTTCTAATGAAAACTCAGTCATGCCTGCATTTACAATTCCATTTATATACATATGTCTGTGCAAATCTTGAAGGAAATACGCATCTGGCTGATATACTAACTTTACAGGTTTTCCATCTAATTCTTGAACTAATCTAACATCTTGTGGATTACTTGCTGAAACCATAACATACCCACTAGTTCCATCTAAGTTTGTTATCCATTTGATAAAATCCCTATGTACTAAAGGCGCTACCCAGTATAGTTCACCGTTTACGCTTTGTATATGAAATTGTCCTAATTTAGATATACTACCTACTGCAGGTATCTCTCCTAATTTTTTATCTCCTAACTTCATAGCCATCTCTTCATCTACTATACGGATGTCCTTTACACTTACAGGACTTACATCCTTATCAAAATTACTTTCTTCAACATTTCCAATAAGATTTCTATATGATTTAGAATGGAATATTGGAGAAGATGTTACAAAAGGTATTGCTGCTACAATTAATATTAAAACTATAGCTATGAAAAAGTTATTTTTTGCAATTTTAGAAGTTCTCTCTCCCTTATCAAACATCATGTCTAGTACTCCGGCTATAATAAAGAATACAATAATTGTTGAAAAGCCAGAAGTAAAGTCAAGTCTTAGCACTGGTAGCTTTATAAGTGCATATATTGCTACTAATACAAGTGCTATCCCGTAG
Source organism: Clostridiaceae bacterium (assembly GCA_902362365.1). Classification (GTDB taxonomy): domain Bacteria; phylum Bacillota; class Clostridia; order Peptostreptococcales; family Peptostreptococcaceae; genus Romboutsia_E. The sequence continues at coordinate 7,162 of CABIVQ010000059.1, read as the reverse complement.
GATTTTATATATCTTTTCATAAATACTCCTTTCAAAATAGTTATTATTACCATTATATCCATAAACTTACAAAAAATAAATACCCCTTAATAAAAAGGGGTATTTATTTTGGTAGTATTATATTTTAGATACATAAGGAACATATTTTTTTTGCTCTTTACCGTATTGAGACAAAAGTCCCTCATATTCTAAAGTTAACTTTTCATTATCATAGAAAAAGTCTGGTCTTATACTACAAGATGGTTCATCAAATAATCCAACTTCACTTTTCATAAGCATATCTGCTACAAAGTGTGAACAAACATATTTATATTCAGCTTGTCTAGGTCTATTTAATGTTAAATATATTAGTGCCATTACATCATAATCATATTTTTTTCTGTTTTCACTAACAAACATTATATTATTATATATATCATTATATTGTAAGTCTGTAACATCTAGTGAGTACACCCTACACATAGTATTTTTTCTAATTGCGTATAAACCTTCATCTATTTTTTCCTCAACAAACCCTGCGAAAATAGGAGTTTTAGGATTTAGTCTTCCAAAAGAATACATAGGATTCAATTCTTCATTCAATGCTATCGATACATGTGCATATGGGGTTTTGCTAATTTTTCTTATTAAATAAGATAATACTGTTCCTGTATAGGTTGTTATTATATATATCTTCTTCATTTCTTCCCCCTAAGTTAAATTAATTATAACTTTTTATATAATAGCACATCTATCATAAGAATTCAAATTTATTACGTAAATGTAAGAATTAAATCTATAAATTATCTTCTACATGCATTTTGTTATTAATTTTTTTCCCAATAATCCAAGAGCTTAAAATAAACATAGTAAATAAAATTATCTTTAATGGATTTTTAAAAAAACCTTCTATATCTTCACCTACATAGCTTATAAATAAAAACATAACGAATTTTCCACATACCATACCGCTTACAAAGGTTTTTATATCAAATTTAACTAGTCCACTTACAACAGTAATAAGAAAGTCTGAAATAAAAGGACAAACATAAGTTATAAAAATCATACTAAATCCTTGTTTTTTAATAAATGCTGTCAATTTTTCATTTTTAGGTCTATTTCTATATTTATCAAATATTTTTAATTTAGATAGTTTCTTAGCACAATAATAAAGTAAAATTGCAGCAATACATGACCCTGCCCATGATATAAAAAAACCAAGCCACATACCAAATATAATTGAATTCGCCAATATTATAGCAACTAATGGTAAAACAGGTATAAAACTTTCTACTGCAGTTAACAAAAATGCAATAAAAGCTGATAAAATCTTATATTGAGCAACAGAGTATAAAATATGCTCCACTAGCATCACCTACTTTAATGTCAATTTACTTTGTATTATACTCTCCAATAAATTCAATAATATCTGTAGCTGTAACGAATATATTTAAAATAATTTTTCCTTTATTAACTTCTATAGTTTCTATATATAACGGTTCTATGTAAGAACTCTCAATTATAATTTCATTTTTTTCTATTTCAAAGGGTAATTTATTCATATTTGATTTAAGTACAGATTCTACTATACTATTAGGAAGTTTTAATTTACCTATTTTTAAGTCCTTTAATTTAAGATGTAAATTATTATCAATTATACTTGGATAAATATTTACTTCATATTGAGTATCTATAAAGTTTAAAACTCTATTTGGAACCTTTATTTTTATATAATTATCATGTAATGTAGTTTCATTACGCTTAAATTCCTCTATATTATACTTCATCATTACAGTATATAAAATATCTCTAAACTCATCTTGTGATATTCCCAATGTACCTTTTAATCCAATTGGATTATTTAAAATTTCAAAAGACTCAATAAAGTTTTCTTTTAATAAATCCTCTATCGTAATAATTTTATTATTAGTATCTAAAGTTACTTTTTTAGATGGTATCAACATGAAATAAGTACCACCTAGCAATATGACTAATATAACCACTATCGTTATTAATATTTTTGTACCTTTTATAATAACCTCTCCTTTCTTAAACTAAAGTTGATACTATTTATTATTAATATGTTTAAAAAATTTATTTAGCTTAAAAACTTTGATAAATTTATTTTTATAATATTATGATTTACAATAAAAAATTTTATAATACTAACATAAAATATTTAATTTTGTTCAATACTCTTAAATATAATATTTAATGAAGTTACACAACGAAATCATGTCGTAAATTTAATTATTTAATCTTTATTTGTTATTTATATCTTTATTTTTTTGCTATATTGCATTAAAATTAATAATATGGAATTATAGTATCATTTTTACTATATAGAAATTATTTGAAATTGAGAGGTACAAAATATGTCAAATGAAACTAATTCATCTAACTTTATAAGAAATATAATTATAAATGATTTAGAGACAGGTAAACATGACAGCATAATAACTCGTTTCCCACCAGAACCAAACGGGTATTTACATATAGGTCATGCAAAAAGTATATGCCTAAACTTTGGGCTTGCAAAAGAATTCAGCGGAAAAGTTAACTTAAGATTTGATGATACAAATCCAGTTAAAGAAGATGTTGAATACGTAAACTCTATAAAAGAAGACGTTCAGTGGTTAGGTTTTGATTGGAATAACTTATTCTTTGCATCTGATTACTTCGATGAAATGTACAACAGAGCAATACTTTTAATAAAAAAAGGTAAAGCTTATGTTTGTGATTTAAGTCCAGAAGAAATGAGAGAGTACCGTGGAACTTTAACTGAACCAGGTAAAGATAGCCCATATAGAAACAGAACTATAGAAGAAAATCTAGATTTATTCGAAAGAATGAAAAACGGGGAATTTAAAGATGGAAAAAAAGTTTTAAGAGCTAAAATAGATATGTCTTCTCCTAACATAAACTTTAGAGATCCAATAATATACAGAATAGCACATGCTTCTCATCATAATACAGGAGATAAATGGTGTATATATCCAATGTACTGCTTCGCTCACCCACTTGAAGATGCTATTGAAGGTATAACACACTCAATATGTACTCTTGAATTTGAGGATCAAAGACCACTTTACGATTGGTTCGTAAGAGAATGTGAAATGGAAAATGTTCCAAGACAAATAGAGTTTGCTAGACTTAACTTAACAAATACTGTTATGAGTAAAAGAAAGTTAAAGCAACTTGTTGATGAAGGTGTAGTTGATGGATGGGATGATCCTCGTATGCCTACTATATCAGGAGTTAGGAGAAGAGGATACACTCCAGAATCAATACGTAACTTCTGTTCTGAAATAGGTGTAGCTAGAGCTGACTCTAAAGTAGATAGTCAATTATTAGACCACTTCTTAAGAGAAGACTTACAACCTAAGGCTCCACTTGTAATGGGTGTATTAAAGCCATTAAAATTAGTTATAACTAACTATCCAGAAGGTCAAACTGAAATGTTAGATATAGAAAACAATGCTAAAGATGAAACTAAAGGAACTAGACAAGTTTCATTCTCTAGAGAATTATACATAGAACAAGAAGATTTCATGGAAGAACCAGTAAAAAAATACTTCAGATTGTTCCCTGGAAACGAAGTTCGTTTAAAAGGTGCTTACTTTGTTAAGTGTACAGATGTAATAAAAGATGAAAATGGAGACGTTGTAGAAGTACATTGTACATATGATCCAGAAACTAAGAGTGGTTCAGGATTTACAGGTCGTAAAGTTAAAGCAACTATACACTGGGTAGATGCTAATAACTGTAAGCCATGTGAGTTTAGATTATTTGAGCCATTAATCTTAGATGATGCTCCAGAAAATGAAGGAAAGCACTTCTTAGATCAAATAAATGAATCTTCAATAGAAATATTACAAGGATTCGCTGAAACTACTCAATTAAAAGATGCTAAACCATTAGATAAATTCCAATTCGTTAGAAATGGTTTCTATAGTGTAGATACAAAATACACTACTGATGATAAGTTAGTATTTAATAGAATAGTTCCACTAAAGAGTTCTTTTAAACCTGGAAAATAATAAAAAATCGGAAATAAACGTAAATGTTTATTTCCGATTTTTTATTTAATTACACCCTAATATTTCTATTCCATTTTTAATACATTCTATTTCTAATGGAAAATCTGGACCTTTTTCTCCATCAATATCTGTAATTAAGTCATCATTGCAATCTATTATAACTTTCTTAGTTTTAAAGTACAATAAATCTTCTTCATTATAGTGATCTAAATGTTCTCCTTTTAAAATACTTATAAGAACAGGAATTGATTTTGGAAGTGGTGTTGCTTTAAATATTATAACATCCAAATAACCATCATCTAATTCAGACTTATATGCTAAATTAATATTTCCCGCAGTTTTTCCATTAAATACAAGCATTAGATACATATCTCCAATATATATAACCTCATCTGAATGTACTCTTATATTAAACCCTCTTAAATGTAATGCCTCTTCTATTCCCTTTATATAATACGAAACTCTTCCCATAGAATTTTTAAATTCCGTGTTTATCTTTTGAGATACATCTGTAAACATTCCTGCGCTAGCCACATTAATAAAATACTTATTATTCACTTTTCCAATGTCTATTTTCTTTGGACTAGAATTAATTATATTTTCTATGGATTCTTTAACATTAAAAGGTAAACTTAAAGCATTAGCGAAATCATTAGCTGTTCCAGTTGGTAATATCCCAATAGGTTTATTAATCTCTAATTCTTTCATAACATTTAAAACCATATCAACAGTACCATCTCCGCCTGAAATTAATATATGGTCATAATCTTCATTTAAATCTATAAAAGCATCTTTAATAGGGTTTTGTTTATTTAACCTATATGGAATTAATATATAGCCATAACTTTGATAAGTTTCTATTATGCAATCTAATTTATTGACAATAGATCTTTCTCCAGAATTAGGATTATATACTAGCTTTACCTTTTTCATTATTCCTCCTTACTGCATATTAATATCCAAAGTTCTCATTTAAGAATATTACATGCATTCTTCCAACTGTTCTTTGTCTTTTTATTAATGTATATTCACAACATATTCTTCCTGGACTTGAACAATCCATACATTGACCTGTTGATGCACATGGTGTCTTACAACTTAATCTCTTTGTATTTGCAGGAGCACATATTTCTTTATTTCTATTTATAGCTTCATTTACATCCTTAACAATTTTGTTAACACCAACAACTAATATAACTTTATCTGGTCCATAAAGCATTGCTGCTACTCTATTACCATTACCATCTACATTATATAATTCTCCATTTTCTGTAACAGCATTTGTACTTGCAAAATATGCATCTGCATAAAAAGACTTTCTATATATCTCTTTCATATCATCAGCAGAAATATTGGCTTGATATCTATCTAAAAAATTATACTTCCCATTTCTAAGATAATCTATTACGTTAGTTTCAAATAGAGTCATTGAGCCCCCACATGCTACTAAATCACCTTCATTTATTAGTTCGTCTATTTGATTTAAAAGTTCTTCTTCATTATTTACTAAATAAGCACACATATTATTTTTTTCTAACGCTTTCATAGTTCTTTCTATCTTTTTTTCATTAACCCACTTAACATTATTATCCATATTCAACCTCCAGTAAATTATATTACTATATATCTTACTCTATTATTTTAACATAATTGCATATTTTTAACATTTACTTTTGATTCATGCTTAGTAACTTATCTAAGTATATTGATTTCATTTGTTGGCTTGCTAGCATCTTTTTAGCTGGAGGTAATTTTAAAATTGCAGAAAGTATAGCTGCCATTGCTCTATGACTACTTAAAGCTTTATTATCAAATATAAGTTCTTGTAGCTGACCTTTTTCTATAGCCATAAGGACTACTCTATGTACAGAATTAGCTGGAGTAATTATTTTTTCTTTTCTTTTTAATAATGTAATACTTCTTTTGCTACAGTTTCTAACACAAACTCCACATCCTAAACATCTATCTTCATCAACTCTAATAATTGTTTTATCATTATTTTTCACTTTACTTATAGCTCCAATGGGACAAGCTTTTATACACTTTTCACACTTGACACAAGTCTTATCATTTATATTTGGAATAAAACTTGTCGTTGCTACAGGATGTAAATTACCAAATTTCTTAGCAGCTAGTAATGCTTCACAACAACAACCACAACAGTTACAAATAAAATTTACTCCTTGTCTCACATTTTCACCACATTGAACTAGATTGTGTTCATATGCTTGGTGTAGTAATTCTTTACATTCTGACGCGTCAATTCTTCTTGCATAATTATTTTTAATTAATGAATTTGCTGTTCCATTAAAAGTCATACATATATCCATTGGAGCATCACATGCTTTTCCGACATGTTGCATTTTATGTCTGCAGTAACACATTCCTACAGCAATATGTTCTGCCTCTTCTATAATATGACTAGCTCTTTCATAATCTAATATAGTAACTTCATTTTCATTAGTTAGAATTTCTTCTTGTACATAAACCCTCCCTAACTTCGTTTCAGCAGAATAAAATAAATCTTTTATAAAATCTTCCTCTACATTTAAATATTGGTAGTAAAGCTCTGCTAAAAGCTTCTGATCTATATCATTTCTAGTTCTCATTAGAGCAAATTCAATAAATCCTGCCATTGGTGGTGGTAATATGTACTGTTTTCCCTTATCATCTTCTAAATCTAATAATATTGCTTTACTAGCTAGTTTATCTAATACCTTTAAAGCCTCACTTTCACTTACACTCCAAATCTTAGCTGCTGTTTTTACTCTAAATGCTTTTATAGGCAATTGAGCTACAAGTTCTGCTTCTTTTTCAGTAAATAACATTGATAATATTTGATACAAAGTATCTGACGGAGGTGCCCCTTGAGGAAACCTATTTAATCTTTCTTCCAAGCTTTTATAAACCTTTTTTACATTTATATGCGACATTTAATCACCCTTTTCTTTTTTATATATTACCTATTGTAGCATAAATAGGTTTACTAAATAATTTAATAATAACTACTCTACTCTTCACATTATGCTACTATTTTCCATTTTTTATAATAGATAGATTGTCAATATAAGTGCAACACTTTATATTCATGTTGCATCAAATACCTCTGCAGGTGTCCTATATCCAAGACACTTGCGAGGTCT
>CABIVQ010000058.1 GCA_902362365.1 Clostridiaceae bacterium | reverse complement strand
AAACTTAAATAAGGTTAAGAGTAAATCTATGCTAGGATTTATAACTAGAACTTCAATAAAAGTTTTAGCTCATAACATTTCTTTTCTTATAAATAAATTGATGGGTAAAAATGATTCTTTAGCTAAAATAAAAGAACTAGTATTTGGATAAAATTTACAAATACTAGTCACTATGGGTCTATTTTTTTGCAAAAAATATTTTACTTTATTTGGAAATTAAATTTAACTAGCACAATAGATTAATTACATTTTTTCTACATCTGAGTAGTCTTGTCCAAATGTTTCTACTGTAACAGTCTTCATAACTTGAGGCTCTTTAGGCTTGTCCATTCTATCGGTTCTTGTATTTGCTATTTCATCTACTACATCCATACCTTCTATTACTCTACCAAAAGAAGCATATTCTCTATCTAAGTGTGGAGATGTTTGATGCATTATAAAGAACTGAGAACCTGCTGAGTTAGGAACCATTGTTCTAGCCATCGATAATACTCCTCTTTCATGCTTTAAATTGTTAGTAAATCCATTGTTAGTGAATTCTCCTTTTATAGAATATCCTGGTCCACCCATTCCATTTCCGTTAGGGCATCCACCTTGTATCATAAATCCAGGTATAACTCTGTGAAATCCTACTCCATTGTAGTATCCTTTTTCTATTAAGCTAACAAAGTTTTTAACAGTGTTTGGAGCTATATTTGGGTATAACTCAGCTACTATTTTCTTACCATTTTCCATTTCTATAGTTACTATTGGGTTCTTATTTTCCATTGTAATTATTCATCCTTTCAAAAAATTATGTATATCATATATATTATATACTAACACCGCAAAAAATAAAGCCAATATTCGCCATATACAGTAAAAAAATCAAAGTAAAGTACTAAATATAAGCACAAAAATGTGGTAGATATAAATTATACACGATCTATATCTACCATCATATTCTCAAGTTTATATAAAGTTATTTAGACTTCGTCTTTTCTTTTTCATTTAATTGAGGTGTTTCTTTATAATCAATTTCTAATAAATCTAATATTTGTTTAGCTCTATCTTTTGTAGAACCTTTTGCTTCTATAAAGTTTATATTTTCAGCCTTTAAGAAGCTTAATATAGCATCATCTATTTGTAATGCTATTCCTTCATCTTGCCATCTAACACCATCTTGAACATATCCAAATTCTCTTGGTACATAAACTATCATGTCATAGTTTTGTATATCTTCTAATGCAAGTGAATATAAATCCTTAAGTATTTCTATTTCTTTTTTACTTCTTTCTTTGTTACCTAACATAAATCTTCCGTATATGTAAGGCACAAAAGTAGCATAATCTGTAAGAGCGTAATCAAAGCTTGCTAACTCATCTTCTAGTTTCTTTTGACCTAAGTATATTCCATATTGCTCAGATATAGTCTCTATCATACCTTTATCTTTTAAGTACTCTGTAGAGTATTCTAAAGCATATCCTGCATTTAATCCAGCTATTTTCATTTCAACATATAAATGTTGTATTAATGTTGTTTTTCCACATCTTGGACCACCTAAAACGGCGATTCTCTTAGTTGCCATATTTATCTCAACTCCATGTCTGTTTTTGTCATATTTGAAGAACTTTTATATTATACTAATATTTTAATTTTTATTCAATACATTTAATACAATTCTATTAATTTACATATAATTGTTCATCTTATTTCACTAATTACTTATGTTTAATGTTTTCCCTATCTCATATCCTTCTTTAAACATTTTCTCACAGAACTCTTTTTTAAATCTAAGAGTATCTTGACTAGTAAGTATAGTTTTAGGTCTAACTACTACTAATTTACTTTCATCAATTTTTGATTTTATATCATCTTGTATAATATAATCATGTCTAGTTGCTACAATTATTATTTTATCTAGATTATCATTTATTAAAGGCTCTATTAGAGTATTTCTTACTAGACCTCCATCTAGATTGCAACCTTCATATAAATTCTCATTTACATCTTTTATAAATTGATCTCTTAAGCTTAAAGTTCCTTTTGGATTAAAAGGCAACAATGAGCTATATTTTATATAATCCATTGCTCCTAATTTATCTAAAGTTGATATATCTTTCACTTCTTCTTTTATTTGTTTGTTATTTATATTCACATAATTAACATAAAACTTAGTTTTTTCTTTAGAATTATTATCTAATTCACCTAATATTTTTATTAATTCTGAATTATCCACAGTATTATTTACTATTTGCACATTATTTTCTGAATTTTCTTCAATATTTATCCACATATATTCTAGTTTTTCAACATTTCCTGTGAATACAAAGTATCCATTTATTGCTCCTATAGAAGTTCCTGATATAGCAGCAAAATCCTTTATTCCCCTATCATATAATGCTTTTATAACACCAGCCTGATAAGATCCCTTTGCTCCTCCTCCTGAGAGGCATAATCCTATTCTCATAATATCTCTCCTTATCTACACTTCAAAAAATTTAGCGAATGTTTTATATATACCATAGTGATCTAAAATACTACCTAATTCTCTTATTGAATGCATTGCAAGTATCGGACTTCCTATATCTACAGATGGTATATCTATATGAGTAGATGATATTGGACCTATTGTACTTCCTCCTCTTTCATCTGATCTGTTTACAAATTCTTGATATTTGACATTCGCTTCTTTACATATACTTTTATAAACTGATGCCGAGTAAGCATCACTTGTATACGATTGGTTTGCATTTATTTTTATAACAGGACCTTTTCCAAGTACTGGTCTATTAGTTGGATCATGTTTTTCTGCCATATTAGGATGAACTCCATGTGCTAAATCAGCAGATATAATAAAAGATGAGTATATTGATGTAAAGAACTCTTCTCTTGTTTTTCCCAATGATATACAGATTCTCTCTAATATATTTAGTAGCATATTAGAATCTGCTCCTTGCTTAGTAGAGCTTCCAACCTCTTCATTATCAAATATTGAAATTAAATTTATTCCATGTTTTCCACTAGTATTTATAAGTGCATTTAAGCTAGCATGTGCCATAGATAAGTTATCTAGTCTACCTGTAGATATAAATTCTTCATTAATTCCCATCAGGCATCCTTTTTCATATTCGTATAAGAATAAATCGAAATCTAATATATCTTCTACTTCAACCTTTAGTTCTTTAGCTATTTCTTTTAGTAAAAAGTTATCTTTTTCTAGAGCATCATTTATTAATCCGACTAAAGGTAACATATCCTTTTGCTTATTATACTTGTATCCATCATTTATACTTCTATTTAAATGTATTGCTACATTAGGTATTATACAAATAGGTTTTCTTAAGTTTACAAGCTTTTCTTCTGGATTGAGTATATTTTCACTTTTTATAACTACTCTACCCGCTATTGATAATGGTCTGTCTAGCCATGTATTCAAAATAGGTCCACCATAGCATTCTGTATTTAATTTTAAATATGTATTTTCTACACTCATTTGAGCATTAGGCTTTATTCTAAACGAAGGTGAATCCGAATGAGAAGCTATCATTCGGAATCCTTCTTTTTCTATATTGTTAGAATTTATTGTAAAAGCTATTAATGCTGAAGAATTTTTTGTCACATAATACTTTCCTTCAACTTTTAAATTCCATTTTTCATTTAATTTAACTTCTTTAAATCCATTCTTTTCTAATAGCTCTATAGATGTTTCTACAGCATGAAAAGAAGTTGGGCTATCATATATATAATCTAATAAATCCTTAGCAAAATCTTTTGTATCCACAATAAGCCTCCTTAATTATAATAAGTCTAAAGTTGTATATTCCTTATTTATAGTTTTTAGACCTTGATTATCAAATGCTATTGTTACATCAGTACCCTTCATCATAACTACTGTACCTACACCAAACTTAGGATGATGCACCTTTGCTCCTGGCTTAATATCATCTATATTTGTTTCCTTAGTAGTATCTTTAACTGTTGCATTTACTTTCTTAGCTATAGATGATTTTTGTACGTTATTCATATATTTTTTAGTATATTTATCTAAAATATTATAATTTGCTTTAGAGTAACTTAGTTCATTTTCTGCTTTATTAAGCCTCTCTATGCATTCTCCTGGTAATTCTTCCATAAATCTAGAAGCTATAGATTGATTAGTCTTACCATATAAAGTTCTTTTCTGAGTTAGAGTCATATATAACTCTTCTTTAGCTCTTGTTATACCAACATAACAAAGTCTTCTTTCCTCTTCTATATCTGAATCTCTCATAGAAGTTATTGCTCTAGATATTGGGAATAACTTTTCTTCCATACCAGTTAAGAATACAACTGGGAACTCTAACCCCTTAGATGTATGAATCGTCATTAAAGAAACTCTATCATCTTCTTCATCATCGCTAGATTCTGAAGTAAGAGCTACTGTTGTTAAGAAAGTTTCTAAATCTTTTTCTTCACTGTTTTGTTCAAATTCTAAAGCTACAGATATGAATTCTTTTAAGTTTTCTATTCTATCTTCAGATTCTTCTTTTTTACTGTCTTTTTGTAATTCATCTATATATCCTGAAGTGTCTAGTACTTTCTCTATTAACTTACTTACTGGATATACCTCTTTTATAGTTCTTAATGTACCCATTAAGTCAACAAAGTCACTAATACTTTTTCTTGCCTTGCTTGATATATCTGAGTTACTTTCTATATCTATAAGAACAGAGTATAAACTTTCTTGCTTCAAACTTGCTCTATCTTCTACTTTTTCTATTGTTCTAAGACCTATTCCTCTTCTAGGAACGTTTATAATCCTCTTTAGAGATATATCATCTTGTGGATTTTGTATGACTCTTAAATACGCTATTAAGTCCTTTATCTCTTTTCTTTCATAGAACTTTGTTCCACCATATATATTATATGGAATTTGACTTCTATTCAATGCATCTTCTACTGGACGAGCTTGTGCATTTGCCCTATAAAGAACTGCAAAATCACTGAATTTTCTTCTATCTCTTCTCTTCAGTCTAGATATAGTATCAGCTATAAATTCAGCTTCATCTAATTCATCCACAGCTAATTGAATTTTTATTAGTTCTCCGTCTTTTTTCTCACTCCAAAGCTTCTTTCTTTTTCTTTCTATATTATTAGATATTACAGTATTTGCTGCATCTAGAATTACTTGTGTTGATCTATAGTTTTGCTCTAGCTTTACTACATGAACATTATCATAATCTTTTTCGAACTCAAGAATATTTCTTATATCAGCACCTCTCCAACCGTATATACTTTGGTCATCATCACCAACAACGCATATATTTTGATGCTGTCTTGCTAACATTTTTATTAACTCATATTGTGCCTTACTTGTATCTTGATACTCATCAACCATTATATATTTGAATCTACTTCTATAAAATTCTAATGTTTCTGGGTCTTCTTTAAATAATTCAACAGTCTTGTATATTAAATCATCAAAATCTAAAGCACTATTTCTTTTTAAACGATCTTGATATAGCGCGTATATATCTGCTATCTTAGACATTCTTACATCACTTTGATATAAAGCCTTAAATTGTGCTGGGCTTTGTAGCTTATCCTTTGCCCCTGATATAGCACTTATAACTGATTTAGGTTCAAATACCTTATCACTTAAGTTTAATTCCTTTAAACAGTCTTTTATTAGTGTTACCTGGTCCGAACTATCATAGATAACAAAACTTCTATTATATCCGATTCTATTTATTCCTTTTCTTAATATACGAACACAACAAGAGTGGAATGTTGTTATCCACATATCCTTAGTATCAAGTTCTGTAATAGTTTCTTCTACTCTCTCTCTCATTTCCGTAGCGGCTTTATTTGTAAATGTTATGGCTAATATATTTGCAGCTTGAACATTTTTATCTTCCATTAAATGTGCTATTCTCGTTGTCAAAACTCTTGTCTTTCCTGACCCTGCTCCTGCTAATATAAGTACAGGTCCTTCTGTTTTTTCAACAGCTTCTCTCTGGGCAGGATTTAATGTATCTAAATTCATTTATTTCCTCCTATTTAAAACAATATAAATATATTTTAATCTAAATCTAGTGTTTATTCAAATTTTAAGTAAAATAGTAATATTATAATCTTTTCCAATATAGAGTTGTTCTAACATAAATAGCATAACATTTTTATTTTAATTATTATTTTTGATAAAATAAAAAGATATACCATAAGTAACCTATATCTATTACTTATGGTATATAAATATTACTTTTTATTCTAGCTCTTAGCATGTGTATGAGTATGTCCGTGCCCACTATTATGGTCATGTTCATGTATATGTTCATGTTCATGTATATGACTTCCCGTTATGCCATTATCATGATTATGATCATGTCCCATACCATTTATATGATCATGAAGATGACCATGGTTATGAGTGTGAAGATGTATATGCTCTTTATCCTGCGAATTTTCATGGGTTTTATCTTTGCTATAGTATCCATTTTCATATATATCATGATGCATTGCAAACTCAGTTAAATCTACTATTCTAGTACATATTCTATCGACTAAAGCTCTTTCATGGCTTATAACAATCATGCCAATATTATATTTTTTTACATGTTCTAATACTACACCCCATATTTGAGCTTGAGTAATTGCATCAAGCATAGTTGTCATTTCATCAGCTATTAAAAACTTTGTATCTTTAGATAGAGCCCTTAATACACAAAATCTTTGTAACTCTCCTCCAGAGAGTTCACTTGGCCATCTGTTTAACCATTCATCCTTAATTCCCATTGAATCTATCAATTCCTTTGATGGCTCAAAAGCTTCATTTATTATTTTACTCATTTTCCACTTTGGATTTACTGATTTTTCGGGGTGTTGGAATATTAGTTGAACAGGATTGTACTTGTTTTTTTCACTCTTATATCCCTCTATAATTACACTTCCACTTTCAGGTTTTTCATAACCTGCTAATATCTTTGCTAATGTGGTTTTTCCAAAACCACTTGGAGCTACCAAACCTACTATTTCACCGCTATTTATTTCAAAATCTATATCCTTTAATATATATCTGTCATTTCTATATTTAAAATTTATACCTTTTGCTTTAAGTTGCATATAAACATCTCACCATCCCGTTTCTAACTTCTTTCGAATCTGGTCTTATCATTTTACAATCAGCAGAAGCTTCTTCACATCTATCGCAGAATAAACAACCTTTTGGTAATTCATTTGGTAGTGGCTGATTTCCCTTTATTGGTTTAAATCCATTTTGAGGTAAAGCTTCATAAAGTGCTTTTGTATATGGGTGTCTAAGATTTTCTCCTCCATTTTCAAAATCTTTGACATTTGCTATTTCTAAAGTTGTTCCAGCATAGAATATAGCAATTTTATCAGCAATTTTAAGTGCTGCTTCTATGTCATGAGTTATCATAAGAACTGCACACCCATTATCTGCTATATCTCTAAAATTTTGTAATGCTTCATTAAGTGATTTTTCATCTAGACCAGGAGTTGGTTCGTCTGCAATTATAACCTTTGTATCAGATACTAAAGCAGTAGATAACAATACTTTTCTCGCCATTCCTCCAGATAGTTGGAACGGATAATATTTATCTACATTTTCATCTAATCCATATTTATTAAATATTTTTCTTTGAATTTTATCTGCATTTGTTTTATCCTTTATAGATATTTTTACCTGTTTAGATACTTGCATCAATGGGTCTAAGTAATTAACCGATTGAGGAATTAAAACTATTTCATCTCCTCTTAATTTTTCTTTATCTTTTTGAGTTAATTCTTTATTTTTATAAGTTATAGAACCTTCTGTAGCAGAGTTATCTGGAAGTATTCCAAGAATTGCATGAGCCAGTAAACTTTTACCTGAACCACTTGACCCTACTACTGCTAATATTTCTCCTTCATACAATTCTACATCAAGATTTGTTATAACCTTTAGTTCTCTTCTTCTTAATCCCTTTGTATATTGAGAAAAAGAAACTCCTAAATCTTTAACTTTTAATATTGGTTCCTTTTTCATTCTCTCCTCCTATTTATAAGATGTTTTTGGATTTATTAATTGGCTAAATTTTTTCCCTATATTATCTACCATAAGCGAAACTATAACTAAGCTTAGACCTGGGAAAAATGCCAACCACCATTTTCCACTACTTAAATACTTCATTGCTTCTGATAAAATTATTCCGATTGCTGGTTTATGTGGTGGTAACCCAAAACCAAGGAATGTAACAGATGCTTCATGTAAAACTGCATGTGGGAATATTAATACTATCCCTATCAGCAATTGAGGTATTATATGAGGTAATATGTGATGAATAGCTATGTATAAATTAGACTTACCAAAATTTCTAGATATTTTAGCATAATCTGATTCTCTAATTTGCATAACTTCAGCTCTTATTACCCTAGTCAAGGAAGGCCAGTGAGTTAGAGATACACCTAATACAATTCCTCTTAGGCCTCCGCCTACAGATATTGATATAAGTATTACAACTAATGTGTGAGGAACAGATAATACTAAATCTATAAACCAAGTTATAAAAGAATCTACCTTATTACCTAAAGTTGCTCCTAGTACACCTAGTGTTAGTGCTATTACTCCACTTATACATGAAGATAATAATCCTATTTTCATACTCAAACTCAAACCTTTAAGAGTTCTATATAACATATTTCTACCTACCCAATCGGTACCAAATAAATACTCTAAACTTGGAGCTTGATTTTTATTAAGAAGACTTATAGCTATTTGTTCTTCTGTTATTATACTTCCAAATAACATTATTCCCGCTAAAAATAATGTGAATATTCCTATAGACATTAGTGTCTTTTCTCTTACTCCAAGTCTAATTTGGGATCTTTTTTTATTTTCTACAAGTAAATTTCCAACTTCATTCATTATGCTTGTTGTCCCTCCTTTATTCTTGGGTCTATAACTCTATATAAAATATCTGCAATTAAATTTCCTGTGTATACGAATACTAAACTTATTATGACTATTCCCATTAAAAGAGGTAAGTCTCCTTTTAATCCTGCCTGTACAGTTGCTTGACCAAGCCCCGGATATGAGAATACTTGCTCTGCAAATACAGCCCCTGCAAAAAGTTCACTAAAAGACAAGAATTGTAATGTTATTGCTGGTAAAGACACATTTTTTATAACATGGTTAAATACTATACTTTTTTTACTTTCTCCACGTGCTTTTGCAAAAAGTACATAATCACTTGATAGTATTTCTATAACTTTTTCTCTAGTATGAAGACATATATTAGCTACACCTAATATACTTAAAGTTAAGGCCGGTAATATAAGGTGATTTATCATGCTTTTAAGTGTTACTTCTTCCGATAACACTCCTATTGGAACTCCTAACCCTACAGGGAACCATTTTAATTTTACTGAAAATATCATGATAAATAATATTCCTAACCAGAATGTAGGTGTTGATATTAGAACATAACAATAAGATCTAATTGCTTTATCAATAAATTTTCCTTCATTTATTCCCGATATTATACCCATAACAAATCCTAATACTCCTGATATAATCCATGCAACTAACATTAAGGCCAACGATGCTATAAATCTTTCTCCTATAACATCAACAACGGGTCTTCTATATATCATAGAAGTTCCCCAATCACCTTGAGCCATGGATTTAAACCAAGACATAAATCTTTCTACAGGTGGTTTATTTAATCCCCAATGCTCTGCTATATTTTCTCTTTGTTCTAAGCTCACTTTTGTATCTGCTCCAACATAAGCAGTAACAGGGTCAATTGGAGATTTTTCCATTAAGGCAAATGTAATTATACATAACGCAACGAAAAGAGATGCTAGCCTTAATAACTTCTTAAATAGATATGGCAATAAGCTTTTACTATTTTTCATACAAAACTTCCTTTCTTTATAATCCACAACAGGACATTCCCAATTTGAGAATGTCCTATTATCATAATCTACTTAATTTATTTCCAACTCCACTCAGTTACGTTATCGAATATTCTTCCTCCATGAGGTTGCACAACTGGAGTTCCTATATCTAAATCTTCGCTCATTATATAAACATGATTAACATTTACAAGCCAAGCATAAGTAGCATCACCTTTATTAGAAAATCCTGTAGTTCCATCCCATTGAGCTTTTTTCCAGAAATCTAAAGCTTCTTCTTCATTTTCACTTGCAAATGCTTTGTCTATATAACTATCAACAGTTTCATTTTTGTAGTATCCAGCATTATCCCAAGGAATTCCCCCTCCTGCAGCTTTACTACTGTATAAGTTATATAATTCTGATGGATCACCTGAACCAAACCCAAATAAAACTGCTTCAGAATGTATTTCACCAACTATATTGTCCCAAGTTTTCATTTCTAAGTTAACCTTTATTCCTAATTCTTTAGCTACTTCTACAAAAGCTAACCCTATTTCTTGTCTATATTTACCATCTGTATATAATAATTTGAATTCAGCTTCAACACCATCTTTATCTATAGTTCCATCTGAGTTTGTATCTTCCCATCCACCTTCTTTTAATATTGCCTTAGCTTCATCAACCTTTCCATCTTCTTTTATAATAGTTTCCTCATTTAGCCATGGCATCTTTTCCAGACCTGTAGTTGAAACTGTTCCATATCCATCTAGTACACCTTCTACTATGGATTCTCTATCTACCGCTATATTTAGTGCTTTTCTTATAGATTCATCACTTGTTACATCATTCCCTATAGGATTTCCATCTTTGTCCTTTTCACCACTTTTTTGCATAGGAAATTCTACACCAAATGTTTCTATTGTATCTAAATTAACTATTTTTGTACCTTCTACCTTTTCACCGGCTAAATCCCCTGTTATAGATGCCATGTCAACATCTCCAGATTTTACAGCAGCATAGGCAGCATCAGTATCTAAAAATACCATAGTAAGCTTATCTACGCCAGCTTCATCACCATAGTAATCTTTATTTTTCTCAGCTATTACTTGTTGCCCTTTGTCCCATTGAATGAATTTAAAAGGACCTGAACCTATTGGAGTATCTGCAAAGTCACTTCCATGTGCATGTTTTGGAACAATTCCTAAGTAGGCTAATTTCTCCATAAATGTCGATTGTGGCTCTTTTAACTTAAAATCTATTGTATACTTATCTACAGCAGTTATACTTTCTAACATAGTTAAATCTATTTCAGATCCACTTTCTTTTGCAGTCTCATATGTATAAACAACATCTTCACTTGTTAAAGGCTCTCCATCAGTGAATTTTACATCTTCTCTTATTTTTACTGTCCAAGTTAATTTATCATCAGATACTTTATATTCAGTTGCTAAATCATTTTCCATTCCAAGCTCTTTATCCCTTTTAAATAATGAACTAAAAAATACTCTTGTCATCGATCCATGTCCACCTGTCGTAGCATCAAATCCAGCTTCTGGTTCACTTGCTACTGCAACTACTAGCTCATTATTTGCTTTTCTTTCATTTTTTACTTGAGAACCCGAACTAGATTCTTCACCTTTTGAATCAGTATTTGAACATCCTACTAAAACAGCTGCTGTTAGTGATATTGCTAACATTAAAGAGATTGATTTCTTAAGTTTTTTTAATATCATATTTATCCCCCTGAGTTTTATTTATCATGAATAAGCATAAAAAAAGGTTTTTATATGCAATTCTATATAACTTTGCTTAATAATTAAAAGCTATATATTACATATAAAAACCTTCATGGCTCTCATTTATATTTCTTCTTTCATAGAAGTATTCTTTATATTTATATTGTTACACTATATCCTATATATTTCAAATATTTTTATAGTACATTTTATTTTAAATATCGACAATTAATTATACTATTTTAAAGTTACTTCTCCATTAATTATCTTTTGACTTTCAGCTTCGACAAAATCTAATACATCTTTTGGAACATTTTTACTTGTAGTAGGTGCTATGCCTACTCCACCTTCTTTTAACCCATAAACTGTAACTTGTCCACCTTCAAATTCACCTTTTGAAGCTTTTTCTATTATATCATATACTCCTATATCAACTCTTTTCATAGCTGAACTTATTACGTTATCTGGAGCTAAGCTATTTTGATCCATATCTACTCCTATTGCCAGTTTATCTTGTTCCTTAGCTGCTTCTATAGCTCCTGTTCCTACATTTCCAGCAGCTGAGAATATGACATCCACACCTTTTAAGTACATTTGATTAGCTATAGATTTACCTAAACTAGCATCATCATAAGAGTTCGCATACTGAGATGATAATGTTACACCTTCTTTGCCTGCTTTTACACCTAGTTCAAAACCTTCTTCAAATCTAGTTATATTAGGATCTTTCATTCCACCTATAAATCCAACTTTACCACTTTCCGTCATTCTGCTCGCTATTAGTCCAACTAAATAAGATACTTCTCTTTCATCAAAAGTAACACATGCCATATTATCAGGAATTTCTTTACCTTCTTCTTCATAATTATGGTCTATCATAACAAATTTCATATCTTTATGTAACTCTGCTGCTTCTAACATTGATGCCGCCGTTGTATAGCCTACTCCTATTATTAAATCAACTTCTTTATCTACAAAATTCTCTATATTAGGTTTGTAATCAGCTTGCTGATTTGATTCTAGATAACTTCCTGTCACACCTAGTTCTTTTTTAGCTTTGTCGAATCCTTCTAATGATGATTGATTGAAACTTTGGTCATTTGCTCCGCCTTCTCCTAGCACTATTCCTATTTCATATTTTTCTTTATTTTCTGCATCTTGTATGTCATCATTTCTTGATGAGCTACACCCTACTAGTCCTAAAGTCATTATTAAGCTTAGGCCAGTTGCAAGTATTGACTTCATTTTTTTATTCACGATAAACTTCCCCCTTAAGTATTTTAAATATACACATTAATTGTACCAGCTGTATATACAGTTGTAAATACAAAAAAATACCCCTAAAACTTTGGAGAAATTTTAGGGTACCTAAATTAAATAGGTTAAGGGTTATTTATTTATTCAATCTATATTAAAATAGGTTGAGGGCTGATTTAGCGATTTACTATATTCTTTGAATTATGCCAGAAGTCATATAAATCATCTTCTGTTTTGAATAATGGTAAACCTAAGTTTCTATGAAGCTTTACTAACCAAGGTAATTCTAATCCTGCTTTTAATATTTTTTCTTCATCATTAAAAACTACATCAGTACTACCTTCATTAATTATTTCACCTTGATCTAAAACATATATATAATCGCATATTTCATATATTAAATTCATATCATGGCTAGAAATAACGATTTTTACGCCTTTACCTTTTAAATTATTTATAATTTCAACTATAGCTCTAGTACTGACTGGATCTAACCCTGCTGTTGGTTCATCTAGTAAAACAATTTTATTTTCCATAGCTATAACTGATGCTATAGCTACCCTTTTCTTTTGTCCGTAACTTAAAAAGTGTACAGGCCTATCAATAAAATCCAAACCATTAACAGCTTCTAGAGCATTTAGAATTCTTTCCTTTACAATGTTTTCTTCTATACCTATATTTCTTAAAGCAAATGCTATATCATCATAGACCATAGAATAAAATATTTGCTTTTCTGGATCTTGAAAAACAATCCCAACTTCTTTTCTTAACTCATATAAACTTCTTTTATTATATTTAATAGGCTCATTATTAAATATAATGTTACCTACACTCGGCTTTAAAATACCCATCATATTCATAAATAAAGTCGATTTTCCAGAGCCATTGGTTCCTATTACACCTACTATATCACCTTTACTAAAATCCATATTTATATTTAATAAAGCCAGTTTTTCTTTTTCATACTGATATGTAAGATTATTTATTTTAAACATATTACTCTCCTACTATATGAAATGTGTCATCATATAGTTTCACATCTAACGATATACACATTTCTTCATATCTAATCATCATTCTTTTATACAATAAATTACCTAGCAGTCCAAAGGATTTATAAGATGTTTTTAAATTAATATATCCAAATCTTAATTCTTGAGATTTACGTATATCTGCGACCTCTTCCATAAATATAAATATAAATCTATAGATTAGCATAGATAATTCTAATATAATACTTGGAACATGTAATTTTTTAAATATTATTAATAATTGACTAAATGGTATTGTTAACATAATAAAATATACACATGTTAAACACGACATTGCTCTAAATAATATGTGCATTGATGTATTTATAGACTCATTTGAAAAACCTATATATCTTTGACCTATACTAAAACTTTTTATTAGTAGGGTTGAGTCATCAGATATATTTATTAGCGTCATCGCTATACTCATAAGCAAAAATATCATTGGTATCTTAAGTAGTTTAATGTAATCGTGTATATCTATCTTAGCTATAGATACTATGATTATGCTCATTAATAAAATAATAAGCGATAAAGCTATTAAATTTTTTATTATCATAGAAGCAACTAAAAATATTAACCCTATTGTAAACTTTACACTCGGATTTTTATTTCTTAAGGTATTTGAATAAGCATATTTATCTATTACTATCATATTAATTTCTTCTTTCTGTTTTGATTATAGTACAAAAATAGCCTAACTAATTGGTTAGGCCTTAATTTCACAATATAATCACTAAATACGTGACTTATCATAATCTTTTCCTCCCCGAAAAAGTTATTTAAATATATAATAGGCAGGTCTCCTGACTTAGCTTCATCCTACTCCTTTTCCTTCCCGTGAGTTTGATTATCACAGTGGTATTTTAAAAGTTTCGTCTACATTACAGTAACGGGGGCTGTAGAGGAATCACACCTCTTTCCCTATTAATCTAATTTCTAGAACCCATCAATATTTGTATTTAATTTTTTCTTACTAATAATGTATTTCTATATGCTATTTTATATTCCTTCTTTTTTGTCTATCATTTTTATACTTCTATTAATTTCTAATTATTTTCTTCAGATACATAGAAACAATATCTGAGAATCTCTCTATATTTTTAGTATATATAAAATCTTTTCCATAAATCATTTTTTCAGCAGTAAGTTCATTTTCTTTTCCTGTAAATACTCCAAGTACTAAAATTCCTTTTTGTCTCGCTAGCCTTACTTCATTAGCTGTATCTTTTATTGCTATTTTTCCTTTATAGGCAGATTCCCCTCTTATACTTCTCTCTTTTTCTGCACCTATCTTTACATCATTAGGCTTTCCATCACTCAAAACAATTAATATTTTATTTTCTTCTTCTCTTTCTATTAGTCCGTCACATATACACTTTATAGCTAACCCATCTCTATTGTTACCTGTACAAAAATATTCAAATATATTTTCATTTATGCTCACAGGATCCTTATAATCTCTAAATCTTTTTAATATAGTATAATCTAAAAAACTAGAGAATCCAGTCACCCTATTTGGTATTTTAGCCATAGTTAATGCACTTGCTATTATATATGCTTGTATTGCAACTCTATATTGATTCCTACTTTGTGAACCACTTGAATCTAAAAGTATATCTATTACATACCTTCCCTTTTCATTTTCTATATCTTTATAAAATATTTTATTATTACTACTTCTTCCAACTCTCCATGCTCTATTTGCATCTATAGTGCCACAATCAGAGTAAACTCTATCATTTATACTTTCTTCAATTAGTATTCTAGATATATTTTCTGTTAATTTATTAATATTTCTTTTATAAATTTTTATCTTTTCTCTATATTTCTTTAAATTATTTTCTTTATGCCTAGTTACATACTTTACTTGAAATACATTTTTACATTCTGATCTTAAAACACCTTCAGTAAAATGTACCCTGCAACCTTCATGAATATTTCTACAATTTTTAGTTTCTACTTTTTTAATTTCATTTTTATTTAGATATGATTTACCATAATAGTACTCTATCTTTTCATAAATTTTACTAGCAGTTTCTTCATCTACATAGATAACTCTATTAGATGTATTTCTGCTATCTGATAACTTAATTTCTCCTACACTTTCTACTAACATAGAAGATGATATTGAATCAATTTCATTTTCAATAAATGCCTCATATTCATCACTATATAATTCTTCATACATAAAATCAGAGAATGTGTCAAAATCTATATCTATTTCCTTGTATTCTTTCGAATCGCTTCGCTCATTTTTATCTAAGTCATTAGCAATAGTATTAAAGTATTTTATATATATACTATCTACATCTTTTAATATCTCTATTATTTCATTATTTAAATTAATATTCTTAATTTCATTGATTAATCTACGGCTTAATCCATCTACAGAAGGATGTTTTCCCATTCCCTCTAATATTAATGTATATTTTATATTTTGCAAAATATTATCATTATATATTTTAGCAAATCTATTAATAATATCTCTATAGGCTTTGGCTCTTATCTCTTCTATACCTGGCCTATCTTCAATAACTTTAGATTCTACTAAGTTATTTAATACTATTTGTACCAAATCTAATATTATATCTTTTTCATAACCTTTACTTATCCTATGTATCAAATACTTTTTTACTATATTCCAATCTACATATTTTCTTCTAGCACCTGCTATTATGCCAAAATATAAAGAAACTTCCTTTGATGAATAATCCATTTCTAAAACATCTATATCGTAACTATAGTCTCCACAAATAGTCCATGCTAAATTATTAATTCTATTATCAAATTCATAGTTATTATATATCCACTTCATAATATCCCCCATTGAAGCAATTATTTATACTTATGTACTTGGTTACATGGAAATATATCTTCACTATTCCATTTTTCTGGAATCCTTGTTCTGATAACGTCTCCTACTATTTCCTTTTCATATATATCAAAGGTTTTACTCGTCATGCCCATATTAATTGCCTGTATTGGCTTTAATCCTCTTTTTATAACTTTCAAAGATGCTATTAAGCCTCTTAAGTCTATAGGCTTCGTAGATATTTCCCCATTTTGAGATTTCAATTGTAAATCTAAAAAGATACCTACAAATTGATTTAATTTTTCTTTATCTGCATCTGGAAATTCATTATCTAAAATCAAATTTAATTTATCCTCCTCTACTGCAGGTATATCTACCACCATGAACCTAGATACTAGAGCTTCATTTAGTTCTTTTGTTCCTGCATATTCATAGTTCATAGTACCTATAAATCTTGTAGCCGGATGTAAATTAATTCTCTCGTATCCTGGTACATCTATTATCCTTCTATAATCTAAGGCTGAATGTAGAACTATCTGTATTTATATGAAATGATGTATTCCATTGTGGTCTTTGAAAAATCTCTGATAAATTATCTGCTAATAAGTTCTTTCCTGTTGCTTTAGGTCCTGATAGAAGAATATTCTCCCCTTCTAATATTGATGATATGCACATTGATAAGATGTCTTTTCCGTAAAAATATGTATTGGATTTTGTTATTCTATATTTTAATTCTTCATCTAAGCTATAGTATTTTCTAAAATACAATATATCTTTTATTAAGCTTTCACTTATCCCCTGTTTTCTTAAATTTTTTATTATCTCCATGATACTATCCTCCCAGTAGTTAATAGACTCTATATTTATATTAGCATAAAAATGTTCTCTATATTTAAAAATACAATTCTACTGTCACATTTAAATAAAAAATAACTCTACATTGATATTCAATCTTGTAAGAAGAAAGGATATTAATATAGAGCAATCTTTTTTAAATATAAGTTTATTGATAATATAAAAATAAAAAAAGATTACGTGGCTACGTCTTACTCTCCCAGGAGGTTGCCCCCCAAGTACCATCAGCGCTAAAGAGCTTAACTTCTGTGTTCGGAATGG
>CABIVQ010000057.1 GCA_902362365.1 Clostridiaceae bacterium | reverse complement strand
AAGCCGAAGGCATGCCAATTTTGATATGTCCTAATTGTGATGCAGATTTTTACTACAAAGATGGTGATAACAAATAAGAGTGGCGTTAGCCACTCAAGGTCCCCTTTAGGGGATTTTTTTATATCATCTACTTTTTCTTCACGTAATTCTTCTAGTAATACATCAATTGATATTCTTGCTTTTTTTAATCCATCATGAAGGATTTCACCATTTTGAACAATTGTAATTGGTGGACTATCAACAAGTCTTCTAAGAGACGGAAATTTAAGAGTTATGAATACTCCACAAATATACAGGATAACTAATACAAGTGTTGTGATGATTGAGCCTTCTAATCCAAGTTTTTCATCAGACAGCGGATGGGCAATAATATTACCAATTACTAAAGTAATAGCAAAATCAATTAGTCTTAATTGAGATATAGAGCGTTGCCCTAGTAGCTTTGCAATAGCCAGCAAAAAGAAAAAAGCAATAATAGCACGAAGTATCCAATCAATAGTGCTAAGTGTTTCCTGATCATGTAAAAAGTCCATATAAAAGGTTTCCTTTATATAAAAGATTTAATATTTATTTTATTTTAACCAATAATTAATAAAAAAATTAAAAGACTAGAGGAATTAAATAGAAGAAAAAAGATATTAGCTAATTTAATTGACAAAAAATAAGAATAAAAATGTAATTACTAATAGTAATTATATTGAAGAATAAATGGAGGTTAAAGTATGGATAGATATAAAGTTAAATATTTACTTGATGCATGTTTCACTGCAAAGCGTATTACTGAAACAATGTTAGAATTACCGAAAGGATTAAAATCACGTCATATACATGTAATTGATTGCATCGCATAAACCAGAATAATAAAAGAAAAAGTATGTGTAAGCGATATTAGTAGTGCATTAAAAATTACAACACCAAGTGTAACTAAATGAATTAATGAGTTAGATGAAAAAGGTTTAATAAACAAAGAGAATAAGGATGAAGATAAAAGGGTAGTAACTTTATCACTTACAGATTTAGGAGAAGAGTATTACAACTATTTTGTTGTTGAGTATCATAATAGAATAGCTTATAAATTAAAGGATATAAGCTCTGAACAATGTGAAGTTGCTATAGATATAATAGAAAAAATGTATAAAGCAGTGAAAAATATAGAGAAAGAAGGATTGGAAAATGAATAACAATGCAGATTTTTCAAAGGGAAGTTTATTTCCTCTAATTTTAAAATCTTCTATACCAGCTTCTGTATCATTATTAATTACAACAATTTATAATATAGTGGATAGAATATTTGTTGGAAATTATGTAGGGAATACAGCCTTAGCATCATTATCAATATGTTTCCCATTATCATTTATGATGATAGCTTTTGGATTAATGTGTAGTGTTGATGGATCAAATCTTTTTACTTTATTTAGAGGTAAAAATGAAGTAGAAGAAGCTAATATTTCATTTGGAAACACATTTATAATGACTATATTTTTTGAGCTACTACTAACTCTTCTGTTATTTATATTTGCGGATAAATTTTTATATATATTTGGAGTAGCAGAAACTACTTATGATTTATCAATGCAATATTATAAAATAGTATCAATAGGATGTATATTTCAAGGATTAACATTAGTATTTTGTGATTTTGTTAAGGTTTCAGGGAAGTCTATATTAGGTATGATGGTAACAGGAATAGGTGCTGTAGCAAATGTAGTTTTAGATTTAGTTTTTGTAGTATTTTTAGATTGGAGTGTTTAAGGAGCTGCACTTGCAACTATTTTAGGTTAAATTCTATCTACTATACTTGGAGTATATCTAATATTTTCAGGAAGAACTCTTGTTAAAGTAGAGATAAGCATATTTAAGATAAATAAAAATCTATCAAACAAAATTTTAAGTTATGGTTTTGCATTTTGGATAGCGCAAATAGCTATGGGATTTATAGCTTTAGTTTATAATAGTCAATTTGGAAAATATGGTGGAGACATAGCTATAAGTATTTATGCTGTAATATCTAGTATCATGACATTTGTAATTATGCCAGCATCTAGAATAAGTCAAGTTATCCAACCAATAATAGGATTTAATTATAGTGCAGGACATAATGAAAGAGTAAAGGAAACTTTTACAAAAGCAACATTATTATCTGTTGGAGTAACAGCACTAAGACTTAATTTCATAATAACTCTTGTACTTGGATTTGTAATGTTGGCGACTACACTTTTCCAATCGATTGGAAAGCCTACAGCATCAAGTCTTATTACTTTAATAAGACAAGTATTAGCATTAATTTCATTTATAATTATATTACTGAAATTTTTAAGTATAAATGGAATATTTTTAGCACAGCCAATTAGTGACTTTATTGCAGTTATATTATCTTTAATCTTAATTAAGATTGAGTTTAAACAGTTATCTCAAGGTGATTTTGATATTACATTAGAAAAATATTCAGAAGCAGTGAGGGAATAATTTAAATAAAAAAATATTGACAGTTCTAAAAATTAAATATTTTTTTAGAAAAACAAAATACCAAATAAATCCAGTGAAGAGGAGAGTAACTGTAAATAAAGTTTCAGCGAGTTAGGTTTGGTGTGAGCCTAATAATTAAGTTTACAATGAAGAGAGCCTTAGAGGATATCATCGGAAATTAAGTATGATGATAGGTTACTTGCCTTAAGAGTTTGAGAGGAAAATTATAAATAAATATAATTTTCAATAAGAGTGGTAACGCGGATAATCGTCTCTTGGTTTTAATAAACCAAGGGGCGTTTTTTTATTACAATAAAATAAAATGAATTTTATTATGAAAACAAGGAGGTGATAGAAATGGAAGGTAGGAGAAACAAGAAGAATATAAACCTAAAAATAAAAATTATAAATTCAGGAGATTTATCTTAAGTACATTTTAAAAGTAGGACTAGAATTTATACATTCACCAGCAACTGGAGGTACTTTATTATTTGATTTAATGCAAACTATTATAACATGGTTTTTATTATCAGGATTCTTCTTACCTTTATTACTTAATTACGGAATTACGGATTTTTTTGGAACTTTGATAAAAGGTATAATGCGTCCACTATTCTTAGTCCCAGGAAGAAGTGCAATAAATGCAATAGTATCATGTTCCTCATTAGTATCACTATCATTTGCAACAGTAGTAGCATCTTTCTTAAAAATATCTCACTTATTTTTATCATCAGTATTAGCAGCAGTGATAGAGTCAGAAATTACAAGATTCATAATAGGGGAATTATCATTTACACAACTAATTTACATGACTGAAATAGGAGTAATAATATTAAAATCAGATATTCTTTTGAATATAAAAGACTTATTTGTAATATTTATAGAAAGAACTATAATTACATTACCAATAATAACTTTAATTGCAAATTTTATTTTTTTAGATTAAGTGTTTTTTATTTAGAAATAGTGTAAGGAGAAAGAGTATGAGTTTTATATCAAATAAATATCAAAATATAAAAGCAAATGCAATGATGACAGCATCAGATACTGTAAATTTAAGAAATGATATAATAGATTTAAGTGTAGGAGATCATGACATATTTACAGATCAAAGGGTTATAGATGCAGCATCAAGAAATAACGTTATAGGTCATACACTATATACTCATCCATTAGGAGATCCTAAGTTTAGAGATATAATAGTAAGATCTATAAAAGAAGACTATAGCTGTAAAATAAACTTAGAAAATATTATAGTAACTATTGGAGCTGGACATGCATTGTATCTAGCATTACAAGGAATAGTAAATGAAGGCGATGAAATTTTAGTAATTGCACCTTATTATCCAGCATATATAGATCAAGTTAGTTCAGTAGATGGAAATATAGTTTTAGTAAAGACTAGTGAAGAAAATAGTTTTATACCAACTATAGAAGATATAGAAGAAAAAGTAACACATAAAACTAAGGCAATAATAATAAATTCGCCAAATAATCCAACTGGAGCAATTTATCCTAAAAGTTTATTAGAAGGTATATATAAGTTAAGTATTGAAAATAATTTTATGGTATTATCAGATGAAGTTTATACAGCTTTTACATATGATGATAATAAATTTGTATCAATGCTAGAAATAGATAAAGACCTTACTAACACAATTGTATTTAAATCTATGTCAAAGGATTATGCAATGACAGGATGGAGAATTGGATACATGATTAGCAGTGAAGAAATTATTAATATATCAAAATATATAAACGATGGTATAACTTACTCAGCGCCTACTATATGTCAAGAAGGGTCTATAGAGGCTCTTAAAATTAGAAAAGAAATAAGTAGTAAATTAAAAGGCGTTTATAATGACAGGATAAAGTACGCTTTTTCTAGAGTTAATAAAATAGATAATATTGATGTGAAATCACCTCAAGGATGTATATATTTATTTATTAACATTGAGAAGACAGGATTAGATGGAGTAGCCTTTTCAAATCTATTGCTAGAGAATGGAGTATTAGTACTTCCTGGAGATATTTTTGGGGCGGAATATAAAAATTATATAAGACTAACTTGTAATAAGGATATTAAAATCTTAGAAGAAGCTTTTGATAGAATAGAAAAAATTGGTATCGATTAATTAAATACAGCATAATATTAATAATGATAATTTTTAATATTATGGAGGATTGTAAAATGAATAACACAAAAAAGTTTTTTATATGTAGTATCTGTGGTAATATAATAGAAATGATAGAAAGTAAAGGACCTAAAGTAGTCTGTTGTGGTAAACAAATGAATGAACTAGTGGCGAATACTACAGAAGCATCACTAGAAAAACATATACCAGTAGTAACTATAAATGATGATAAAGTAAAAGTACAAGTTGGTAGCACTTTACATCCTATGACTCAAGAACATCATATAAGTTGGATATATCTACTTACTAAACAAGGTGGACAGCGAAAATGTCTAGAAATCAACAGTGAACCAATTATAGAGTTTGCTTTAGCTGAAAATGAAGAGGTATTAGAGGTATATGCATACTGTAACCTTCATGGATTATGGAAAATTGAATTATAGATTGAGATAAAATAAGAACTATACTCATTCTAAATGGGTATAGTTCTTATTTTATATACATTAGCAACTAAAAAATCTGCTTACATTCCAACATCAAACTTAGCAACAACATAATTCAAATCAAGTACTTTAGCAGGATTATCTTCGCTAAATAAAAGAAAGAAAAGCTAATACATAATAATGAGGTAGATGGAGGAGCCACTTTAACTCAAAGTAAGGATATATTAGAAAATTTAAAATACCCCAAGTAGTATTATTACTTGAGGATAAGAGTATGAACTTTAAAATTCAACGTAATTTAGCTCTTTTTCATTATATCTGGCAATAGCATAAAGAAGATCAGAAAGTCTATTTACATACTTTATTATAAGAGGATTTACAGACTCTACCTTACTAAGAGTATAAATTCTTCTCTCAGCTCTTCTACATATAGTTCTAGCAATATGCAAATTTGCAGAAATTAAACTAGTACCAGGTATAATAAAGGCATTTACTTCATCTATTTTCTTAATATAGCAATCTATTATATTTTCTAGATTTTTTATATCATCTTCACTTACTACATTTTTATACTTAACATTTTTTTTAGTAGCAAGCTCTCCAGAAACTGAAAATAGCTTTAGCTGCAAATCTTTTAATATTTTTTTATCTTCACCTTCAGCATAAAGAGTACAAAGTCCTATGTAGGAATTTAGCTCATCAAGAGTACCGTAAGACTCAACTCTTATATTATCTTTATCAACTCTAGTACCATCGTATAGAGATGTCTGACCTTTGTCTCCTGTTCTTGTATATATTTTCATAATTACAACACCTTCACATTTTATTAGCTCTTTATATTTTAAGAAAAGAGCTTTTTATAATGTTTTTATTCCCATTTAAAGAATTTTATAATCATAATCTTTCCTTCAAAATATAATATAAATCTTCATGAGATAAAGCAACAGGATTAAACTTATTGCTAGTACGATTAATTATCCTATCAAAATCATCTTCACAAATATCATACGGTGATAACCTAGGAATATAAAAATCTTCAACAAAGCCATAAAGCTCATCAATAAGCATCTTACAGCCTTCCTCAACAGTAGATGCTTTATCACTATATAAAATTTCACCAACAAGCTTATATTTATTCAAATAAATCATATTATCTTCTTTATTTTCAAGTAATCTTTCAATAATTAATTTAGTGCAAGGTGGTAAAAGAGTAGCGCAAACAATACCATGAGTAATGTTATCGTATTATGATTTAAGCCCTATAGGCTTTTTAAAAATAACATCACCAATAGTTATTTTAGCAATAGTACTGTTCTCCTTTTTATAAAAAATTTATTATAAACCTTTCTTAATATAATTATATTGTACATAATTAACAGCAAAAATATTTAAGTAATATAAACTTTAAACACTTTAATAAGTTATTATAGATAAGCTCTTAAAGTATAAAAAAGAAAAAGCAAATGATATAATTAATTAGGCTATTTGGATATAAATGGTATAGGGATAATACTATTTTATTATTATAAAAGGAGATTTTAATATGAAAAATGTTTCACTTAGAAGTTGTAACAGCTATAAGTATGAAGAAGTAAAATCACAAGTCGAGAAGTTAATAAATGACTTAGGTGGACTTGAGGAATATATAAAAAGAGATAGTAAAGTATTTATAAAATTAAACTTAGTTATTAAGAAAAAGCCAGATGAAGTAGCAACTACTCATCCAATGGTGCTAAAAGTAATTGCAGAGAAGCTTTTAGAACTAGGATGTAAGGTAATAGTAGGTGATAGTCCAGGTGGACCATACACAAAATCATCTTTAAAAGGTGTATATAAAACCTGCGGAATAGAAGAAGTATGTGAAGAACTTGGAATAGAGTTAAATTATGATATATCTGAAGTAAAAGTGGAAAATCCAAATGGAAAAATACTTAAGTACATGACAGTTATAAAACCAATTGTTGATGCAGATCATGTTATAAATATATGTAAATTAAAAACTCATGCTATGGCAACTTTTACAGGTGGAGTTAAAAATTTATTTGGGGTTATACCTGGAGTTTCTAAGGCAGAGTATCATTTTAAGATGCCTAAGGTAGTTGACTTTACAGAAGCTTTAGTTGATATTTGTTCTTATGTATCGCCTAGTCTTACAATAATGGACGGTGTAATAGGAATGGAAGGAGAAGGACCAACAGCAGGTGTTCCTAGAAAGATAGGTGTATTACTAGGTTCTGAAAGCCCTTATGCTATAGACGTTGTAGCTTGTAATATTATAAATTTAGATCCTAATAAAGTACCAACTGTTCAAAGATGCGTAGAAAGAGAATTTATAGAGAAGGATTTTTCTGATGTATGTGTACTAGGTGAAAAGGTAGAAGATAAGGTAATTAAAGATTTTAAGATACCTTCAAATAGGAGTATAAGTTTTTTAAGAGGGATTGTACCTAAGAGTATTGAGATTTTTGTGAATAAAAAGCTAGCAGGAAAGCCAGTTATTAACTATAAGGAATGTGTTAAGTGTGGTGAATGTAGTAAGGTTTGCCCTCCTAAGGTGATTAGTATGGAGAATAAGGGACCTGTTATTGATTTAGATCATTGTATAAGATGTTTTTGTTGTCATGAGTTGTGCCCTAAGAAGGCTGTGGATTTGAAGAGACCTTTTGTGTTTAGGTTCTTGAAATAATTATTTAAGATAGGTATAGGAACTATTCATTAATAAATATTTTAGTATATATTTTAGTACCTTATTTCTTATTACAATATAAATGATTAAATATAATTAAAATAAATGGGGTATAAAATATGAATGAGGTTATAAAAACTATAAATAAAAGAGTATCTTTAAGAAGATACCAAGAAAAAGAAATATCAAAAGAAGATTTAGATACAATAATAAACAGTGCAATAAAAGCACCAACCGCAGGAAACATGATGATGTATTCCATACTTAAAATAACAGATGAAAAATTGAAAGAGACTTTAAGTAAAACTTGTGATAATCAGCCTTTTATAAAAAAAGCACCAGTAATATTAATATTCTTAGCAGACATGCAAAAATGGTATGATTATTATAAGTTATGTAAGGTAGAAGATATAAAATCTCCAGGTATGAATGATTTTATGCTATCGGTAAATGATGCAATTATAGCATGCCAGAATGCTGTTTTAGCAGCAGAAAGCTTAGGTATCGGAAGTTGTTATATTGGAGATATTATGGAAAATTATGAAGTACATAAGGAATTATTAAACTTACCAGATTACACATTCCCAGCAGCTATGATAACTCTTGGATATTACCCAGAAAATACTAAGAGAGTATATAGAGAGAGATTTAAAAAAGAGTATGTTGTATTTGATGAAAAGTATGAAAAGTTAGATGATGAGGATTTAATCAAAATGTTTGAAGATAAGGAAAATAGTATGCCTAAATCTAATGTTTTTAATGCAGGAAGCTTTGGCGAGTTGATGTATAAAAGAAAGACTAGTGCAGACTTTTCCGTAGAGATGGATAGATCTATAAGAGAATGGATTAAAGCTTTTACTGATGGAGTAGAGTTATAAGTTTGATAGAATAGTAGTGCTTGGGTTTATGTCAAGCGCTACTATCTAAAGAAACCTACACTTGCTAGAATTATGCCTATTACAGTTAGGCCTGCTAACCAAGTGATTATAATATTAAGAATTTCTGTCATGATATCACCTCTATTAGTAAATATGGACAATAATGTAATAATATAAACTAAAAATAAATACAAATAATAAAAGTATTAGTGTATAAAGAATAGGTTTATATGACAATAATCAAGAATAAAAAGGATGTGAATACAATTCAATACATAATGCTATTTGCACTATTACCAATGTTATTGTTTTTCTTAAAAGTAACTCAAATCTATTTTCAAAGTACAGAATATAGAAACATAACAAAAATATCAATATTAAAGCTAATACAGGATAAAGGTGTATATGGAGAATACCTAACATATAATATCCTAAGGAAAATGAATGGAGAGATACTAACAAATCTTTATATACCGAAGAATAATACCACAACGGAAATTGACTTAGTTTTTATAAATAAAACAGGAATGTATGTAATAGAATCAAAAAATTATAGTGGAAAGATTTACGGATCTAAAGAAAATAAGTACTGGATGCAAATTCTAGACAATAACAAGAGGAATAGATTTTATAGTCCAATAATTCAAAATAAAACTCACATTAAATATTTGAATAAAGTATTACCGGATTTAAGTAAAGAGGATTTTTATTCAATAATAGTATTTAGTGAAAGATGTAAATTAAGAAATATGGATATTCAAGAAGAAAATTTAAAAGTAATAAAACGAGACAAGCTAAAATATACAATGAATAAAATACTAAAATCTAAAAATGAGATATACACCGATAGTGAAGTTGAATCAATATACAATAAATTAGAAAATTATTCTAATGTGGATGAAGTAGTTAAGGAAAATCATATAAAAAATATAAATAGTAATTACTAAAATAAGGTATTAAAAAGAGGCTATAGATACATTTGATCTATAGCCTCTTATATGTAAATTATGATATAAAATATACGGAAAGTATATGACCATATAAATGGATAGTTATTATGTACTTATTACATCGAAGAAATTAATAGTAGATAAATGGAGGATTAGAAATGGAAGATAATAAATTAGTAAACTTTGAAGAACTATCAAGATTAACAGAAATAGATAAAAAAACATTATTAGAAAGAACATTAAAACTATCAGAAGAAGTAGGAGAAGTTGCACAGGCAATGTTAAGTTATTCTAATGCTTGTGGATGTGGATATAAGAAAAGATCGAAAGAAGATTTAGTAGAAGAATGTCTGGATGTTATAATAGTAGCAAGTTCCATAATAAGTCAAAGCTATGATAATGATGTAGATATTGAGACTGTAAAAAGTATATATAATAAAAACTTAGCAAATGGAAAGAAAAGTGTGAAGAGTGATATTTTATAAAAGAAGTGAAAAAAAGTAAATATTTAAATAAGGTTAATATTAAAAATTTTGATAAATAAAAATTTATTAAATACAAAATAAGTTGATTTAAATTAAAAATATCTTAGTTTTATGACAATATTCTACAAAATATTATTAAAATATGTATTATACTTTAATTCGTATATTTTATGATATTTTATCAATTGAGGGGGGATTTATGTTTAAGTCAAAAAAATATACAATTATAACATCAATTTTAATTGTTAGCATGAGTAGTTTTTCAAGTGCTCATTCTGGAAGAACTGATGCTTCAGGAGGTCACAGAGATAATAAAAATAAATCAGGATTAGGTAGCTATCATTATCACTGTGGTGGACATCCTGCTCATTTACATACTAATGGATGTCCGTATAAAAGTTCAAGTACGACAACAAATACAATAACATCAGTAAGTCAATCGTCATCAACATCATCTAAAACAACTAAATCATCAGTAGAAAGTGCTAAAAAGAAAGCGAAAACTGATGGTTATAATCAAGGATACAAAGATGGGTATAATAATTACGCTATAGATACATCATCTTATTCTGGAAGTTATGATGATGAGTATAATGAAGGGTATGAAAATGGATATTCTGAGGGTAGTAAAAAACTTGAGGTGGAAGTAGCATCTGTAAAAGAAAGTGGATACAATATAGGTCTTTCAGGAACCTTATTAAATAATACCTATACAAATAAATCATTATCAGAAGCATATGAAGAAGGTTATAAAAAAGGTTTTAGTGAATATAAAGAAGTTAAAATAGAAGAGTATACTTTACAAGGTAAAAATGATAGTTATGAAAATAAAGATATGATAGAATTTCCTGATGATATTCAAGAGGAATTTAAAAATGCATATATACAGTCATATAATGATGCTCAAGAAGAATTAAAAAATAAATATTACATGTTAGGGTTTAATTCAGCTATCAAAGGTGAAGAGTACAAATCGATAGACGAAGATAATGAAAAATATATCGGATGGTTTAAGGATGGTTATGATAGTGGAATTTCTAGTTTAGAAGAAGAATTAGAAAAAGCCTATAATTTAGGTTATGAAGGTGAAGACTTATATATAAGTGAAGAGATGGATATAGCTAAAGAAGTAATTAATGAGTCTTATGTTAAAGGTGTTAGTGATAAAAAGCAGGAAAATACTTTAGGTATAGTTGGATTAGGTGGCATAGCTGGAATAGGTGGACTAATTTATCACAGAAAAAGAAAGAAAGCTAAGCTTTAGTAATAAGTATATAAAATATTACTAATATACAATATAATCTGTAAGTATGTGTAGCAAAATACTGTTAGCTCTGGCAAATTGTGTTTATAAGTTAAAAAGCAGATCCTAAAGGTTCAATTTGAACCTTTAGGATCTTATAATACCTTCTTTAAAACTAAATTATCCTCAAATCCACCTCTAGTAGATTTTTTATTATTCCTAACATCAAGAACCTCTTCATCACTATAACCATACTTTTTAGCAATAGCAAAAAGAACTTCCATAACATCTGCAATCTCATCAACATTTTTATCACTTAAAAGCTCATCAATTTCTTCACCTAACTTCTTATAAAGATATTCAAGAGCAATCTCATTACTAACAACTTCAACTTCACACTTCTTCCCAGATTCTTCAATAATCTCAGGAATTCTATCTCTAACTAATTTATCGTAAACTTTCATAACAAACCTCCTAACTAGTATAAAAAAATTATAAACTCTTTAAATATGAATGTCAAAAAATGATAAAATATAGTTATTATTAAAATAGGAGATATAAATATGAACATAAACTGCATAACAGGAAACCAAGACCACTTATACAAACACATACAACAAAGTTTACATAGTGCAAAATCAATAGATATAATAGTTTCATTTTTAATGGAATCAGGAGTGAAATTAATAAAAGAAGACTTAGAAGAAATAAAAAACAAAAACATACCAATAAGAATACTAACAGGGAACTACTTAAACATAACACAACCATCAGCACTATACCTATTAAAAGATATACTAGGTGATAATGTAGATTTAAGATTCTATAATGACACAAAAAGAAGTTTCCATCCAAAAGCGTATATATTTGAGTACGATGACGGCGGAGAAATATTTATCGGATCATCAAACTTATCACGTTCAGCATGGACTAGTGGGCTAGAGTGGAATTATAGGATAGATAAAAATAAATCATTAGAAGACTTTAATTACTATAAAGCTATGTTTGAAGATTTGTTTAATAATGAATCAATAATAGTAGATGATACAGAATTAGAAAGATACTCAAAAACTTGGAAAAAGCCAAAATTATACTCAAACTCATCAAGTAAAGAGGAAGCTATAAATTATGTATATAAAGAAAAAGAGGGTAATATAGTAAATTTATTTGAGCCAAGAGGAGCACAAATAGAAGCTTTATACCAACTTAAGAAAAGCCGAGAAGAAGGTTATGATAAGGGATTAGTGGTAGCAGCTACAGGAATAGGAAAAACATACTTAGCAGCATTTGATAGTAGAGAATTTAATAGAGTTTTATTTTTAGCTCATAGAGAAGAAATTTTAAAACAAGCTTATGAAAGCTTTAAAAATATAAGAAAAGATAAAATTATAAATTTTAGAACAGATGAGCAATTTGGTGTTATGGTAGATCAAGTTGCAGATAATAATAATAACTTTGAAAATGATTTATATTATGATAAAGACAATTCAAGTGCAGAAGAGTACAATATGGGATATTTTATGAATTCTATAAAAGATACAAATAAAGATATAGTTTTTGCATCAGTACAAAGCTTAGGAAAAAAAGAGTACCTATCAGAAGAGTATTTCTCAAAAGATTATTTTGATTATATAGTAGTAGATGAATTTCATCATGCAGCGTCAAAGAATTATCAAAACATAATAAATTACTTTGAACCAAAATTTTTATTAGGAATTACAGCCACTCCAGATAGAATGGATAATAAAGATGTATTTAGTATATGTGATTATAATACTGTGTATGAAGTATCTTTAAAAGATGCAATAAACAAAGGATGGTTAGTTCCGTTTAGATATTATGGAATTTATGATGAAAGTGTAAATTACGATAATATAGAATTTAAAAATGGAAAGTATAATGATAAGCAATTAGAAGAAGCTTTAAGTATAAATAAAAGAGCTAATTTAATATTAAGTCATTATAAAAAATATAGATCAAAAAGGGCATTAGGATTTTGCACTAGCAAAGCTCATGCAGAATTTATGGCGAAATTCTTTAATGAAAATAATATAAAAGCATGTGCTGTATATAGTGGAAATGAAGGTCAATATAATGAAGATAGAAATATAGCATTAGATAAATTAAGAAATGAAGAAATACAGATAATATTTTCTGTAGATATGTTTAACGAAGGGCTGGATGTAAAAGAAATAGATATGGTTTTATTTTTAAGACCTACGCAGTCTAGTACAATATTTTTACAGCAACTTGGTAGGGGGCTTAGAATATCAAAAGATAAAAAATATCTTAATGTATTAGACTTTATAGGGAATTATAAAAAAGCAAATTTAGCACCGTATATACTAACAGGAAAAGGTAGTATAGGAAAACATGAAGAAACATATATACCTAGTGAAGACGATTACCCAGAAGATTGCTTTATAGATTTTGATTTTAGGATAATAGATATTTTTGAAAATATGAGAAAAGCAAATCAAAAGCTAGGGGATATCATTAAAGAAGAATTTTATAAAGTAAAATTAGATTTAGGTTACACACCTTCAAGGGTAGAGATGTTTACTTATATGGATGACACAGTTTATACTAATATGAAGAAGAAAGCAAAACTAAATATATTTAAGGATTATATTAATTTTTTAGATTCAGTAAATGAGATTAATAAAAATGAAGCTAATATAAAAGATAGTTTTGCATATGAGTTTATAAACTTTATAGAAAATACGAGTATGAGTAAAACCTACAAGATACCAGTATTACTAGCTTTTTATAATAATGGAGATATGAAGTTAAAAATAAATGATGATGATCTATATAAATCATTTAAAGAGTTTTATAGTAAAGGATCTAATGCTGTTGATATGCTTAGAGATAAATCAACTTCAAACTTTAAGAATTGGGAAGAAAAGCAGTACATAAATTTAGCTAGAAAAAATCCAGTTAAGTTTTTATGTAAAAGTAGTGAGTTTTTCTATTTAGAAGATGATTATGTGTGTTTAAAAGAAGAATTAAATCCGTTTTTAAATAATAAATATTTCCTTAAAAATATTAAGGATGCTATAGATTTTAGAACAAAGGAATATTATAAAAATAGATTTGCAAGTGATAAAATATAGAAAAGATATAAGTAAAGAAATTATAAAGTCTATAGAGTTTACAATAGAATTAAAGATAATGGAAGCAGCAGAAAAAATAAAAGAATATTAATAAAAGTGGAGTAAACAATTATTTATCTATTAAATAACAGACCTAAGGAGAAATTATGAACTGTATATTTTGTAATATGAAAGACAATTATATCCTAGAAAATGAATTAGCATACGCCATATTTGATAAGTTTCCAGTAAATAAAGGACATATGTTATTCATACCTAAAAGACATGTAAAAGATTTTTTTGATATAACAAAAGAAGAAAGAGAAGCAATATTCAATCTAGTAGATGAAGGTAAAAAACTACTAGATGAAAAGTACTCGCCAGATGCATACAACATAGGAGTTAACTGTGGAGAATACTCTGGACAAACAGTGATGCATGTCCATATACATCTTATTCCGAGATATAAGGGAGATACAAATTCACCTCAAGGAGGAGTACGAGGAGTTATACCAGAAAGAATGAAATATTAATAACATAATAAAATAGATTGAATTAAAATATATAATAAGATATACCTTAAATAATAAAAATTAAGGAGAGATAATACTATGAATAATAAGTTTGAAAAATCAGTAGTAGAATCTATAAAACTAAGAAAATCAGTAAGAAATTACGAAGATAAACCCTTATCAAAAGAAACAATAGAAAAAATAGAAAACTACATAAATAGCATAGACAACCCTTTTAACAAAAAAATAAGAATTAAACTAATAGAAAATAACAACCACAACCAAGAATTTAAATTAGGAACCTATGGGGTAATAAAAGGAGCTAGATACTTTTTAGCTACTTCATGCAACAAAGAAGAATTTGTTCTAGAATCTCTTGGATTTACATTTGAAAAATTGGTTTTATACTGTACATCGCTAGGACTTGGAACAGTATGGCTAGGAGGAACCTTCAATAGAGGAGAGTTTTCTAAAGCTATGAACTTAGCTGAAAATGAAACACTTCCGATAGTATCTCCAGTAGGATATGAAGGTGGTAAAAAATCAATTATATCAAGACTAATAGGAAATAATAATAACAAAAGAAAAGATTTTTCAGAAATCTTCTTTAATGAAAACTTTGATAAAGAACTTTCAGAAGAAGACGCAGGAGAGTATTTAGAAGTATTAGAAATGGTTAGATTAGCTCCATCTGCTTTAAATAAACAGCCGTGGAGAGTTTTAAAAGATAAAAATAGATTTCATTTTTATCTAGATTATAAGAATGAAATGAATAAAATTGATATAGGAATAGCTCTTTGTCATTTTTATTTAACATTAGAAGAAAAGGATTTAAAAGGAAGATTTGAATTTGTAGAACCTAGCAATATAGATAGCAAATTTAAATATGTTATAACTTGGGTTTGCGAATAGGTTAAAATTAAATTATATCTTTTACAAATTATAAAATAAATTCCAAAAGATATAAAGAAGTTTAAAATGTATCCTTAATCAAGATAATTTTGAATGCTATGCAGCATTAGTAGATGATTTCTGTATTGAATAGGAGTCATCTTTTTTAATACCCATTAACACCTATAATTTAGTTTAATATATAGCTTTTTAGAGTATAAATATAATAGATAAATCGTATACAAAAGGAGAAAATATGAAAGATAAACTAATAAAGGCAGTAATAAAAAATAAAGAAAAGCTATCATATATAAATATAGGCAAAGATAATAAATATGAAGGATGGACTTCAAACTTTAATATAAAGTTACCAAACAATGAAAAAATGAAGCTAGATTTGAATGAGGAAGATGATTTATTTCTATTATTCGTACTAGCATCATCATGGTCAAAAACAGGACCATGGGAAAATGCAGCCTTTTTTACAACTTACTTAAAATTAAACAACAAAGATAAAATAGACTTATGGTTAAACAATGATTTTATAAATAAAGAAATTGAAAAAAGAGAAGAAAATAGTAAATTAATAGTAGAACAGTGTAGTGGACTTATTCCAAGAAAGAAAGTAAGTTTTAGAAAAGATTATTATTCTAGTGTCTCTATCATAGCAAATAACTGGAAGAGTATAAAAAATAGCTTATTAAAATCAAATGAAAATAATGATTTTAACATATTTATTGATTATATAAGTAAATTAGAAGGATTAGGATCAGGGAAAAATAAAATGAGAATAAAAATACCATTGATATTAAGAGAGTTAAGATGCCAATCAGTTTTTAGTAGCATTCCAGGAGAATTATGTTGCGTACCAGATGAAAGGGTTAAAGTAACTTCAAAAGAATTAGGAATTACAATACCTAATGTAACTTCTATAAATAGTTTATTAAAAGCATCAAAGGTTATATATGACAACTTTGGTGATTTATACGATATACCTTTATTTGCTTATGAAGATATAAAGGATGATATTGTATAATCAATATACATCAAAAATGGAGATATATTTTCTCTCTCAATTCTAAATATAAAAAATAGAACTATAAAAGTATACAAAGGGTGGAGGGTACAGAATTATGAAAGGAAAAGTAGGAACTCCATGTAAAGACGAGTTTCTAAGAAAAACAGACAATATAAAAACCACAAAAGAAATAAGAGCAAATAAAACTAAGATACTAAAAGAAATAAAAATCATACTAAATTCAAAAAGTAACTACAATTATATAGCTAAAGAATTAGAGATGCATACCATTGATGTACTACAATTACTTCAAGAAGAAACCTTACAATTTGGTACAAATATAAGTAAAGCAATGACTAAACATCTAATGGATAGAGGTGTCACAGTAAGTGAAATAGCAGAATTATATAACTGTGATGAAGTTAAAGTTCTACTAACTCTTAACGAAATAAATGATAATGATTATAGAAATAAAATTAAAGAAATAGGGATTGCCTTAAAAATATATAAATTATTAGAGAAATCTAAAGGATTTAATTTTATATCAAGTAAATTGAATATAGATAAATACAAAGCATTCAATATTTATAACAAATACTTTCATAGATATAATAATCGTGTAATTGATTTCAAAGCAGTAAAAGAATTAAGCACGCTCAACCTAACAGATAAGGAAATTGCAAATTTCTATAATATTACAGATGAAGATATGAAACAAGTAAGATCTCATATAATATATGAGGATAAAACTAAACATCTAAGAGGAAATAAATATGCATTAAGTAATCTTAATAAAGAAGATATTTTAGATTATGCATACAAAGAAAGTACAAATAACGATTTTTATAGTATTAGAAGCGAAAATAAAAAGTACAAATAATATTCACTTTTACATATTAATCTATTGTGCTAATTAAATTTAATTTCCAAATAAAGTGAAATGTTTTTTGCAAAAAAATAGACCCATAGTGACTAGTATTTGTAAATTTTATCCAAATACTAGTTCTTTTATTTTAGCTAAA
>CABIVQ010000056.1 GCA_902362365.1 Clostridiaceae bacterium | reverse complement strand
TAGACCTCGCAAGTGTCTTGGATATAAGACACCTGCAGAGGTATTTGATGCAACATGAATATAAAGTGTTGCACTTATATTGACAATCTATCATATAATAAAGACCAGGAATAGATATAAACATATTTATAGCACTATAAAAGAAATATCTAAAAATGTATTCTGAAGTATGTATAATCCTTATTGGAACAAACTTCGATTTAATATAGGAAATAATAAATCCAGGAAGAATAAATGTAACTGTATAAAAAACAGTATTTATATTATTTAACATACATCTATTTTCCTCCTTATATTAAAATAAAATTTTTTAGACATTTCAGCCTCTAATTCAAATATTGTTTCCGCTTTAATAACAACACCTAGATTATTTGGGATACTTGTTTCTACCGTACCATTAACCTCATCATCTATTTGAATTGTATACTCATGCCCACCTCTTAGTATACCTGCAAAAATTATTCTTGAACTCATATTATAGGAGTTATTAATCTTATCGGTATATCCAGATTCATTATATATAAATACAGGAGATCCACTTGATCCTGGAAAACATGCTAAATCAATTAAAAATTCTTTTTTTCCATTGTAATCAAATTTAGGACTTGTTGCAGTTATGCCTTTTCTAAAAATAGGTTTATTGTTAACTTCATCCCAAATTCCATTTGGATATCCTACCATTATTACATCTTCAACAGAAAGCAACCCTTCCATAATAGATTTAGTAGCAATAATTGATTTCTCTAATGGAATGTAAAATATCTTTTTATTTTCCATATTAAGAGAATTAATTATTTCACCTAAAAACATACCACATAAATCAATAGATTTATCAGGATGCATAATAAATCTATCTGCAAAATTAGTACATTTAATTCCTACAAATTCATTGTCTAAAGGATTGCCTGAATTATCAGATAACGTAAACTTTAAATCTCCTATAAAAGAATCTTTAATAATATGCTTATTCGTTATAAGAACAGGTATTGGATATTTAAATGGTGAAAAATAAAAATTAAAAATAAAACCAGTACCTAAACAAACTAAATTATCTTTATTG
This sequence comes from Clostridiaceae bacterium, assembly GCA_902362365.1. GTDB lineage: Bacteria > Bacillota > Clostridia > Peptostreptococcales > Peptostreptococcaceae > Romboutsia_E. Next base: position 17,233 of record CABIVQ010000056.1, on the reverse strand, counting down.
AAACATTCTAATCGTAATGTAGAGTACATCAAATAATCACTATATAATAACTTCATTCCATTCTCCTCCAAAATAAAAAGATACAGGCTAAAGCCCCCCAATACTAAGAGGACGTTTCATTAAACTTTTTTTAATTCTTTTATAATTTGAGATACTCTCCCCTTACTTAATCCTAATTTATTAACTATTTCAACTTGTTTATATCCTTTTTCATATAAACTTTTTATAGCATTTATATTGTCTTGTTTCTCTTGCTCCCTTTTAGTTAATCCATTTTCATTTCTTCTCTTAGCCTTTTTCTTTGCTTTTTGATCTTCAGCAGATCTTCTATATTTCTCTTTTCCAGAAATAATAGTCTTTAAATACTGCTGCTCATCTAAAGTAATATCAAGTATCTTAATCAACTTAGCATTAGTATATTTATACTTTCTTTCCTCATAAGCCCTCTCAGCAGACCTTGTATCAGTTATTACCTCTTTTTCAGGCAGCGGCTCCTTAAACATAGCATTTAACTCTAATACATTTTCTAAAGCCTCATCAGGATCATTTAAGAAACAACAAGAAAAATATCTATATAAAAATAAAATTAACTCTCTATGACCTTTTACATCATAATCTCTAAGCTCGCAAATCTTAGCTATATCAATCACTCTAGCATGATACAAACTATATTCATTAAATAAACTTACAACCTTCTTAGGTCTACCCTTTTTCTTTTCTCTTTTTTCACTAATCTCAGGTAAATACTCCTCCTGAATTTCTTTTAGTGAATATTCATAAGAATCCATATCTAAAATTTCAACGCATGAATTACTCTTTGAATTAATAGTACCAACAACCCTTAAAACCCTTGTTGGATCAAGTGCATTAGCATCTGCACCAAACTCTTTTAGCTCATTATATAAATACCTCTGAATAGCATACCAAAGAGGCATGGCCATACTTGGAACAGGTTTTATTAAAATAATATAATAAAGTCCCCTACCACTATCTATTAAATAATTTGGTCTAGGTATCTTTGAACCATATAAATCCTTCTCTAAGAAGTATTTAACCGCTTCCTTAGTGTATTTAGTATTATGGCAGTCAATATCTATATAAATAGCCCTAAGCTCTTTTATATTTTCAATTCTTCTTTGTGGTTTATAAAAAGTATTTTGAGAAACATAAGCATTAATATTATTTAGAATTTCCTCAGCATTTTCGATTAGCTCTTCGCTTTTATAATGCCACTGCTTATAACCTGGATTCTTTGATGCTACAGTTATGTATCCTTTACTATTCTTATGTAAATTTTGTAAATGTTTTTTTGATTCATCTATATTAATATCTATATCAAGAGCTAAATTACTTAATTGCATAAAAAAATTCCCCCATCTTTGCAGAATAACCCTCAAAAAAGATAAGAGAACTTACTTGATACATCTTGTAATGATTTACATGATATGCTAAAATTACACTATAAAAAAGTAAATATATCTTACAAATTAAGATACTCTTATCTTTATCTTTATTTTGTAGGGCTTTAGTTAAAAGTTAGAATTTCTGTTTGGCGACCGAGTTTCTAACTTTTTTACATTTCCGCCTATTTATAGATAAATTGTACCATAAAATCTATTTTTCGTACATAAAAAATAGATACATGTAAAATCATCAAATTAATATATACTTATTCTCCTAATAAAAATACACTTCACTTAATTTATAGTCTGCATCTACAAATAATACTTTTCTCCACCATAAATTTTTTATTTTATTTATCTATCTAAATTTATACAAAATCCTAGAATTAATAATATACAAATCCAAACAATAGCAAATAAAATATATATAGCATATGACTTAAAAATATCTAACCATATACTTAAAATAAATACCAAACTTGCAGCTACAACTATGTTCATAGCAACCATTCTATAGTGTTTTTTTTCACTACTACTAAGAGGCTTATTTCTATGCTCCATTGGAGACAATTTATAAATTATAATTATACTTAAAATCAAAAACAATATTAGTATGTACTTATACTGATCTACATCTATATTATTATCTATAAAAATAGTTATTAGGTAGATCACCACAAATGTAAGTGTACACTCTGTATAATTTCTAGCATGATACCCTCCTGTAAACTGCCTTAAAGTACAGTAACAACTCAAAAATACAATTGTATGTATAACCCTATCAAAAATAATGCCGATTAATAACGCTACTGAGATATTAACTATAAAGTATATTAATGCCTCAAAACCATACCTATATATTTCAAAATCATCACTTTCTATAATTTCATTTTCAACTAATACACTTGTAATTTTCTCTGGTATACTATTTAACATATCTACTCCTTACATAAAAAAATCTCCTATTTCCAAAGGAGATTTTTTATATCTATCTTATTTTTTTTAATTTATCTAATTCTTTTGGTTCTTTCGGCTGATGTACAAACCACATACTCGGACTATTTGCTGATAAAACAGCTACACCTAAGCTTAACGCTGACATATTTTTAAGACATTTTAATACTACTTTTTTCATTTCTACACTCCCTAATTTATTATTGGTATCATTATTTTTAATATAAACTCATTCTCTGAGTAATTAACTATTACTTCACCATTATATTTTCCTACAATATACTTAATACTTGAAATACCTATCCCATGAATTTTTTTATTATCCTTACTTGTTTGAATTCTTTTATCGCTAAATTTAATCTCATTAACCTTAGTGTTAGTAAATTTAATAATTGCAAATCCATTTATATATGTCGCCTTAACTTGTATACTTTTTTCCAAATCATTATCTATCTTCATACATGCTTCAATTGCATTATCTAGTGCATTAGCAAATATTGCACATATATCTATGTCTTTAATAAATCCTAACTTTGAAATATTTATATTCTCTTCAAATTCAATATTATATTTTTTGCAAAGATAAATTTTTTCTCCTAAAATTATATCTAATGTCTTATTTCCTGTATCTTTTAAATTATCAAAATCACTTATTTGAAACTCTAAATTATTTATATATGATATTATTTCATCTCTTGTACTGTAGTTTTTAATACAAATCATGTGATTTTTTAAATCATGATAAACGTATTTTAATTTTTCATGTATTTCATTTATATTTTCATAACCTTTATGATTTGCTCTTATTCTTTCATTTATAAGCTCATACTCCAATTTAAGCTTATCATCTTGCACGATCTTTCCTATTGCTATTAACAAGGTTACACTAGATAGCACTATCAGTAAAACAGTAAAACCTAATACAGCAATATTTGTTTTGCTTGATATATTTTGGTTAAAATTATACTCAAATATTAATAATAAACTTACTATGTTAGATGATATTGGAACTCCTATTAATAACATGTCTTTAGGCTTAAATTCTAATGATAACTTAAAGTATTTTATTATTATCAATTCTATAAATAACAGTAATTTTGATATAAATATTGCTTCAAATCTAAATAAATTACCATCTAGTATTGGCTGTATACTATCTAGGTTATTTATTAAAATCACTATTCCAGAAGATAATACCTCTATGATCATTAATCCTAACCAGAATAATAAGTTAATCATCACGGCTTTATAAATACTGTCTTCATATGATAATTTATAAAATAATACTCCTGTTATAATACATAAAATAATTTTAGTATTAGGGAATATATTAGAAATATTTATGATTCCCATAGACAATGTTATTAGTGTAACTCTAAATAAGTATTTTTTATTAGATACGTTTCTAATTCCAACTGTACTTAATACTGTAAAGAATACAATCCAATCTATATATGCTGTAATTGTATTAACAATATCCCATAAATTTATACCGTATTTTTCTAACATACTATATCACCTAATATATTAGTTATTGCTAATTTTAAATCTTTAACCCTATACTTACTTATCGGTATATCTTTTCCATTTATTCTTAAAGTACTTCCATTCATTGATTCTACTAATTTTAAATTTACTATATAACTGTTATGACATCTAAAAAATCCATGCTCACTTATCATCTTCTCTATCTTAGATATGCTCATTCTTACACTATACATATTGTCTGACGTGTAAATTAGTATATTAGGCCTATCTGTTTCTATATAAACAATACTATCTATTTTAATTCTATCTACATAATTTTTAACATTGATAGTCAAATAGTTGCTTCTCCTTTTTACTATTTCATTTATACATGGTACAACATTTTTTAGAATTTTACTTTCGCTTATTGGCTTTAATATGTATCTATACGCTTTAACCTCATACCCTTCTTGCATAAATTCTGTAAATGAAGTCATAAATATTATCTCTAAGTTTTCATCAAATTCTCTAATCTTTCTTGCTACATCCATTCCATTTATCGATTTCATTTGTATATCCATAATTAATATATCTAAATCTTTAGGATAATTGTTCAGTACATCTTCTCCTGATGAAAATTCATATAACTTATAATTTATAGGATATGAGGTTAGTATTTTATCTAATGTCTCTTTGATATTTAATCTATAATGTAACTCATCATCACATATTCCTATACTAATCACAATTTAAACTTCCTTCCGTATTATTATTTTATACTATATTTTATACTACTTTATTTTTACAGTTTTTTCCATATTTATACATCTTTTGTTGTGATATAGACTTTAAATAGTACTTTTTGGACGTTAATTATTTCATTTTAGAAACTTAATATATACTTCACTAAAATAAAAAAAGCTATCCAAAATATAAATATTTTAGATAACTTTTAAACTATAAATTAATTTCTTTAGATATATTTACTTTTGTCTTATCATATATTTCAATTGCATCTACTTTATGTAACTGTGGTCCTTCAAATAATATAATCGCTAAAACTAAGGTTATAATTTTATTTAAAACTCCCATGATCTCATCTAACTCCTTTTTAATTATACATTTATGATAATATTATTCGAACCTACCTTCAACACATTTAACTAAATAGATTTTAATAGCTGCTAATTAGTTAATCTATTGTTCTAGTTAAAATTGATTGTTATTAATCTTAAAGTACTATATTGGTTGAAGTTTTTTATTATAAAAATTAACTAGCACAACAAGAATCGTAGATGAAAATATCCAAACTTAAACATTTAACAACTAGTTTTGTCAAAATTATTGAAAAAAATCAATCATATTAATAATATTAAAAGTAAATAGACATAAGGGGTAACAGACACAATTAGTGTATCAGTAAATTTAAGATGGGAGAAGCATAATGGATAATATATATGATTATTGTGAAAATCTTCTTATAGATATAAAGGAATGTAGAAGATATATTGAATCAGGCGAATATTTAAATGGTAATATAGTTATTAATATAATAAAGACTTCTTTATTAAAAAAAGTGAATAAAAAGCTTGAAAGTATAGAACATTATATAAAAAAAATAAATAATGATCCAAAAGTATTAGAGTCAGAATATGAGTTAAAAAGTTTCATAAACAATGCCCATGCTACCGTTATATATGAAAATGCTCAGATGAATACGGTTGTATATAAACAATTAAATGAATTATATCAATACTTAGGTAATTTAGAATCTGAGGTAAATGAAATAAAAGAAAAAATATAAAATATAAGAGATAGTAGGTTAATACCTGCTATCTTTTATACTCTGTATTTGTGTAAAACATTTTCCTCATGATATAATATAAAAGTATAAATGTTCATTAGGGGAGGACATAAAGTGAATAAATTATCATTTAATAAGCTAGCTTTAGAAGATCAAGTCAAATACTTTAATACAAAACTTAAATCAGGAAAAAATATAAGTCAAATATGCAAATCAATAAATATTTCTTATAGCACAATAAGAGATAGATTTAAACGTAATAATTATGTATATAGCAGAATTATTAACCAATATGAAAATATAGACAACATAATAAATCTTGAAATATCAGACGAACTCATAAATAGAATCATGATGAAATTAAATACAAAGTTATCTACACTAGAATGTGAGAAAAGAGATAGCAATTTAACATCAAGATCATTTAGAATACATTCTTGTATCCTAAATGAATTTATAGACTTCTGTAACAGTTCCACATTTACCCAACAAGAAATACTTTCTCAGTTTATCGCTGATGGATTAAATAAATATAAAAAACAAGCATAAACTACTACTCATTAATTTGAGTAGCTTTTTTAATTTTATAAAACTTTTCCCATAACTTACTTGAAGTTTAGACGAAATATAATAAAATAAATTTATATATTGTAACACAAAATTAATATAGTATTTTCAACACTTATAAAAAAATAATCAAACTCAAATACGTTTAACCTTTGTGTTGCAAGGACTATACATATACTATAAACTATATACGTCAAATAAATCGGCATTTATTTGACATTTTGGGCAAACTAATAATACATATTTATAAAAAAATTAGGAGGATACTACCTATATGAATAAAAACTTTATCGACGCTTTACTACAAACAAAAGATTTCAAAAACTCCTTATATAGCATTTTAAAACACAACTTCCTTTATCACTCAAATAAAATAGAAGGAAGTACTTTTACAACAGAAGCCCTTGCACTATTACTAGATAAAAATGTAGTTACAGGAAAACACACATTAGATGATGTTCAAGAAACAGTAAACTCAAGCTATGTATTTGATAGAATAGTAGAAACATTAGGAAAGAAAATTGATGACCAATTTCTAAAAGATCTACATGCAAGACTTATGCTTAATACAACAATGCATCAAAGAGGATATGCAGGAATATATAAAACAATTCCAAATATGATAATTGGAACAAAAGCAAAAGTTGCACAACCATTTGAAGTTCAATCAAAGCTAGATGAGCTACTACAATGGTACTATCACCTAGACACTGTAACATTAAAAGATATATCTGAATTTCATTATAGATTTGAATTAATCCACCCATTCCAAGATGGAAATGGACGTATAGGAAGATTTCTTATGCTAAAACAAATGCTTGAAAATAATCTACCTGTAAAAATAGTATCTTGGGATAGTGAGGATTTATATAGAGAAAGTCTAAATTTATGTGATATAGGTCACTATGATCCACTTACAAAGTACTTAGAAAGTCTAGAAGATTTCAAAGTAGAATATAAAATGCTTTGGGATTTAAATTAGATACTAAATAAAAAATGAAAAAAATAGTAAGTTACCTTAGAATATCTAGTGCCTCACAAATTGACAACACCTCTATAGAAACTCAAAATGAAAAGATAGAGCTTTACTGTAAATTAAATAATATAGAAATAGTAAAAACATATATAGATGAAGGTCTATCAGCAAAAACATCTGATAGACCTTCTTACAATGAAATGCTAAACTTTATATCAAAAAAAGAAAATGAAATAGATGCAGTGGTAGTCTATAAAGCTGATAGAATACATAGAAGCCTTAAAAATCTTATGATAATGGTTGATTACCTTCATGAAATAAACGTTGGATTTGTATCAATAACAGAGCAGTTTGACACCTCAACAGCTCAAGGACTTTTATTCTTACAAATGATAGGAAGTTTCTCAGAATTTGAAAGAAAGTTAATCGTAGAACGTACCCACTCTGGAAGAGTTGCAAAAGGATATAAAAAGCTATTTCCAGGAGGAAGAATACCATTAGGATATACACTAATAGACAATGATAAATTGATATTAAATAACCAAGAGGCTGAAATAGTAAAAAAAATATTTAAACTAAGATCCAAGGGAATGTCTTATGAGAAAATAGGAAAAGAATTTAACTTTTCAAAACAAAGAATATCTTATATACTCTCAAATCCAATTTATATAGGAAAATATACATACAATGGAAAAGTAGAAAAAAATAAAATTAACCTAGAAGTTCCCAAAATAGTTAGCAGCTATTTATGGAATAAGGTTAATTCTAAAAACTAAAATTCGCGATGCTCGTATCACCAACGACCTAAAGGTACGTTGCTTAAAATTTATTTAATTAGTAACTTAATTGTAGCACAACTCTAGTGCAAATATATTAAAAGTAAGCTACAATATTACAAAAAGCTTACAACTTATTACAACTAGCTTACAAGTTGTAATTTAGGGGGAGGTAGATTATTTTGACTAAGGACGAATTTAATAAATTACAAATTTCCGACCAAATCAATTATATAAATAATAAATTATTAAGCGGATTAACACTAACAAAAGTTTGCAATAACATAGGTATTGCAAGGAGTACAGTAGGAACAAGAGCAAGTAAACTGGGGTATACATTTGACAAAGACCTAAACCAGTATATACTAGAAAATAACGGACGAGCTTACAGTAAGCTTACAGTAAGCGACCAGCTTACAAATAAAATTTCTAAAAATAAAAATATAGAAAAAACTACTTCTCCGTCCGAAGAAAGTAACAAAGACAACTCTGTAAGCAATGAGCTTACAAGTTGTAATAATGAAAATACTAACTTAGTATTAAACAGTACTGACTCTGATAATTTAGGATATTTGCTAAAAAATATAGATATATTAAAAAATATAATCGAAGGAAATAAAACTAATAATTCTCAAAATGAAATAAATAGTATTGATGATATAATTAGTGACATTTATAAATTTAAACAAGAAAAAAGAGACTATAAAGTTAAAAGCTTAAGAATTGATTCTGAGATTTTAAATGAATTTGAAGAAATAGCAAAAGATCTTTCTAGTAAAGGAATTAATCAGCAAGAGTTTTTAAACTATATATTAAAAAGTTATATAGATTTTTTCAAGAAAATTAATATTTAAACTTCAAAATGCTCTATATATGATTCTATTATATAGAGCATTTTTGTCTTAATATATTTATATTAAACCAGATCTTCCTCTAGTTCTGTTTCAATCATATGTTCTTTATTTTTTCTTAGTTTTTCTAAATAATCTAAAATGCTTTCTTTTTCTTCATTCAATGCTATATCTGTAATATCAATTGCAGGTTGAAATATATTCATATTACCTTCAAAGTGGTTAAACTCATTTAGCAATGTTTTTCTAGATGTAAAAAATATTTTATCTTCAATAGTTCCACCGTTAGATGGAGTAAAAGCCTTCATTATAATCTGTTGTACAGTCATATTACCATTAACCATTACATTATAAATATCAATTAAATCCTTTTCTACTTTTAATCTTAAATATAGATAACTTAAAGTATGATATAGTGTATTATCTAAAAGCTGATACTCGCTATCTTCCTTTAATATTCTTATATTCTCTAAATCTAACTCTAATATATCATCTACCGATACTTCTAATTTTCCACTTAACTTTACATCATCATCTAAAAATAGATTATTATATATTTTTAGAATATCTATTTTCTCATTTTCATAACCATGCATAACTTTAGAAAGATTAGTGTATTCCTGTCTCTTACCAGTTATGTTTGCATACCCTCTCATGAAAGGTATCATTGATATTAAAAAATGTTTTTGATTCCTTACTTCTTCAAATATATTAGTTCTAAATAAATCTAGTAGCTTGTTTATTTGTAATAATATATCTTTCTCCTTTAAGTTTACCTTTATAAATCCATTTATTGCATTTTCAGAGTTATTGAATAAATATAAATTAAAGCAGTTTTGTAATTGAAACTCAAGTAACCTTATCAAATCCGTATTATGAGTTAATATTATCTGATTTTTACCTTCTAAAAATTTTATAATACAAAATGCTATCTTATTTTTATATATTGAATCAAAACTAGATATTGGATCGTCTAAAATAATTATTTCTTTATCTGAATTTTTAGCCTTTAAAAGTTCGAATGATAGCGATATAAAATTCTGTTGTCCTGTACTTAACTGTAATTCATCTCTATCTTTATCTAAAAATTCTTTTCCTCCTAATAATATCTTTAGATTATTTCCATTTTGTGTATCCCTCTTTATTTCAATAGACTTTCTTATATTCTCACTCACTATTTTTTCTATATAAAGTATATCTTCATCTGAAATTGTAGGCTGAGACTCTAATATTTTCATATATTCATCATATCTTTTTATTAATTCTGGCTTTACTAAATCTTTAAATAAATTATTTATTTCATTATTAAATAGTTTTATGTAAATAAGTATTTCATTCTTTAATTCTAATATGAGATTTTTATCGCCGGTCTCTATTGCTTTTACAAATATCTCCTCTATCTTTAACGGATCTTTATCCAACGTTTTAACAATTTGTATTATATCTTCTAATATTTTTTTTGTAATAGGATCTAAACTTTTTATAATAGACTCTTTATTCGAAGTTTTTCTCTCAATAAGCTCTTCTCTGTTATAATCCTTATTATCGCATACGATACATTCATCTTTATATTTGAATTTACTTAGTATATTTAAAGCCTCATCATTTTCTTCTATTTTTAATATTTCTTCATTCTTTTTTATTTCTTTGTCATTAATATTCATAATTCTATATATTAATGACGATTCGTCTTTAAAATTATTTTTTATAAATATATATTTTTCTTCATTTTCTAGAGTTATATTTATTTCTTCTTTATTTAAAGATTTAACTACATCAAGAAATTTTGACTTATCTAATTGTTCTTCTACTTTAAATCTACTATTTGCAAAATTTCTTACAAATACTCTTAAATCTGTATTTTCAACCTGATTAATTAATACATTCTTCATAGAGGATATATTAAAGCTACTTTTCATTAACTTATTTATATCTTTTTGAAGCAATATAAATTCTTTACTTATATAATCTTTTAAATCATACTCCCTTTTTATATTATCCCCTAATAAGTAGTCTCTAGCAGAACCCCTTATTATATTTCTACCATTTTGATCACTTATTACATAAAATAATTCATTATTGTCTTGAGTGTATTTCGTACCATTAAAATCTACATCAAAACTAATATTATCTTTATCTTCTTTTCCACCTAAAACTACACTCAAACTAGTTTTGCCTGTTCCATTAGGACCATATATAACAGCAATATTATTTCTTCCTATTTTTTTAAATTCAATTTTATTATTTTTATCAAAGTTAATAAAATCATTATTAAATATATTACCTCTTTGTATCTTGTTAAAAATTAGTGTATTTACCATATTTAGCTCCCTTATGATGATATAATTTATGTATATTATAATACAAATTTTTACAAATGAATGAACTAGATGACATATGTATCTTTAAATCCCTTATTTTTAGCTATTTCTAACTGTTTAACAGCATTATTCTTATCCCTATAAGCTCCTATACAAACCCTATACAATCTATCATCCTTAGTCTCTAACCCAACCATATCAATCAACCTATCAAAAATAATTTTAGATAACTTCTTAATATTATTTAAATCCTTCAAATCCCTCTCACAATCCTTATTAGAAATAAAATCAACCTCAATTAAAGCTGCAGGCATCTTCGTATTCTTAACAACATAAAACTGATTACCAATCTTAGGACCTCTATTTCTAATACTCAACTGCTTTGAAATATCACGACAAACATCATCGCAAAACTTATTAATCTTCCCATTACTATTAGAATACTTAAAAACCTCAACCCCTCTAACAGATTTATCACTAGCTGAATTTATATGTATAGAAACAAAATAATCTGCATTAAATCCATTAGCAATCCTACACCTCTCTAGCAGTGAAACACTCTTATTAGTAAGCCTAGTAAACTTATAATCAACCTTATAACCCTTTAATAAAATCTCAATCTCCTTACCAATATCCAAAACAATATCAGCCTCATGAGTTCCACCTTGTCCAATAGCACCAGGATCATTACCACCATGTCCCAAATCAATGACTAACTTCTTCATAAAATCCCCCCTGAAATTTACAATCCTTATAACTAAATTATAAATTCTAACGTACAATAAATCTCATAAACTAAATAATTGCTTTAATTTCAAAAAATAAAGTCTCGAAATATATTTAATATAAAAAATGACCTTCAAATCTGATATATCCAATTTGTCTTATTTAACGTCTAGTTTTATCAAAATACTTTTTAAAAAAATACTTTTAAGATATATTAATATCAAAATTTAAAATAATTTTAAGGGGGAATAAAATTATGACTTTTAAAAAAAGGGCAACAAAAATTATTGCATTAGCATTAGTAGGGATTACAGTTGTAACGCCAATGTTAAATTCAGCATCGGCTATGGAGCAAAATAGTGAGGAAATGTATAGTACAATTCTTTCGAATAATGGTGTTAGTGAATCTGAACTTATTGAGGCTAAAAATACTAGAGATAACTTTACAGAAGATACAAGTTCTGAAGAATATTTCTCTGATGAGCAAATTAAATTAATAAAGGTTGAGTTTCAAGAACGTTATGGAATTGAAGATAAATTCAATATAACTGAAGAAAATTCTGAAACAAGAACAGAAGTTAATGGTGCTAGAGGTATAATAAGAGTAACAGATCTTAAAACAAATGAAGTAGATACATTAAATTATTTTGAAACGCTTAATAAATTAAATATAGAAAATAGCATATCTGTATATGCACCTAGCAGACCATCTGGTATGAAGACTCAAGCGCCAGATAAAGCTTATATGTCTGTAACAAAAGGCTCTTCAAGAGATTCAATAAAAGTTCGTAATCCATTAACTGGAACTCAAAAATCTTACACAAAACCTACAAATAACTGGTATTCAGGATACACTAAAGGATATTACGATAATGTAGTAAATGCAAGAAGAAGTTGGGGTACAGCTAAAAACTATGCAGGTAATTCTGCTGCTGCTGCTCTTACGGCAGTTGGAACGCACTATATATCAAAAAAGAATCTATCACCTTCTATAAGTACATTCTCAGCATACTTTAAAGCTACAGCTGCTGGTGTTGCAATATATGATCTTTATAACGCTTCAAGATATGGTGTAGCTTATCTTGCAAATATAGCAGTTTTATTAAATAATTATAATAATATATAAAAATTTTAAAGGAGATTCTTAATATGGAACAAACTAAATGTGAAAAATGTGGTAGTAGTAATATAGGGCAAGGAACATTAGATGGTTATGCTGCTATGCAATCTAAAAATACTCTATTAGGTTCTGGAATTATAGCAGATATATGCACTGACTGTGGTGAAATACTATCTATGAGAGTAAAGGAACCTAAAAAATTTAAAAATAAAAAATAAAATTAATACCAAAGAATTAAATAAAAACAACTAGATTAATATCTAGTTGTTTTTATTTTTTACATTTTTATAATGTATCTCTAGGTTATACTTTTTATTGTATTTTATTTTTCCAACTAAGAATTTTTTTAAGAAAATATAAATTATAACCTTTTATTTTAGAACAAGTGAAACAACTATATCCATCCCCTAAATTATATATATTTTCTAAAATCTCCCGATACCACCTTTTTTGGGGTATCGGGGTAATATATAGATTAGAGAAAAGATATCTATATATATTTTTTCATTAGATAAGTCCATCATATTTATTAAATAATAAGCTAGTTTCTAAAAAACTATTTAATTCACTCTAGCAAAAAGGCTTTAACTTCTAATATATTTAAAATCTAAAACTTTTAACCTCTCTCCCCTTTATCTCACCATTAATCCAACTATCTACACTCTTTTCTTCTTTCACATTCATACTGTTTCCATTTTTACTTTTCTTCTCAGACTTAATCTTATTCCTTTCATCCCTAATCATTTTATTTCTAGCAGTATCTTCTTTCAATCTCTTCAATTTAAAGTTCTCAAACTTTTCAGCACCAAAATGTTTAACCATAGCCTGTTCTGTGATAAGCCAAGTCTTACCAAACTTTTTAATATCTTTTCCAACAACAAATTTATCAAAACAAACTTTCTTTCTAAGGCATGAACTATCAATACCATAAATCTGACCAACTTCACTAAAAGTATATAACCCATCAAAACTTCCTCTTGCCATTTCATCCTCCTCTAACCATTGATAACTCTATAACCTAGTAATTTTTTAATCTATATTTCATACATAAATACTTCTATTAATCCAAATTAAAACCATTTTTACATTCACTATGTCGTGAAAAAATAATAAAAAAATAAAACTCCAATTTCACGATACCGAGAATACAATTTTCCTTAAAAGCCAAATCCACCTAGCAATTGGATAGCGGAGCACGATTTTATCCAATTGCGGGATACCACGAAGTAACTTACCTTGCCGACACCAACTAGATAAAACTGCTACCTATAATTAACGCTATAATCCTAATAAAATCAATAAAATATCTTATTACAAACGTGGAGGCTCTATAAAGTAACTATGGTAATATGCAACAAAAAGCAAAAGCATATGGGCATTGGGCTTAGGGCAGTGAATGGCTATCCCAAAAAGCTACGAACACGTATGAGCGGATAATATACGTAGCAGACTTGTTATGAAATAAGATGTTTGCGAAGTATGTTAGAAGAGAATAGTGTGAGTGCTTTGGGGATTAGTCAGAGGGGCACAGCCGAAGGCTATCTTTCAATAAGCTAACTACAAACAAAAATATAACATCATCATCAAATAACTATATATAAATAATGGTTTTGAGTTAGCGATTGTAGTGGAAATCCTTTTGAGCCACGTGTGGGCGAACTACTTTGAGTGCTCTTTACTCAAAAGATTGGAACGTAAAGCGCGGTGGCGAAAGCCAAACTCCATAAGTATCAAATCTATGTATACCAGCTATATCAATATCTACACTAAATATAAACTCTGATAATTCAAATTAAAATCATATATAAAAATCAAAACATATACACCTATTCTTAATACAAAAATAAAATCAATATTCTCTTTAGTCTGTCATCACAGTTTGTAGCGGTTTTTACTACAATCTGTGATGTCAGACTATCCTCCTATACATTATTCAATTTAAATCTACACAAATAAAAACACAGGGAAGGATGGCGGGGGAGCAGAGAGCGCGGTGGGAACTATGGACCAATCTGAAACGAAGTAAATAGTTAGCAAATAAATAAAGCTATATTTTAGCTCATATCATAATCAAAAAATCCTATATCATATTAGCTAAAATATAGCCACACCTTGTATGCCTAATTTTTTACGGAGTGAAAGATTTGTCCATACAGGGGCTGACAACCGAAGGTTTAACTACTGAAATCAATCTCTAAACCTCAATAAACCCATGCGAAAGCATACATTCCAAATAAACTTCCAATAAAAAATACCATATAAATATTCAAACTTTATATTTTAGGACTTTACATAAACTTTCAAATACACTTAAATTAACCAATTAAAAAGGAGGATTATATCTATGGAAAAAAGAGACCTTGCAACAGAAGTTACAGAAGTTAATGAACATTCAACATTAAAACTAAAATTTGATTGTGGCTTAACTAGTGATGGAAAAACAATAACAAAAACAAGAAGTTTCTCAAACGTAAAAAGTGATGCAACATCACTTGATGTCTACAATGTCGCTGAAACGCTAGCATCACTTCAAAAACATACTTTAACAGATGTAATAAAGCAAGATAACACAATATTAAACTAATAAAAAGGAGGACTAAGTAAAAATGGAACTAGAAACTAAATTATTAATGACATTCTCAACAACAGCAGGAAGAAAAGTAAGTCTTTTCATAACAGATCCTAGAGAAGATATAAATGAAACAGAAATAAAATCAGCAATGGAATTAATAGTATCTAAAAATATATTCGCACCAATGCATGGAGAAGAACTATTATCACCATTAGGAGCAAAGATTGTTCAAACAGAAACAACAGAATACGACTTACAAGTTTCGTAACAAATGAAACACAGATAGCCCTCTGGTCTCATAGGGGGCTTTCTAAGACCATTATTCTACTATTAGGAGGTAATTACTCATTGGAACTAGATTTAATGCAACTAGTGTCAAATTTAGGCTTTCCCGCTATCGTTACAATGTATCTATTGATTCGTATCGAAGGGAAACTAGAAAATTTAAGTACAAGTATATCATCACTAAGCACAAACATTAATGAATTAAATAATAAAATGTAAAAGAGCTATGCACCTAAACTTAGATGTATAGCTCTTTCTTTATAAAATTAACCTGTCTTTTTCTCACGTATAATATACCTTACATATCCCTCAGACATATTATACTTAGATGCTAAATATCTGATATTAAATCCATTATATTCTGATATAATCTCTCTGTCTCTAGCTTCTTTGTAAATCATCTTTTCAGTAGGAAAATATACTGAAGTCCCTCCAAATTCTTTAAATAATAACTTAACTTTCTCTACTCCAAGCTCCAATGCTATCTTTTCAAATTGTGGAGGTAAATCACTTAATTTTAAATCCATACAAAATATCCTCCTTACATCATAAGTATAATTAAGAATTTCTATATGTAGGATTATAACTCCTACCTTAAATTATTTTCGACCTATCCCCGTATTAGGCTTAGGTAGTTTTCTCGGAGTTTGAGTTTCTGTTTTAGGTACTACTGGTTGGTATCCTCTTTCTTCTACAACATTTGTGCTTCTACTTATTGGTTGATATCCTTCTTTAATTATTTTTACATTCTTACTAGACATATCTACTCCCCCTTATTTTCATCTTTTTGTGATTTTAATAATTTATATATATCATCTATAGATTCTTTTATATTTTTTAATTCTTCATAAGTGCTAACTTTAGAATCTTCATTTAAATCGATTTTTCTAAACTCAATCATAGATATCTGATCTGATTTGATTAATACTCCATCACTATCAGGAATAATTGATAAACTATCTCCTTCAACATCAAAAATTTCTTCTATATATAAATCTCTCTCATCTTGAATTCCTGATGCATAAGACTTTGTAGAGTATAAACCATATATAATAGATCCATCCTTTAACTTGACGATTATATGTCTACCTTCAGTCAGACTATTAAATTTATAATCCCATGCTGTTGGTGCTGATTTTATTGTTGATGGACAAATTTTATTAAGAATTAATTTATCCCATTCTTTTAAAGATATTATCCCATGAATTATACCTAAAATAACTGGGACTATTGTAACAACTCCTAGCCATCCAAATATAACCATGTATGGATGAGAATTTAAAGTATTATTTGTTTTTATATGATAAATTATCATATTAAGTGCAACATCTAAAAATATGTAAAAAAATAGTTCACAAGTTTATGTTCATGTTACAGTAATAATAATCACAAAACTACTTTACATGAAAGG
>CABIVQ010000055.1 GCA_902362365.1 Clostridiaceae bacterium | reverse complement strand
GGTAAGTGCGTCTAAAAATAAAATGGAAAAAATTTCAACCCTCATAATAATTGAGCGTTAGCTCTAAAATCATGAGGGTCATTTTGTAAAGTATTAAATTTTACATTAATGCAACACTAGAAGATTATATAGAGAGTTTTGAATTATTTCAAATTTAATATTTACTCAAATTTCCTCACAAAGATGAACATTAACTCTGAATGAGAACGTAAAACTATATGCTACAATTGTTATTAGAGCCAAATGTACAAATTATATGCTTATAAAATAAGTTTATAGAGGTAATATAAAGTTAAGTACTTATCACCATGATAGCTAAGTATAAATACCGGTTGTAGTCTAGAATAAGACTAAAAAATACTTACTAAATGATATCATAAAAAACTAAAAAATTAAGTATAAAAGAAAAAATATTTGATAATAGGAGATACATTATGAAGGAAGCAAAATTAAATAGTTACTTATTAGAAAAGTGTATAATAGGAAATGGAATTATAAATGGGATATTAAATGCAATAATATTCTACTTTATGGAGAAAAAACATCCAGATGCTATATTTGCAACTGGAGAAAAATTATTTACTCCAATTGCTTTTTTATGTGGTACTCATCAGATTTAACAAAATTATGATAAATTTAAAAATACTAGATTTATAACAATGCATACATTTTAATATATATCTAATCTCCTATGAGATATAAGAGGTAACTCACTTCTAACTTTATCAACATAATCAAAATCTAATGAACAAATATTATAACCTTCTTTTTCATTCATATGTACTAAAATTTCTCCAAAAGGAGATACTGCTATAGAATTGCCATAAGAAATATAAGAAGCATTATAATCTCTAGCAGGAGCACATCCGATTGTATAAACTTGATTATCTACAGCCCTGCATCTAAATAAAAGTTCCCAATGAGCAGGGCCTGTAGTCATATTAAAGGCAGCTGGAACAATTATTGCTTTAGCTCCTTTATCCATCATTAGACGAGATAGCTCTGGAAATCTAAGATCATAGCAAATACAAAGCCCGATTTTCCCAAATTTAGTATCAAATACAGTAACTTCATCTCCTACATCAAGAGTATCAGATTCTTTAAAATACTGTCCATTTTCTATGTCGATATCAAATAAATGTACCTTTCTATGTTTAGCTATTTTATTACCATTTGGGTCAAATACATAAGAAGTATTAAAAATATTTCCATTATTATCTTTTTCAGGAACAGAGCCAGCAATTAAGTATATATTATTTTGTTTTGCTATTTCAGATAATAATAAATAAGATAAATCACCTTCTTTTTCTGCATATACAGGAAAATTTGATTTATCATATGGGCATAAAAACATTTCAGGAAGGACTGCAATATCAATCCCTTTTTTCACAGCATTTTTTATAAGACTACTAGCTTTCTCAATATTCTTGATTTTATCTTCTATTACGCCCATTTGAATAATTGCTACTTTTAATTTATTCATAGAAACCTCCATATTATACGAGAATTTAATATTATAGTAGCATAGTTAAGAAATATTATAGTGTAGAAATATGAAGATAAATATTAATAAATTAGATTAAATATAAATTAAGAAGGGAATAAAAAAGTACATACTCAAGAAAATATAAATAATAAATAAACTAGATTGAAATTTAATGAACATAAAAATAAGGAGTTGATTGGAATGTTAAAAAAAGCAATATATGCAGGTGGTTGTTTTTGGTGTATGGTAAAGCCTTTTGATAGATATGAAGGAGTTATAAATGTTATTTCAGGATATACAGGTGGAGATTTAGCTAATCCTACATATGAACAAGTATGTTCTGGTGTTACTGGTCATAGAGAAGCTATTTGTATAACTTATGATGATAATATAATAAGTTATAATGAACTTTTAGATATATATTGGAATGCAATAGATCCTACTGACGAAGGAGGACAATTTAATGATAGGGGGGAGCATTATAAAACTGCTATTTACTATTTTGATGAAGAACAGAGAAAATTAGCTGAAGAGTCAAAGAAAAAATTAGAAGAAAGTAAAATTTACAGTAAACCTATTGCAACAAAAATTTTACCTGTGAAAAAGTTTTATGACGCGGAAGAGTATCATCAAGATTATTATAAGAAAAATCCAGAACATTATAATAGGTATTATAAAGGCTCGGGTAGATTTGATTTTGTAAAAAGAAACTGGGCGAGAAAAAATTTGACACCTATTCAATTTGAAGTTACTCAAAATAATATGACAGAACCACCATTTAAAAATGAATATTATGATCATTTTGAAGAAGGTATATATGTAGATATAGTTAGTAATGAGGTATTATTTTCATCAAATGATAAATTTGATTCAGGATGTGGATGGCCAAGTTTTGCAAGAAGTATAAATAAAGAAGCATTAATTGGAGTTAGAGATTATTCTCATGGAATGGAAAGGATAGAAGTTAGAAGTAAAGAAGGGGATTCACATCTAGGACATGTTTTTGATGATGGCCCTAAAGAGTTGGGAGGAATAAGATTTTGTATAAACTCTGCAGCTTTAAAATTTATTCCAAAAGAAAAAATGGAAGAAATGGGATATGGTGAATATCTAAAGATATTTGAATAAGTAGAAATTATTTCATTTGTAACCTTAGCATAACAGATGTCATAAAATAAAGTAGCGTATTAAACAAAATATAAAACATCAGGGGGTTAAGAATGAATAGGAATAGAAGAGATATAATGCCAGAGGATGCATTAAGCCTTCCTCCAACGTATTTTATAGATTTACCACCGTTTATAGAAGATGGAAAAGAACTATTAATAGTTCAAATAAAATCGGAATCTAATAACAAATATGTAGAGATAGGTTTTGATGAGTTTTTTTATGCAATAGGAGAGAATCCTCTTACTGGTAAGATATTTAGTTTTATATTGTTAGAAGATAATAATATCTTAATAAGGCTACATGGTTCTAGGTTCTTGAGAATAGATGAAGATGGCTATTTAGTCGTAGATGTAGACAATCAAGGGCCTGCAACATTTCGAGTTGATAGAGTAGAGAATATGTTATATTCATTAAGAGCACCAAATGGAAAGTATATTAGAGTAAGATCTGAAGATAGTAGACTAATAGCTGACGAAGATGTTATGAACGAAAGTACAACATTTAAGTTTAGATTGGTTAAATATTATTAAAATTTGAAATTATGAATAGGAAATGATTGTAAGGATGTATTATGATATTATACATTTTTATAATCATTTTTTTATATAATGAGACAAAATTATCCAAATATATTGACATGCAAAGACAAACTAACTTATTATTATTAGTTAATATAGGTGATATTTATAAAAGTAAATTGTGTGTTTAGAGAGGTTGTGTTTTATTGAGGAGATTTGAAATAAGGGATGATTTTAAGGAAATATTACAGGGAACTATTATAATGTATGGAGTTTGTGATGAAGTTGATAAAAATATGTTCATAATCAGTTCTAATAAAAGGATTTTGCTTAAAGATGATCCAAAGTATAAAATTGATAAGAAAAAATATATAGGTAAAGTTGTGGATTATTTTGTAGAGTATATTGATAGAGAAAATAATTTAATATTGGGCAAAATTGAATACTCTAAAAATACTATGAAATTAATACAAAAAGAGTTATACCACAATACTTCGGTAACTATAGAAAAAATATTAGATTGGGGGAGCATTTATTAATATAAATGGGACTCAAGTAAAAGCATTAAATAAAGATATATTTAAAGATAACACTAGAATATTTGAAGTTTTCAAAGAAGGAGATATAATAGAGAATTTTCTTTAAAGGAAATTAGTAATATAAAAAGAAAAATAGTTATAGAAAAGCTAAAAAATAATGAAATAAATAATGCAAAAATAACTAAGATAATAAATAGAGGCGCATACTTATCTATATATGTAGTAAATGGAAGTTACTTCGTAGGGATAGTAAACGGTATAGATATGCTTTGCAATGCTGGATATATAGGAGAAAATGAAGCTGAAGGAATTAAGGTTGTGTGTAAGATAAGAAAGATTGACATGGAAAATGGTATACTTAGGGGTTACATAGTTGATTTAGTATAAAAAGATATACTATATTCCTTATTATATAATATAATTAGATAAGAATGACATTTATTAAGGAGACATATTATGAGGTTATTAACAGCGAAGAAAACTAAAAATATACTACTATCGGGGATACTTGGATTTTCACTTTTTTTAAGTGGATGTAGTAGTGATTTAAAAATTTTAACTCAAGTATATCAACAAGTATCAAATGTACAAGATACATCAACAGAGGAAAATAGTTCAGGATCAAAAGTACTTTCTTATGATGAACTTATAAAAGCTTTAAAAAGTGGAAAAGTACCAGATTATGTGCTAAAAGCTACTGTTGATAGGGTTATTGATGGTGATACTGTAAAGTTAAAATTCGAAGATGGAACTAATGAAAGTTTACGTATACTATTAATAGATACACCGGAAGATACTAAGGAAAAACAATATTTAGGAGATGTTGCTACTAGTTTTGCTAAAAACAGTCTTAAAAAAGGTGATATTGTTTATGTAGAAACAGATGGAGCCAAAACAGATAAATATGGTCGTTACTTAGGATATTTATGGTATGATTCAACAGGAAACAAAGATTATAAAATGTATAATGAAGAAGTTGTTAGGGAAGGTCTAGCTAGAGTTGGATATATATACGATGCAGTTAGACATTTAGATAAAATGAAAGCAGCGCAATATGAGGCTCAAAAAAGTAAAAAGAATATATGGGAAATAGATGGATATGCAACAGATAAAGGATTTAATCAAAGTTTAACACCTACTTCAGATAATAGTGGAGGTACTAATTCAAAATCAGTATACGCAAATACTTCTTCAAAAAAATATCACTCTACTTCAGATGCACATGGAATGAAAAATTCTACTAAAATGTCTGAAGCAGAAGCAAAAAAAGCTGGGTATTCAGCATGTAAGACTTGTTATAATTAAAGTTATATAGAAATTAAGACTGAACTATAAGTTATCTATAACTTAGCTGGTAAAATGCTTCAAATATATGGTAACCATTAGTTTAGTCTTTTTAATTTTAAGAAAAATATAAAAATAGAAGGTGGTGAAAAGTCTAAATGGATATTGATATTAGTCATATTAAAAGTAGTAGAAAGAGGTTTATAAATTATAAAATTATTGAGAAAATTAGGGGGAGTAATTATGAAAAATTTAGTAAGATTAAGCAATTTTGCATCAAAATATATGGCTTTTATAGTATTAGCCGCAGCAGGGATATCTCTTTTAAGACCAGCTACATTTGGATTTGCAGCACCTCATATAAATACATGTTTAGGGGTAATAATGTTTGGAATGGGAATGACATTAAGACTGGAGGATTTTAAACTTGTACTTACTAGACCAATGGATGTACTTAGTGGTTCATTAGCGCAGTTTACAGTTATGCCTTTACTTGCATTTATAATATCTAAATTATTAAATTTACCAATTGAATTAGCGATAGGATTAATATTAGTTGGTTGCTGTCCTGGTGGAGCATCTTCTAATGTAATGGCATTTATGGCAAAGGGAGATGTAGCATTATCAGTTACATTAACATCCATATCAACACTTTTAGCTCCATTTTTAACTCCAGTTCTTACTTTAGCTCTAGGTGGAACTAGTATAGAAGTTTCATTATCAGCTATGTTTACTTCTATACTTCAAGTAGTACTAGTGCCGATAGTTTTAGGATTATTATGTAATAGATTTCTACCAAGGGTAGTAGAGGAAGGTACAAAGTTAGTTCCACTTTTATCAACTGTATGTTTAGTTTTAATAATAGGTTCAATAGTTGGAAAAAATGTAGATTCTCTGTTAAGTTCAGGATTACTTATATTAGTTGCAGTTATAATACATAATACATGCGGTTACTTCTTAGGATATTTAGTTGCCAAGAAAGTAGGATTAGAGGAAGCGAAAAGAAGAACAATGGCTATAGAAGTAGGTTTACAAAATGGAGGTTTAGCAACTTCTCTTGCTATGACTCACTTCACTCCTATGACAGCAATACCTGGGGTTGTATCTAGTACATATCATGCAGTATCTGGAGCGTTACTTGCAAATTATTGGTCTAATAAATCTCTAGAAAAAGATGAAAATCATAAATTAAAAAATGTAAAGGAAAGTATACATGTTTAATTAGATATAAAGAGCGTATTTTAAATTTTATTTTAATATACGCTCTTATATTTTGATTATAAAAAAATATTTAAATTAAGTCATCATGTCGTTGTAAAATAGTTTGTTTATAAATATACTTGAATAAATATTATATTGAAAATATTAACAGTATTAATAACATATAACAACATAAAATAATTTTATACTAAATTAAGATTAGGAGCTAAAATTATGATTCGTAAAAGAAAATTTAGTATCTTATTATTAGCTATAATTATTTTAATTTCATTTTTCAATGTAAATTCTTATAGTCAAAAAAGTAAGAAAAATATTTTGATTTTATGCTCGTACAATTCTGAAAATGTATGGGAACATTCTATAGTTGAAGAGGTTAAAAGGAATTTAAAAAATGCGAATATAAAAGTAGATTTTTTAGATAGCACATCCTCTGATTCAGATATTTATAACGAGAGCTTTATGAAGTTGTTAAATATAAAGTATAAGAATGAAGATATAGACTGTATATTAACTATTGACGATGAAGCCTTAAACTTTGTTAGACATAATTTATTTAATAAAGATTCGTTTATGTATAAGAAGCCTATAGTATTCGTAGGTGTTAATAGCTATATATCCTTAAGCCAAGAAGAATCAAATTATATTACGGGAATACTTGAGTATCAAGATAATTTATTTTTTCTAGATACAATACTTAATTTAAATAGTGAGGTTAAGAATGTATGTTTACTTTTAAATAATAGTATTTATAGTAATATGATAAGAGAAAATGTAAGCTATTTAACAAAGTTTACTTCTAGGCCATTTA
The DNA here is from genome assembly GCA_902362365.1 of Clostridiaceae bacterium. Classification (GTDB taxonomy): domain Bacteria; phylum Bacillota; class Clostridia; order Peptostreptococcales; family Peptostreptococcaceae; genus Romboutsia_E. The sequence goes on along the minus strand of CABIVQ010000055.1, from coordinate 11,779 downwards.
ATATGTGTACAATAGAAGGTTATGCTTTTGAAGATATAAAAGATAAAATAAAGAACTTAGATAATTCTTACGCCATTATATTATGTGTAACTTATAAAGATTTCGCTGATGGAGCATTTATGGATGAGACAAATCTTATAGAAAAAATTAAAGAAGTTACTGATGTACCTATATATAGTAAACTGAAGACTTATGTAGAAGCAGGTGCTATTGGAGGAATAGTTAATGATGAAAGTAAGTTAGGAAAAATAGCTGCAGTTTTTTTAGAAGAAATATTAAATGGAGATCATAAAGGAATAGCAACTCCATCATATAATACTTTTAATACAGCCATATTTAACTTTAAATCTTTAAGAGAATACAATATAAATCCCTTATTACTACCTAAGAATAGTGTAATTATAAATAAGGATACATTTGATTTATTAGTTCCTAAGAAGTTAGAGGTAATTATTTGGATTAGTATATTACTAGTTATATTAGGAATTATCACTTTAATTTATATGTATTCTTCTGATAAGAAAAACGCATTAAAATATAAATTGTTATTAAGAAAATCAATAGAAAAGGATGAAATAAAAACTGATTTTATAATTACTATGTCTCATGAGTTAAGAACCCCCTTAAATATAATAATTAATGCAAATAAATTATTAAACTTAAGAGTATATAGTGATGAGTATGAGCGAGAGTTTTTTCAAAAACAGATAAATTTAATTAATAAAAATTCTAATCGATTGCTTAGATTAATAAATAATTTAATAGATGTTAGTAAGATAGAAACTGGTTATGTTGATGCTACGTTTAAAAATGAAAATATAGTTGATGTAGTTGAAGATGTAACAATGTCTGTTGTAGACTTAGCTAACTCTTATAACATAGAAATAATTTTTGACACAGAAGAAGAAGAGATAATAACAGCAATCGATAGAAGTAAAATTGAAAGGATAATGCTTAATCTTTTATCAAATTCAATTAAGTTTACTAATGATGGTGGACATATATATGTAAATTTAAAAAAAGAAGGAAATGATATTATTATTGAGGTTAAAGATGATGGTATTGGAATGTCAAGCGAGACTAAAGATCATTTGTTTGAAAAATTTAAAAAAGCAAAACATTATCCCTCTTTAGAAAGAGAACATGAAGGTAGTGGATTAGGGCTATTTATAGTTAAAGGCTTAGTTGGTATTCATAATGGAAGTATTAATGTTGAAAGTGAAATTAATAAAGGTACAAAATTTATAATAAAAATACCACAAGGATTTGTAGATAAGGAAAATTCGAATCAAAACCTAATGAATATACCATTGGACTATACTAGCAAGATAGAGCTTTCAGATATATATGATAAAGATGAGTAACCTAAGCAGTTATATAAGGTATTCAATAGTGAACTAAAATATTTATTATAATTTTCATATATATGATAATGTATATTATCACCAATTTATTCTTGGTAAATATAGTATAATTAGTATTTGTATAGTAGTATTAATTATAGCTAAATGATAATTAAACAGATAAAATACTTAGAATTATATGGAGGGGTTATGTATAATATTTTAGTTTTAATACCTATGGATGATGTTAAAAAGAAAATTTTAGAAGAAAAAGCGCTGAATTGTAAAATTGTTTATTCAGATGAGGGTAGTGTTAGTAAAGAAGAAGTTCAAGATGCAAATATAATAATTGGCAAACCAAAGCCTGATATGGTAAGGGGATCTAAAAATTTAATATGGCTTCAACTAAATACTGCAGGAGCAGATGAATATATTAAAGAGGGAATTTTAGAGGATAATGTAATTTTAACCAACTCTACTGGTGCGTATGGCTTGGCAGTTTCAGAGCATATGTTAGCTATGCTTTTAGAGTTACTAAAAAAATTACATATTTATAGAGATAATCAAAACAAAAGATTATGGCAAAGTGAAGGTCGTGTAAAATCAATATATAATTCTAAGGTTTTAGTTGTTGGTCTTGGTGATATAGGATGTAATTTCGCAAAAATGATAAAATCTCTTGGTGGATATACTATTGGTGTAAAGCGTAGACAAATAGAAAAATCAAGCTTTATAGACGAGCTATATTTAACAGATAAGCTAGATGAGTTATTACCTGAAGCTGATATAGTTGCTCTTTGTTTACCTTCAACTAAGGATACTCAAAAGTTATTCTCAAAAGAAAGAATTAGACTAATGAAAGAAGGAAGTGTATTATTAAATGTAGGTAGAGGTGTATCCGTTGATACTGAAGCTTTATGTGATGCCTTAGAAAGTAATCACTTATTAGGAGCAGGCCTTGATGTAATTGATCCAGAGCCACTACCAAGTGATCATAGAATTTGGGGATTACAAAATGCTGTTATAACTCCTCATATTTCAGGATGGTATAATTTAGCTGAAACTTATGAAAGTATTTTTGAAATAAGTGTAGATAACTTAGAAAGATTTTTAAATAATGAAAAGTTATTTAACATAATTGACTTTAATACAGGATATGTAAAGTAAAAATATTATATTAAAATAAATTGGAAAGGACATACCCAAACGTATAGTTTAAGGTGTGTCTTTTTTACTATATACTAAATTAAAAATTTTGTACTCTAAGTAAATAGAAATAAATAAAAAAGTGTCGATAAAATAAAAAAGTATGGAATAAGATAAGCATAGATGAATATAAATGAACTTATAGAAACATAGAGAAATAGCAATATTAACATTTTTAATTTTAAAAACTAAGATACATTCATTTTTAGGAATGGTAATATAAGCATCGATTACAGGTCTTATAGGTGGAATGCCAGCAAGTAATGTAGTAAATAGTATAACAACTAGTTTTGGTGTAATGATGGAAGCAATATTTGAAGTATCGGGTGCAGCAAAAAAATGGCACAAATATTCGCTAAAAAGCATCTATAGTAAGATTTATTCAAGGTAGTGGAACTGTTGCAATGACAACGGCAGCATCTGTAACATCACCTACGATGCAGCACTTGGACGTATTGTAAAAGAACAAATGAGAGTTTACTCTATGGCAAGTACAATAGTATGGGTTGTTGGATTTGTTGAACTTTTAATATTAAATAGGATTTTATAAATATAAGGCCATATCAAATGCTATGGCTTTTGTCATATTATAGAGATATTTTTATAGTTGTAAATTAATAAGCTTTTTCATTGTGATATAATCAATTTATAAGAATCTATAAAGAGGTGCAAAATGAATAAGACGATTGGAATATTAGCTCATGTAGATGCTGGAAAAACTACTTTTTGTGAGCAAATACTTTATCATACAAAAGCAATTAGAAAACTAGGTCGAGTAGATCATAAAGACACATTTTTAGATAGTCATAGTATAGAAAAATCTAGAGGTATAACAATATTTTCTGGTCAAGGAAATTTTACATATAAGGATTCAAATTACTATCTAATAGACACTCCAGGACACATAGATTTTTCTCCAGAAATGGAACGAGCTATAAAGATAATGGACTATGCTATTGTGATAGTAAGTGGTATAGAAAGGGTACAATCACATACAAAAACAGCATTTAGATTATTAAAAGAGTACGAAGTGCCAACTTTTATATTTGTAAATAAGATGGACAGGGTTGGGGCAGATAAAGATAAAGTTATTAAAGATTTAAAATCTAATTTAAGTGAAAATATTATAGATATTAGCAATTCGTTTAATATTGAAGAAAATCATGAGTTAGATAACAATCTTATAGAATTTATTGCTGAAAGAGATGATGACTTATTTGAAAAATATTTAGAGGAGAAATATGAAAAAGAACTATGGATAGATAGTATTAGAAAGATGATAAAGGATAGTAAAATCTATCCATGTTCTTTTGGATCAGCCCTGAATAATATTGGAATAGATAGCTTTTTAGATAAAATTCACATGCTAACGTATACGAATTACTATGAAGATGGTGAGTTTATAGGTAAAGTGTACAAGATTACAAATGAAGAAAATAAAAAACGAATTACTTATATAAAATCTTTAAAAGGGAACTTATCTGTAAAAGATGAGATTAAGTATAGAAATGTACTTAATGTAAATAATGAAGAGCATGAATATAGTTATGATAAAATTAATCAAATAAGAATTTATAATAGAGAGAAGTTTACCACTGAGAATATGGTAGGTGCTGGTCAACTATTTGCTGTAACAGGCATTAACAATGCAGTGAGTGGAAACTATGTATTTAGCAATAGTCTACAGTCAAGTACCATTAAACATATTATAGATGATATTAATGTTGAAATTAAGGCAAATATGAAGTCAAAAGTAATATTTGATAAATCTTTAAATATTAACGAAATCTATAATTATTTTAAAATATTAGATAGTGAAGAACCTTCTTTAAAGGTAAATTATGACGAGAAGTTAAAAGAAATAAGTGTACATGTTATGGGTAAGATTCAGTTAGAGATTTTAAAAGAGGTTGTAAAAAATAGATTTAATTTAGATATAGAGTTTGGACCTTGTGAAATTCTATACAAAGAAAGTATAAATGAAGCTACAAAGGGTTGTGGTCATTTTGAACCACTAGGCCATTATGCAGAAGTTTATTTAAAAATAGAATCAACAGAAAGAAATAGTGGAATAAGTTTTGAAAGTATAGCATTAGTAGATGATTTACAGGCAGGTTATCAAAATTTAGTTAGGACTCATATATTTGAAAGGGAACATAGAGGAATATTAGGAGGGTATCCTATTACAGATATAAAAATAACCTTATTAGATGGAAGAGCTCATAAGAAGCATACTAGTGGTGGTGATTTTAGAGAAGCTACATTCAGAGCTTTAAGACAAGGCATTGAAAAAGTTGAAAATATACTACTAGAACCATATTATAAATTCAAAATAGAAATAAATATTGATTATATAGGAAGGGTGTTATCTGATATACAAAAAATGAGTGGAGAGTTTGAGGAACCTCAAATTTTTGGAGATAGAGTAATTATAAATGGAAGAGGTCCAGTAAGCACATTTATGGATTATTCTATGGAGATAATATATTTTAGTAAGGGTAGTGGCAGCATTTCGTACATCAATGATGGATATGATGTTTGCCATAATACTGAAGCAGTTTTAAAAAAAGTAAATTATAATAAAGATGCAGATATAGACTATACTTCAAGTTCTATTTTCTGCTCCAAGGGTCAAGCTTATAGTGTAGATGCAGAAAAAGTAGAAGAATACATGCATTGTTTATAAGAAGAATCAAATAATGAGTCTTAAATAATAAAAATAAAGTATTCATCATCATAAATTATCAAATAAAGAAGGAGAAAAGTTTAAAAGTGTAGAAGTTTACTAGGAGAAATGAACATGATTATATTATTTTTAAAGAAAGAAAAATAATTTACTGTAATTAACAGAATTATTAGAAAGAATATAGTATAATTATAAATAAAGATAAATATTTACTATATGAGCTGTTTCATAGTAAATAATGTATAGTACCTTATTAGATAGGTTGATATACGATATAGACTTATAAAGGGACATGCTCATATGTTTTTATGAAAGGGAATTTTAGAATGAATGATTTAATTGATATAATTGATGAATATATTCTAATTAGTGATATCAAGGGATCAATCTTAAAATGTAATAGCAAATTATTATCAAGGTTAGAGTATAATGAAGATGAAATAAATAAATTAACAGTAATAGATTTAATTAGTTATGAAAATAAAGGAATAGAAAAATGGATAAATTTAAAAGATAACAAAGAAAGAGAAGCTAATCATATAAATTTAAAATTATATCCTAAAATCTCAAATCCTATATCAGTAAATGGTAAAATCATAATAGATAATTATGAAGACAAAGAGTGCATTATAATCATATCAAAAGACATATCAAAAGTTGCAGAAGATAAAATCGACATAGAAGAAAAGATAAAGTTCATGGAGAATAAAATTAAAGAGTTAAATGAAAATTTATCTATTGAGAATATGAGAAATGAGTTTTTTGCTAACTTATCTCATGAATTTAAAACTCCATTAAATATAATTTTAGGAACTATGCAACTTATTAACAAAAATATAGAAAATAATAATATAACTTATAATGAAAACTTTAATTTAAGAAAATATAATCATGTAATAAAGCAAAATTCATATAGGCTTTTAAAATTAGTAAATAATTTAGTAGATATAACAAGGATAGATGCAGGGTATTATAATATAAAAATGTCCAATTATAATATTGTAGAAATTATTGAAGATATAACTATGTCTATAACTCAATATGCACAGCAAAGAGGTATAAAGCTTATATTTGATACTGAAGAAGAAGATATTATTATTGGTTGTGATCCAGAAAAGATAGAACGAATAATACTTAACCTACTATCTAATGCGATTAAGTACACTGATCCAGGTGGAGAAATTAAGGTTAGTATAACAAACAATGATGAAAAAGTTTTTGTATCTGTAAAAGATAATGGAGTAGGTATATCTGAAAGGAGTATTAATAAAATATTTGAAAGATTTGCCCAAGATAGTAGCAATTTTAGTAGAAGATGTGAAGGTAGTGGTATTGGTTTATCATTAGTGAAATCTTTAGTAGAGATGCATGGTGGTAATATAACTGTAAAAAGTAAAGTAAATGAGGGTTCTGAATTTAAATTTGAACTTTTAAATATGAAGGTAATTGATGATAAAAATATAAGAAATATAGGAGAGATGCCACGCTCTAAAATCGAAAAATGTGATATAGAATTTTCAGACATTTATTCTGGCTAAAATATTTACTTCACAAAGAAATTTAATATATTTTAATTATATAAGATACCATAAGGGGCTTTAATTTTAAAATCTACTTATGGTATTTTGTATAAATAAATTTAAATAAAAACATGCATATATAATTTTCCTATATACATAGATATAAATAAATAATAAAAAAGAGGTGTTTTATGTGGGAAATGATATGCTTGATAAAAATGGTATTAGAGAAGATATAATAAACTTCATAAATATAATTAAAAATTTTGATAATCAATATAACAATATTAAGCATGAAGAAATAGATTACATGGAATACGAAGAAATAGATTATGAAGATGAATTTCTAGAAGATATAGATTTAGAAGAAGAGTATGAAATTTCATCATTTGATGGAAATAAAGATACAAAAGAAATACCAGATACATGGCTAGAAGAGATTGAAGTTTTCACAGAAAAATTAAATATTATAAGTACAGAGAATTTAATATTAATTAATAAAATTATTAATTTAGGAAAAGATTTAATGAAAAATGAAGAGGAAAATAATAAGGTAATATTTATCAAAAATAAATACTTAAGTAGCAGTTTTATTGAAATGCAAGGATTTTATGAAGATAGAGATGAAATTATAGAAGATTTATTCTCTAAAAAAGGAGAAAAGCTAATTAAATGGGTAGAACTAGGTGTTAAAAAGCTAGAATTTTAGCATGATAATAAATTAGTAAAAAGTAGTCAAGAAAGAGCCTAATCTAAGGGCTCTCCTTTTTTTACGTTATTTTCATATACACAAAGAGCATTTATATTATTATCATAAAACTCACAATTTTTGCCATGAGAGCCAAAGCCACTGCATTTTTTGGGACAAATATCATTGACCTTACATTCAAAGCAACATTTAATATAAATATTTAAGAACTTACATGACATATTCTAACCTCACCTACCTTAAAATATATTTATCTGTTTAAAGTTTATATTTTTTATGATTTCGAAAATAGTTATATTCTATATAGAAATAACTTTACATAATATATATAATCTACTTTTTTATAATAGAAAATATGAACGATTTATTATAATTATTTCTACTTTTAGCTGTTTAATACACATTTAATGAGGTAATATAGAAAGAAGTAGATATAAACAACTAATATAAAGAGGTGCAATGACTTTGATAATAACAATATAGTTATAATAAATGAAAAAGTATATACAATAGATAAAGAAGGTTCTATTAAAGAATCAATTGTCATAAAGAATAACAAAATTGTATATGTAGGAAATGATAAAGATATTAATAAATATATATAAAAGAAACTAAAGTCATAGATGCTAAAGGAAATGTTATATTGAAAGTTGTGTTTGGCATAGGGGGGTTTTTAGGAATATTTAAAGGCGAAGAGCTTAGAAAAGGGCCGAAAAAAGGAACTTAGATGAGATTTCAATAGATAAATCTATAGTTCTCAGAGCCTATGATGGACACACTATGTGGTTAAACTCAAAAGAGTTTAAAGAGTTTAGTATAGATATTGATACATTATATCCTATTGATGGAAAAATATAAATAAATGAAGAAACTAATGAATTATTGGGGTACATTAAAAGAATCAGCAATGCATCTTATAAAAAACATAATTATTCTGAAGAAGAGTATATGAAAGCTTTTGAACTATTTTAAATAAAGATGTATAAATTTGGAAGAAGTCATAATTCAGAGAAAAGATTATTTGAAGAAGATAAATTAAAGATGAGAATATCTAATAGTATGATTATATTTTCAATTGAGCTTATGCTATTTTTAGAGAAAATGAAATAGTTAGTATTGAAGTAGGCAAGTATGCAGATTTTATAGTTATTGATATGGATATATTTAATATAGATCCAATTGATATAGAAAAAACTAATGTATTAATGACTTTTTTTGATGGTAGAATTGTATATGAATCAAAAAACTAAATTTTTTAGAATGAAGAGGTGTAAAATATGAATATATTAATTACGAATGATGATGGAATAAACGCAGAAGGAATATTAGAACTAGCGAAAGCGATGAAGGCAATAGCAAATGTGTATGTGGTTGCTCCAGATAGTCAAAGAAGTGCAACAGGTCATGCGATAACAGTTCATAATCCTATAATGCTAAAAGATGCATTTATAGATGATGATATAAAAGCTTACGCTATTTCTGGAACACCTGCAGATTGCGTTAAGGTAGGTATAGAAGCTTTATTTTCAGAAGTTGATTTTGACTTAGTATTAAGTGGTATAAATAACGGTCCCAATTTAGGGACAGATGTAATATACTCGGGAACAGTATCCGCAGCAATAGAAGGTCTTGTTCAAAATAAACCAGCAATTGCAGTTTCTTACGATGAATTTAATGTATCAAGAGAAACTTATGAAGAAGCATCTAAACATGTAGTAAATATAGTAAAAAACTTAAAAGATAAGTTAGATATGTTAGATGATTGTATTTTAAATATAAATATACCAAAGACTAAAATAAAAGGTTTTAAGGTAACTACTTTAGGAGATAGAAAATATGATAATGTTCTAGAAGAAAGAGTAAGTCCTTATGGATATAGATACTTTTGGATAGGTGGACAAGTAAAAGAATTAGAACAAGATGAAAGTAGTGATATAACTGCAGTAGAGGATGGGTATATATCTTTAACACCTGTTAATATAGAGATGACGAATGTGAAAAAGATTGAAGCTTTAAATAACATAAAATTCTTATAAAGGGCCACAAATATTAAAAATATCGTAATAAAGGAATAAGTAAAATGATATATGTATATAAAATAAGAGACAATGAATTTAAGCCGGATAAATTAATTTAAAAGAGGTGGAAATTATGAATAGCACTCTTATTATATATGAAAGTAAATATGGAACCACTCAAAAGGTTGCTCATATACTTTCATTGATTCTAGGTCCTTCTAAATTGTGTAATATAGAAGAAAAAGTGCCAGATGTAAATATATATGAAAATATTGTGATAGCTTTTCCTTTATATGAAGAAAAATCAGCACATCATATAATTACATATTTTAAGGATCATATTTATGATTTTTCTAAAAAAAAGGTATGTATAGTGAGTGTGGGATTATCTAAGTCTGATGGAATCAAATATGGATTAAGACTAAAAGATTTAATAAAGAAAAATGATATTTACTACCACTTTATAAAAGGACAATTAGTGATAGAAAAATTAGATGATAAAGATAAAATAAGTTTAGAAAGTTATTGCAAGAAAATAAAAATACCCTTTGTAGATATGGGTAAATTTGAAGATAAAAAGGTCATAAATGCAGGTATAAAAATCAAGGAATATTTTGATAGACCGAAGAATGAAGCTCCAAGAGAAGTTATAAGAAAAGAGATTGAAGAATTTATAAAAGAAAATAATACTTGTTCAATTTCAACGGGTTATGAGGATTTTCTTAGGTCGACGCCAATAGAATATGAGTATTTCCAAGGAAATTTTTATTTTATAAGTGAAGGTGGATTAAAATTTGTAGGAATATTACAAAATAAAAATATATCTGTAAGTATATATGAAAATTATACTGATATGAATCATTTGAATGGATTACAGATATCTGGAGAAGTTGAACTTTTAGATTATTGGAGTAGTGAATATGAGAAAGTTCTAAAACTTAAAAAAATAGGAGTTGATAGATTTAAGAATCTACCTATTTCTATGAATATTATAAAAGTTAAGCCAAGTAAATTTGAATTTTTATATTCAAAATTTAAAGAAATGGGATATGATATTAAGCAAAATCTTATAAATGCTTAATTTACATTCTTGACTAATAATTTTGTAATGTTTAAACTAATGTATATAAACTAAATAATTGATTAGAAGGAAGGACAAAAAATGGAAGAAATATATAGATTAATAGAAGAAAAAATAGCTGATTCTGGATACACAGGAATAGTAAATGGAGAAGAAATATACAATGAAATATGTGATGAAATAGAAGACAAGGAAAATGGAAGTTATATATTTATGTCTAAAAAAGAAGATGATGTTCTGTTTGAATATAAAATAGATGTTATGGATGAGCAATTTAACTTATCATATGTTGATATAAACTCACCACTAGGAAAATTCCATATAGATTTCGATGCTGAATAAGAGGCCGGTTTTAAAAGTCCATATTATATTACTCAAGGGGTAAGAGATGAAAAATTAATTTTTTCATCTCTTACCCCTTGAGTAATATAATATGGACTTTTAAAATGGCCTATATATATGGAAATTATATATTTAAAATTAATAATATAAATTAGTTAAGAATAATATTATAAATAATTATAGGAACAGTTTAGTTTGGAGGAGGTATTTTATGAATTCTCATGATGTTGATTATTAAACTATAGGGGGATGATATGCAGTTTGTGGAGATAGAATTAGATCCTAGAGAAGCTATTGTAGCTGAGGCTGGGGCTATGATGATGGATGAAAATATTGAGATGGAGACTATTTTTGGAGATGATAGTAAAAGAATAGTTCAGGGTTATTTGGAGGAGAAGGTTTTATACTTAAAAAATTAGAGGGCTATGGTCTTTGTTTTATCCATGTAGGAGGAACCATTGTAAAAAAGAATTAAGATCAAGAGAAAAACTTAGATTGGATACAGGTTGTTTAGTTGCAATGACTAAAGATGTTCATTATGATATTGAATTTGTAGATGGTATAAAAAATACTTTATTCGGTGGAGAAGGAATATTCTTTGTAACTTTAAGGGGTCTAGGTGAAGTATGGATACAAAGCTTACCATTTAGTCGTTTAGCGTCTAAAGTCTTTGCTTCAGCGCGAGAAGCATATGGAAAGCAAATGGGTGAAGGAAGTGTATTAGGTCCATTAGGAAATTTATTTGAAAGATAGATAATGTCTAACAATTTAAAATATATAAATGATAAATTATCATATTAAGTGCAACATCTAAAAATATGTAAAAAAATAGTTCATAAGTTTATGTTCATGTTACAGTAATAATAACCACAAA
>CABIVQ010000054.1 GCA_902362365.1 Clostridiaceae bacterium | reverse complement strand
CCTTTCATGTAAAGTAGTTTTGTGATTATTATTACTGTAACATGAACATAAACTTGTGAACTATTTTTTTACATATTTTTAGATGTTGCACTTAATATGATAATTTATCAAATAAAAAAAGAGCCTCAAAATAAATATTTATTCTGAGACTTCTTACTTTTATTTCTTAAAAGCTAAAATTCCAGTTACACCTGGACCTGAATGGGATCCTATACAAGTTCCTACCATGAAAAACTGTATTTCTTTAGGGTTTAATTCTTTTTTTACAACTTCAATTAGCTTTTCCTTTTCTTTTAAGTCGTCGCTATAACCTATATAAATCACCTGATCTGATAAATCATACCCACAGTTCTCTTTTACAAGTTCTATCATTTTAGAAATTACATGTTTTTTTCCTCTAACTTGAGCTACAGGAGATACTAATCCCTCTTTCACATCTAAAATAGGCTTTATATTTAATATATTAGCTATTGTAGCCTTTGTTGAAGATATTCTTCCACCTTTTTGAAGGTATTCTAGTGTATCAACAGAAAATAATAAATATGATTTTTCTCTTAAATCCTTTAACTCTTCTATTATTTCTTCACCACTTTTGCCTTCCTTAGCAAGTTCAGCTGCTTTTACAACTAAAACACCTATTCCGTAAGAAAAGCTCTGTGAATCATATGTATATACATTTCCATTTAAATCATTTTTCGCCATAACAGCACTTTGGTAAGTCCCAGTTGCAGTAGAAGAACCTGCTATATAAAGTATCTCTCTACCTTCATTTATGTATTTTTCAAAAACTTCTTTAAATTGTGCATATGTAGCTTGAGATGTCTTTGGATATATATTTTCTTCTCTTAATTTCTTATAAAATTCTTCCTTTGTTATATCTACGCCATCTTTATATTCTTTGCCATCTAAAATTACAGTCAGTGGAACTACTTCTATATCGTATTTATGAATTAAGTCTATTGGTACGTCAGATAAACTATCGCATACTATTTTTAAATTATTCATTATAAAAATATACCCCCTCCTTAAATTACATTTTGTATTTTGGCATTACTTCATATTTGGGTATCCAATTTGTCTTAATGCTTCAAATACAACTATTGCTACTGCATTTGATAAATTTAAAGATCTTGCTCTTTCATGATTCAACATTGGTATCCTCATACAAGTTTCTGGATTTGCCTTTAATAAATCCTCAGGTAATCCTTTTGTCTCTTTTCCAAATACTAAAAATGAATTTTCTACAAACTTCATATCTGAATGAGAATTATTTGTTTTCGTTGTTGAGTAGAAAAATACTCCATCAGGATTTTTTTCTTTTACCTCTTCAAAACTATCGTAATATTGTATATTTGCTATATCCCAATAATCAAGACCACTTCTTTTTAAATATTTATCCTCTAAAGAAAACCCTAGAGGTCTAACTAAATGCAGGGTTGACCCTGTAGCTGCACATGTTCTTAATATATTGCCAGTATTTTGAGGTATTTCTGGTTCTACTAAAACTATATTTAATGACATACTTATCCTCCTAATTAATTCATATCCTTTGTATTTTAACCATCATATGGTTTTATTTTCTAAATATTATTATAGCAGAAAATAGTTTTAATTTAAAAAGTTCTTTAATTAAAACTATTTTCTAATCATAAATTTATACAAACTCATTTTTAACTTTCGATTTTTTATTAATTTCTTTGTTATTATTTTCCTTTTCCTTGATTATTTTCTTTTTCGTTCCATGTATGATTACCTTATCCTTCGGAGGATAAAAACTCTCATATACTAATTCTTTAGAAATATCTTTACCCAATTTATATATTCTAAAAGTATTTACCTTATATCCTACTCTACCATTCTGTTCTACAATTTTTTCTCCTTCATACATTTCTTCACTAGTTTTTCGTACAACTTTATTAGGAAGTGTTTCTACAATCTCTGTAATGATTTCTATTTCTTTCTTGTCTTCTTTATTCCCATAAATTGTTGAAACTATTCTATTTTCATAAACTTCATTATATACTAAGATAGGTGTTTTGAATTTATTTTTAAATTTAAAATCAATACCACCTAATGATACCGTTGCATCTCTTCCCTTAGAAATATATGCACTTGGTATTGTATGATTTTTTACACTTGTAATATCCATTCCTGCATAAAGGGCAGCATTATATATAGTACTTGATACTTGACATATGCCTCCACCTAGTCCCTTTTCTAATTTTCCATTTACTATGACAGGCGCTTCCTTCATCTTATTAACACAATTGGAATTTAAAATTATAGAATTAAAAGAGAATTCTTCTCCACTTCCTATCAATACATTTGTAGTTGCATCTGAAGCTATCTTTATATTATTTACTCTATTTAAAATTTTGCTATTAAAACTAGTTTCATAAGTTCCTAGAACTGTATCAATTTTCGATAATTGCGATTCTTTATACCTCGGTTCTATATTTTGTATAGTTAGCTGTACTGTTTCTACATAAATATTTTTTATATTATTAATAATTTCATTTTTTAATTTTCCTTTATTCAATCTTTGTCCAACTTTTTCTTTTGTCGTTATAACTACACCATTTTCTATTTTTGCAGTTGCATTTACAGGTTGTACATAAAAATTAGTACTTATCGTATCTATATATTTTTCTAATTTTTCATCACTATAAGTATACTCTAATTTTATAATTTTCTTATGTCCTAAGTCTAAACTAACTTTAGTTTTTATATCATTAATAAAACTATCCTTTCTTCCAACATTATAAGCATCATCTACTGCTTTCTTGACTTTGTATTGCACGTCTATCTCATCTAGATTCAATTTATAGACTTTTTCATTAAAATTCAATTTTACTTCATTATTTGCTTCTATTATTTTATTAATTTTATATATTGCTTCTTTATTGGTTAAATGTGATAAGTCAATATTTTCTACATAAATATTTTTATGTATCTTTCCTTCCTTTTCAATTCCTTGTACAATTTGCATGTTTCCTAAAAAAAATATTGCTACTATTAATAATGATATTTTTTTAATTCGTTTCAAGGCTGTCATTCCCTTCCTATATAGTAGTTACAATCACTTTTTATAGGGCAAATACCACATTCTGGATTTCTTGCTTTACACATTCTCCTTCCATGAAAAATTAATAAATGATGAGAATGAGACCATCTTTTTTTTTGTATTGCTTCCATAAGAGCAAACTCAGTCTTTTCAGGTGTTTTAGTATTAACTATGCCAATTCTATTTGAAACTCTAAATACATGGGTATCTACAGCTATTGCAGGCTTATTAAATGCATTACTTAAAACAACTCCAGCTGTTTTTCTACCTACACCAGGCAGCTTCACTAATTCTTCTAATGTATCTGGAACTTGTCCATTATAATCTTCGCATATTTTTTTCGAAGTTATCTTTATTTTTTCTGCTTTACTTTTATATAAACCGCAAGTTTTTATTTCTTTTATTATTTCTTCTATACTTAGTTTATTAAAAGCTTCTGGTGTATTATACTTTTTAAACATCTTTCCAGTAACAATATTCACTCTTACATCTGTGCATTGAGCTGATAATATAGTTGCAATTAAAAGTTCAAATGGAGTTGTATAGTCTAATTCACATTTAGCATCTGGATATAGTTCTTCTAATTTATCTAATATTTTATTAACATCTTTCATAAATTTGTCCCCCTCTAAATTTTATTATATTTATATTATCTATCAATTTCACTAATCTATAACAAATAAAAAAGCAAAAACTATTTAGTTTTCGCTTTTCTATTTGTTATATTAATTACCCTTTTTAAAATAGTATAAATCATTTATTTAGAAGAGTCCCTTAATTTAGCAAAACTATCCAATCTCTCTTTAACTAATGCCTTTATTTCACTAAATTTCATATCTGTTAGTATTTCCATGGCTTCTTCAACATTGTTTACCGTATAAATATGGAACATACCTTCTTTTATAGCATTGTTAACTTCTTCTGATAAAATCATATTCCTGATATTATTTTTTGGAATTATTACACCTTGATTTCCATTCAAACCTTTATTTTTACATGTGTAGTAAAATCCTTCTATTTTTTCAGTAATCCCTCCAACTACTTGTATCTCACCTTTTTGATTAATTGATCCAGTTGCAGCAATATTTTGTTTTATAGGTATTCCTCCTAATGAAGATAGTATTGCATATA
The DNA here is from genome assembly GCA_902362365.1 of Clostridiaceae bacterium. Taxonomy (GTDB): domain Bacteria; phylum Bacillota; class Clostridia; order Peptostreptococcales; family Peptostreptococcaceae; genus Romboutsia_E. The sequence continues at coordinate 15,705 of CABIVQ010000054.1, read as the reverse complement.
ATTCTGCTCCAGATGCACTATCCCCATCTACACCTCCATAACTTTGTTCAAAACATATAGATGCATTCATTGATAAAGGATATCCTTGAGCAAAATTTTCAGATAAGTATCCAGATAAAATTAAAATCCCTTTATCATGTATAGATCCACTCATTTTAACTTCTCTTTCAATGTTGATAACTCCTCTATTACCTATACTTGTTGTAGCTGTTATTCTAGAAGCTCTTCCAAATGAATATTCTCCTGTACTTAGTACAGATAGACCATTAATAATTCCTACTCTCTTTCCTTCTGTATCTATCAATGTAAATCCATTCTCTATGGAATCATCCATCTTACACTCTATTTTATTTAATCTCTTTCTTTTTTCATTTATAGCCATTTTCACATCATCTTTCTCTACAAACTCTGAATTATTTATTTCAGCATATGTGTTTCCCTCTACAATTACTTCCATAATCTTATTAAATTCAGTAGATAATCGGTCTATATCACCAGATAATCTTGTGCTAAAATTTATAACTTCTTGAACTGCATCATAAGTAAAGTGTTTTAAATTATTCTTTTTGCATTGAAGGGCTATAAATCTAGCAATACCCATTTCATTACCTTCATTTTTATTCATCTCGTTATCGAAATCTACAAAGATCTTAAAGTACTTGCTAAAGTCACTATCATAACTATAAAGAAGATTATATAAATAATTACTTCCTATTAATATTACCTTTATATCAATTGGTATACTCTCTGGATTTATAGATATATTAGTATCAATAATTATTTTTTTAGACTGAATAGTTCTTTTTAGCATATCCCAAGATAATTGGTATCTAAGTAATTGGTCTGCATATAAAACTAGATATCCACCATTAGCTTTATGAACTGCTCCTGGAATTATTTTCGTAAAATCAGTTTTTAAATTTCCGTTATAATAATCATACTCTATCTTTCCAAATAAGTTTGCTGGGCTAGGATTAGTCTCTACTATGATAGGTGCTGAAGAATTAGTTTTTTCATCTTCATTATCTACAAATAAGTTCACTCTGTATTTTAAGAAGTGATCTTTATCTATCTTATCTTTTAATTCTTCCTCATCCATATAAAATAAAAATATATTTTCTAATATATCATCCCTTAAATTTTTTAAATACTGTACTACCTTCTCATATTCTTTATATTTTTCACTTAGCTCATCTATATGAGGATCTATAATAAATCTCCCAATTTCTTCCTCTAATTCTAATAATGCTTCTTTTGCTTCATCTTCTATATCTCTTATTTTATATACAGTTTGAATCGCCATATGTTCTAATTCTCTTTTTGTTTTATAAAATTCTTCATCTGATACTTCTTCTTCATAGTCTTCTTTTAAAGGAACAAAAACCATACCTAATCTACTATTCTTTAATTTAAAACCTTTTTCTTCTCCATACTTTTTAATTTCTTTTAAAAGAGATTCTTTTTCTATATCATAACTTTCTAATAATTGATTTTTACCTAATTCATAATCTTCGCTTTCAAAGGCATCTTTTAATTCATCTAGTAATGCTTCTATTAATTTTTCTATATCTTTTTTAAATACTTTTCCTAATCCTATTTTTAAACCAATGGATATCGGGTCTCTAGGATGCTCAAAGTTATATACATAGCACCAATCTTTATGTCTATTTTTACCTGCTGAATATTTATTTAATGCCTTTAGTGTATATGTGGTTTTACCTGTTCCTGAATGTCCTGATACATATATATTGTAAGCTGGATTATCTATTTTAAGTCCTACCTCCATAGCTCTGATAGCTCTTTCTTGGCCTAGTATTTCATCTAACACTTCTATTTCAGATGTATTTTTGAATTTTTGCATATTTCCCCCTTCTTTCCTTTTATAATAAACCTTTGATTATACAGTAAAATGAATATATCTAATTATATGTACTAAGGTATATTTTTCCCAATATAAAAAGAAGCCCTTTATTTATTCTATTAAGGCTCCTCTAAAATTATTTCCATATTTCTTTTTATTATATTTTTTCCCCTCCAACTAAAGGCTCTATCGCCATATCTTCTCTTAAATTCTTTATTAGAAATACTATTTATTTCTTCATATTCTAGTTTTGTTATTTGATTATCTATAAATTCATTTATTTCTGTTTTAGATATTCTTTTATTATGAGGACACACATCTTGACATATATCGCAACCAAATACCTTTTTATTATCTCTTATTAATATTTTTTCTTCTTCTGAAAATTCATCTTTCTTTTGAGTTATATAAGATAAACATCTTTTAGGATTTAATTCATAATTTCCCAATATCGCATTTCCCGGACAATATTTTACACATTTATTGCATTTTATACAGGTTTTAGGCAATGGTTCATCTACATAAAATTCATAATTATTTACTATATATCCTATAAAAATATATGAACCATATTCATCTGTTATTATATTATTATTTATTCCAAAATATCCAATTCCAGCTAAGTATGCTAAGTGTCTATCTACTAGTGGACCGTTATCAACAAAGTATTTATATTCAAAGTTATTTATCTCTTCAGATAAGTAATCACATATTTTTTGTAAATAATCCTTCGCAACTAAGTGATAATCTTTTCCATAACAATACTTAGATAAATTAGAATCCTCGCATTCTCCTGTATAATATGGAAATGCGCATACAATTATTGATTTAGCATTTTCCATAATAAGTTTAGGATTTACTCTTTTTTCTATTATTTCTTCTTCCATTCCTGTAAAGTGACCGTTAGATAATTTATTTTTTATTATTTTTTCTAAGTTATCATAAGGACCAACGCCTGCAATCCCAACACATTTTAATCCTATATCTCTGCAAAAACTCTTTAATTTTTCATTATTCATAAAATCCTCCTTTCATTAATTTACGATTACATTTATAATTACTAATCGTAAGGATGTGATACTTTGATTAAATTAACAATACCAGGTAGACCTATAAGTAAATCAAATTTTAAACTTCATAATATACACGGTCAAGCATGGATGCCTTCAACTGGTAAACACTCTAAATATTTAGCTTATGAGAATATGATTGCTGGTTATATAAATCAACAATATTTCGGCGAAACCATCGAAGAAGATTTAATAACAGTTCTAAAGTTGTATTTCCCAAATAAACGTATGGGAGATTTACATAACTATCCTAAAAGTATCTGTGACGGGATAGAAAAAAGTGGAATAATAAAAAATGATAAACAACTAAAACCCGTACTACTTTTTGATTTCATAGATAAAGAAAACCCTAGAGTTGAAATCGAACTTTATCCAGTAGCTGAATACGAAGTTTCTTACTCTATATCAAAAAAAGAATAGAGCAAAATTAAAAGGGGTATGTGTCAAAGTTATCTATATATATTATTTGATACACTCCCCTTTGTTTAATTTAACCTAACTTTTCACATACATTTTCTAGCATTTCTATTATTGGAAGGTCATATGGACATTTTGTTTCGCATTTTCCACACTTAACACAGTCAATAGCTTTCCCTTGTAACCCATCGTATCTCTCTTTTGACCATTCCTTTAGATTATATCTCGTATAATAACCTTCTAATAAAAAGTTTTGAGGTATATTTACACCTACCGGACATGGTAAACAATACTCACATCTTCTACAGAATTTACCACCTAAAGTAGTTCTTATCTCTTCTATTTTCTTATTATCATCTTCTGTTAATTCTAAATTATTTAATACATTAACATTTTGTTGAACTTGATCAATACTATCCATACCTGGTATAACTACGTCAATGTAATCTTTTGATAATATATATTTTATAGCTAAAGTTGCATCATCTAAAGCACCTCCAGCTAATGGCTTCATAACTATTATACCAATCCCTTTTTCATTTGCTTTTCTAAATACTTCATCGGCTTGACCTTCAACAATATTATATGGGAACTGTATAGTGTCAAACCTTTCATCTTCTACTGCTTGTTCTATTGTGTCTAAACTATGACTAGTTATTCCTATGTATTTTATCTTACCTTCTTTTTGAGCCTCTAATAATGCTCTCATTGCCTTATCATTTTCAAATATAGTCTTATATTCTTCTAGCTTAACATTGTGTAGCTGATATAGGTCAATATATTCAGTTTGAAGATTACTTAAACTAATTTCTATATCCTTCTTCATACTTTCATAATCTCTAGACATACTTTTAGTTGCAATAAAAAACTTATCTCGTCTTCCTCTTAGGGCATTCCCTATGTATTCTTCACTTATAGTATATCCTCTAGCTGTATCTATGAAGTTTATATTATTTTTCTCTAACTCATCAATAACTAGATTAGTATCTTCTTGAGTTATCCTTTGTATTGGTATTCCCCCAAACCCAACTCGTTTTATTTTCATATTAGTATTTCCTAAATGTCTCATTTAAACCCCGCCTCTCTTTTAAAATTATATATCTATTATATATTAGTCTTAATTATTAGTCAGTATTTCTCTTATCATTTTTATCTCTCTCTTGTGACCTTCTTCATCAAAAGGAGTTTCTAAAAAGAATGGTAAATCTTTTAATTTAGGATGAGTCATAAAGTTAACTATTGCTTCTAAACCAATTTTCCCTTCTCCTAATGGAGCGTGTCTATCCTTTTTGTCACCAAATGGCATTAAACTATCATTTAAATGAACTGCTTTAAGTCTATCTAATCCAATTATTTTATCAAATCCTTCTAATACATTTTCTAAATCATTTACTATATCATACCCTGCAGAGAATATATGACAAGTATCTAAACATACCCCTATTTTTTCATTATGTTCAACTCCATCAATTATTCTTTTTAATTGTTCAAATTCAAATCCTATTTCAGTTCCTTTTCCTGACATAGTTTCTAAAAGTATCGTTATGTTTTCATTGCCTTTAATTCCTTCATTTAAACCTTTGATTATTCTTTCTATACCAAAGTCTATTCCTCCACCTACATGGCTTCCTGGATGAAAACACATGTACTCAACTCCAATTGAATCCATTCTTTCTATATCTTCTTTTATTACTCTCCTTGCAAATTCATATACATCATCCTTTGCTCCGCCTAAATTCATAGTATATGGTGCATGAGCTAAAAGAGGTCCAAAGTTATTTTCTTCTCTTATTTTTTGAAATTTTGCTATATCTTTTTCATCAAAGTCTTTTGCATTTCCTCCCCTTGGATTTCTAGTAAAAAATTGAAAAGTATTTGCATTCATATCTACAGCCGATTGTGCAGCTTTTGCAAAACCTTTTGCAATTGAAATATGCGGTCCTATTATAAGCATGTCGCTCCTCCTTATGTTTAATAAACTTAATATTGTATAATTTAATTATACCCAAAAAAATAAGTATCAACTAATGTTGATACTTATTATAAATTATACTCTTCTTTTTGCAATATAGGTATACTAACTAATGCTATATTATACCCTATATCTGATTCGCTTTCACACTTTTTATCTAATATTTCATTTACTTTTATTTTAATAGCTTCATTAATCTCATTAATTTCACTTTCTGTAAATGAAATATCACTATATTCTATAACATTATTTGGTTGAAGTACTTCATCTTCTGCTGCCTTATAAAAAAGTTCACTCATATTTTCAAATTTAGATATACATATATCTTTCTTTTCACCATCATCTAAGTTATCTAATGAAAAATTAATGACTTTTTTACCCACTATTATGTTTTTAGCAGTTGGGTAATAGTATTTTTCAACGATCCCGGACTTTATCTTTTCTTCTACTAATTCAAGTATTCCAACTTTGTATAAAGTTTTTATATGATAGTTGATTTTTGCATGAGGCTCATCTAACATTTGTGACAATTGCTTCGCTGATAGCGGCTCTTTTTCAAATGATTTTAGAATGTCTATTCTACGAGGATGTGCAATAGCCTTTATACATTCTAAGTCTCGTAGCACAAGTAACTCTTTCATTCCCCCACCCCTAAAAAAAATTATTTTATTATATTTTAATTATATATGAAGTGTATATAATCGTCAAAAAATTCTCTATATTAAAATATACTTAACTCTAACTGTTTTGCTAAATCTTCTAATACCTTAATTCCAGCTATACTATTTCCTTTTTTATCTAGTGAAGGCCCGTAAACTCCTATACCCATTTTTCTCGGTACAGATGCCATAATTCCTCCTCCTACACCAGACTTTGCAGGTATTCCAACTTTTATTGCAAATTCCCCAGATGCATCGTACATTCCACAAGTAACCATAAATGTTTTTACCATTCTGGATACATTTTCACTTATTACACGTTCACCTGTTTCTATATCTATACCATAATTTGCAAATATAAGACCTATTCTAGCTAAATCTACACAGTCAATTTCTATAGAACATTGTTTAAAGTATAAATCAAGAATTTCCTCTACATCTCCATTTATCACACCATCATTTTTTAATAAATAAGCCATCGCTCGATTTCTATCACCTGTTAGTTTTTCAGATTCATATACAGCTTGATTTATTTTTATATTATCATTTTTAGCTATTTTTCTAAAGAAAGCTAACATTCTTTCTTCTTTCTCTTTTAGTGTAGTACCTTTAATTAATGATGTTGTTACTATGGCTCCTGCATTTATCATTGGATTACAAGGCTTTTTAGTGTCGTCTGTTTCTAATTTCATAATTGAATTAAAAGGGTCTCCACTTGGCTCCATTCCTACCTTTGAAAATACATAAGCCCAATCATTATCCATTAATGCCATAGCTAATATAATAGTTTTAGAAACACTTTGTATCGTAAATTTCTTTTTATAATCTCCTGCATAATAAATATTATTATCTTTATCTATTATACAAATTCCTAGATCTTCTGCATTTGCATTTTTTAATTCTGGGATATAACTTGCAACCTGGCCAAAATTTGTATATTTTTTATTTGATTTAATTATGTTATTTAATAAATTTTCCATATGTCTATAAAATCCTCCTTTGTGCTAACAACTTCCGTAACTTTATCTACTATTATATATTGTATATTATAATACAAAAATTATATGCGTTAAAAGAAAATTATATAATATTAAATAACAAGGCACAAATATAAACTTATGCCATCTACAACACTCTAAGTTGAATAACATAAAATTTTATATTCGTGCCTAATCTTATTTAATCTACAATTTTACTACCACCAATAAATTCTCTTAATATAGATGTTGATGGTATATCCGATGTATCCTCTAGCGCTACAAAGTACTGTAGGAATTTTAATAGTCTATTAGACTCTATATATGCTCTACTATTATCCTTAATACTTTCTAATAATGGAGTTACATATTTTTTTAAAACCGCTAGTTCATATAAACAAGCTGAATTGAATATAACATCAGCTTCTTCTTGATAAGGGAAGATATTTTTTTCTTCTCCTCTTCTTACTGAATTCCAGTTAATAATAGTTGTCTCTGCGCTATAACCTCTAAAGTTATAATCTCTTACTATCCTTCTAATTAACCTTAAATCTGTTGTTGGTATTCTATTATGGTCATCTAAGTTTATTTGAGTAAGCGCACTTAAATATATTTTAAACTTTTCATCATTAGGTATAGAAGATGTTAACAATGGATTTAATCCGTGTATCCCTTCTAATATTATTGGCTGATTGCTATCTATTTTTAATTTTTTATTACTATTAATCTGCTTCCCTTGTTTAAAATCAAATTTTGGTAGAGATATTTCTTTTCCATCTAATAAATCTTTTAAATCTCTATTAAATTGTTCTAAATTTATTGCATAGATAGATTCAAAATCATAGTTTCCGAATTCATCTACTGGAGTGCGCTCTCTATCTACAAAATAATCATCTAAAGATATAGATACAGGATTCAGGTTATTTACTCTAAGGTGAATACATAATCTATGGGCAAAACTTGTTTTTCCTGATGATGAAGGTGCTGCTATTAATATAATCCTTTTTTTCTGTTCTTTAATTATATCAGCAATTTGAGAAAGCTTTTTTTCATGTAATGCTTCTACTGTTCTTATCACATCTCCATACTCTTTGTTTTCTATAATTTTATTTAAAGTTAAAACTTTATCTACACCTATTAAATTTGACCATATTTCTGATTCACGATATATATTAGATAATTTAGGCTGAGGCTTAAATTCTCTTGGTATATTCTTATACAATTTACTCGGTCCAAAAAGTATAACTCCATTTTTATATAACTTTAAATCAAAAGTTTTTATATATCCCGTTGAAGGTAACATGTATCCATAAAAATGATCTATATAATTATTGCACTTATATATTTTTACATCATTATATTCTTTATATCTTAATAGTTCTGCTTTTTCTATCATTTTATGCTCTTTAAATATTGAAATAGCTTCTGCTCTTGTAGTACTTATTTTTTCTATTTTATAATTATTTTTTATTATTTCTTTCATTTTACATTTTATATTTTTTATATCTTCTTCATTTAAATCTCTATCAATATGAACCTCACAATACAATCCACCAGATAGAGAGTGCTCCACAGTAACCCTTACATCCTTAAAAAGGTCATCACAGGCCATCATAAATATAAAATTCAAAACTCTAGCATATACTCTATATCCATCCAAATCTGTGGTATCTAAAAATTTTATACTACAATCTTCTTTTACTACATGACTTAATTCTCTTAATTTGTTCTTTATAATTCCTAAGGTTATAATTCCATCAGAACTTTCTTCAATATCTCTTGCTATTTCTTCTAACTTTATACCTTCAGGATTCTTATCTATACAGTATTTTTTTATCTCTCCATTTACATTTAATTCTAAATTCCTCATAGTCCTTTCTCCTTTCCTCTACTTATATAGGAAAAAGAGGTATGTATACCTCTTTTATAAGCTTTTTAAATTTACTAAAGTGTCTTTTATATCCTTGTAATCTATCTCTAAAACTAAGTATTCAGGATTATATTCTAAAATTTTTTTTATATGATTCATACATAATATTCCTTTTCCTATACCAATGTGGCTGTCTATAGTACCATCATTGTCACTCAAATGAACTATTTTTATTTTTTCACTTAACTTATCTATATAATCATCTTTATTTATTAAAAAATGCCCTGTATCATAGCAAAAGCATATTTTTTTTCTTATTGTATTATTAAATATATACTCAAAATCTTTAACATTATTTCCAATATTTGAGAAATCACCTCTTTTTGAGTATGTGTTCTCTATAGATATAACAATATTTGAATCTAAGCAGTTATCATTTAAAAATTCCACAGTATTCTTTAAATACTTATTTCTATTATTATTTAACCTACTAGTAATCGCATATCCTAAATGCATATTAAAATATTCTATGTTTAAGGTGCTTAATTGTTTATTAATTTCATTTATAAAACTTATCCATGAATTTCTGATATAAATTATATTTTCGCAAGTATTAAGTTCCATAGGTAAATGAATACCAATAGACAAATTTAACTCTTCAAAATCTTTCTTATACCTTAGTAACTTTTCACATTCTTCTAAGTTATCAATTCCTATTTCTATATGTTTTATACTTTTTTCTGATTTACAGATTTCTATAGCCTCTTCCATATTAAATAAAAGGGCCGATATACCCACCTTCATCATATCACCTAATCTACAGAACCAATTTTATTTAAAGGAAGTAATCTTATCATAACTTCTCCTAAGATATCACTTTCATTTACTAATCCTACATCTTCTGATCTAGAATCTTTACTATTTTCTCTATTATCTCCCATAACAAATACTTCACCATCTGGGATAACTATATCTATATCTCCAGATGTATATGCATTATCTATATAGGGCTCCTCTATTAATTTATCATTTAAATATACTTGAGAATCCATTATTACTAAATGATCTCCTGGAATTGCTATAACCCTTTTTATTAAATCTTTTTCTTTTCCATTATCTTGTTTTAGATCTGTTTTAAATACTATAATATCTCCTCTTTTTATATCTCCAAACTTATAAGATAATCTATTTAGTATTAAATAGTCTTTATTATTTAAAGTTGGATACATTGACTCCCCACTAACAATTGTAGGCTTTATTACCTGAACTATTAAAAAAGCTAGTACTAATGATATTGCTATAGTTTTTACCCAATCAATTATTTCTTTTTTTAGTTTATCACTCATTTGCTCTCTCCTATGTCATTTATTTATACTATAATGTATATTTAATCTACAAAACCTATCCTATCAAAAGGGTATAATCTTACAGTTACCTTACCAATTACATCATTTTTTTCTATAAGGCCTACCTCTTCATATCTACTATCTAGACTTTTTTCTCTATTGTCCCCCATAGCAAATATCTTATTTTCTGGGATTATAATATCTATATCTCCAGTGGTATACTGCCCATTGATGTATGGTTCCTCTACTAGTTTTTCATTTACGTACACCTTAAAATCTTTAATAACTAAATGATCTCCTTCAGTTGCTATTACTCTTTTTACTAAATCCTTATGAGTCCCATCTTCCTGAAGTAAATCAGTCTTAAAAACTATAATATCTCCAAACTTAGGATTTTTTACTTTGTAAGAAACCTTGCTTATTATTAAATAGTCATTCTCTTCTAGTGTTGGATACATAGATTCTCCTCTTACTAAAGTAGGCCTTATAAATTGAGTAATAATAAATGCAATTACAATGGCTGCTAAAATTACTTTAACCCATTCAAAGGCTACATTTTTCATTTTCTCTACCACCCATAACATCTCCCCTAAAACACAATTTTAAACTAATAATTGGCATAGTTTCCGATTAATTGTATTGCTATCTCATTAATATGGTCATACTTATCTATATTTATGCCTAAATCAAGGAGTTCACAAGCCTTTACTAAGTCCTTGGTAACTTCCATTGGATTTCCATATATATATTCAATATCCTCTTTACTTACTCCTTTAAATCCATGACCAACAAGACTATCATTTCTAAGCTTTATTAAATTTTCTAGTTTATCCCCATTTAAAATTTCAAGAACCTTCTCCATTCTCTTTGTATGTTTTACATATCTATTTATATAGTTAGTTACCCCATGGATTAAATTTCCATTATATATATTATACTTCTTTTTTAAAGTATATTGAATATTTTTCTTAGATACCATCTTACCGTGCATACATACCTTATATTTTTTATTTTCTTTTGTATTTACAAAAATATATTTAAATAAAGCTTCTTTTAATCTATATAATCTTCCTAAAAAATCTATATACTCCTCATTAACAATCTGAATTTTTATATTTGCTATTAATTCTGACATTAAATCTTCTGGTTCGCCTTCTATTAGATTTTCTAAATTTGTAACTAAAGATTGTACATCTCCTCTTGATATTGATTGGAATTCCATAGACTGCATAATTTTTAAAGCACTTCTAAAATCAAAATTAACTGCATATTTACAAGACTTAATTAATAAATATAAGTCACCATCCTCTATTCCACTCTCTTCTAATATCTCTAAAACCCCACCATAATCATATCTTTCTAGAAATTTTGATATGACATATTCTTGTTCTTTATTTAAAGGTCCCATAATAATACCTCCTAAAATACCTTATACTATTTTAGTATTAATCATGGATATATATTTTATTAGTTATTTATCCGCAATTCTTTTTTATTATGATTTTTATATTATTTATTTCTTCTCAATTTTTAAATTTTTCATTGTTCTTCATTTATTTTATTTTCTTTGCCTACGTTTTATATATCTTAAAAATCTTATTTTAGAAATCTCCATATATTTATCTAACTTATCTAAGTTAATTTTCCATAAAAATATAATATAAACTATAAAAACCACAATAGACCATCTAAATTTTACGATTAATATAAAGTCAAAAATTCCATGAAGTAATATTGGCACTAATACAGACATAATCAGATATTCTCTTCTTTTAAACTTATTTTCTTCAAATTTATATTTACCTACATAATAACCCATAGTTATAGCAAACATTATATGAGCAGGTATAGATATGATTGCTCTACTTAAGCTAACTTGTAGAACTAGTTCATTACTTTCATATAATATGTAAATCAAATTTTCCACTGTTGCAAATCCTAGAGATAGAAATACAGAATAGATTATGCAATCTAGCTTTTCGTTACAATATTCTTCCTTCAATAAGTTAGGTATTAGCATAAGTGCTTTTAAAGATTCTTCAGTTAGTCCTGCTACTATAAAAGACGTATATATAATTAAATTCATTCCATCTAATATATTTATATTAATTAAAAATCTTTCCACAATAATTCCTAATACGCTAGTCAAAATTCCTAAAGCAAAATATTTAATTAATATATGTATAGGTTCCTTATCATATTTATCTTTTAAATATATCCAAAATAGAAACGCTACTATTGGTGATATAGCTAATATAAGTATCTTTATTTTCATTATACATCCTCTTTCTTTATATTTTACCTATTATTATTTCCATTTCCTTAACAAAATAAGATTCAACTTCATAAAATAGAATATAATAGAGCTTAAAATTCTCTAGAGAAAGGGTGATTTTATGCAAGATGGTTTTTTAACAGTAAGTGTAATTGATTCGAACACTAATCGTCCAATCGAGGGAGCTACAGTAAATATATATACTAATCCTACTGAGAGCGGTGAAAGTTCAACTACAGTCTACAGTAATTTAAAAAGTAATATTTCTGGCCAGGTAACCAACTTAACCTTGCCAGCTCCTGATATTGCTTATTCTCAGGCACCTTCTGATGTTAAGCCTTATAGTGTATATACTGTAGAAGTTATAGCAGATGGATATGATACCGTAATTATAAATGGAACACAATTATTTCCTACTATAGAAGCGCGACAAGGTGTTCCTCTTAACCAGCGTCAAAGAAGGAGAGGATCATATTCTAGACAAAATGAAGTTGTCTTTGATATTCCTCCTAATACACTTTGGGGTGATTTCCCCCCAAAAATACCAGAAAGTGATTTGAAACCATTACCTGCTCCTACAGGCTTCGTTGTTCTAGATAATCCTGTAGTTCCTGAATTTATAGTTGTTCATGATGGTCTTCCTGAGAATAGCTCTGCTCAGAACTATTGGGTTCCATTCAAAGAATATATAAAAAATGTTGCTTCTTCTGAGATTTATTCTACATGGCCAACTCAGACGATATATGCAAATATAATAGCTATAATTTCTTTTACCTTAAATAGAGTATATACAGAATGGTATAGAAGTAAAGGATATAACTTTACAATAACATCATCTACTGCATATGATCATAAATTTATAAATAATAGAAACTTATTTGATACTATCAATGTAGCTGTGGATGATATATTTAACACATTTATAAAAAGACCTCCAACTGCAAGACAGCCTCTTTTAGCTCAATATTGTGATGGTCAGAAATCCCAATGTCCTAATCAAATGACCCAATGGGGAAGTAAAGATTTAGGAGATCAAGGATATGATTATGAAGGTATATTAAGATATTTTTATGGTGATGAAATAGTGTTTGAAAAAGCTCCAGTTGTAAGTGGAGTACCAGTATCCTATCCTAATGAAACTTTACAAGTCGGTTCAAATAATAAATATGTAAAAACAATACAAAATCAACTTAATGCTATTTCTAGATCTTATCCTGCTATACCTAAAGTTAGAGAAGATGGTATATATGGTGAAAGTACAGCTGAGGCAGTAAGAACATTTCAAAGTATTTTTGGTTTACCTCAAACAGGAGTTGTTGATTTTAAAACTTGGTATGAAATATCAAGAGTTTATGTTGCTGTCACTAAGATTGCATCTTTGAATCCAACAATCTAATATAAATAGTTATATAAAAGTAGAGTATGAATTTATATTCCATACTCTATTTTTATATTTCATAAATTATTTTTTATACTAATCCTATGATATCTATGTGATATTTTTAAACATTTATTATTTAAATATACTTACATAATCGTCTTTTAAAATATGGTTAAGACTCTTTATATTTATCTTAAATTCTGGTATCCCAGCAGCATATGGTGCTATTTCATATAAATCAAAAAATATTACTATATTATCATCTTGAATGTAAAATTTTTGATTATCACTTATTGTTGTAAATTGATACACACCTGCATTTTCTTTGTCTTTTTGGGCCATATCCTCAATTTGTTTTCTTATTTCATTATTAATAACTTCTTTATAATTAACCTCATCTTTAAATAAGTCACTTAAATTTAAAAATTCACCATTTTTCATATATATATTATATGCTATATTGTTATAATCTCCATGTGCTCCACCACTATACTTATAATATGTAACTAAAATACTCAGCATATTATTGCTATTTTTCTTTATTTCAAAATTAGTATTTGCAACAAACTTACCTTCATCCTCTGGAAAGTCTTTTAAAAATTTTTTGGCTTCTTCTTGTGATTTATTATAAAAGTCCATAATATCATTTCTTATTTTATCATTTATAGATTTTTCTATTTGTTTATTTTCAGTCATTACTATAGGTATATTAATTACGCTATTTATATACTTATCTTTTTTATTTATTGTCTGGGTATCTATATTAGCTACTATATCATCAGTCTTTACCATTTTTATTTTAATTTTAAAAATATCATATGGTATTTTAAATTCATATTTATCATTACTCTTACTTTCTTTATAAGGGTTAAAATATATATTTATTCCACCATCACTAATATAATAATTTGTATCTTTCTCTATATTAATCTTGTTCTTATACTCATTAGAATTACTATTTTTTAAATTAGAAAATATATACTTTTCTATTACATCCTTATAGTCTTCATTTTCTTTGAGAAAGTTATCTAAATATATTCTTTGTCCTGTTTTTAAATCAAAAACATAGCTGTCTTTTTCTAATTTAAATTCTTTTCTACCCCATTTTGTACTCTTATAAATTATAAGATTAATTAAACTTTCATCTTCATAAACAATTTGATAATTTATCTCTATATCTTCTTTATATCCATTATTATTAATATCACTTAATTGTATTTGTTGATTTATAAATTCATTTATATTTTTTCTTACATATGAGTTTATGTATCTTTCTACAGTATCATCTTCATAGTGAATTTTGGGAATCCTTGCATCAATAACTACTCTTTTCTCTTTTATAACTGATCTTTCTTCTGTTATTTTTACAACTTTTAATCCCTCTTCTAGGCTTGTCTTTATTTTATCCTGGAGTCTAAATATATTATTAGATTTCATAGAGAAAATAACTAAAAAACCTACTATTAAAAATATAGCTGGTTTAAGTAAATTCCTAATTCCTTTCATTACTTTTCCTCCTAAATATAATCGCCGTTTTGTTAACTTATTTATATTTGAATCTCGACCCCGATAGGGATTACAATAGTTTCACCACAAAACATATTCCCCCTATAGAAAGGAGTCGAGAAAATTGAAACCTACGGTTAAATGTCCTGTATGTGGAAAAGGTATGTACCTTCACCATAAATACAAGTACCATGTTAGCTTTAAATGTAATAACAAAAAGTGTAATCATACTATTAAACAACTTATACCTACAGCTATAGATGATCCATCATCTGAAAAACTAAATGGTAAAACTGTATTTTCTGGACATAGATTCAATTTAAATACCATAATTATAGCTATTAACTTATATTACTCACTTAATGCTACAA
>CABIVQ010000053.1 GCA_902362365.1 Clostridiaceae bacterium | reverse complement strand
GTGTCTTGGATATAAGACACCTGCAGAGGTATTTGATGCAACATGAATATAAAGTGTTGCACTTATATTGACAATCTATCATATAAAAAAAGAGTATGGAGAAAAGATAATTTTAGAAAATTTTAATTTATCAATAGAACAAGGCGAGTTTTTAACAGTAGTAGGAAGTTCTGGATGTGGAAAAACTACCTTATTGAAAATGGTAAATGGTCTAATTATTCCGGATAAAGGGCAAGTGCTTGTCCATGGAAAATGTACTCAAGAAGTAAACCTTATTGAATTAAGAAGAAATATAGGATATGCAATTCAGGGCAGTGTTTTGTTTCTACATATGACTGTGGAAGAAAATATATCTTATGTGCCAAATCTTTGGAATAAAAGAGACAAAAATAAAACTAAAATAGCAGTAAAGAAATGGATGAAAATTGTTAGATTAGATGAAGAATTATTAAAAGGATATCCAAATGAATTAAGTGGTGGACAACAGCAAAGAGTTGGTATTGCTAGAGCACTTGCTGCATCTCCAGATATATTATTAATGGATGAGCCATTTGGTGCAGTAGACGAGATTACTCGTTCAAGCTTACAAGATGAAATTATAAGAATACAAAAAGAAGCTAATATTACTATAATTTTTATCACCCATGATATTAGAGAAGCATTAAAATTAGGAAGTAAAGTATTAGTTATGGATAAAGGTAATATTCAACAACTTGGTACACCTGATGAAATATTAAAAAGTCCAGCTAATAAATTTGTAGAGAAGCTTATTGAGAGAGAAGTAAGTTATATTAATCAATAAAATTAAAAATCCACCAGGTGAAAATTTATTCTTGAGTAGATTTTAATTTAACCTAAATTATTTTTATATTCTGTTCCCCATATTATCATTGAGTGAAGAACAGGCTGAAGGCTATAACCTGTTTCAGTAAGTGTATACTCTACTTTGGGTGGAACTTCTGGATATACCTTTCGATTTATAATACCATCATTTTCCATGGAACGTAAATTACTAGTTAAAACTTTTTGACTAATTCCATCTAAAGATTTCATCAATTCATTGAAGCGTTTTGTACCAGTAAGTAAATCTCTAATAATTAATACTTTCCATTTATTACCTATTAACTTTAATGTTGTTTCTACAGGACATTCAGGTAGGTTTTTAATATCAGTCATAAATATACCTCCTTAGCGTATTTACATATAATTAAATATCATAGCAATTATATATTATTAAATTACATTTGGCAAGGATTACAAAAGGGATATACCGATAATAGAATCTACTAATAAATAGATGAAGAATTATATATGATATAATTAAGGTAAATAATGAATGCAAAGTGGTATTTTAATTCAAATTAAAGGGAGAAAGAATATGAAGCACGAAAAAATAAGCAAAAGTTCTATAGGGTGTATGTTTGTAGCAACATTAGTACAAGTTTTAATTGTAACAAGTATTTTATTTGTAGTTTATTTAATCTTTAAAGATAGGCTACCAAAGATTATAAAAATGATAATGATAGGAGCAGTTGTACTTGATATTCTATATTTATTGATATCACCGAAAGTAAGATACCAAAGATATAGATATTCAATTACTGAAGATTCTATAGGTGTAAAAGAAGGGTTCTTATTTATAAAAAGAAGTATAGTTCCTATTGAAAGACTTCACAAAATTGCCATAGAAAAATGACCTATAGATAGAATTTTTAAATTAGGAAAAGTTATTGTTACTACTGCTGGTGGAGATGTAGTTATTAGATTTTTAGAAGATGATAAATCTGAGATCATAGCGAATTCTCTTAAGGAAAAGATAAACGAAATAGCTATAAAATCAAGACCAGAAAATATTGATACTTTATAATTCTAGGAGGTATTTATGAAAGAGAAGTTTAGATGTCATCCTAGTATTATACTTGAAAATTTAAGTGGGATAATTACATTTTTTATAATATTAATTTTACCTAATTTAGATGATGTAACAGAAATACTTACCAAAGGTGGACATATACAAAATGAATTAATAACAATTGGAATTTTGGGATTATTATCTTTTATAATAATATATAATATATTAATCTGGTCTAAGACTTCTATAAGTATTGAAGAAAATACGATTATTATTAAAAGAAATACAATCATATCTAAGGAAAATACTTATGGAATTAAAAATATTTCAAATATTAATCTAGAGCAAAATATTTTTGAGCGTATAATTGGTACATATAAAGTTAAAATTGATACGGATAGTTTATCTATAGCTAATGATACAGATATTGAGATAGTTCTTTCTAAAGAAAAAGCTCATGAATTTAAAAGAAATATTATGGCGATTATGGATAAAGAAGAAAGTTTTGATGCAGCACTAGATTTTAAAGAAGATGAAAATATAGAATATGATTTAGTTTATTCTAATAAGGATGTAGTAAATCACTGTTTTTATAATTTATCAACAGGAGCGATTATTTTCAATCTAGCTATTATCTTGTTCACAATATTTATTTCAGAAGAAATAAAAAACTTAGATGGAATACTAGGAATAGGATTATTAATTCTTGGGTATGTAATTTATATATTACAACTTATTTTAGGTGATTTCTTTAAGTATTATAAGTTTTCTATAAAAAGATTAGAAGATAATTTATACATAAGCTATGGTATGTTTAAGAAAAGAAAATATACTGTTCCTATAAATAGGA
The DNA here is from genome assembly GCA_902362365.1 of Clostridiaceae bacterium. Lineage (GTDB taxonomy): Bacteria > Bacillota > Clostridia > Peptostreptococcales > Peptostreptococcaceae > Romboutsia_E. The sequence continues at coordinate 18,008 of CABIVQ010000053.1, read as the reverse complement.
TAAATGCTATTAATATTAAGCAGCCAGTAATATCTAGGATATTTAAAAGGTATAGTGTAGATATAGTAACTATAGGTGTTGGCGATAATGTGGCTGAAGGTTCTCAGATATTACTATCCAGTAATAAAGAAGATTTTATGAAAAATATAAAAATATTACTTCCAGAACTTAGTTTAGGAGAGGATTATGATTTTACAAAAAGAACCTAAAAAGAGCCTTATAATCAGATTTATTAACCTTATAATATGCATAATTATTTTAGGTATAGGATTATATTCTGTTTCTAGACTAGATTATGAAATATCACCAGTATTTATATTAGTTTCAGATTTAGTAGTATTTTTAGGGGGATTATTAATTTCATATATGAGCTATATTACTAGAGGTATTCATTTAAGTAAGGATAAATTGACTATTTCATACGGTATTTTTGCAAAGAAAATTAGCATTATAAAATATGGCAAAGTTCAATATATAAATATAAGAGAAAACTTAATTAGTAGTAGGCTAAATTTATGCAAAGGTGAGATTTATATTTTAGCTAGTTTGGGAAACGATATGAGAACTATTGGATATTATGATGAATGTTTATTTGAAAAGTTAGGTAATAAAATAATAAATATTATTTAATCTAGGAAAATAGTAGGAGGGGTTCTGTGCGCTTCGTCTCCACCATTGAAATCCACGAAAAACACATTGATATAATAGTCAATGTGTTTTTTTATTTATAGTATAAAAAATACTAATCCTTATAAAATCCTTATAAACATTCTTTATACTTTTATTAAATCAAAAAGTAGAAGGGATGTTTTTTATGAAATATATGATACAGACAAAAAATTTAAATAAAAGCTATAAAAAACAAGAAGTAAATAAAGATATATCTTTACTAGTACCAAAGAATTCAATATATGGATTACTAGGCCCAAATGGAGCTGGAAAATCAACATTACTTAAAATGCTTACAGGAATGATAAATCCTACATCAGGAGAAATAATATACAAAGAAAAACCATGGTCAAGAAATGACTTATTAGAAATAGGTTCACTTATAGAGCAATCGCCAATATATGAAAACCTAACCGCAAGAGAAAATCTAAAAGTACGTACACTATTATACAACTTACCAGATTCAAGAATTGAAGACGTTCTAGAAATTGTTAACCTTACAAATACAGGAAACAAAAAAGCAGGCAAATTTTCAATGGGAATGAAACAAAGACTAGGAATTGCAATAGCTTTATTAAATAATCCAAAACTATTAATCTTAGATGAGCCTACCAATGGATTAGACCCAATAGGCATAGGAGATTTAAGAGAATTAATTAAATCATTTCCCAAAAAAGGAATAACAGTAATCATATCTAGCCACATTTTATCTGAAGTAGAGCAAATTGCAGATTATATAGGAATAATTGCAAATGGTCAACTTTGGTATCAAGAAAAGGTTCAAGAGGATATAGATTTAGAAAAGTTATTTTTAGAAGTTGTTAAAAAGGCAGGTACTAAATATGAATAAAATACTACAATCAGAGCACTTAAAACAAAAGCATACTTTTCAAAAAAAATTAATATATTTAGCTCCATTAGTAAGTATAGCAATAGCTTTTGTATTAATGGGAGGATACTATATACAAAAAAGTGCGTATAACTGGTGGTATACATTGATATTACCAGGAAGTTTTACTATGATATGTTCATTTATTATATCTAATGATAGGAAAAGAAAATTCAATGGATTATTTAGTGTTATAGTGGATAAACAAAAAATTTGGTATTCTAAAATTATTATCAGTACTATGTATTTAGGGTTAAGTTGTTTAGTGTTTTTCGTAGTAATAACAATTATGGGATTTATATTTGAAACTGCTATTCAAGTTCAAAATAGTTTATTAGCATCTACAATATTATTTATAACGTTCTCGTGGCAAATACCGGTACTGATGTACTTAACCATGAAATTTAGTACTGGATTTACTATAATTATTAGTATTTTATGCAATTTTCTTGGTGGCATACTATTAGCGTTAACACCAATATGGTGGATTCCATTTGCGATACCATCAAAACTTATGTGCTATGTAATAAGAGTTATGCCAAATGGTTTATCTGTTGAGGCTGGAGCTTATCCATTTGATATAAAAGTTATATTAATAGGTGTATTAGTAACTATTACACTTTATATTGTCACGTCATATTTAACTGCAAAATGGTTTGAAAAACAGGAGGTTTAACTATGCCAAGTTTTATAAATTATATAAAGATAGATTTCTATAAATTTTATCATTCAAAAATAATTAAAGTGCATTTTATTATTCCAGTGTTAGCTATGATACCTTTTTTATCGTACTATTCAGTTTCTCCATGGAATGAATTGGATAAAGTTATTTCATATATTCAAATTATTTCAATGTCATTTCCTTTAATAATATCTATTATATTGAATATGGTATATGAACAAGAAGAATGTGGAGGATTTCAATACTTTTTAACTACTCCGAATAAAAAATACCTTCCCCATTTTAGCAAGTTAATATCAATAATTATTTTAGGGTTAGTATCAACACTTATAGCAATATTAGGTTTTGGAATTATGTTTTATATTATGGGAAATGACTCTATAGAGATAAGTTTTTATTATAAAGAAACTTTGATAGTATTCTCAAGTAACATACTTTTATATATGATACAATATTTAGTAGTATTTTATTTTGGCAAAGGTGCATCAATTGGAATTGGAATAATTGGAAGCCTTATTTCAGCACTGATGTTAACTGGTTTAGGAGATGGAATATGGCAAGTGATACCTTGGGCATATTCAATGAGATTATCTTCTTACTTTATATTGTATAAGGAAAATATATTAATTCAAAATAGTGAGATAATACAAGGTATATTTATAATGATAATATTTATAGCTATAACTTTTATTTCACAATTAATATTTAGTAATCATTGGGAAGGGAACAGAGAAAATTATTAGAGCAAGGAGTATTTATGAATAGTATAAATATTTTAGTAGTTGATGATGAGATTGAGATTTGTAATTTGATAAAAAGTGCATTGAAAAAGCAGGGATACGCAGTTACTGTAAGAAATAATGCAATAGATATTAGTAAAGAAGAACTTAATAAATTTGATTTAATACTATTAGATGTAATGATGCCAACCGTAGATGGATTTACTTTATGTAGATATATTCGAGATGAAGTTGATTGTCCAATAATTTTCATAACTGCCAAAACGATGGAGGAAGATATACTAGAAGGATTTTCTATAGGTGCAGATGATTATATAAAAAAGCCTTTTAGTATTTTGGAATTAAGGGCAAGAGTAGAGGCTCATCTCAGAAGAGAACATAGAGAAAAACAACAAGTTTTATCAACAAATGAATTAAAATTTAACTTGAAATCAAAAGAAATATATTTTAATGATGAAAAAATACTACTTACAAAAGGTGAATATAAAATTTGTGAGTATTTAGCAAGACACAAGGGACAAGTTTTCACATTAGAACAAATTTTTATAGAAGTTTATGGATTTGATAAAGATAGTGACAGTAGCTGCATTAGAGAACATATAAAAAATATACGTGCCAAGCTTACTAAGTATATAGAAAGCCCCATCACAACAGTTTGGGGGATAGGATACAAATGGATATAAAAAGAGGAAAAAGTCTGTACATGATATTTTTAGGATACTTGATTAGTTTTTGTATTTTAAGCATAATATGGATTTTTTCATTAGTAGCTTTTATTAATATTTCTGTTAATAAGGATATAATAAAGCCTGCTAACTATATGGAAAATCAAGTAGAAAAATTAAAACTAGAAGCAAAGCAAGGTTTGAAGTTTGATTCAAGTAAAATACCTTATTCAAGTAATTACATTTTTTTTGATAATAAAAATAAAGTGGTTAAAGCAAACACTAATGAAGATGAAACAAAGAATATAAATAAATATTTAAATGGGGAAAAATTCAGCAGTAAATATGTTTACGATAAAATAATCTTTAAAGATGGAACTTGTATAATTGGATATGATATTAAAGCACACTTTACATCAAGGATACTGCATGACTTAATACCATACCCAGAAAAACTATTAATAGTTGTATTTTTAACAGGATTTATATTTATAGCACTTATCATAGCAATACAGTTTGGTAAAAAATTAAAAAAAGAATTGTATCCTCTTAAATTATCAACTGAGAAAATAATGAATCAAGACTTAGATTTTGAAGTGAAAAATAGTGATGTGAAAGAATTTAATGAAGTATTAATTTCCATTTCAAATATGAAAATAGCCTTAAAAGAATCGTTAATGATGCAGTGGCATATGGAAAAGGAAAAGAAAAATCAAATATGTGCGCTAGCTCATGATATAAAAACACCAATAACTATAATAAAAGGAAATGCAGAACTTTTAAAGGAGAGTCAACTATGTCAAGAGGATAGAGAGTTTACAGACTACATTATTAATAATGCAGATAAAGTTGAAAAATATATATCTATATTAATTGATATATCAAAATCACCTTTAGAAAAAAATGAAACTAAAGAAGCTATTGACATAGATAAATTTGTAGAAGAATTAAAATGTGAACTTTACGCATTGTGTTCATTAAAAAGCATAGCAGTTTCTAATAAGATGAGTTATAAAACAAAAATAATTATAGGGAATAAAGAACTCTTAATGAGAGCTATTGTAAACATAATGTCAAATGCAGTTGACTATTCACATACAAAAAGTGAGATTGAGTTTGTAGTAAGTGAGAAGGAAGGTATGTTTATATTTACTATAAGGGATTCTGGTAGAGGATTTACTGAGGGTGGACTCAAAAATGCCACAAGTCAATTTTATATGGAAGCAAATGAAAGAAAAGTTGGAGAACATTATGGTATGGGATTGTATATTGCAGAATCCGTAGCTAAAAAGCATGGTGGTTTTGTAATCTTAAAAAATAGAGAAGACAAAGTTGGTGCAGAGGTTTCGTTAATGATTAATACTAAAGTGTGATATATTCAGATAGATTATACATATACTTAGTATAGCTAGAGTATATTTATTGTAATGCTAGACGTATAGCATTTTAAATAAGCTATAAATGAATGTGAAGTTTTATTAGGCATTTATTATAAAGTTGAGTATAAGTTAATTGTGGGTATGATTCTTGTGAATCATCTCCACCATTCAAACCCTCGAAAACGAGGAAAAGAGGGGTTGTCTCAAAATGATTTTAAAATCATAAAAGAGGCAACTCTTTTTTATGACTTTATACCTAGGATAATTTAATATATTTTACGTTATTTGTTAAATTAGATTATATTTGGACATGACAAAATAGGATATCTATAAATATCCCATATAATGTAAATATTTAAGCTATCGCTTTTGTATAAAAAGTTACACCTAATCTATTTTGTTGAATTTTATTATGAAGTTTATTTAAATTGTAAGCAAGTGCTAAAAGTGTAAATTCTACTTTTACATTTTTCTTACCTCTAGTTAAAAATCTTCTAAAATTATGATTTTCTTTTATTACCGCAAATGCACCTTCAACTTGTATAGATCTATTCATTCTAGTTAAAATACCAAACTCACTTGTTATATTATCTTGTGATTGTTTTCTTTTTGTTATAAATACAGGAGATACTTGTATCCTTTTATTACCCTTTGCTTTTGTATATTTTAATTTAATAGGACAGTCATTACAATTTTCACATTCATATATTTTAGCTTTCGAAATATATCCAGATTTTGATTTTCTCGTAGTTGTAGCTATAAATTTTAATTCTTTATTATTAGCACAAGTATAAGTATCAGCTATTTTGTTATAAATCATATTTTCTCTTTTACCAATATTATTCTTAAACTTTTTACTCTTTGTATTTTCATAATTTTGTGGTTTTATAAATGATTTTTGATTATTTTCTTCTAAATAAACATAATTTTCTTCACTTTCATAACCAGCATCAGCTATTATATTTTCATATTTAGCCGGAAGGCTTTCGCCTAATTTATCTAAAAATGGAATAAATGTAAGTTGATCTGATCTTTCACTAGAAATATCAACTCCAACTATATATTCACCCTCAACTCCTATCTGAATATTATATCCAGGTTTTAATTGAGCATTTTTCATGTGATCATCTTTCATATGCATAAATGTAGCATCTATATCTGTCTTAGAAAAACTATTTCTTCCATTAAAAATAGAATTATATAAATCATATTTAGACTGTCTTTCTAAGTATTTATTGGCTTCCTCTATTAATTTTTGAAGTTCTGTTTTTCTCTTGCCTTTGCCATAAACAAATTCTATATTTGATGATAATTTTATAGAGTTTAAAAATTCTAAAATTTCATTGAGTAATTTACATTTAAGTGTATTTTCAACAATTGAAAAGTTTTTATTGAATTTATCATTTATATTTTTAATAAATAATTTTATGGCTTCGCCTAATTTTATTTCATTTTTGCTTACTGTTTTTTTCCACACAAAAGTGTATTTATTGGCGTTAGCCTCAATTTTTGTACCATCTATAAATAGATTTTTTAATTCAAGTTCATTATTTTCATATAACTTTATAATAAATTGATTAAATAAATCATCAAGTATAATCTCTAATCTTCCCGTTCTAAATCTTACAATATTATTATGATCAGGAGCTTTAAAACCTTCTAATAGCCACATAAAATTTACATCTCTTTTACAGGCAAGTTCGATTTTTCTACTTGACCAAATATCATTCATGTATGCATAAATTAATATTTTGAATAGGATTTTAGGTGGAACTGCAGGATTTCTCCCATTTTGGGAGTACGCCTCGTATAATTTTTTATAATCTAATTCCTCCATCATTAGGCTTAGCAATCTCACTGAATCATCCTCTGGTATTAATACATCCAAATCTATAGGTAATTTTAATTGATAATTTTCTGAGATTTGGGAATAATTTTTATATAAAGTGAAGTTTTGAATACTTTAAGTGTACACAAAAGGGATGAACTTTATGTGAGTTCATCCCTTCCTTTTTGTGGAACTATCTTTTTATTTTGAGACAGCCACTTTATTTTACTTTTTATAAATATTTTATTAGTACTTACTAAAATTGTTTCTTACATTCAGTAAATTCATAAATATCCATCAATGCCTCACCAAATCTTTGATAATGCACTATTTCTCTTTGGCCTAAAAAACGTAATACATCTTTTAAATCACAATCATCAGTTAAATTTAGCAATTGGTAATAAGTTGCCAATGCTTTTTGTTCAGCAGCCATATGTTCATGCAAATTAGTTACAGCATCTCCAAAGGCATTAATATAAGATGTTGTAAAATTTACGCCATTAGCATCTACTGGTTGTAGTCCATGTCCAAAAGTTGCATAGTTTGGTCCAAATCCAGCAGCCTTAAGCTCTTCAGGAGTACATTTACGAGTTAATTGATATAAAATAGAAGATATTATTTCAACGTGAGCCATCTCTTCTGTACCTATGTCAGTTAAAAGTCCACGAGATTTTCCAGTTGGCATAGTATATCTTTGTTGAAGATATCTAATTGCAGCTGCAAGTTCTCCATTAGGTCCTCCTAGCTGAGCAAGTATAAGTTTAGCCATCCTTGGATCTGAATTTTTTATGTTAACGGGGTATTCCAATGTTTTTTGGTAAATCCACATATTAACTTGACCTCCTTTAAGTGTTAAAAAATTAAATTAATCTTTATATTGTATAAATCTAATTATAGAATTCATTGTCCCATGGCCAAGGATTACATACCCATTGCCAAGGGCTTGAGCCTGGCACATAGCCAAAGTTAGTCAATGGTCCATATTCACATTCATAGGCTTCCTTAGTTTGCATAAATTTACGTAAGTATGTGTTATATGAATCTAGAGCATTTTCATCATGTGGGTTATTATCTAAATATAAATTTAATTCTATACAAGCAAATTGATACTCTAAAAGTCTATTTAAAAGTTCTTTTTTATTTGATTTCATGACTATTTTTTACACTCCTTTTTGGCCATAACCCTATTTTTAGGATTTTTATATAGCCATTCGTTGTAATTATTTGACTCTACTAAATCTAGTTCTGGGAATAAAGTTCCTCTTAGCAAAGCTATATCTAAATCATAGTATTTGTTATAAACTTGACGGTTTATATATGGTCTAGCTAATTCACAGCCAGAAATTTGTATGATGTCTTTATAGTTATCCATAATCATTCTCCTTAATTAAATTTTTTATATATTTACTAAAAAGTAGTATTTTAAGTTAAATTTTGGTAAACTTCTATTTGATATATAATATGTAGGGATTTTAGTATTTGTGATTTTATTTGATAAAAAACTGCATAAAACGACAATATGAAATTTTATTATAAAAGAAATCTATTAGAATACAAAAAGCAATAAATACAATATTTTTATTTAACTATATATATCTTAAATAAGCTTAAAACCAACAGTTGAAGTATAAATCTGTACATCATATTATTGTGTACAGAAATATGTTTTGGGTTAATATGAATGTAAGAGAAAATTCAAATTAGATGGATGTATCAAATTTTATTTTGAAACATCAGTGTTTATGCGGATGATACCATTGGTGTCATGCATGTGACGTTGCGATTCTTTATATTTTTCACGCCTTTTGTTACTTTTGAATTAGCATAATGGCAAAAGAGAATAAGAAAGGACGTGGGAAAATGAAAAAGAATGAAAAGAGATTATTAATTTTAGGAATTATGTTAGTGATAGCATTTACTATTTGGACATTATTAATAAAGACGGTAGATGTTGAGCCCCTTGGACAAAATGGAACTGATATAGGTTTTGCAACATTTAACTGTTGGTTTCATAAATTAACAGGTGTGCATATGACAATCTATACAATCACTGATTGGTTGGGACTTGTACCAATATTTATCTGTATCATATTCGGTGGAATTGGATTTGTTCAATTAATTAAGAGAAAAAGTCTTTTTAAAGTGGACTGTGATATTATATTATTGGGGATATATTACATTATAGTAATTGGGTATTATCTTATTTTTGAGATGATTCCTATCAATTATAGACCAATACTAATCGAAGGATTTATGGAAGCTTCGTACCCATCATCGACAACACTTCTTGTATTAAGTGCAATGCCAACACTTATTTATTAGGTTAATTATAGATTAAAAAACGATGCACTTAAAAAAATTATTAGTATTTCAGCAATTTTATTTTCTATATTTATGGTAATAGGAAGACTGGTTTCAGGAGTTGAGAAAAAATAGAGGATTTACGAAGGAAGAATTAGCACAGGTTTTATATGTGTCCAGAACTGCCATTTCAAAATGGGAATCAGGAAGGGGATATCTAAGTATTGACTCATTAAAGGAAATATCAAATTATTTTGGTGTAACAATTGATGACTTGCTATTTGGAATGGTAGATTTATTTTCCTTTATACTTATAGTTTTATCACTTTACCCAAAGCCAATTAATGGATATATTTTTTCGGTAAATCTTTTCTCACACACTGAAACAACATGGCTTAATCGCTGGATTTACTGGATTATGTTTATTATTCTTATCATGGTTGGAATAGTGAAAATTGTGCTAACACAATTTAAAATTGAAAAAGGATATAAAAATGTTTATATATAACATAGCAGGGTATATTTTTAGTATATAAAAAATCTATACAAAATACGCATTATAGGAGAGAGTAAGTATGTTAAATCAAAAAACAATAGAAATCGTAAAAAGTACAGTACCTGTGTTAAAAGAGCATGGACTAGAAATAACAAAAACTTTCTACAAAACAATGTTTACAAATAACCCAGAAGTAAAAGAAATGTTCAATATGGATAAACAAGAATCTGGAGAACAACCAAAAGCATTAGCAATGACAATATTAGCAGCAGCTCAAAATATAGATAATTTAGAAATATTATTACCAGCAGTAAAAAAAATAGGCAGCATTCATGTAAATTCTAATGTAAAAGCAGAACATTATCCAATAGTAGGTAAAAATTTACTATTAGCAATAAAAGAAGTACTAGGGGACGTGGCAACAGAAGAAGTATTAAATGCATGGGCAGAGGCTTATGAAGTAATAGCAAAAGTATTCATAGATGTAGAAAAAGATATATATATAGATAAAATATGTAGAGATAATCAAATACATCAAAGAATGTAACTTATTAAAAAAGCTCCTTAACGTTTTGATAATTTTATCATTACTAATAAAGGAGCTTTTATAATGTTTACTAAATTTAGTACTATAAAAATAAAATTATATATGAATATTGACTGTAAAAGAAATATATGATAACATGAGTTAATTGATAATGATTATCAATATATGTAGGAGGATTATATTAAAAATGAAATTAGGTAAGTTAAGTAAAAAATATTAATAACAAGTGTAATACTAAGCAGTATAGCTCTTGTTGGATGTACTACAAATAATAGTACAAATAAAGAAAATAATAGCAGTGATAATCAAATTACTGTACAACATAAATTAGGAACTACAAAATTAAATAGCAAGCCTAAAAAAATAGCAGTACTTGAATTATCATTTTTAGATTCTCTTCATAATTTAGATATAGACCCAGTGGCTATAGCTGATGATGGAGAATCTAACAAAGTAACAGATGTTACAAATGGTGAAAAAATAGATTATGTATCAGTAGGTGATCGTAAAGAACCAAATTTAGAAGAATTAAGTTCAATGGATTTAGATTTAATAATAGCAGATACTAGCAGACATAGTGAAATATATGAAGATTTAAACAAAATAGCACCAACAATAGTATTAGATAGTATTGATTCTTCATATGATGAATACATAGAAAATTTTGAAACTATTGCAGAAATTGTTGGTAAAGAAGATGTAGCAAAAGCTAAAATAGAAGAAGCTGAAAAAGTATTATCAGATGTTAAAGATAAAGCGAAAGATAAAGTATCCGATGAAGAGGTATTAACTGTATCACCAAAGAACGATGAATATACAGCACATACTTCAAGTTCATTTGTAGGACAAGTTTTAGAAAAAGCTGGTTTTAAAAATGCAATTCAAAGTGATGATAGAGAAGCATCTTTATCTTTAGAACAATTAGTTGAAATAAATCCAGACATAATTGTTTATATGAGAGATGATATAGATACAACTATATATACACAGTGGAAAAATACTCAGTTATATAAATCATTAGATGCAGTTAAAAATAACAAAGTATATACAACTGTAGCAAGAGGTCCATGGACTCAATATAGAGGATTTATTTCTGTAAATACATTAACAAAAGAAATGTCAGGCTGGTTATTAAATAACTAGAAAATAAATAGACAACTAGAAGGTTATTCATATGGATAGTGTAAAAAAGAGTAAATTTATAGGATTTGCATTTGCAGGTATATTTGCAGTGGCAATGTTATTATTAATAGATATTTTAATTGGAATGAGCCATATAGGAATAAAAGAAATTATTGATTCTATTATAAATTATAGTGGTAGCAAGCAAGATTTAATAATAAGAACTGTTAGACTACCACGTGTATTACTTTGCATATTAATAGGAGCATCTATGGCTATTTCAGGATTAATTATGCAAAATTTAACTAGAAATCCCCTTGCATCACCGCAAATTTTAGGGATAAATTCAGGAGCAACATTATCGGTAGTTGTAATAATGGTATTTTTCCCTTTATTAGGATATAAGGCTAAAATATTAGGTGCATTTTTAGGGGCTGGAGTTATAGGATTATTTGTTCATGTAATTGGAACCGTTAAGAATTTATCTCCACTAAAAATAACACTAGTGGGGATAAGTATACAACTATTTTTAAGTTCTATAACAAAGTCTATAATGTTATTTAATGAAAGTAAAACATCTGATTTAGTATTTTGGATGATTGGAGGAGTCCATCATGCACAATTCATACATATAATGGCTATATTACCATGGTTTATTTTATCTATAATTTTAACGATATTAATATCTAATTCTATGGATACTTTAAAAATGGGAGATAGTGTAGCTATTAGCTTAGGTGAGAATGTTAAGTTAACAAAGACTGTGGCTACAATAGTGGTAATTTTATTATCAAGTTCATCTGTTGCAATAGCAGGCCCGATATCTTTTATTGGATTGATAACACCTCATATAATTAGTAAACTTGGAGGTCGAAACTTCAGACAAAACTTTATATTATGTGGAATATATGGTGCAAATTTACTTTTACTATCGGATATAATATCTAAGCTTTTAAAATATCCTTATGAGTCACCTGTAGGAACAGTAACATCATTTATAGGAGCAGTATTTTATATATTCCTAGCTAATAAAGAAATGAAAAGAGGTGGAGTAAGTGAAAAATAAAAATACATTGATATTTACAATAAGCATAGTAATGCTATTAGTAATATCTTTCATAAGTTTACTCTTTGGAAGTAAATCTTTAAATATAAGTAATGTATTTGATGCAATTTTTAATTACTCCAGTTCTAGATATTCTTTTATTGTGTTTGAATATAGAATTCCTAGATTGCTAATAGCTATGATAGTGGGAATGAGTTTGGCTATAGCAGGAGCTATTTTTCAAGGTGTTCTTAGAAATCCTCTAGCTTCAACTGATGTTTTAGGAATAGGAAAAGGAGCAGGTTTTTTTGCATGTCTTGTCATAAGTCTTAACTTAAAAAGTAGTATATCTATAGCAGCTATGATTGGCGGACTTATGGTAGGTATTATTATTTATTTACTAACTAAAAAGACTAATTTTAAAAATACAAGTATAGTTATAATGGGTATAGCTATGAGTGCATTATTTGATGCAGGTATTCAATATTTGAATATAAGTAATTCAGCCAATGTGCAAACAATACTTCTTTGGTTAACAGGTAGTGTATGGGGAAGATATTGGGATGAGGTTCAAATATTAATTCCTTATGTAGCAATCTTTGTACCATTAGCTATAATTTTAGCTAATAAAATAGATATTTTATCTTTAGGTGATAAAGTAGCCATAAACTTAGGAGAAAATATACTTTTATTAAGAGTTGGACTTTTATTAATAGGAATAATACTTACAGCTAGCAGCGTAAGTGTAAGTGGAACTATAGGTTTTGTGGGACTTATAGCGCCACATATAGCAAAAACTTTAGTAGGATATAAACACAGGTTAGTTATTCCACTAAGTGGACTTATAGGTGCAAATCTTTTAGTAATTTCAGATATTATAGGTAGAACTATAATATCTCCAATGGAAATACCAGTAGGAATAGTAACAGCTATTATAGGAGCACCATATTTCTTATATTTATTATTAAGAAAAAAAGCTAATTAGAAAGGTAGTGATAATAATGAGTTTAGATATAAAAGATTTAGTTTTAGGATATGAAGACAAAAAAATAGTTAACAATATAAATTTATCTATACCAAAAGGTAAAATTACTATCTTAATTGGTGCAAATGGTTGCGGTAAGTCAACGTTACTTAGTGGTATGAGTAGATTATTAACACCTAAAGAAGGAAGTGTATTATTAGATAATGTATCTATACATGAGTATAAACCAAAGGAATTAGCTAAAAGGCTGGCTATATTGCCACAAGGCCCAATAGCACCAGAAGGGATAACAGTAAAAGAACTTTGCTATTTTGGTAGAAATCCATATAAAAGCATATTTGGCACAAGGTCTCAAAAAGATGAAGAAATGGTTAATTGGGCAATTAGAGCAACTGGTCTTGAAGATTTTGAAAATAGACAGTTAGATTCTTTATCAGGGGGACAAAGGCAACGTGCGTGGATTGCCATGGCTTTAACTCAAGATACAGATGTTCTTTTGCTTGATGAGCCTACAACATATTTGGATTTGGCTCATCAAATAGAGATTTTAGAATTATTAAAGGATTTAAATAATAAAACTAAGAAAACAATAGTTATAGTTATACATGAGTTAAATCATGCGGCTAGATATGCTCATAATCTTGTTTGTATGAAACAAGGAAATATATATTCTCAAGGAGAAGTAGAGGATGTATTTAATGAAGACATGTTAAGAGATGTTTTTGGAGTAGATAGTATAGTAATTTCTGATCCAATTACGCAAAGACCTATGTGTATACCCAAATAATAAGAAACTACTAAGTTTGAATAAAGTGGCCCCCTTGTCAAGGACAAAAGAAAAAACACATGGCTAAGACGCCATCAAAAGCTGATTTCTAAATTGAATAGGAGTCAGCTTTTTTAAATTCCATTGTTATCTGAAATTATTATAATAATCTATATAGTCATCTACTAAAATCTGCAACTCTTCAAATGTATTACAATTTTTACAATCAATCTCATATTTCATATGATTATAGATAATTCCTTAATTTCTTTACTTGAAGATATTTTTTACTTATAAAAAATCAACTCCTTTATAAATATTTTATATAAAAATAAATCTTATACAAGTAGACACGTTTTTTTATCGTGTCCACTGTATAGGATCCACTTTAGAAACTTAGTAATTTTTATTTTAAAGTTTCATAAATATTTCACATAAGCAAATTATAATATTTTTAGAAAATCAAACAGAGGAGGAAAACAATGAATGCATTTAAAAGATCAATTTTATATATAACAAGAAAGAAAAAGAAAAGTCTTATAATGTTATTTATATTATTTGGTATAGCAACAGCTGTTTTAAGTGGAATTTCTATCAAAAAAGCAGCAACAGTAGCAAGACAAGATTCAAATAAAGGTATTTCAAACATATTTGAACTTCAAACAAATCTCGCTACAAACTTTGATGGACTAATTCCAGAAAGCTTAGTTAATAAAATATCTAAAGTGGATGGAATAAAAAATTATGATGGTATAATTGGCGGTTCAGGAATGGACTTTAAGAACATAAGCAGTGTTGACCCTGCAAATAATATGATTCAATACAATGAAGAAGAATACAAACATCTTTTTTCAGTAGAAGGACATACATCAACACAATACGATACTAAATTTACAAGCAAATCACTAAGACTAGTAGAAGGAAGACACCTTGTAGCAACAGATAAAAATAAAGTATTGATACACAAGGCTTTAGCTGAAAAAAATAAATTAAAAGTTGGAGATAAAATAAAAGGAACAAAAAATACTGTAGATTACAGAGCAACTAGTGATTCACCAAATGAATATGACCTTGAAATTGTAGGTATCTTTGAAAGTGAAAACACAAAAAGAGAAGGAAGTCAGTTAGAAATTCCAGAAAATCTTATAATATCAGATATAAACACTTTAAAAACTTTATATGGATATTCAGATGGTCAAATTCAATATACAAGCGCTGTATATAACACTAGCAAAAATGTAGATGACGTAATTTCAAGTCTTAATAAAATTTCAGAAGACTGGAGTTTATATACAATATTAAAAAGTGAAGATACTTTTTTAGCATTATCAAAATCATTTGATGCTATGGAAAAAATTATAAATATAATTTTAATAGGAGCGATTGTAGTTGGTATAATAATACTTTCACTAGTTTTAGCATTTTGGATTCAAGGAAGAGTGCATGAAACAGGAATATTACTTTCTGTAGGAGTTCCAAAGTTCAAAATTATTTCACAATATATCATAGAATTACTGCTTATAGCTACTATAGCTTTTGGAGCTTCTTTCTTCTCAAGCAAAGCAATCTCACAAAGTATGGGCAATGCAATAGTTAGCCAAGCCAGCAAACAAGCTATACAAGAAGTTCAACAAGGATTTGGGGGATTCTCTTTAGGAGCTGATGCAAATAGTTCTTTAGCAACTCAAACTGCAGATGAAATTGATGTAGATGTAGAATTGAAAGAAGTTGCATATGTTTATTTAATAGGAACAGCTATAATTATAACTTCAGTAATGATATCTTCAAGATCGATAATTAAATTAAAACCAAAAGAAATATTGTCAAAAATGAGCTAGGAGGAAGACAAATGTCAATTTTAGCATTAAATAAGGTTAACTATTCATATAAAAATGGAAAAAAAGTTTTAAATGATGTAAGTATAGAATTTGAAAAAGGAAAGTTTTACACTATTTTAGGAGTTTCAGGCTCAGGAAAAACAACCCTACTATCTTTATTAGCAGGTCTAGATGAACCTAGTAGCGGACAAATATTATATAATAATGAAGATATAAAAGCAAAGGGATATGAAAATCATAGAAAAAATAATATTTCATTGATTTTCCAAAACTATAATTTAATTGATTATATGACACCTTTAGAAAATATAAGAATCGTTAATTCAAAGGCTGATAAAAGAATATTGAATGACTTGGGATTAAAGGATGATGAAATTAATAGAAATGTATTAAAATTATCAGGTGGACAACAACAAAGAGTTGCAATTGCAAGGACTCTTGCAGCAAATTCACCAGTAATACTAGCAGATGAGCCAACGGGAAATTTAGATAGCGATACAGAAGATGAGATTATAGAAATATTAAAAAAGAATGCTCATCAACAGGGAAAATGTGTAATTGTTGTCACTCATAGCAAGGAATTAGCAAAAAAATCAGATGTCATACTTGAATTAAAAGATAAGAAATTGACATACTAAAAAAAGAGATTAGGTTTTGCCTAATCTCTTTTTTTAGATTTTAAAATACATTCTTAATATTCCTAATATAAGAAGGTGAACAGGATAAAACCAATAATTTATAATTTTATTTTGATTACCACGTTTTCCGTTATATGTAAGAACAAGACCAAACCCTAGTATAGACCAAAGTGTTTTAATTAAAGTAAGGTATCCAAGAGCACAACCTATAACAAGATTATTATAGAAAATATAAAATAAGTAGACGATTATTATTGAGTAATGCTCGTAGTCTAATCCAAATTGCATAGATATAAATGATGAAATAAGAATTAATACTACTGATGAGAAATACCATAAAATACTAGGTTTATTTTTTAATTTACTTTTTAGTATGTCTATAATCCATATTGTTATAAGAGATAATGCTAAAGTAAATAAAACATTGTTTGCTCTTGTATTAAAAAATGTGCGGGAGAAAAACATATCAAATGGTATTTCTGATATAACTGCAAATATTAATAAGTTTGCAAGATATTTTTTTCGACTTTTTGTTTTGAAAAATCCTTCAACAATGAAAAATGCGAATAAAGGAAATGCAATTCTTCCAATAACATCAAAAAAATCACTTATTTCTAAAAGTAATCCTCCATCTAAAATAGGATATATTAAAGCTTTGTTTACATGGTCAATTAACATAGATAAGAAGGCGATATATTTTAATTGTGCACCAGATAGCAATTTTATATTATCTAGTCCCTTCTTTTCAAGTTTTATTGTTTTTATCATAAATTTAATCCTTTCTAAATCTTTTGTTTTTTACAGTATAATATACACAAATACTCATATCAATAATTTTTTATTAGGAAAAAAATGGTTAAAAATATTGTGTTTAATTATAGCTAATATCTACTAAATTTATGGTGAAATTTAGAATATAAAGAATACGTTATAGATTAAAAAATAAATTTATCAAAAAATGTATAATTTAATTGCTAAAAAATGATATAAATGGTAGAATAATGTATAAATTAAATAGGTAAACCTAGGGAAATCTAGGGACACAAAGCTATAGGGACTAAGGTTATTAACTATGTCAGCCAGTTGCCAAAGGGTACATTACAATACTTTTTGTTTTAAACTTAGTATTAATGTCAAGTGTATACTTTTACACGAAACATTAAATTATTAGGCTAGATTTAAGTTACTCTTTTTGAGTAACTTTTTTTATATACTAAGGTATTATAAAAAATGGTCTTGTGGATAAGTTTTGATGTATAATAATGATGTGAGAACAAATGCAGAAAAGAAGATAACAATAAAAGAAATACTATTAGATAAGTATAATGAATTTAAAAAAAAGAATGTGGCATAGAGTTCCGAAGGAAATGAGAACTCATGTAGATAATGTAGTTATTAAATCATTAAATTGTGGAGAT
>CABIVQ010000052.1:20601-20737 GCA_902362365.1 Clostridiaceae bacterium | reverse complement strand
ATTAGCTATAGCCATAGATAAGTGTGTTTTTCCAGAACCTACTTGTCCTAAAAACATAATAGAATTTTGTCTAGCTGCTCTAATCTCGCTAAAATTCTTAGAGTAGCTTTTTGCTTTTAAATAAGCATCTATCGTT
>CABIVQ010000052.1:0-20291 GCA_902362365.1 Clostridiaceae bacterium | reverse complement strand
TTCTATTTGCTCAGATATTTCTATAAGCCATTCTCCAGTAACTCCATTTATAAGACCTATATTTTGTTCATATAGTTTACTGAATTGTTTTAAATTTTCTTGGCTACCTATATAGTTACTTTTTTCTATATCTGTATCTATTTCTTTTTCTTTCTCTATATCTATATCTATATCTATCTCTATCTCTGGTGGAGTTTTGTCGGACATTTGTCCAGACATTTGTCCAATGAGTTTTTTTTCTTCTTCTATCTTATTTCTATAAAGTCGTTTTCTATCAGCTTCTGTGCTACTTTTGCCTATAAAATTTTGTATATCTAACATGTAAATAGCTCCATTATCTAGGACTTCAATTAAGCCTAATTCTTTAAAAATAGCTATTGCTTTTTCAACAACCGCTACAGGGAATCTAGTTACATTCGCTAGCATTGTTGCATTGTATGGAATTCTATCATTAAAAAGTAATTTACCATTATTTTTTAAACTTCTAAGATATAGTTTTAAAAGTATATTTGAGTACATATATCCATCCGGCATACTCTCGAGTATTATCATCTCATCACGTTCATAGAAATTATCTACAAGTTTTAAATAGTAGTATTTTTTATTATCACTCATAATCTCACCTGCTCTTATCTGCTACATATCTTTTTTATTAAGTAGCAGGCTCCAGTTATCACTAGAGCATCTGCTAATATTGTCATGTATATCACTTGCATATTACACCTCTAAAGTTACTTGTCCATCGTCTTCGGCTACTTCTTTAAACTCTGTATCTATTACCACTTCTTCTTTAGGTTCATATTTAAAAAGTAAATCTAGTATTATATCTACTTCATCAAATTTAAGTTCTTTTAAACAATATCCGTTACTCTCACAAAATTCTTGCATCTTGCTTATATCCTTAGGGGTCTCATAGTCATATAAACCTTTCATTGATGCTAACTTCATGATTCCTTGTTTTTGACCAGTTGTAGCGTATCCAACTTTTACTTCTTTTTCTGGTAATTTATCAGGTACATTTTTAATTTCTGCACTATCATACATACCTGCCAAATCTTCTGGGAATGCTTCTCTTAATGCAGTTACTATTGCACATTTCCTAATCATAACCATAGGCATTTGTTTCCATGTTGCTTGTGATTTGCTATACTCTTCTAAGCTAACCAGTGACTTTATAGGATGTTTTTTGTTCTTAACATATACTTCGCACCACCCACCGATTAATTCCTCTCCTGGAGCTTTTAAACTACCTTCTCTTTCTTTTATTTCTCCATCTTTTGTTGCTACAACTATTCCAGCTCTCATACCTTCATAATCAGGATTTCTATGTGCTCTTTTAACAAATACATCTTTGCCAACTACTATATTTGCAGGAGAACTTCCAAACTTGATAAGATAAGCTTCTCTTATAAATGGATTAAGATGTTGAGCCTTACACAATTCTATAAACATTAATACTTCTTGATCTGTTACTGCTCCATTTCCACTTACTAAATAGTTCTTAACTGTATCAGCTGTTAACACCTGTCCAGTTTCTGTTGTAAACTCTGCTAATGTTAATGCACTTTGTTTTACTACTGTATTATTCATTTATTTGTCCTCCATTTTCGTATTCTTCTATCAATGGTTTAAAATATTTTTCTTCGGCTTCTCTCCTAGCTTTTATCGCATCTTCTAACCTACTATGTCTACCTAAATGGTATCGTTTCCCTTGTATATTAATTTGAGCTCTCCATTTTTTATGGCTTTCATCCCAATAAACACCCTTGTAACCACTTTTATTAGTACTTCCTAACTTTGATTTAAGCGTACATATTTTTGTGTTTTTATAGCAATCCATCTTAGCAGCTCTTAAAAGTTTTTCTTTATTTTTATAACTTCTGAGTTGTTCTTCATTTAAACAACCACAACTTTTAACTCTCCCATTCTTTACTGTATCTGCCCTTGTTATTATTTCGTTACCACAGTCACATTTAAATTTCCAATAGTATTTCGTTCTATTTGCATGTGAAAATTCTACAGCTGTTAACCTTCCAAATTTTTGCCCTATTAAATCTATAATTTTACCCATTACAATCACCTATTTTATAGTTAAGTTATAATCTTCTTCTGATAGTCTACACCCTTCTATTTCCATACCTTTTTTAAGGAAATCTTTTATAGTATTTTTATCAACTGTTACTACTTCTTTGACTGTTTTATATAGTTCTGGAACTAATGATTCATCTTCTATAATTACTGATACAGGCTTCTTTCTTAAACTTATATTCCCTAATTTAGTTTCAACTTTCTTTTTACCAGTTTTTTCTAAACATTCTTTTGTATACTCCTTAAGTCTTGAAACTTTATTTTCTATAACTTTTCTATTAGTAGCTAATCTTTTCTCTTCTTCTTTTATTGCATTTACAGTTGCTTCATAATTTTTTATAACTGCTATTATATTTTCTGATTTAGCTTCTATCATAGTTTCTATCTGCTCTATTATTTGAGATTTAACTTCTTCATTAATCTCACAATCTTCTATATCCATTAACTCTAATAAATCATTAGATAATTCATACAAACTTATAGTTTTTTCCATATTTAATCCTCCAGTTTATTTTCTAAATTATTTGTGATATAATTTAATTAGTCTATTTGCATAAGGGCCATTGCAGTGGCTTTTATTTAGTAGGGACATTTCATACTCTGTATGGTGTCCCTTTCTAATATTTCAAGTTCAATCATATCTTCTATTGCATCTACCTCCGCTTCAATTTCTTTATATTTCTCATATGCTGCTTTGACTAATAGCTCTTTATCCTCAGTAAACATTGTTCTGTCATTAGCCATTTTAGACTTGAAATTTAAATATTCATTGTAAGCCTCAATTCTCAATTGTCTTACTTTTTTTAGTTGATCCATTTAACTCACCATCTTTCTATATGCTTTTAATAAATCGAATCTAAAATTTAATTCATCTTTTCTATGTTCAAAATCTTTTACAAAAGATTGAAGTATAAGTATGTTCAATTGCATAACCTCCTTTAACAACCTTCCCATGAATCCAACCAGTCAAAGAATGGTTGAGAAGGGATTTTATATAATCTACCTACTTTAATGACTTTAAACATGCTTCCTGTTACTAAAGCTTGTCTAATTAAGTCGTAAGCAGTTTTTTCACATATTCCTAATATTTCTTGTATGTCTTTTGCTGTCATTACTTTTTTCATATGTACCTCCTCTTTACGTTTATATATCTATTTCTTCTACAACTTCAACATTATCAAAATACCAATTAACAGCCACTCTTTTTAGATCTTCTAACGTTCTTATTGAGCAGACATTTTCACCATTTATTTCATCTACAGATTCGAAATCTTCTCCATTTGTACAATCTAAAATAGTTATTCAGTGTGGCATTTCTTCATCGAATATAAATCTAAAGCTATTTATATCTACTACTAAATGAGTAGTACATTTTATCTCCATATTTGTGTTTGTTGTTTTAACTTTTTTACTCATTTTATTTATCCTCCCTTATGCAAATGCTAATTGATTATTTTTTAGTTTTACTTCTTCTTCTAATACTAAAGGTAGTTTATAGTTTGAAACTATTTTTATAGCTACCTCATACTGACTTCTTTTAATAGCTTCATATCTTTCTATTCCAAACTCTCTTTTTAATTGTCTCTGTATATCTGCGTAAACTTTGCCTCTTAAAGAGTTATCTTTATAAGCTACAGACTTATATCCACCCAAGCATTTAGTACCTTTTTTTCTTACCTCAGCTTGAAGTTCTTTGCATTCAACCTGGAATAAAGGTATATCTAACTTAAATTCATCTAATTCTTGCTTAACTTCTTTTATTTTCTGATCTTGCTCCCTTATAGCCTTGAATTCTAACTCTAGTAGTTCCATAGTAGTTAAAGGCTTATGCTGTTGATTTATTTTATTTTCTAATACTTCTATATACTGTTGTGTTTTATATCTTACTAATGCACTTTCTTTATTTAACATCTGCATTATTCCTGCTTTGTTCATTTTGTAACAAGGTCTTTCTTCACCTTTAGCATCTATATATTTAACGGGTACAAAATTGTTCTCGTTTATTATCCCAACTTCTTTTAAAGCGCCAATTTCATTTCTTATATCTCTCATTAATGTCTTGTGTTCTTTTTTAATTGTATTTCCTTCTTCTTCTCTAAAATTGTTTATTAAATTTACAACTTCTACACTTGTCATGTTTACTATATTTTCATTCGACATTGTAATTATTCCATTCATTTTCATTACCTCCAATATGTTCTGTTTTTATTAATCGCCTTTGGTTAAACTAAGTTTAGTTGAAAACAACTTTTGATTTAAAAAAAAATTTTTTCTACTTCTTCTGTTGTCAATTTAAATACTTTTTTCAGCTTCTTTACATCTTCTAAAGAGAATGTTATTTTACCATTTTCTTTCCTGCTATATGAAGCTTTTGTTACACCTAATTGTTGAGCTAAGTACTCTTGTGATACTTCATGTTTTATCCTCAACATTTTTAACTCTTTGGCTGTTTTTGTCATTGCATCACCTTTTTCTACATTTTCTTTTTTGTTACCATCTAAGCAACTTTATGTTTTAATAATATTACATCAAAAACAACTTGTCAACATTTTTTGTAAAAAAGTTTTTCGTTACGTAACTTTTATTTATTATTACGCAACTTTTTATATAATATTCATAGGAGGTGTAATAATTTGTGGATACATTTGGAAAAAGATTTAAAGAGCAAAGGAAATTAAAAGGGTTGACTCAAGAGGAATTAGCTAATATGTTTCATTTAAAGAAAAGTTCTATAAGTAGGTACGAGCACGACAAGCAAATGCCAGAAATAGGGTTATTAAAACAATTCGCTAATTTCTTCGGTGTTTCTCTAGAATATTTAGTTCCTGACAAAAAAACTGATGATGCTGACTTATTTAATTTAAAGGGTGATGTTAAATTTTTAAAAAAGATACATGAAAGTGAAATGGTGAAAATACCAGTTTTAGGGGTTATTAAAGCCGGAGTTCCTATTTTATCCGAAGAAAATATAATAGACTACGAGTATGTGCATCAGGAGGAATTAATGCAAGGGGAGAATTACTTTTACTTACAAGTTAAGGGTGATAGCATGATAAATGCTAGAATTTACGAAGGAGACCGAGTAAGAATAAAAAAACAAAATTTTTTAGAAAAAGATGGCGATATAATGGCTGTTAGGGTAAACGGTGATGAAGCTACATTAAAAAGGGTTTACAGACAAGAAAATGGATTAGTTTTACAAAGCGAGAATCCAAATTATCCTCCTATGTTTTTCCCAGTATCCGACATAGAAACTGGCTATGTAGGAATATTAGGGAAAGTTGTAAAAATAGAAATAAACTTATAAAAACTATAACATCTAGAGGTGTTAACCATGACTAATATAAAAAGTTCTTTTATAAGAAAAAGAGGAAATAACTACAATGTTTATCTTGAATATATAGGTGAAAATGGGAAATTAAAACAAAAAAGTTTAGCTAAGTATGATACAAAAAAAGAAGCAGAAAAACACTTAATAGATTTAAAAAGTTCTATAAATAATAATAAATTTATTATAAGTAAAGATATTACATTTGTCGAGAGATATAAAAAATATCATGAAGATCCATCTAAAAATTTCTCTCCTACAACTTTGTATAGAAGAGAAAGTACTATTAAAGTTAATTTAGAACCTTTTTTCAAAGATACAAAATTAAAAGATGTTACTCCTTCGATGCTACAATCTTTTATAAATGCTATGTTTGCTAAATACACCAAAAGTGGAGCTGAACCTATAACAGGTGTTGTAAAAGCTGTGCTTAACGAAGCATATAGATTAAAAGAAATAAACGAAAATCCTTGTCATTTTGTCAAAAATCCACCTGCTCTAAGAGAAAGTAGAGAATCTTTTGAAGTTTACGACAAGGATGAAGTTAAAAATGTAATAAATAAATTAGAAGGAACAAATATCGAAATACCCATACTCTTAATGTTAACTATGGGATTAAGAACTGGAGAGGTTTGTGGTCTTCGATGGCAAGATATTGATTTTAAAAATAATACTATAAGTATTAATCAAGTTTTAATATATGTTAAGAATGAAATTAAATTTAAGCAGCCTAAAACAAAAGGCTCTATTAGAACTATCTCTGCTCCACAAGAATTAATGAATAAATTAAAAAAATGGAAATCTAAACATAATGAATATAGATTGTCTTCGATACTAGAGTATGAAGATTTAGTATGTTTAAATAGTAAATTAACTCCATTTATACCAGCTTCGCTGAGAGAACGTTGGAAAAGTTTTACTAAAAGGAATAGTATTAGATATATAAGAATGCACGATTTAAGGCATACTCATGCTACTTTCTTAGTATTAAGTGGAACAGACTTTAAAACTATTTCAAATAGGCTTGGCCATACAGATATACAAATTACACTAAATAGATATAGCCATGTATTAAAAGAAATGGATACAAAAGCGAGTGATAACATATCAAATTTAATGTTTAAATGATACTGTCAGTAATGTCAGTTGAATGTCAGTAAGTTTGTAAAATAAATGGATTTGTCAGTTGAATGTCAGTAAATTATAGTACATTCAAATATAACAAATCCATTTATATACTAGTTATTTACTCATTTTTATAAATTAAAAATGTTATATTCCTTAATGATGCCCACAACCATCATGAGAGCAAGTATGATTTGATGGGAATTCTTCCAGTTTATTTTCTTTGTATAGCTCAATATTTTCTTTTATTGTATTCCCTTGTGATTTATATACTTTAACACCCATAGAATTTAATTTCATTATAGCACCTTGCCCTATTCCTCCTACTATAACTGCATCAACAACATTACCTTGTAATGCCTTTAATGGTTGACATTTTCCATGCTCATGATGTAAATCCTGGTTGTTTATTTCAGTTACTTCTTGATTTTCTAAGTTACAAATTACAAATAATGGTGCTGATCCAAAATGTCCATAAGGTTTACTTTCTAATCCTTTATTTGCTTCTACTGGTACACAAATTTTCATTTTAAAATCCTCCCTTTTTACAACACTTATTTATTGATTTACAATTACTCTTACATCCAATATTATTTATAGAATTTAAATTCTCATTTTCGATAAAAATATCTATTGGATCTCCTTTAATAAAATTAATAAATGATACACATTGATTAAAAGCTTCTTTATCAACACTATAAAATACAAAGTAACCTTCTTTAATACCCTTAAGTATTCCAGCTTCTTTAAGTATTTTTATATGTTGTGATACAGCTGAATCTGATATGCCTAGAAACTTAGATATTCCTTTTTGGCATATATTTCTCTTAGATGCTAAGACTAATATATTAAGTCTAGTTTCATCACTTAAGGCCTTAAATACTTTACTTATATTTTCCATGTATCACCTCTTCTAGTTAAGTATTTACTTAATTAAAGTGTAATACTCTTAATTAATTTTATCAAGGCTTATTAAAAATATCTTAAAAAATAAATAAAAAAAGATATAAAGTAAATTTTTTAAAATTTATCTTTACATCTTTTAAAATAACTTAATTATCTATATTTATTTTTGCTCTAATTTTTCTTTTTTTCTTGCTTCCATTTTTAACTTATCTAAATAAGATACTGCATTTAATGCAGCAATTTGACCTTGACCTGCCGACTTAATATACGAGTACGGCTTTCCTGCGCAATCACCACAAGCAAAGCATCCCTCTATATTTGTCTTCATATTAATATCTACTATTACGTGAGGCCCATCAGTATAAAGACCAGGTACAAGGGATTTTAATGAGGCACTATCTTTTATTACAAAAACTCCATCTACATCAATATCCTTCTCTTTGAAAGATACTTTATTTACAAGAGTTTCTCCTTGTATTTGAATAGGTCTATCATTTATAACTTCTATTGAAGTATCTAGTTCGTGATTACCTCTCATTAATGATTCATTTTTATACATTGGTATAAAATAAGTTTTAGATGCAATTTCACTTAAGAAATTAGCTTCTTCTTCTGATTCTTTATTGTATCCTATTATAGCTACTTTTTTATCTCTATATAAAGGAGCATCACAAGTTGCACAATACCCTACTCCTTTACCTAGAAATTCTTCTTCACCCTTAATAGGCTTACCATATTCTACTCCAGTTGCTAATATAACTGTAGTTGCTTCGTACATAGAATCACTAGACATTAATGCAAAGTAATCACCCATAGAGTAAATGTTATTTATTCTTTTTTCACATATCTCAATATCTAAACTTTTTACATGTTCCAAAAATTTATCTTTTAAATCTACTCCACTTATATCATAAAACCCTAAATAGTTGTCTATCGAAGGTGCTTTGGTAAGCTTATTACTTAAATTCTCATTTCCAAATACTATAATATTTTTATTTCTAATTTTGGCATTTATAGCTGCTGATAATCCTGCAGGTCCAGTACCTACTATCGCTATATCATATCTCATAATATCACCTATCATTTTTTATAAGTAAGATTCAACCTTAGCCTTTATTTGTTCCTTAGGTATAAATCCTATCATTTTGTCTACTACTTTACCATCCTTAAATATTATCATTGTTGGAACTGTTGATACACTAAATTGTTGAGCTATTTCTAAACTTTGGTCTACATCTAATTTAAAGAACTTAGCCTTACCATCCATTTCTGTACCTAATGCTTCAAATACTGGTGCTAACATTTTACAAGGCCCACACCAAGTTGCAAAAAAGTCTACTACAACTACTCCTTGTTTTTCCTCTACTTCACTTCTGAATTCTGATGTTTTTATTATTTTAGCCATATTAATTTCCTCCTAGTTCTTCTCTATAATTATATTATGATATTTTCTTAATATAGTTATTATATTTTATAAAAATCTCTAAATTTTGTTAATACAATTATACCCATGAATTATCTAACAAATCAAATTTTTTTAATTTATTTTTTAACCTTAGGTATTTTTATTTCAAATACTGTATATTCTCCAACCTTAGAATCAACATTAATTTCATATTTCAAATTAATGCTAAGCATTTTAGCTATAGAAAGTCCAATTCCTGAGCCATCTATATCTTGACTCCTTACATCATCACCTCTAAAGAATCTATCAAAAACATATTTTATTTCATCTTCCTTGATTCCTATACCAGTATCCTTTATAGACAATTTTATATTATTATCTTCTTCCTTAAGATTTATGAATATACCATCGTACTCATTAGTGTATTTAAATGCATTATCTACAAAAATTAAAACTAATTGTCTTAATTTATTTTTATCCGTAACTATTATTTTATTCTCTAATTCACTCTTAAAAATAAACTTTTTATCCTGCATTTCTGCTATTTCTTCATAATCTCTATATATTTCATATACAACATTTTCTATATCTATATTTTCAAAATTCATTGTTGATATATAGTCTTCCTTAGTAAGTGATAATAAATCATTTATAATCTTTTTCATTCTTCTTGTTTCTCTCATAGCATCAGCTACTGTCTCAACTTCATCATTTACTGTATTTTCTGGATGTTTTAACATACCTTCTAGTTTTGATGATATTATAGAAATTGGTGTTCTGAGCTCATGTGAGGCATCTTGTATAAACTTAGCCTGATTATTCCATGCAGTTTCTATAGGAACTAATGCTTTTTTTGTAAGATATATAGCTATAAAGTACGCTACTATTAATGATATTAATATTCCTATAATCAGTGAAAACACAAGTTGTTTTAATGAACTTATTTCAGAATCTATATTTCTTATTATTTCAATAGTGTATTTTCCAATATTTAAATTAAGTACTCTAAATGTATAACCATTATTCAACCATGTAAAGAAAGTATCCTTTTTAGAATTATTTATTTCAGGATAGATATTTTCAAAATATCTATTTTCAGTATAATATCTTATTGTTCCATTTTCATATACATAAACCATATTTCTTGGATCTTCAAGAATAATAGGATTAAACATTGAACTTCTATTAAATTGTACACTTATTGATTCTAATTCTTCCTCTATTTTACTATCTATATTAGTATATGTAAGTTCTTTAAAATAGAAGAATATAAAAATTGAAAATATCAGTAAAAATCCCCCAACAACAAGTAAATTTATTTTTATTAATCTTTGCTTTGTATCAGTAAATACATTTTTATTTATCATCAAACATATATCCTACCTTACGTTTAGTCTTTATGTATTTATCATATCCGTATTTCCCTAATTTTTTCCTTAAATTACTTACATAGACCTCAACAATTTCAATAGTAGCATCTGATTCTACTCCCCATATTCTATCATATATCTGTTCTTTTAATAAAATTGTACCTTTATTCAATAAGAAGTATTCCAACAAGCCAAATTGTTTATTTTGAAGATTTATTTCATCTCCATTTATGAATACTCTCTTTTTACTAAGATCTAAGTGTAAGTCTTTAAAATCTAAACTATTTTTATCATTTATTTTTCCATTAGTTCTTAATATTGCATATATCCTCGCTATTAATTCTTCCATATAAAATGGTTTCGTTAGGTAATCATTTGCACCTATTGAGAATGCTCCAACCTTATCATCTAATGATTCTTTTGCAGTTAAAATTATCACTGGTGTATCTATGTAATTATCTCTCATTTTTTTTAATATATCTAATCCATTTAGATTTGGTAGCATTAAATCTAATACTACTAGATCATATATATCTTGTTTTATCAAATATAAAGCCTCTTCTCCATCTTCACAGCTTTCACATTGAAAGTGACTACTGATTTCTTTTACTATACCTTCTAAGAGCTTTTTATTGTCTTCAACTACTAATATCTTCATGTTATCCTCCCATTATTGCTTCTTAAAATATATTATAACTCTTTATTTATTATATTTTAATACAAAAATTAAAAAGGCATGATTTAATATATTATAAAGCTACATTAATCATGCCATCTTATTGTTTTATTCTTATTGTAATTGATTATTTGAGTAATTTGTTAGTATATCAACAAAATCACTTATACTCACATCTTCATTTGTCTTGTCTGACATTTTTTCAAAATACCAACTAGCAAACTCTGGATTAGCTAATAGTGAATTTAACTGCTCATAATCCAATTCATATTGATTGTGCTTATCATCATTCATATTTATACCCCCTTATAAAGATATAACTTATTATTCGTGATAAACACAAATATTATACTATTTTTAAATCAAATATATCTTAGTTTTTATTTATCTGAGCTTTATGAGATGTTAAATCAATATCAATATTTGATTTTTCATCTATATCATCATAAACATAACCTATTACTTTTATTTTCTCTGTATGATTTGATACTTTTATCATAATTTCAGCTTCTTGTAATGGTTTTAAAGCTGAGTATGAAGACTCATGATTTACACCTATATATTCTTTCTTTGAATTAATTTCTCCTATTTTCAAAGTTATATTTCCTAGACTTTTTGAAGAGTTATTTTTCACCTTTACAATGTAAGTATCTCCATCATCTGCATCATCAACTTTTTTTGCATCTGAAAAAGCTAAAACTTCGTAAGGGCTACTATCTTCTTCTTTATCATCAATATTAACTGAGTACACACTACCATCTTTTAAATTAATAGTAACATCTTCTTCAGAAGTCATATATTCATAAGAAGTAATACTTATATTCTCTCCCGACTCCTTTAATTTAAAACTAGCATTGAAAATATCTCCTGGATTTAAAGTCATATCTAAAAACATTTTCGATTCTGAAATAATCTTGCCTTCTTTATCTAATTCATTGTATACTATCCAGATATTAGATACATCAAAGTTTGCTATGTTTTCTACTCTATTTACAACAACTCCATTAGAATCCCTAGTATACTCATCAAATGCCTCAATTTGTAAAGCTTTAGCCTCGTCTTTTTTTACTAATGAACCATTTAAAAGTACTTCGCCATTATTTTGTATTTTATTTCCTTTACATGCTACTAATCCTATTATTGTTATTATTAGTAGTAATATTTTTAGTATATTTTTCATATTATTATGCACCTCATATTTTGCATCTATTTAATTAGCATATTTTATAATAAAAAATATTTACTATAATAAATGTTTATATTCTTTCATAAAGTCTTTCAAAGCTTGTGTTAATATTTGTTGTTTACTAAACTCTGAATTGCTACACAATCTTTCAAATTCTTCCCATGTATTTTTATCTACCTTTATACTTGTTCCCTTTACATCTTTTAATTCTTTATCTTCAATAATTACATCTTTTTTATTAGAAGTTTTTCTAGGCTTCATTGATTTATAGTCTTTTACTTCTAAATACCAGTCATATACCTCGCATATTTTATCTAAATCCTCTTGAGTAATATTTATTTTCCTATCTTTTTTAGATTTTATTTTAGATACATTATTCTTTTTAGAATTATTTGCCTTTTTTGATTTTTCTTCTAAATTATCAAATGATATTTGCATCTCTTTTTTAGTTGTTTTTTTAGTTGCCCTTTTATTTAATAAACCTTTATTATCTTTTTTATTAGTTTTAACAATTTCATTTTTTTCTATTTCTGATGTCAAAACATATTTACCATTTTCAGACTTATAACCCATCTTGTTTAAAAATCTTCTTAATGTAACTGGACTAATCCCTATCTCTTTTGATATATTTTCAAAAGAAATATTTTTATTTTGAAGTTGCAAAAACTTTTCTAGTCTTTCGTTCCCTTTCATACTATCCTCCATATGTCACGTCTTTATCTTTTTGTCTTTTAATTTTGATATTCAATACTCTTTATGTAAATGTTTTCCTATTTTACTTTGTTTTTTTATCAACATTTCTTGTCTTACAATTTTATTAAAAATAGTTATACATAGTAATTATAATACATTAATAAGCATATCATGGCAAATATATTTTATTAATTTTATATTTTTTAACAATTTTTGTTTTTATACAAAAAAATGTATCAGAATAATTTTATTCTGATACATTTTCTACTAGCATATATTAATCACCAACTCCAAAATCTGTATTATTATAAAGTACTTCAAAATCAGTATTTTCATCTATGAATTTATATTTTTCAATAAACCAAGCTACAAGTTCTTCATCTCTTTTTATATCCGTCGTATTATTAACAAAAACATTTATAGTTGCATGGTTAAAATTATTTAAAATTATATCCATGTCATTGTCAATCATCTCTTTTGTCTGTCCCATAATTCCAACAAGCATACACGGTGAATCAAAATATTCCTTTAATTCTTCAACACTTTTAAATCTAGCATTTTTATTTAAAACAACATTTCTAAAATTATAATCAAATGTCTCAACTCCTATTTTAAATATTATAGGTATTTCAAAAAAATCTCTCATCTCTTGTAATTTATTTTTATAGCACCAGTGACTTTCTAAGAATAATTTTTCTATTTTCTTTTCTTTTATTATCTTTTTTATTCTTATTAATGTAGCCTTTGGTATTTCGAAACAACTTCCTGAGTTTATAACTTCTAAAACCTTGTATTTTCCTGTTATATTCTCTAAAACTTCAAAGTTTATACTATTTATTTCATCTTCTATATCTGAATTATCATCTATATAATCACAAAAAGAGCATTTACCCCATACGCATGGAAATCCCTTAAGTAAAACAATCTCTCTCTGATTTTTATTTTCTATCGTACTGTATCTATCCATATTTTATCTCCTTACTTACTTGCTAGCTATAAAAGATGTCCTTAAATTTTTTGGCATAGCATTTATGCCTAAATTAACTAAAACCACACCGATAAACTTATCCATATAGTCTGTCAATATTTGAGTTAAAAATATATTACTGAACAAATTGCCTATACTTAGTACCTCTAAAGCCTGAACAATGTATGATGAACCTGAAGATGTTACACCTCCAAATACCACAGCAGCAATCATTGCACTAATTATTGATGTTGGTAATACAAATATAAAAGTTCCTAATGGAGTTTTTCTTCCATTTAATAAGCCTTTTTTAAACATAATTCCAGAAAGAAGACCTGTCGTTATCTGTACTGGTGAAAAATATAGAGAATATACATCAAAAGTTATACCACTAACTAAACTACCTAAAACACCAGATATCATCGCGTATTTTGGTCCTAATATTGCTGCAATAAGTATAGTTCCAATAGAATCCAGATATATTGGTAATTTTAATGTATATGCTATAAATGCACCTACTACATTTATAGCTATTCCTAAACCTACTAATGAAATATTTTTGATAGATATACTCTTCATCTTATATAACTCCTTTTACTGAATCTATTACACCTTCATATCCCTTAAATAACCTTTTAAGAAACATATACATAAATTTCTTATCATCAACATCAGTTAATACAACTGCATTCTTATCATTTTTATAGAAATCAAAAGAATCAACTACTGATTGCCCCATAGCAATACCATCATCTACAACTTCCACATAAGATTCAAATCCACTACATATACTCCTATCTATAAAGTAGGCTACAGCTAATGGATCGTTGATTACACATCCAATTATTCCCTCTTGCTCCCAGTGGAAATCTATATAAAATCTTGTTATCTCTGTTATATACTTAGATATATCTTTATCAAGTCGATTAATAAACTCAATAATATTTGGTGTAAGTACAATTTTTCTAGTTACATCTAATCCTATCATATGAATTTTCTTTGGTAAGTTCTTGTAAACATAATCTGCTGCATGAGGATCTACCCAATAATTAAATTCTGCAACTGGAGAACAGTTTCCATGAATCCTAAAAGCACCTCCCATAGATACGAACTCATCTAAGTTATCAAAGGCCTTTTTATCCTTCATAATAGCTTTAGCTATATTAGTTAAAGGTCCTAGCGCTATAATAGATACATCTTTATTATTTTTTAAGGTATCTATTATAAAGTCGACTCCATTTTCCTTTATCTTATATTCAGCTACATCTTCATAGAAGTTTTCTCCTATTCCATCTTCTCCATGAGTATCTTGGGCTGTTACAAGCGCTCTTTTTAAAGGTTTGTCTTCACCTTTATATACAGGTATATTTAATGAAGAACATATTTGAAGTGTTTTAAGAGCATTCTTTGCTCCCATTTTAGCTTCTACATTACCACTACACGTAGTAATACCAAGTATCTCTAGCTCTGGTGAGTTTACAGCTAGAAGAATCGCCAGAGAATCATCTATCCCTGGGTCACAATCAATTATTACTTTTCTTTTTTGCATGACAAATGCCTCCTTAAAATTATTGATAAGGAGAACCTTACAACTTTTTATAGTCTAAAAAGTCATATCTAAGGGTACATCTTATATACTGCCACTATATAAATACCTTAGTTTTTTATACTTGGAGGTTCTCGAACAAGTCCTAGGTTTTTCATACATCCTAGTATTTTTAATCTTTACATTAGATTATATTATTAAAATGTCAGTTTGATGTCAGTTTTCGAAAGTTATCCACAACATCTCATAACATTAAAGACTAAGATTACATTTCTTAGTCTTTTTTATTTTAACTATACATTTTTAAAATGTAAATACTATAAAATTATTTTTTATAATAGGACATGCAACTTTTAGCTACTCTTTTGCATACACTTATATTAACTAGCAGATAAATAAGTTTACGTTTCTAGCTCGCTAGAATATTTAGCTGCTCGTCAGTTAATTGGTTATAAGTGTTCCTGGGCAAAGTCTATGTATATAGATTTTGCTCTTTTTCTATGTAGAAATAAGGAAAACTACCTACATTAAGCAGGTAGTTTAGCAATAAATGAGCTATACTGTTTTTCTTCATTCTTTATAAGGCACAAAGCATTATACCTATCTAACTCTGCTAAATCATTTTCTGTATACCCATCTTTCTCAAAGTAATGCGATAGTTCTTGGTACACTTTAACATCACATCCACTCATTAGTAAAAATGATGATCCAGAGGCCAGTATGCTCTCTTTTAATTTCTTAGTTCCTTGACTTAGATAGTGCATAGCTAAAGTAGGTGTTAGATTAAACTTTCTACACTCTACTAATATATCTTCCATTAATAACTGACAATGATAACTTTGATGTATTTCATTAATAAATAACTCTGTTTGCTTTAAAGTTGCCCCTTGCTCTTTAGCTATCCAAATCTTTTGTAAGAAAAATGTAGCTAATAAACTTCTCATATTCTTAGAGAACTTCTTAGCAGGTATCTTAACTAATATAACTTTACCTTGGTTAATAGCTTCTATGAAATCTACGTTATTTTCACTAGAATTAATATAAGCCAACTTAGTAAATATACTAGAACTCTTAAGTTTACTTATTCTGTCTAATATCCCATCTATTTTACTATCTACATTTTCTACATTTCCCTTTTTATCTCTTTTAGATAATTCTTCTAAATCATCTATTTCATCCTGTAGTAACTCTATTGCTTCCGTTGGTAGTTCGCTGATAATTGCGTCACGTTTCGTTGGATTTTTAAGTACATCAATTATATCTTTAAAACTAGAGTATTGATTAACCCTAAAAGCTATAGTTGCAGCTGCATTTAAATATCTTAGCATCCTAGGAGTTAAACTACTATTAACATCATTTATGGTATCTAATAGCATATTGTATTGTTGAGCTTTTTGCATACATGTATCAACTTTTTCATATTCACTATCATTTTCTTTATATTTATATTCATCATAACTTAGAGTTTGCAATAGTTTAGGATTAGTACAGTCTATTTCTACTAATCTATCCGGAGGAGTTATGGTTTTTATATTATTAGCTAACTGGCATTGATCTATATAGTCCAATACTATAAGCCCTCTATTAGCTTTTATTATATCCTTGGCCATATTAACCATATAGTAATCTTTGCCCGCTCCCATAGGACCTAATAGCACTCTACCTAACCTTTTCATTTGTTCATCTGTAGAATAATAAGTCATTTGCTTATTATCCTTACATTTAACTTCGCCGATTCTTACCTCTCCTTGTTCTAAACATTTAGGCGCTTTTAGTTCTAGAACTTTATTATGTTTAATATTGTTGTATTGCTCTATTATGCTTTTACCAGCTACATTCACAAACTTTCCAGCTTCTATAGTAGAAGTATAGTTGCTTTTAACTTTTATATCTTGTTTTTCTATATCTATATCTTTTTTGACTTCTACAATCTCGAGCTCATTATCTCCGTTCACACTTGAAAAAGTATTATAAGTAGCAGTACAAAGTTGATTTTCTCTATCTTTATTATTACTTTTAGCAATAATTAATGCTTGAGTTTTGATAATATCATTTTTACACTTTCTAGTAGTGCTTGTAGACGTAGGCTTTTCTATAGATATAAATGTATCGTTTGCTGTCTTTGAAGTGCTTAAAAATGCATTTAGAAGTCCGTTTATAAAGTCAATTAAGAATTTTAAAGTTATTACTCCTAAATCAACTATATTTTTATTTTTCTTTAAATTCATACCCTTTTTAAAGTTGTTTAAAGTTTCTTGAGAGCTTATCTTAAAATAGTTTTGTTCCTTTTGAGACATGGGCATAAAGTTATAGAATAACCCTACACTTTCCTGATCTTGTAATATTTCTAGTACTGACAAGTTAGCATTTAGTAAACTATTACTTTTCTTATCTATATTTAAACTTAAAACATCATTTAATTTATATTGTAATTGGTATTTAGTACATGAATTTATGTCTATTGGAAGTGAATTAACTTTATTTATTTCTACATTCTTCCATATTTCTGATAACTTAACTTTGAATTGATTTAAAAATACTGAAGGTACTATAAAATAAAACTCAGTGCTAGATTTTGTTATGTGAATATAATATGATAATTTTAATTTACTTTCTATTATTAATTTTCTATTCTCTATTCTAATTAATTTATCAAGCTTCTTATACATTGTATTTGCTAACACTAATATTTTATCTGTAGATGTATTTCTGCAACTTTTAGAAGGTATTACTTGGATATAAGTATATTTAGCTTTTTTAACTTCAAAATAGTCACTTAATTTCATAGATTTAGTTTTCATCATACACCGAACCACACTTTCATAAAAATTTGTAAAATAACATATACTGCAGGACTTATAGTAGCTATTTTTTTACCTTTACTATATCCGAATACAGATAAAACAAGTGCTACTAAACCTACTAATAAGCATACTTTAAAACTAAATTTATCTATTGATAATACTATCAAATCACCTTTAGCCATTAACCAGCTTTCAATTTTACTAAACATATTTATACCTCCTACATTTTTATCATTTCAAATAATTTTGGATAGAATTGTATAAATATAAAACATAACCAGTATTGAACACCTGCTGTACTTGCTTGTTTGAAGTTAGCACCAGATAACATTTCTTCTATTGATCTTTTTAACCCCATTCCCAGGCATCCCCACTTTGCAAATGACTTTATCAATTCAATTAACTGATTAAAGGTAGTATCTATAGATGCTTCTATAGATACTGCATATCCTATATTAACATTAAGATATAGTAAAATAGCTGTTGTTAAAACTAATTTTCCGTACATAACTTTATTTGTTTTTATATGTTCTAATATTCTTTCACATATATTTAAATCTTCTTTAGTATATTTTTCTTCTATTTTTCTATTTTCTTGTATTTCTTTAAATTCCTTAAACGTATATGTTTTAACTTCATTTACAGTAAATAACATGTATAATCCCCCTTAAAATTGTAAATAATAATCTTATAATCATTTATCGGAGGTAATTCTAATATGGATATTCTTTGGTTTGCTGTATTTGGAACTTTAGGAACATTAGCTGAAAAATTCCTTTTTTAAATAAAAAATAAAGGAATATAATTTATTTTGTAGAATTATACCTAAGAATTATATTTTTTATAATTCACTGAGGTTTGAGCTCTATGGACTCCCACTCCTGGAGCTCTTTTAATTTACTTCTTGTTATCACTTTCCATATCTTTTGCTACTAGTGTTTTAATGTAAGAACTAATTCCCATTATTTTTCCTTTTTCTAATATAAAATTATATATTTCTATATCCGATATATTTTCTTTAAAACTAACTTGCAGTTTAAGACTTTGCTTTTTAGCCATATTATTACCCCTTTCTAAGTAAAGTTTAGTTCACCTTCCTCCTTTCTTACTTAATTCTATGTAATGTCTACGTAAAACTTGCCTGTCCAATTTAATTTTTGAATAAAAAATAAAGACTGGATATAATTCCAGCCCTTATTACAAAATTATTCTATTGTTATATTGTAAGATGATACATCATTGAAATCTTCATCTAGAACTACTAATTTACCTTCTAGGTTCTTAAGTTTATCTAGGCTCTCCACATCCATAAATGTCATATCTCCGTTAGCTTTTTTCCCTGGCATAACATCTACGCTGAATACAGGTTCTGACATAACACCATCTATAGAAGTATCCCTAGATTGAATTGTAATCTTCTTATCTGATTTATTTTCTATTAAAAATTTATATGTTGGTCCAAAGACTTCATCATTAACCTTTTCAGTTACAACTATTTTAACTACATCATCATCGGCTAATATCACTTCTTCTTGTTTAGCTTCTTCTTTTGGAGTTTCTTCTTTCTTTTCTTCTACTGGAGCTCCACTTCCGCTTTCTACTTTTTCACCATCTCCGCTACTACATGCTACTAAAGATAATGATAATATTCCTGCTGTAATTAAAGTTAATAATTTTTTATTCATATTTTCTCCCCCTAAAATAATTATGTACATATTTGATTATATAATGAAGTATGTGTAACTTTTTGTTATTTATTGCGATATATTAATATTTTTTAATGATAATATTTTATATTGCTTGTTCATAATGTAAATGAGGTGATTTAATGTTCTATATATTATTATTTATATTGGTTACTTCATGGATATCTGCGATAGGACTTTTAGGCTTGTTAATTAGAGATGGTAATTTTGATTTATGGTAATAAAAAATAAGATCTGAATTAAATTAATATAATCTAGCTTTGTTACTACTTATAACTATGTGATTCTAGAGTCATTTACTATAAGTAATCATTTTCTTTACTTCTTTTTTAAAACATATACTAAAAAAGTGTCATTGCTGATTCTAGTGTTGCATTAATGTAAAATTTAATACTTTACAAAATGACCCTCATGATTTTAGAGCTAACGCTCAATTATTATGAGGGTTGAAATTTTTTCCATTTTATTTTTAGACGCACTTACCTTATAAA
>CABIVQ010000051.1 GCA_902362365.1 Clostridiaceae bacterium | reverse complement strand
TTTGTTATTACATTTAAAGCTAACATGGTACTTGTATTTATGGTGAAGGTACATACCTTTTCCACATACAGGACATTTAGGATACCCAAGAGAATGCTTCTTGCTTGATTGTAAGGTAAATTGTCTACGACATTTTTTTGCATAAGTACTTTTGATTGGAATTCTTATCCTTACCAAACTTATACAAATTTGTGTTATAACATTCAGGGCATTTAACCGTAGGTTTCAATTTTCTCGACTCCTTTCTATAGGGGGAATATGTTTTGTGGTGAAACTATTGTAATCCCTATCGGGGGCGAGATTCAAATATAAATAAGTTAACAAAACGTTTATTTAACTGAGGAGGTAAAGATGAAAAATAAAAAAATGAATACAGAAACTGAAGAGCTTGTATTAGATAAATACGATGATCAATTTCACCAAATAAAAGATGCATTAGATATAGAAGAAAGTACAGACAGTGAAACTACAGACATTGTAGGTTTTAGAGTTATAAATAGTAATAATCCATATCCTGAAGGTAAGAGAATTGATGATAGAAATGATTAATAAAAAGCTAGATGAAATATTTAATATCTCATCTAGCTTTTTAAATATAAATTAAATCAGAATACCTTCACAATGATCCATTTCATGCTGAATTACTTGAGCTACAAAACCACTAAAATTTTGTTTTTTCTTAGTAAATGTTCTATCACAGTACTCTACTTCAATTGAATGATATCTAGTTGTTTCTTTAGTTCCTTCATGTGACAAACAAGCTTCTTCTACTTCATATGTAGTTTTACTATGACTTATAATTTTTGGATTTACAAGTGGTACAAAAAAGCCTCCCATCTCCACTACAATGATACGTATACTTTCTCCAATTTGATTTGCTGCTAGTCCAACACAAATATCATTATTTGCTTTTGCAGTATCAATCATATCATCAATAATATATAAATCATTTATTGTTGCCTCAACTGATTTTATCATTAGTTTTTTGTTATCTCTTACGATTTCTCTTATCATTTTTAATTACAGACAATGTTGTCTATTTCTCCTTATTAAATATTTATATTACAAAACCACCATTTGGACTTATTACTTGTCCTGTTAAGAAGTCTCCTCCCTCACTAGCTAAAAATAATGCACATTTAGCTATATCTTCTGGTGAACCTAATTTCATAAGTGGTGTTTCTTCTTTTAACGCATCTAATGTATCTTCACTTACATTGTTAAGCATATCAGTCTTTATTACACCTGGAGCTATACAATTAACATTTATATTAGATGGACCTAGCTCTTTTGCTAAAGCTTTAGTCATACCAATAATAGCTGCTTTAGAAGCTGAGTAATGAACTTCAAAAGATCCTCCCACCATTCCCCATATTGATGATATATTTATGATTTTTCCACTCATTTCAGGAAGCATATATTGAAGTGCTTTTTTTGTTGTATAAAAAACTCCATTTAAGTTTACATTCATTATTTCGTTCCATTCTTCATAACTTATATCTGTGAATAAATTTGTTTTACTAATTCCTGCATTATTTATTAATACATCAATTTTTTCAAATTGTCCTATAGTATAGTTAACTAAAGAATTAACTTCATTTATATTCGACACATCAGCCTTAAATATTCTCACAGAGTATCCTTTATTAGTTAAATAATTTTGTAATTCTTTAGCTTCATCTTCTGATTTATTATAGTTTATAACAACATTATAGTTATTTTCAGCGAATAATTTAGCTATTGCTTTACCAATACCTCTAGAGGCTCCCGTTATTAATACTGTTTTTTTATTCATATGTACTCCTTATTAGTTTTATCATTTGAAATTATATAGGTTATTATAACAAAACTATAAGACTTTTAATATTTTATTATTAAAATAATATATTTAAAATAAAGAGAATTATTTTTATAAAACTATATTTAATTGATTTTATGTTCAAAAAGTTATTCAATATAATATATTTTCAAAATTTAAGTTGACAAAGTCAATTTATGAGACTAGACTAACTATTAAAGTACATATTTGTATCCTATATCATATATATATTTGTTGGGGAAAAAGGGGATGAGTTAAAATGTTATCTTATAAGTTTTTATTAGACTTAGCATTAATACTATTAAGTACAAAGGTTTTAGGTCTAATAACAAGAAAATTTCAAATGCCGCAAGTTGTAGGTGCATTATTAGCTGGATTAATTCTTGGTCCAGCAATGCTTAATATTTTAAGCGAAACTGATTTTATTATTCAGTTATCAGAGCTTGGTGTAATTGTATTAATGTTCAATGCAGGTTTGGAATCTGATTTAGAAGAACTTAAAAAAACTGGTAAAGCTTCTTTTATAATTGCTTCATTAGGAGTGATTATTCCTTTAATCGGAGGATTCGCTATAGCTCACTTTTACGCTATACCAGAATTATCAGAAGGTACAAGCGGAACTGTATTTTTACAAAACATATTCATAGGAATTATATTAACTGCGACATCTGTTAGTATAACAGTAGAAACATTAAAAGAAATGGGGAAACTTAATACTTCTGCTGGTACAGCAATATTAGGTGCAGCTATAATAGATGATATATTAGGTATTATAGCATTAACTGTTATATCTAGTCTTACTGACACTTCAGTTAAAGTAGGATTTGTTTTAATGAAAATAGCAGGATTCTTTATATTTGCTATAATAGTTGGATTTATTTCCTATAAAATTTTTAAAGCATGGTCAAATTATGAAAATCGTGATAGAAGAAGATTTATAATTGCTTCATTTGTATTCTGTTTATTATTGTCATATATCTCAGAAGAGGTATTCGATGTAGCAGATATAACAGGTGCATTTATAGCAGGTTTAGTCTTATCTAATATAGATAGAAAAGAATTTATTTCTAATCGATTAAATATTGTATCTTATGCATTATTATCACCTGTATTCTTTGCGAGTATAGGGCTTAAAATAGTTTTGCCAGCAATGGATTTTAATATTGTTATGTTTGCAGTATTACTTACAATAATAGCTATTTTAACAAAGATAGTAGGTGCAGGAATAGGTGCAAGATTATGTAAGTTTTCACCTAGGGAATCTTATCAAATAGGAGTTGGTATGGTATCAAGAGGTGAGGTTGCTCTTATAGTTGCTAGTAAAGGTGCAGCATTAGGATTAATATCTACATCAATGCTTGGTCCAGTAGTAATTGTTGTAGTTGTAACTACTATAATTGCTCCAATTTTATTAAAACTTGCTTTTAGAGAAAAGAAAGAAAAAGTTGTTATTGAAACAAATGCTAGTAGATAATCTACTAGCATTTATGGTTTATATGGTACTTTTCGCCGTTAAGAACATACGTTCTTAGTTGTGGAAAGTACCATTTTATATTCAAAATATATTATTTTATTTCTATATTTATATTAAGTTTATTTTAATTCATTAGATGAAATTAAGCTTATACAGTGCTACAATTATATTAATAAATATGAATTATTTAAAGGAGGTAAATCGATTTATAAATTCGAATTTAAATATAATCCAATCCTTAATAAAAAAGCTGAAATTAAAAATGTAACTAAAATAACTAATGACATTTCTGAAGTAAAAGAGGATATTATATCTGAGTTTAAATCTTATGAAGAAACATTCTCTTTTAAATCTGATGAATTTTTAATTAAAATACTTAATGAGAGATACAATGATGATAAAAAAATTACAGAGTTTATTTATATTGAGAAATAGTAATTAAAAAAGTGTTCAAATATATTGAACACTGCTTTTTAATTTTCAACTTTTAATTTTTCTAAATTAATAGTGTATTTTTTATATTCATTAATAGACATGTTAATATTATTATTTGAATTTTCATTTGGACTTTCCATTGTTTTAAAAGCTTTTGATAACATTAGCTTAATACGGTTAAGCTGATTAACTTCACTTGCTGATGGATCATAATCTATAGGTATTATATTTACACTACTATGAATCCTTTTTAACTCCTTAATACTTCCTTTACCAATAATATGGTTTGGTAAGCATCCAAATGGTTGCATACATATTATATTATTAATGCCTTCATGTATTAACTCAATCATTTCACCTGTAAGCAACCAACCTTCTCCAGTTTGATTTCCTAATGATACTATTGATGAAGTATTTTCTGCCATAACCTTGATATGCTGTGGAGATGAAAATCTACTACTATTATCAAGTTCTTTCTTATATACACTTTGATACATATCTATTATTTTTATAAAGAACTCTCCAGTTAATTTATTTCTAAAACTTCCCTCAAGATATTTATTTTTAAAGATTGTATTATATGCACACGTAAGGAAGAAGTTAGTTAAATCTGGAACTACTGCTTCAGCTCCTTCACTTTCTATAATATCAACTAAATTATTATTTGCTATTGGATGGAATTTAACTAGTATTTCTCCAACTAAGCCTACCTTTGGCTTTGATATACCTAATATCTCTAAATTATCAAAATCTTGAATTATTCTTTTTACATTTTCTTTAAATTTAGATACCTTACATTCTTTTAAAGAATCTTTGCAATTATTCATCCATTTTCTATATAGCTCATTTGAACTTCCCTTATTCTTTTCATAAGGTCTTACTTTATATAGAACTCTCATTAATAAGTCACCATATATACATGACATAAAAAGTCTATTAATAAGCTTAAGTGATATTTTTTTAGTAATGTTTAGTCCATCAAGTCCATTTACATTAAGAGAAATTACAGACACATTTTCAAATCCCGCATCTCTTATTGCTTTTCTTAAAAATCCTATATAATTAGTAGCCCTACATCCTCCACCAGTTTGAGTTATAGCAACAGATGTTGTATTTAAATCATATTCTCCTGATTTTAAAGCTTTTATTAATTGACCTATTGTTATAATAGCTGGAAAACAAGCATCATTATTTACATATTTTAAGCCTTCATCTATGACATCTTTACTTAAGTCTTTTATTACTTTAAGGTTTATATCACTTAAGTTAATAGCTTCTTCAAATAATTCAAAATGAATAGGAGACATTTGTGGTACTAAAATAGTATTCTTTAATGGGTCTTTTGGGCTTCTTTTATATTCAATTCTTTTTTCTTCTATATCTTCTACTTTAATATTATTTAATTCTCTTTCTTTTATAGCAGCTTTTAAGGAACGTAGTCTTATTTTAACAGCACCTAAATTATTTCCTTCGTCTATTTTTACTACTGTATAAATCTTGCCTTTTTCCTGTAATATTTCTTGTACTTGATCAACTGTTACAGCATCTATTCCACATCCAAATGAGTTTAATTGAACTAATTCTAAATAATTTGTATTTTTTACGACGTCCGCTGCTTTATATAGCCTTGAGTGATATACCCATTGATCAACAACCCTTAGAGGTCTTTTTAAGTTTGATAAATGGCAGATAGAATCTTCTGTTAAAACTGCCATATCTAAAGAATTTATCAGCTCTGGTATTCCATGATTTATTTCTGGATCTAAATGATAAGGTCTACCAGATAAAACAATTCCTTTTAAGTTATTTTCTTTTATATATTTTAAGGCTTTTTCTCCTTCATTTCTAATATCTATTTTAAAGCTTTCTTGTTCTTTTGTTGCCATATCGACAGCTTTATCTATTTCATATTTTTGTATATTAAAATACTTCTGAAATTCTTTATATAAAACCTTTTTTAACTTTGATTTATTATTAATAGTAACAAATGGATTTATAAAATTTATATTTTTAAACTTTAAATTTTCCATATTATTTTTTATAACTTCAGAGTATGAAATAACGACGGGGCAATTAAAATGATTATCGCTGGTTTTATCATCTTCTACTTCGTAAACTACTGATGG
The DNA here is from genome assembly GCA_902362365.1 of Clostridiaceae bacterium. GTDB lineage: Bacteria > Bacillota > Clostridia > Peptostreptococcales > Peptostreptococcaceae > Romboutsia_E. The sequence continues at coordinate 14,943 of CABIVQ010000051.1, read as the reverse complement.
ATAAAATATGTTTTTAATATTCTTTTCTATTAAATTTTCTATATGACCATGGACAAGTTTAGCTGGATAGCAAACAGTATCAGAAGCTATAGAACTAATGCCTTTTTCATACATTTTCTTTGAAGACCTATTTGAAATAGTAACTTTAAATCCAAGTTCTGTAAAAAATGTGAACCAAAAAGGATAATCTTCATACATATTTAATACTCTTGGTATTCCGATTTCACCTCTAGGTGCATTTTCTATATTTAGAGGTTTATATTTAAATAATCTATTATATTTGTATTTAAATAAATTTAATTCTTCTTTACTTTTACTTTTTTTATTAGTATAAAGTAGTTCTCCAGTTTCACATCTATTACCAGAGATATATTTTTCATTATTATTAAATTCATTAATTGTTAGTAAACACTTATTAGCGCAACCTTTACATCTATGTACACTTGAAGTATAATTAATACTTTTAAGTTCATTTTTATTTATTAAAGTACTTTTATATCCTTCTTTATATTCTTCTTTTGAAATCAAAGCAGCTCCATAAGCTCCCATAATCCCACAAATACTTGTTCTAGTAACTTTATGGTTAATAAGTTTCTCAAAGGCTCTAAGAACTAAATTATTGTAAAAAGTTCCACCTTGAACTACTATATTTTCTCCAATGTCAGATATGTTATGTAACTTAATAACCTTAAAAAGAGCATTTTTTATTACCGAATAAGATAACCCTGCAGATATGTCTGATATGCTTGCGCCTTCTTTTTGCGCTTGTTTAACTTTAGAGTTCATAAAAACTGTACATTTAGAACCTAAGTCAATTGGATCTTTAGAATATATACCTTTTTGTGAGAAGTCTTCTATAGTCATTGAAAGAGAGTGTGCGAATGTTTCTAAAAAAGATCCACATCCAGCGGAACAAGCTTCATTTAAAATAATGCTATCAATTACACCATTTTTAATTTTTAAGCATTTCATATCTTGTCCTCCAATGTCTAATATAAAGTCAACATTAGGATTAAAATACTTCGCTGCTTTATAATGTGCAATTGTTTCTATCTCCCCTTTGTCAATATTTAAAGCTTTTTGAATTAGCCCTTCTCCATATCCAGTAACAGTAGAGTAGACTACTTCACTTTCATTAGGTAGTTTTGAATATATCTCTTTTAAAATATAAATAGCAGCATCTAAAGGCTTCCCTTCATTACTACCATAATATGAATAAAGTATATTACATTCTTCATCAATTAAAGTCGCTTTAGTAGTTGTTGAACCAGCATCTATTCCTAAAAAGCATCTTCCTTTATAAGTTGTAATATCTTTATAATTTACTGTGTTATCATGATTATATATAAAATCCTTATACTCTTGTTCGTTATTAAATAAAGGCTCTAATTCTTTTTGATTAGTATTAAAATTATTATTATTTATTTCTAAATTATTTATTAGATTACTTAAATCTATTGTCTTTTCTTCTTGAGATAATATTGCAGCCCCTATTGCAACATACAACTGAGCATCTTGAGGAAATATAATATCATCCTCTTCTAATTTCAAATTCATTATAAATGATTTTCTTAACTCTGATAAGAAATACAAAGGTCCTCCCAAGAAAGCAACTTTTCCTTTAATTTCTCTTCCGCAAGATAAAACACTAACAGTTTGAACAACTACTGCATTGAAAATACTCATTGCTATATCACTCTTACTGGCACCATCATTTATAAGTGGCTGAATATCTGTTTTAGCAAAAACTCCACATCGTGATGCTATAGGATATATAACATTGTAATTTTTAGCTAGTTCATTTAATCCATTAGCATTTGTTTTTAGTAAAGATGCCATTTGATCTATAAATGCACCTGTACCACCTGCACAGATACCATTCATTCTTTGGTCTATTCCACCAGTTAAATAAGTAATCTTAGCATCTTCTCCTCCTAATTCTATTACAACATCTACATTAGGATTATAAGTTTCAATAGCTTTAGTACTAGCTATTACTTCTTGAACAAATTTTACATTTATATCATTTGCAATATCTATTCCGCCAGAACCTGTCATTAATATGCTTGTTTTAATATTACCTAAATTCTTATAGATATTTTTTAGTACATTACCTACTGATTTTTTTACATCGGAATAATGTCTTGTGTATTCCTTATATATAACTTCATCATTTTTCAAGACAACTACTTTGACTGTAGTTGACCCTACATCTATACCAATATTGTAAACTTCGTTCATAATCCTCCCCCCAATATTAAATGAATAGCAAACTATATAATTATTATACTCATCAAAAATTAAATAAATGAAAGTTATTTAATTAAATATTGAGAAACAATTTCGCTAATTATAATTAATAAATAAAAAAAGGAAGTAAATATCTAAATAATTAGATATTTACTTCCTTTTTTTCTAACAAGCTTCAATATTTTTTGTACTTATTACATTTACACCTGTGTCTAGTATATTCTCTACTATAATATCACCTGCGTTTATTGGTGCACTTACTTCAATCTTATTTAACTCCTCCATTATTTCAAAAATCATATCTTTTGGTATTGTATCCTCAGTTTTAACTGGTAGAAGATGCAAATATGAGTTTTGAAGCTTAACTGTTGATGTAATTACTCTTCTTGGATTCGTCATTTCTTCTATGGCATATTTTTCTCCTCTTTTGCAAGTATTACCTCCAACTTTAAAACCTTCTTCATTTTTATTTATTGTTAAGTGACATCCTACAGGACAAACTATACATATTAACTCAGTCATATTAAGCCTCCTCAACACTAACAGAAATATTTCCTGTAATTTGTTTTAATAATTCTTTATTTATATTGATACTTTCCATTTCTGAAGGAATCATATGCTTTCTTTTCTTTTCAAGTATGATCTTATCGCCATCTCTTACAACTATTTTTTTATTTTTACATACGTTTTTTACTCTCATAAATAAATTAATATCATCATTATATTTTGTATCTATATTTTGTGGCACAATATATCCAATACCTTCACCAGGTGAAGTTTTAACAGTTTCATTAATATTTAACTTGTTTAAAGAATATAAAGCAGCATTTTTTCCTGCAATCTTGCTTTCTTTAGTTACAAAATCCACTAAATCATGAACATGAACAACATTGCCACATGCAAATATACCATCTATATTTGTTTCCATAGTATTATTTACTATTGGTCCACTAGTTTTTCTATCTAATTTTACTCCAACATCTACACTTAGTTCATTTTCAGGTATAAGACCTACTGATAATAGTACTGTATCGCATTTTATAAATTCTTCAGTTCCTTTTATAGGATTCTTATTTTTATCTACTTGGTTAATTGTAACTCCGCTAACTCTTTCTTTTCCATGTATATAAGATATTGTTGTTGTAAGTTTTAAAGGAATATTATAATCATTTAAGCATTGAACTATATTTCTATTAAGTCCACTTGAATGAGGTTTACGTTCTATAACTGCTTTTACTTTAGCGCCTTCTAAAGTCATTCTTCTTGCCATAATAAGACCGATATCTCCTGAGCCAAATATCACAACTTCCTTACCCACCATATATCCTTCCATATTACAAAGTCTTTGTGCTGCTCCTGCTGTGTATACTCCAGCAGGTCTATACCCAGCGATATCTATAGCGCCTCTTGTTCTTTCTCTACAACCCATAGCTAAAACTATAGAGTCAGCTTCTATATCTAAAAGTCCTTCTTCTCCTAAAGCCTTAATTGCTTTACTCTCTGTTATATTAAGAACCATAGTGTTTAACATATAATCTATATTTTCTTCTTTTGCCATTTTTATAAATCTTCCGGCATACTCTGGCCCTGTTAATTCTTCTTTAAATTCATGTAGCCCAAAACCATTGTGAATACATTGATTAAGTATTCCACCAAGTTCTCTATCTCTTTCAATTATAAGAACAGATTTTGCTCCATTTCTCTTTGCTTCTACTGCAGCCCCTAAACCTGCAGGACCACCACCTAGAACTACAACATTATATTTCAACTGTGTCACCCCTCATCTCTTTTACTTTACCTACAACCACCTTAGAATTTTCATAATCTTTTAATATATCTTCTACTGGTATATTTAATTCTCTTGATAAAATTTCTATTACTCTAGGTCCACAGAATCCTCCTTGACATCTTCCCATACCTGGTCTAACTCTTCTTTTTACACCATCAACAGTTCTTGCACCACAAGGTCTATTGATTGCATCTACAATTTCTCCTTCTGTTACATTTTCACATCTACATATTATTTTTTTATATCTATCGTCTTTTTTTATTAATTCTGATTTTTCTTCTTTAGTCATGTGTGAGAAAGGTTTTTCTTTTTTTCTTATAGGATTGAAATCTTCATTATCAATTAAATCTAATCCTTCTTCTTTTAATATTTGAACTACATATTCTGCTATAGCTGGAGATGAAACAAGACCAGGAGATTCAATACCACCTACATTTATAAAGTTTTTAGCTATTTTTGATGCGAATATACAAAAGTCGCCTGTATTTGGAGTTGCTCTTAGACCTGCAAAGGATGTTATTGTTTTTCTAAAATCTATACCTTTTATACTTCTCTTTGATTGCTCAACTATTTCGTTTATACCTTCTTTAGTAGTTGACTTATCTTCCCTATCTTCTACTGCATTAGCATTAGGACCAATTATTAAATTACCATGAACGGTTTGAGATACAAGGACACCTTTTCCTTTTTCTGTTGGGCATTGAAATATTACGTGATTTGCTATTTTACCCTCTGATTTATCAAGAATCTTATATTCACCTTTTCTAGTTGTAATATGATACTCATTTCCACCAATCATATTATTTATTTTATCTGAATAAACACCAGCTGCATTTATTACATATTTTGCTTTTATATCATCTTTATTTAATACTTTAATATTAAAATATTCATCTTCTTTTTTTATATCTATAACCTCTGATTGTAAACTTAGGTTTACTCCATTTGTAATAGCATTTTCCATAAGAGCAACATTTAAATTAAAAGGACAAACTATTCCTGCGCTTTTACAAAGAAGTGAACTTACTACATTATCATTTACATTTGGCTCTAAAGCTATAGTTTCTTTCTTACTTAAAATCTTTAATCCTTTACAATTATTATTTATTCCTCTTTTATATAAAGATTCAATATGTTTATGTTCTTCTTCGCTAAAAGCTAATACTAGTGAGCCTATTTGTTTAAAATCAACACTTAATTCTTCACATAACTTTGGATATAATTCATTACCTCTAACATTTAATTTAGCTTTTAAACTACCTTCTTTTGCATCATATCCACCATGAACTATAGCACTGTTTGATTTTGTTGTTCCTTGACAAACCTCTACTCCTTTTTCAAGTACGACTATATTTAGTTTATATTTTGAAAGTTCCCTTGCAATTGCGCTACCAACAATACCTGCACCTATAATAGCTATATCATACATATATTTCACCCCTTATATTGGCCAAGCTACAAAACAAAAAGCCTCCTATACAATGTATAGAAGGCTCTCTTTTCTCTAGCCAAGTATTTAACGTTTATACATTGAATTTAATCCAGTGTACTTGAAACGTTTTCTTTTATACTTTAATTATATATAGTTTTATTTATATTGTCAGCATTATTTACTAATATCTATTAAGTTTAAATATTAACACTCTGCTGTTTCTAACTCTTCATCTTCTTTAGCCCAGTCAAGAGATCTTTGAACCGCTTTTTTCCATCCTTTATATAAATTAGCTCTTTTAGCTTCTTCCATATTTGGCTTAAATTCTTTATCTATTATCCAAGAATTCTTAATATCATCTTTACTACTGTAGAATCCAACAGCTAAACCTGCTAAGTATGCAGCACCTAGTGCTGTAGTTTCAACAACCTTAGGTCTATTTATATTAGTATCTAATATATCTGATTGGAACTGCATTAAGAAGTTATTTGCACTAGCTCCACCATCAACTTTTAGACCAACAAGTTTTAATCCAGAATCTTCTTCCATAGCATGAAGAACATCTTTAACTTGATATGCTATAGATTCAAGTGAAGCACGAACTAAATGTTCTCTATTAGCTCCACGAGTAAGTCCCATTACACATCCTCTTGCATACATATTCCAGTGTGGTGCTCCAAGTCCTGTAAATGCAGGAACAACATAAACACCATTTGTATCTTCAACACTTGTTGCATAGAACTCACTTTGCTTAGCATTATATAATATTTTTAATTCATCTCTCAACCACTGTATTACAGCTCCACCTACGAATATACTTCCTTCTAAAGCGTATTCTACTTTTCCATCAACGCCCCAAGCTATTGTAGTTAATAGTCCATTTTTAGACTCAACTGGTTTTTCTCCAGTATTCATTAACATGAAGCATCCTGTTCCATAAGTATTCTTTGCACTACCTTCTTCAAAGCATGTTTGACCGAATAATGCAGATTGTTGATCTCCTGCACAACCAGCTATTGGTATTTGTGCTCCTGCAAGCATTTGCTCATCTGTATTACCATATATACAGCTTGAAGGTTTTACTTTTGGTAACATAGATTTAGGTATATTTAATAATTCTAATATTTCATCATCCCATTTTAATTCTTTTATATTATAAAGCATTGTTCTAGAAGCATTAGAGTAATCAGTTACATGTACTTTACCACGAGTTAAGTTCCATATTAACCAAGTATCAACTGTTCCAAATAATAATTCGCCATTTTCAGCTTTTTCTCTTGCCCCTTCAACATTATCTAATATCCATTTTATTTTAGTTCCTGAGAAATAAGCATCTAAAATAAGACCTGTTTTGTCTTTTATCATATCTTTATATCCATTTGCTTCTATTTCATCACATATCTCCGAAGTTCTTCTACATTGCCATACTATTGCGTTATATATTGGTTTTCCAGTATTTTTATCCCATACTATAGTTGTTTCTCTTTGATTAGTTATACCTATAGCTGCTATTTCATTTGGAGATATAGAATTAGTTTCTAGTACTTCTCTCATTACTCCACTTTGACTTCCCCATATTTCCATAGCGTTGTGTTCTACCCAACCTGGCTTAGGATATATTTGTGTGAACTCTTTTTGTGAAGTAGCAATTATATTACCTTCTTTGTCAAATAATATTGCTCTTGAACTTGTAGTACCTTGATCTAACGCCATTATGTATTTTTTACTCATACCATATTCCTCCATTTTATTAAAAATTTTAATTTACACATTAAATCACTTCTATAATTTAAATATATAGATCTAACTTAATAATATGAAAACATTTGATGGTATCAATTTTACTTAGGATATTATATATAAACTACAATGTAATAATATTATTAATAACTACAGCCTTCAAAAAATAAAAGCTCATAGTATATAAACTATGGCTCTCTTTTCTCCAGCCTTAATATTGACTTATTTAAATGGTATCAGAAAACATTTTCCTAGTCAACAAAAAAGCTCGTTATATATAACAAGCTGCAATATTTATAAATATATTATCTTACCAAATTTCAAATTTGCTAGTTGATACTGCCATAGCTCCTGAAGATAATACTTTTATTATTTCATCTTTTTCATCTATTAGTCCACCACATATTATTGGTAGATTACTAAATTCCTCATTTATTCTTTTAATTACTTTAGGAAGTATTCCAGGCATAATTTCTATAGCTTGAGGTTTTACTTTTCTTAAACTTTCTATAGCATTTTCTAATGATATTGAATCTATAAAGAAAAATCTTTGTATAACATTTAATTTAAGTTCTACTGCCCTTTTTACAATATTAGTTTTAGTAGTAATAATACCATCAATATTTGATTCCTTTTTTAGATAATCTATAATAATAGGATTAGATGAGATACCAGTTATCATATCTATATGAATAAATACTTTTTTATTGTGTTTATGTAATAAATCTACTTTTTCTTTAAGAGTCATAATGTCCCCATTTAATAAAAATACAACCTCACAGTCAGAATCTATTACTTTTTGAATACACTCATCATTTTTTATAGCCCCAATTATAGGGTTAACTTCTAGCAAGTCTTTCATGTATATTTTCCCCCAAATATTTCAAATATATATAATTATAACATTAGAATTGATTATATTATATGTAAAATAAAAAGAAAATGATTGATAAAAGTAAAATAAGGTATATATAGTAATTTAATATATACCTCATTCTTTATATAAATCTTAACCTTTTATTATATTTTTAAACATCTCATACATTCCTGTACTACTTAAGCCACTAAATAGTCTACCTAGAACTATATCATCAGATACAGTCTTATTTATTGCTATATTAGTTAAAAGTCCTAAAACACCTACTGTTAATGGTATGTACTTATTAGGTATAAAATCAAAACTACTTTTAATTATGTAACCTATACATAAACATATGCCTGCTATTACTGGTATATAATATGATTGTAAAAAACTTAAATCCATTACATCCATATAGTCCCCTCACCTTATAAAGATATTCTATGATTTTACTCAATATTCTCTATAAAAAGTATCCTTGGGGATAATTACTATTAGTTTTGATTTTTAAGTTTATATAAGTTATACATATTAATTAGTATAATTGCAAAATTTGATAATGCGACTGGATAAGCCCCTACTAAAAGTCCATAAACTACAAATGTTACACATCCTATTGTGTTAATTATTCTTAATCTTAATATATTTGTCATCATTAATGATATGACTATTAATATAGATGCTAAGTAACCTATCCATTCTACTAACTGTGCACTAAACATAATAAATTCTCCTTTTTCAAAGTAATTATTTAAAGTCTAGATTAGGGGATTTTACTCCAAAAGTACTTTTCCATCCTATGACTTAAAGTAAACTAATTTTTTACTTATTATGCTTAATATTTTTTAGTAATATGTATAAGCTATAAGTAAATTAATTTTAATAAAGGAGAATTATAATGGAAAATAAAAATACTAATTCAAATGCTAAATTGGCTCTTAATATGATGAAAATGGAAATAGCTAATGAACTTGGATATGATTATAATCAAGTTACTGATAAAATTGAAAGTAATGCACCTCAAAATACTTTAGAGGGTATAGCAAAAAATGTACTTGCTGGTGAACAAGTTGGAGGTAATATGACTAAAAATTTAGTTGAGATGGGTGAAAAAGCTTTATTAAATAATTATAATTCTAAAAATTAAATTTTACATGCAATACCTAAAATATATTAAGGTATTGCATGTAAAATCCTTGAGAAAGTTTATAAAACTTTCTATAATCTATATATATATAATAAAATAGGAGATAAATATATGAATAATAAGAGATTACAATTTATATATTCACCTAAGTTTAACGAAAAAGGGATTATTATAAGAAGCTTATTTTTTTTAATTTTTGATGTAATAATTATTAAGTTGTTGTTTACATATTCTAACCTAAAAAATGTTATCTTTTACATAAATCTAAGACTAACCTTTACAACAGTATTTTATCTAATACGGATGATAAAATATTTCTTCGTTTTCATAAAACATAGATTAGATGTATTTATAATCAAAAATAATCCAGAACTTCAAGATGACTTATACAAAGATTATAATTTAATAAAAGATTTAATTGACAATAGCATAAAAGATATTATTTTAGCTGTAGAGTTTTTCGTATTAAGTTATTTATTTTCATATGCTTGTAGCATATATAAGAGTATATTATTAGACTTTAATTTTTCTTCAATTCTAATAACTAATACTTTATATATTTTATTTGTAGGATTAATTTCATATAGAATGGAAATTAAATATAAAGATAGTGAGGATAAACATAACGTATTAATGTTTTTATCTTCTAGTGATAAATTATAAGAAAAAGGGTGAAATCCATTAGATTTCACCCTTTTTTATAGAGATGTTATTTATATATAATGTTAAACTCTACGATAAAACATATATATCTATTTTTTTTACACCCCATGTATTACAATGTTCTTCTGTATCCATAAATATATCTATTTTATTTCCTTTTATAGCACTTCCAGTATCCTCAGCTATAAATACCTTTCCAAATTCAGGTATATATACTTTTGTTCCATATGGTATAACACTTGGATCTACTGCTATAGTTCCCCATTTTGGTGTAGTTCCAGTTGATGTTATTGTATCACCTGCATATGCAGTTGCAGTTACATTCATAGTTTTATAATCAATATTTGATGTTGTGCTACTTTTTTCGCTTATATATTTAGAATATACATATCCTGGCTTATTATTATGAATTACTTTAGTCCAATCAGACTCTTTTGATACAATTTGTATGTCTTCATTTTTATCTAAAGTATAGTATACCTTCGCATCTAAGCTTCCTTCTGCTCTAAAGTTTACAGTAGATGCATTTACATATCCTTGTTTTGTTTGTTCTATATTAATTGATGTATTTTCTGCTGCGTATGATTTTGTATTTAAACAAGGCATAAGCATTAAAGTTAATGTTGCTGCTGTCATTAAAAGCTTTCTCTTCATAATGTCCCTCCTATGCTAACAAAACTCATCTTGTCAAATTACAATTTTGTTACCTTTTGATAGTATTATACACTACCCCCTAGGGATTTAACATAGAATTCAAGGATTTACATATATTTGCATAGTTTGTTAAAATTTATTATTACATGAATCTAGCTATAAATTTACTTATACTTTCTTCTAAATCACCACAATCATCAACCTCTATTATCCTTGGAGTAGACATTTCTCCACCATGTTCAAAGTTGACAACCGATATAACTATATCATCTTCTTCAAAATCAAATAAAAGACCTATTAGGTGATCTAAATCTAAATTAAGATCACCTATATCCTTAACAGATGATTCTTCATATGCATCATCTATATAATTTCTTAAGCTTTGCGTTTTTCCATTTATAAATTCAACAGTTTCTTGATTTTCAGTTGTTTTACCAATAACAAAATGTAGAGCATATTCTTCATTTAGAAGTAAATCTATATAATCTTGAGCATCTTCTATATCTTCGTAGTCTTCGTCAAATGTTACTACATCCATATAATCTTTATCTACTAAACAAATTCTACTTATATTATTAGGATACTCTTCAAGTAACTCTTCATAGTTATCATTATAGTAATTTATAAAATTGTTTAATTTAAATTCATCTGGTTTAATTCTTATTGGATCCATTTTAAATTCCTTCCTTTATGTAATACTTATTAATGTCTATAGGAAATTATAATATAACATAAATTTTTAATAATTAGTAGTTTTACTTTTGTACATTTACTATAATACTATATATCAAAAGATACTAAAGATACTTAAGGAGAATAAATATGAAATTTGTAGAAGAATCTTTTATAACAAATGAAAGACTATCATTAGCTATTGTTGATAAAAGAATTACTATAGATATGGAAAATAAATTAAAGAATTATGATATTAATATAATAAAAACACCTTCTTGTGATGATACTTATAACGCTATTAAGCATCACCCTGATATTAGTGTGTGTAAGTTAGATGTTAACAATATAGTAGTAGCACCTAATGTATATGATTATTATAATGACATATTAAGTAATTATAATTTTAATGTTATCAAAGGTAATTCAACTATATCTAAAAAATATCCTAATAATATTCAATATAATGTTGCTATATTAGGCAATTATGCCATACATAATTTTAAATATACTGATAATATAATCCTAGAATACTTAGATAAGTTTAATATAAAGAAAATAAATGTAAAACAAGGATACTGTAAATGTTCTATATGTATTGTAGATGAAAATTCAATTATAACCTCTGATGAAGGAATACATAAAGAAGTAATTAAATATGGTATTGATAGCTTATTAATAGAAAAAGGATACATAGATTTATTTGATTTAGACTATGGGTTTATAGGTGGATGTAGTGGATTAATATCTAAAGATACATTATCATTCTTTGGTGATATAAAAAAGCATCCTGATTATAATAGAATACTAGAATTTGTAAATAAGAAAAACAAGAAAATTATATCACTTAGTAATGAAAAATTGCTAGATTTAGGTTCATTAATTCCACTATGTACTATATAGTCATGATTCAATATAAGAGCTAAATTTTAATATATTATTTGCTTAAATTTTAAACTACTACTATATTAATACTGCTATAATTTTATTAATACTTTATTATTTTGTAGGGGAGTTTTTATGGAGAGTAAAAAATTTGAAAATGTTGCAATATGCGAAACTAATGATAAATATGAGAAATGTATTATTAGAAATGATGATATATATAAGCGTTCTAATGACATAAGAAGTGAGTTTAATAGAGATTATAATAGGATACTTCACTCTAATGCTTATAGGAGATTAAAGCATAAAACTCAAGTATTCTTTGCTACTAAGAATGATCATATATGTACTAGGATTGAGCATGTTAATCATGTTTCTTCTGTTAGTTACTCTATTGCAAAGTATCTCGGTTTAAATACCGAGCTTACAATGGCAATATCAATAGGACATGATATTGGGCATCCTCCTTTTGGGCATGATGGTGAAAGAGTCTTAAGTAATTTCACTAAAAATAAATTAGGATATAAATTTTGGCATGAAAAAAATAGTTTAAGATTTACAGATTATATTGAAACTCTTCCAACACAAACAGATAAAGAAGTTAATTTGAATTTAACTTACGCTGTAAGGGATGGTATTATTTGCCACTGTGGAGAAGTGAAATCTAAACCATTATTTCCTAGAAAAGAAAATGTTGATTTAAATTTAATTTCAAGGCCTGGCGAGATTTCTCCATATACTTGGGAAGGTTGCGTTGTTAAGATTTCTGATAAAATATCATATTTAGGTAGAGATATAGAAGATGCACTTACTCTAAAAATTTTAAATGAAAACCAAATTAAGGAACTAAATAACATTACTAAAAAGTTTAATATTCCTGATTTTGATAAAATTAATAATACAGTTATAGTTCATAATCTTGTTACTAATTTATGTGAAAATAGTACTGTTGATAATGGTATTATGTTATCGCCTGATTATTCTGAGTTTATGGATAATATAAAAGCCTTTTGCTATAAAAACATATATTTTCATAGTAGACTAAACAATTTTCAAAAATACGTAGAACTTGTTTTAAATACAATATTAAATACATTGGAATCAATTTATGAAGGTGAGAATACTTTAAATAAGTTAAATGAATGGTTGGATATTTACCCTACTCTTTGTGATAGTTTTTCAAAATGGCTTATTAAATATAGTATAAATTATAAAGAAAATATTAGAGGTTCTAAATACGATAATATTAAGATATATCAACTAAATAATATAGATGATTACTATCAGCTAATAGTTGATTATGTATCATCTATGACAGATGCATATGCTATTAAAATTTTTAATGAAATATTAAGTTTTTGATATATTATAAATAATGCTAGCTATAATTCATTATTTCCAAATTTTGTTTCAATCCTTATTGCTTGGGTATAGATATTAAGGTAAAATATTATTTACATAAAAATATTTAAACATAAGGAGAATTAGAAATGGCTGGAGATAGAATAATATGTCATTGCAAAAATGTTTCTTATATTGATATAAGAAAAGCTATGATACAAGGAGCTCGTACTTTAGATGAGATAAAGGATATGACTGGTGCTGCTACTGGATGTGGTAGATGTGCTGGTGAAATAGAAAAGATATTAGGATCTGTCTGTGGATGTTTTAATGTTTCACTTGAATCTGTAGTTAATGCTGTAAACAACGGTGCTGATACTGTAGAAAAAGTTACTGAAGAAACTAAAGCAGGTGGTGCTTGTGGAAGATGTAAGGCTCTTATTCAAAATGTAATTGATATAAAGAGATAATAAAAAACTACTGGATATGGTATCCAGTAGTTTTTTGCATATGTATATTTTATAAATTAATAACTTATGATACTGATATTTTATATGATGTTTTAAATTTTTCATTTATTTTTAATTTATTAATATATGCTTTATTTAAATATTGATAATCAGAGTTTATATTGTCTGCTAATCCATACCAAGGTTCAATACATATAAATGGTGCTATACTATCATCTTCGTAATATGGACTCCATATACCCACTAATGGAAAGTCTTTAAGTTCAACTTTTAGAATTTCATTCTCTTTATTTTCTAATACAGTAATCTCATCTATATTTGTATAAATTAATGCGTCATTACTGAATAAGCTAGGTTTTAAATCAATAATATCAAGACTATCGACATTTTTAGTTTGATCATGATAAGGACCATTAAGAGTTATATTATCTACCTTATTTCTATATTTAAATTTAAGGCTATAGTTTTGTATAGACTTGCTATCATCCATAGGAATATTAAATGCTGGATGTGCTCCTATTGAAAAATATATATCTTTATTATCTGTATTTTCTACTTCCCATTCTATAACTACGCTAGATTTCATTAATATATATCTAACAATTAAATTAAACGAATATGGATAAAAAGCTTTTGTTTTATCATTAGAAGTAAGTATATAAGATACTGAATTATCAGTAGTATCTAATATTTCAAAATCCATATCCCTAGCAAATCCATGCTGAGCCATTGTATATGCATTACCTTCAATAATAGTTTTATTATCTTTTAGTCTTCCTACTATAGGAAATAAAATAGGAGAGCGTCTACCCCAGTATTTATCATCTCCACACCATAGTATGTCTTTTTTATTTTTTTTAGAATATATTCTAGTAAGTTCTGCCCCAGAATTTTTAGATTCAATTATCAAATTTTCATTTTGTAATATATTCATAACACCCTCCCAATAAATTTATGCGTTTTGTTAACTTATTTATATTTGAATCTCGACCCCGATAGGGATTACAATAGTTTCACCACAAAACATATTCCCCCTATAGA
>CABIVQ010000050.1 GCA_902362365.1 Clostridiaceae bacterium | reverse complement strand
TTGGATGGATTTGTCGTTACTTCCATTTAACCAAAGAAGGTTATTTTTTTCATTATATAAATTTTGTAAAAATCAAGTTGCAAATATTAACTAGATGCAACACTAGAAGCTATAAGCTCCTTTTTGATAATTTATATCTAGGGTTATAATATTTTTCTTTTTTGCCCTTTTGCTCTCTAGTTTCGATTAACTCGTTTATCTTGGATATATAAAACTCATCTTCACTTAATCTTATTAAACTAGTAAGGTAATACCCATCTGTACTTCTAGGTACCTTTTTATTTATTACTAAATCAATTGCTGTTTTTGCTGCTTCAAAGTGCTTTAAATGCGTATGACCCTCTTGAAAATTTTTTCTAGTATTGTATGCTATATAACCTTCTTTAACTTTAAATATCATGAATTCTTTTTTCTCATAAATCTTATTATTCATTATATCAAATCCTTCTCAAGATAGTCTTGTTATATAATATTCAATTTTCTGGAAAATGTTTATATTTTAAAAAATTTAAAGCGCCTCCTTTTTATAATAATTGTGGCATAATCTAAGTAAAGTTTTTGTTAATACTCCTATAATTTATTTATCAAATTACTTATAGAAGTATTTTGATTTTAAGTACTATTTAAATCTATTGCTACTAATATTTATAAGATTATATTAAAAAAAATCAAAAAAAATACACAAATAAAAAGAAGTTATCTTTTAAATCTTTAATAATTTAAGATAACTTCTTTTTATTTGTGTATTTTAAGTTTATTGTTCTAATAACTCTGATACTGTTACAAAACTAAATCCTTTTTTTTGCATCTCTGGTATAAGTATATTTAATGCTTCTACTGTATTAATAGTAGCATAATCGTGTAATAATATTATATCTCCATTTTTTGCATTATTTGTAATTAAAGATGCTATTTTTGAAGCAGGTGGGTTTTTCCAGTCCTTAGCATCTATAGTTGTCCATAATACAATTTTATAACCATGCTTCTTTGCTATAGATTCTAAATCTTCTTTTCTATAACTACCAAAAGGCGGTCTAAATAAAGTAGGCTTCTTACCTGTTAGATTTACAAGAGTATCTTCACATTTAACGATTTCTTCTTCAATTTGACTCGAGCTTAAATTACTAATATCCGGATGGTTAAATGTATGATTTCCAATTTCATGCCCTTCTTTACTTGCTCGAATTAAAGGATCTTTATACCAATTTGCATGTTTTCCAGCTATAAAAAATGTTGCTTTAACGTTATATTTTGTTAATACATCTAAAACCTTGTCTGTTTCTTTTGGATGAGGTCCATCATCAAATGTAAGAGCTATAAGTTTTTTATCTCTTGGTCCATTTTTAATAAATACTTCCTCATCATCAATAGCATATACTTTATGATTTATTGATGCAAAAAGCATAAGAGTTGCCGCTAGTATCGATAAAGTTTTTCTTTTATTCATATTTCTGTCAAACTCCTTTCCATATATGTCTATGTATAAAAGTTTTCAGTGTAGTATATTTTATATGTTCCTCCAAAATCCACTCCAACTCCTATGTATTTATAATTACCCAAAATATTTTTTCTATGTCCCTTTGAATTCATTAGTGCTTCATGAGCATATATTGCACTAAATTGACCTGATGCTATATTTTCACCGGCACTAATATATGTTATACCCTCTTTTTTCATTCTATCAAAAGGTGTTTCTTTTTCTTTATTTACATGATCAAAATAATTCTTATTCATCATATCTTCACTGTGCTTTCTTGAACTTATAGTTGCTTTTTTACTGTATTTTAATTTATTTAAATTATACTTTTCTCTACTACTATTAATAAGGTCTATTATCTGAAGTTCAAAACTTTTCTTTAGTTCTTCACTTTCATTAGCATATATATCTTTCATACTGTCCTCTGTTTTTTGATTTATTATCTTATATGAACATACCTTACTTCCTTCTACTACATCATAAAAAACTGTAATATATTTTTTATTTTGTTTTATAATATCATATTCACCTTTTGAATTTATCATATATCTAGTATTTCCTTTTTTCCTATATTCTATCGAATCATAGTTATCATTTACAATCTGTTTACTATCATCAAGTTTTATATTTTCAGCTTCACAAGAATTCATTGTATTACTAAATAAAGCAACTACTATATTATTTTCAATTCCAACCATAGCAAATTCACCCTTATATTGATTGTAAACATACCAATTAAAAGAATATTCACTAGCATCTATTCTAGATGGTTCTCCAATTTTAGAGATAACATAATCCTTACTATCTCCAATTTTGATATATTGAAAGTTGTCAATTTCTTCTTTTTCATTTATATATTCATTGTTCTTATCATCCTTAACACTCATATCTAAAGTATTATTATTATCAATGAATATAGATTCAATTTCTGTAAAAATTCCATTATTATAAAATACTATTAATAAAATTATCAATATTAAAGCACTTATCTTTTTCAATTTTTTATATCCCCCCTAAAATATTAAATAGTTCTAAAAAAATAGAGCCTATTTCAAAGTAAATTCACACAATACTCTAGCTCAAACTGAAGTCAAAATTAATTTCAACCTGAGCTAGAAATATGGTGAATTTTCTTTTCAATACAGCTCTATAGCTTAAAAGAAAATATTTCATCTAAAGTTTTGTCAAATATACTCGGTTTATCATACTTCCAAGTTCCCTGATATACAAGCTCATTATTTAAATAAAAAGTTCCATATCCATGTCTTTTACCATTTAGAAATTCACCTACGTATCTTTTACCCTCATTCCAGATATATGTTCCTTCTCCATGAGTTAGGTTATTCTTCCATTCTCCATCGTAAATTACATTTCCTTCTTTATCATAACAAATACCTTGGCCTTCTCTTTTATTCTTTTTAAAATCGCCTATATATATAGTACCTTCATTCCATCTATATATACCTTGACCATGTTTATGACCTTTTACCCAGCCACCTATGTATTCATCATTATTTTTATAAAGCATTTGGCCTATTCCATCCATTACATCATTCCTAAATCCACCTGTATAAATATGTCCATTAGTAAAGGTACATATTCCTTTTCCTTCTTTTACATCATCATTGAATTCTCCTATATACTCAAATCCTATAGATTCTTCTGATGAAACCATATATACGCCTGTACCATTAATCTTACCATTAATCACCTTACCTATATATGTATCGCCATTAGAGAATTTGTAAATTTTATTTTGAGATTTAGATTCAGCTAGTTCATTATTTTCATCAACTACTTTATCACTTTCCAAAACTTTAATTTCTTCTTCACTTGCTTTTCTATCTTTCTTTAGAACTCTACTTTTCATATGTTCTATAGATCTACACTCTCTTTTTATTTCATTTATGTATTTCATATAATTATTATATATGTCAATGTATTCTTTAGATAAATTCATTTTGCACTTCCCCCATCAGTTTAATCATCCAACGCTATAGATTTATTATATATTTATATTAACAACATTTCTATAGGTATATAAATTTTTGTGAAACGAAAAATAGAGTATACCACAAAAGCGATCTACTCTATTCTTTACACATCCACATTATCCGATTTCACCAATAACTTATAAGCTATCCGTCCTAATTTAAAAATAAATTAAAAACTTACTCTTATACTCTTCTGTATAAGATACCCGCTTAAAGATTTTAACTCTAGAGTTTAGAGAGGAATATTACCTCTCTTTATATATTATTAGTGTTTTTAGTAATTTTATTCATATATTGTAAATATTTTATAAATATTTTTCTTTAAATCCTCTTCCTTTAACTTCACTTACATCATTTACAGATATAAATGCTTTTTGATCATACTTTAAAGCTATTTCTTTTATCTTTGGAATTTCCTTAGATAATACTATACAGTATATGATTCTTTTTTTCTCTTTAGTATAGGCTCCTTCAGCTTCTAAGAAAGTTACACCTCTTACTAATGTAGACATAATTTCTTTTGCTATAAGTTCGCTTTCTTTTGAAATTACCATAACTGATTTTTCATAACTCATAGCATCCTTTACAAAGCTCATAACTGAAGCACTTACATAATATCCTATAAGTGTATATAAAGCTAAGTTCATTCCAAATATAACTCCACCTACAGAAACAATTATTAAGTTTGTAGCTAAAGCTGTATCTTTTACAGGAATATTTCTCTTAAATTTTAATATTGCTCCTATAATATCAGTTCCACCTTGAGAAGATTTTGTTCTAAATACCATACCTGATCCTATTCCAGAGAATATTCCTCCAAATACAGTTTGAAGAAGTATATCATCCACAGGTATAAATTTTCCAATATTTTGAGTTATACCTAAAAGAATAGAAAATAGCACCATATTTATTAAGCTTGTAATACAAAAGTCTTTTTCTAAATAGATAAATCCTAATACAAATATAGGTATATTTATTAAAAATGTCAATAACCCTATATTTATATCTGTAGTATAGTTTATTATTGCAGCTATACCAGGTACTCCTCCACTTAATAAATGGGCTGGCCTTAGAAATCCATTTATACCTACACATGCAATAAGCATACCTGTGATTATTACTGTGTACCTTAAAAATATATTATCTTCTAAGACGGTGTTAACTTTACTCATTGTTTTCTCCCTTCAAATCTCTTTCACTTAAAAATACTTGTAAATAACATCATACAGATTCTATTATATTACCTTTTTTTAAGATGTCTAGTAATTTTTTCAGTTAAAATCTACTTGATTTTTCCCTCAAATTAAACAATTAGAGATTATGCTTACCCCCACTTCATTTTATGAATTTTCAATAATATAACTTTCACTATTTCCTTATGACATCGTTGTCATCTTGTAATATATGAAAGCTTTTTATTGCTAATTTCATTATTTGAACTTAAGGAAGGAAACTTTTCATTATTTTTTAATTTATTTTATTTAAAAATATATTATAACCTCTATTATAAAAGGTTTAATATTATAGGAACTACTATAACAGTAATTATTCCTGCTATTCCTATAGATAAACTACTCATAGCACCCTCTACTTCACCTATCTCTAAGGCTT
Source organism: Clostridiaceae bacterium (assembly GCA_902362365.1). GTDB lineage: Bacteria > Bacillota > Clostridia > Peptostreptococcales > Peptostreptococcaceae > Romboutsia_E. Next base: position 16,315 of record CABIVQ010000050.1, on the reverse strand, counting down.
TAGTAGTACCTAATGCATGTGCTGAAGTTCCTAATGCAATTCCTTTAGCTACTGGATGCTTTATTTTTCCTATTTTAAACACTGTTGGCGCAACTATTGCTCCTAAAATTCCAGTTAATATTATAGAAACAACAGTTATTGATTCAATACCACTTAATGTATTTGTAAGAGATAATCCCATTGGTGTTGTTATAGATTTAGGTATTAAAGAATTAATAATATCAATGTTTGCATTAGTTAATTTACCTATAATCATCACAGAACCTAAGGATACTACTATTCCCGAAACTATTCCTACAATTATTTCTATAAAATGTTTTTTCAATAAATCAAATTGCTTATATAAAGGTATTGCTAGTACAACTGTCACTGGCCCTAAAAGGAAGTTTATACAATCGGCACCAATTTTATAATTTTCATATGGTATTTTAGTTATACCTAAAAATATTATAATTCCAATTATTGCTAGTAACAAAGGATTACATGCTGGACTTTTTGTTTTCTTTTGTAAATAAACACCTATGTTGAAAAATACAACTGTCATTACTATTCCAAATATTGGTGTATCTAATACGTTATACATTTTGTTCCTCCTTAGGTTTATTATTTATCATCTTTTCAACTACAAAACCTGTAATATACATTACTGCTATTGTACTAAAGAATATTGTCATTAATAATACAAATATATTATCACTAATTAAATCTAAAGACCTTATAAGTGATACCCCTGCCGGAACAAAGAATATTGCCATATTATTTATAAGTAAATCACCCAATTCATTTACCTTATCTAGTTTTATTACCTTAAATTGTAAAAGTAAAAATAATAATATCATTCCAATTATATTACCTGGTATTACAATAATATTTTGTATAAAGGAACTAATATACTCTCCTATCGCCCATATGCCTAAAATAAGAGCTAGCTGATTAAATAATTTCATATACCCTCCTATAAAACCCTATAATAAATATTAGCTAAAAAAAATTTCTAGAAAAATTATTTTAAATAAGTCTATTAAACCTAAAAATAAGGAGATTTCTCCCCTTATTTTTAAGTTTAAATATATATTACTATTTACCTAGTATTTTTTCAAACTTTATTTATTACCACTAACGATTTTATAAAATTAAACTTCCATTTTTATCGATATAATTGCTATTCTTACCTTGAATTACCTGTGCATATCCATCTTCAAAATCTGATATAAAATCGTATACAGGAACTATCTCTATATCACCTAATTTATTTAAAAATCCCCAAACTCCTCCCTTTGGTATACTTACACCTCTAGTTAAAGAGTCTAATCCCATATTAAATCTAGCTAATCCTTCAGAGAAATTACATGCATAGTCAAACATAGGCTCTATTATTATGTTCCCAAATTTATCTATATAGCCCCATTTGTCATTTATAGATACAGCAGCCATTCCTTCACAAAAAGGTTTAGCTCTATCAAATAAAAAGTCTATTTTTAATTTACCATCTTTATTAATATATCCCCATTTATCTCCAACCCTTATAGCTGCTAAACCTTCAGAAAAATCTGTTGCTAAATCAAATTCTGGTCCTATTATCATTTCTCCGTCCTTATTTATATAACTATATTTATTCTTAAATTCTACTAAAGCTCTGTCTTCAAAAAATTGATTAGCATATGTGTATTTCGGTTCTATAACAATATTTCCTTCTTTGTTGATAAATCCCCACTTTTTATTTAGCCTTACCCCTGCAAGATCTTGCCTAAAATTAGCAGCACAGTCAAATCTAGGCTTAATAACTTCTTCTAGTGATGTGTTTATATATCCGTACTTATTATTTATTTTTATTTTAGACATACCTTCATTAAACTCAGTTGCACCTTCTAGGTGTAGCATTATTCGCACATTACCAAGAGTGTCTATATAACCAAATACCCATTTAGCCGACTTTCTTATTTTCTTTATATAAGTTATTACACAATAACCATCTCGAAATCTATCTGAAACATATTTATATTTTGGCTTTATTATTAGGTTTTTATCTTTATCTATAAAGCCATATTTACCATCTTTCAGAACTGGAAGAAACAGTTCAGTAGGCATAGTATATCCCCTCCTATTAATAATAAATCCATAATAATCATCATTACTATATATTATTATTCTGTTCATTATACTATGCTTTTTATACCGTCAATGTTTCTATTTATATAATTTTTTCTTTATAAACCTTAAAAAGTTTTTATATGCAATTTTTTCTATATGTTCATTTTTGTAACCTTTATCCTTTAATTCTTTTATTATATTTTGAGATTTAGATGCATTTTCTAAATTTCTAGTACACTCTCCGTCATCTAAACTTAGATAATCACAGTAATCAAATCCAAAACATACAGAATCTATACCTATAAGGTCTACTATGTGATCTATATGATTTACAAGGTGAGATAAATCTTTTTTATCTTCATCATCATGAATAAAACCTATATAACCATTAATTCCAATTATTCCACCAGTTTCCTTTATTAGTTTTATTTGCTCATTAGTTAAGTTCCTTTTTACATTGCATAACTCTCTAGCATTAGAATGAGTTGCAATTATTGGCTTTGTACTTACATTGTATATATCATAGAAACTTTTATCATTTGCATGTGATACATCTATAATTATTCCTGCATCCTCACATTCTTTTATAAAGTCTTTCCCCTTATCCTTTAGACCTACATTATTATCTACACCAGCTCCACTTGCTAATTCATTTTCTTCATTCCAAGTTAATGATGCAGTTCTTATACCATAATCATAAATTTCTCTTACCTTATCTAAATTATTTTCTAAACTTTTAGCCCCTTCTAAATGCATCATAGCCGTTATTTTATTACCTTCTAATCCTTGAACAAACTCATCATAATTCTTTGCTATTGATAAAAAGTCTTTAGATAGTTCTTTTTCTTTATTGGCATATTCCATCATTAATTTTAATCCATTATAGTCATAATGTTTAATTAAATCTGGATCTTGCCAAAAAACAAAAATTCCTCCATTTATCCCACCATCTTTAAATTTATTTAAATGATAGTTTCTTACTATATTTGTTTCTCCTTTTAAACTTTTACTAAAAATATCCGAGAATATATCTGCATGAATATCTAATAACATCTCTAATCCTCCTAAAGCTAATTTACTTTTTTTATAATACTAACATACTATGCAAAAGCTATTTAAACTTTCAGCTATTTTATTTTTATCTTTCTATATATTAAAATAGAGTAAGGAAAATAGTTAATTCCCTTACTCTTGTTATTAATAAACTTATAGTACTTCTATATTATTTTTCCTTTAATATTTCAGCTACCTTTGAATTATTGTACATACTATTAGGCACTTCACTTCTTAAACCGTAGAATGTTTTCTTAGCACTCTCTAAGTCACCTTTTTCATAATAGGTCATACCTAATTGATAAAAAGCATCGTCGTAATAATTATCTTCTGGAGTATACGTATTTATATATTTTTTATAATACTTTATAGCCTCATCATAATTACCTTGCTTTTCATATAAAAATGCTAATTCATATATAGATGAAGATATATATTTTTTAGTTTTTCCAGATTTAATTACACCTTTATAATATAAAATAGCTTCATCTGTATTCCCTGATTTTTTAAGAGTTAAAGCCTTACTATATAGTTCTTCTTCGCCTAATGTAGCTATTTCTTTTTTAGTTTTTGTTTCATCTAAAACTTGATTCGTTTCTTCTAGTTTTTTATTAGTTTCATCTAATTGTTTATTTGCGTCGCTTAATTGTTTATCAGCTTCATTTATTTCTTCTTCTTTGCTATTTAACTCTGAAGTTAAGCTATCTATCCTAGCTTGATTTTTAACATGATATATTCCAATCCCTACAGCAAGACACACTATTATTATATATGGCACTATGTTCTTTTTAGTAGATTTTTTAACCTTCTTATCTACAACAACACTTTCTTCAACTTTAGCTGGTAGTAGTGTCTCTTCCTTTTTTTCTTCTAACAAAGGGTTATCCTTATCCACTTCTTTAAGTTTTGCAAAATAGAATTCTTTCTTTTTATCATTACCTAACTTATTATATAATAAGTAAAGTATTACATAAGGCTCTATTAAATCAGGATCTTCATCTATTATATTGTCGAGAATATGTATAGATTCTTGATTTAATTCTTCATTTATAAATCTTATAGAATGATTATACCTTCCTAAGAATACTTTAAAATCTTCTGCCGAAAGTATATCTACATACTTCTTTGATAATTTATTGTTACCATAACATAATCCAGTATAAAAACTTTCAAATGCCTTTGAAAAGTCACATTTTAATAGCTTTAATAATCCCCTTAGATTTAAAATATCTATATCCTTTGGATTTATTTCTAAAGCTTCTTCAATCAATTCTACTGCTCTTGTTATATATCCTTTATTCGCTAATTCAAGAGCATTGTTGTAAGCGTTATATGACTTTAACTTAATTTCTTTTGATACTTCTTCGCTATTACTTTTTAACTCATTTTGTAAGTTTAATATTGTTTCATCTTTATAATTTGTGGTTACATAACTTTGTTTTAATGCCTTTAATGTCTCATGTTCTTCTTCTTCTTCTATATTAAAAAATGTTAAATCACTTTTTTCTTCTTCTACTAAAGATATATCCATTGACTTTCTAGGCATACTAAGAATATCATTTTTTATATTGTTACCTAAAATAGCAATCGCCTCCAATTTATACTTCTACTATATATCTAAGATATCATATTTATTATTGTTAGTCAAAACTATACATATTTTGCTAATTATTTACATAATGCTTATTATAACATTTCAAAAGATTTCTTTAGCAAGTTTAATCCTTTCTTTGTGTATGGAGGATATTTAAAAGGTATATCAATCATAGATGCCTTTAGTACTGTTTTCTCATGAGTAAAGGCATCAAAACTTCTTTTCCCATGATAAGAACCTATGCCACTATTTCCTATTCCCCCAAAAGGAGCATTATGGTTAGATATATGCATTATCGTATCGTTTACACATCCTCCTCCAAAGGATATTCTATTTAAAATATCTTCTTCAAAGTTCTTATCTTTAGTAAATAAATAAAGAGCTAGTGGATTCTTATTTGCATTAACAACTTTAACTATATCATCTGTAGTTTGAAACTCTAGTACTGGTATTATTGGACCGAATATTTCATCATTCATTACATCATCATCTAAATTTACATTATCTAGAATTGTAGGCTCTATTTTTAAAGTTTTTTTATCATTTCTACCACCGTACACTACTTTATCATAATTTATTAAATTTAATATTCTATTAAAATGTCTTTCGTTAATTACACTTGCATAATCCTTGCTTTTTATTGGATCGTCTCCATAAAAGTTAACTATATATTTCTTCATATTTTCTATAAGCTTGTTCTTAATATCTTTGTGAGCAATTATATAATCTGGAGCGATACAAGTTTGACCACCGTTTAAAATTTTTCCCCACACAATTTTCTTGGCACTTAAATCTAAGTCACAATTCTTATCTACAATACAAGGACTCTTCCCACCAAGCTCTAGGGTACAAGGAGTTAGATTTTTAGATGCTGTTTCCATAACAATCTTTCCTACTGCTGGACTTCCTGTAAAGAAAATATAATCAAAATCCTTACTTAATAAATATTTATTTTCTTCTATTTCTCCTTCAATTACAGCAATGTACTTTTTATCAAAATACTTTTCTATCATTTCCTTAATTACTTTTGAAGTATTTAAAGATAATTCAGAAGGCTTTATGACAGCACAATTTCCACCTATAATAGCACCAATTAAAGGAGATATACATAAATAGAAAGGATAATTCCATGGAGACATGATTAAACAAACCCCATAAGGTTGCTTGTATATATATGTTTTAGCACCTGGATTAGTAAGAGGTGTCTTAACTTTTTGCGGTGAAGCCCACTTCTTAATCTTATTTCTCACATGTTTGATCTCAGATAAAGTTATACCGACTTCTGTTTCATAAGCCTCAAATTCACACTTGTCAAAATCCATATTAATAGCTTCAATTATTTTACCTTCATACTCCTCAATAGCAGTTTTTAAAGTATCTAACTGCTTAATTCTAAAATCAATATTTTTAGTTACCTGACTATTAAAAAACTCATTTTGTAATTCAAATATCTCATCTATACTCTTAAAATTTTTCATACATTTCCCTCCTAAATTAAATAATATAAAAATCAATTCATTTATGATAAAGCAAAGGGCTGGAGTATAAATTTCTCTAACATTTGCAGCGTTTTTTGCTACATGTAAGAGAAATTTATATCCCAGCCCAAGCCCCACCATACAAGGTATATTTTTATATTATTTGATATTATACTTTTTTACTTTTCTGTATAGTGTAGCTATTCCTATATCAAGTACATCCGCAACCTTTTTCATACTTTCTGTGTTACTCCCGTACTTTTTTATAGCTTTTAAAATAGCTTCTTTTTCTAAGTCATCCATAGTTTTTACTTCTTCTTTATACATTTCATCTAATTTAAAAGAAATTAAATCAGACATACTAGAAATAAATTCAGTTAAATCTTTATTTTTTGATATAAATTTATTTTTTTGTTCTTCATCAAAAGCTGCAATACCTAAAACGCCTAATATTTCATTTCCTAATTTAACAGGTGTACATATATCTGCTAATTCTTTACATTGCTGCCTATGGCAACATTTATTACATTCCTTATTTATTTCCTTATTTATTAAGTAAGATTTACCTTCTTTTAATACATTATAATAAATTGCTTCTTCTGATATTTTTTCCCCTATTTTATCTTTAAATATACCTGTTCCAGCTATTCTAACTAAATCTTTAGTAACTAATGTTACATCCACATCTAAAACATTAGAAATATTTTCACAAATACTTTGAATATAATTGGTTATATCATTTAAGTTCAAATTAATACCTCCCAATATTTTAATAAAAGCATATCCTTAACCAACTAGCTATTGAGTAGTCGTTTGATCGTTATTTGAACCATTTTCACTTGGTTTATTTTCTTCAGGCTTCGTTGTATTTTCAGGTTTTGTTGTGTTTTCAGGTTTTGTCGATGATTCTGGTTTTGTTGTGTTTTCATGTTTTGTTGAATCCTGTGAGTTTTCTTCTTTACCTTCTGTAGTTGTATTTTCAACTTCTTCATTAACTTCTTTAGTACCAACTGCTATAACAGACTGCTTCTTTGGATAATATGAAGTATATATTTTTTCCTTATTTAATACATTTCCACTATTATCCTTATATACTCTATATGTTGATACAGTATAACCATCTCTACCTTTTTCTAATACCTTTTCAGTTCCCTTTTCAATAGAAGGATCATCAACCTTTTTCACAGGAGCTGCTGATACACCATCAGTATATGTTTGTATCTCTATATTTTGCTTATCCTTTGAGCTACCATAAATTGCTGTAACTACTGAACTACCATATACATAGCTTTTTAAGTATACTGGATGTTCTAAATTGTTTTTAAATACAAAGTCAACTCCACTATCCGTTACAGTAGCATCTCTACCCTTTGGCACGTATGATGAAGGTATTGTATGATTCCTTAATTGTACTATTTCAAGTCCTGAGTATAAAACTGAATTATATAAAGTAGAAGATAGTTGACAAACACCCCCACCTATTCCATTTTGTAATTCACCCTCAACTATTACAGGAGCATTGCTATATCCATTTGTCGCTGTATATGGTCCCGTTACGCTAGCATATGAAAATTCATCTCCTGGCATCAACAAGTAATTATTCATTTTTTCTGCAGCAGCCTTTATATTAGCTATTCTACCTGCAGAAGATGCTTTAATAATTGTTGTATATCTTCCTAGTACGGTATTAACTTCACTTAATTCTGATTTTGTAACTTTAGGCTCTACAGTTTTTACGACTAAATCATCAGATAAAACTCCATTTTCAAGTTGGCTTTCTATTTTCTTTAAACTTGCTTCAACATCTAATTCTAGTCCTTTAGACTCATCTAGTACTGTTATGCTATCCCCACTTATACTTAATTCTGCATTTTTTACTTCTACATCAATCTCCTGCTTTATTTCTTCTAGCTTATCCTTTAATTTTTCTTTGTTGTAATTAACAATCATATCTAAATTGTTTTTACTTCCAAAATTAGTTTTTATAGTTTTTGATAAATTCTCAAATACATTCTGATTTCTATTTAAGTTATATGCTTTTTCTATAGTTTTATCAATATCATAACTTGCGTCAATATCAGAAGGATTTATATCCCATTTCTTATCTAAATAAGATAATTCTATAGTTCCTATATTTACTTCACTCTCTAATAATTTCTTTGCTTCTTCTTTACTCAAGCTTCCAATACAGACATCTCCTACATATGTATTTTTAGCAATTTTCCCTCCATTAATCTGACTATATATTATTCCTAAAAATAATACCAAAGTCGCTACTAAAATACCTACTGCTATGTAGCCATTATTTTTTGCCTTGTGCATTACTAATTCTCCTTACTTAAATTATGTTTTGTACTCATTATATATTTATCTATTATCACAAATTATCCTTTAAATTTACATGGAAAATTTTTATTCGAACTTTTATGCTAATTATTAAAGCGTGTATAAACACGCTTTAATAATTTACAACCTTATCATTTTCTACTTTATATATGTTCTTAGTGTACATATCTATAAGGTATAATTCTTTTTTCTTAAAGAAACCTTTATTTACTAATGCATAATAGTATGCATTTTTATTGCTTTTTAAAAAGCCTTTTAAAACTTGATTATTTTTTACGTATTTATTACTATTTTGATCTGATACTATTTCTATACTTTTAAATGTCTCATCTTTTTCTTTTAACTTATTTTCTAATGCAAAGCTACATTCACCTTCACTAAGAGCAAATCTAAATTCTCCATTTGGCGTTACTTTAAAGTATCCGTCACTATATGTAGCATTATAATCTTTATCATTTGATTTATAAGAGTAAATTTTCTTAGTTTTAGAATCTACTAAAATTTCATCAATTAATGTGTCATACTTATATAATTCAACGTAATAAAACTTACCTCCATTTATCATTTGTTGATAAGAATTTATACTAAGACCTTCTCTACCAGATTCCATTTTTTTAGATATTAAGCCTATAATATCATCTGTACTCATAGTATATAGCTCTAAATTTTCTTGATATTCACTTTCCAATGATGCTATTTTTTCGTCATCTTGGTAATAAGGTTTAAGATAACTTATATACTTAATAGCCTCATCATAATTACCTTTTTCATTAGCTTCAGTAGCTTTTTGTATATAATAATCATACATTATATTTATGCACTCTTCTTTTGCCATTTTAGCTAGCTTATAATATTTCTTGTCTTTATCTGAAACTTTATTATAACCCTCTATAGCTTCATGATATTTTTTTACTTGTTGATTATTTGTTGCCTCTTCATAAACAGCTCTCGATTCATAAAAATCTTTAATATTTTGTTTATAATCATCTAACTCTTCATTTACCCCATTTAAACTAGATGCAATATTCATATAAGATAACGCTACATCATAGGATATATTTTCTTGTAAATACATTTCATCTACTCTTTTAGCTTGCTCTATTAAATTTTCTACATTTATACTAATTTCACTTAAAGCATTTGTTGTATTTATCAAACCAATATATTGTTCCTTTGTTATCTGACCATTTATATATTTATCTCCATTATTTATAATTACAGAGTTGATTTTCTTAGATACTGATTTATTAAACCTTTTCATCTTCGAATCAGAAAAATTAGTTTTTAAACCTTCATAATAATCATAAGCAATCTGATATTTTCTTGATTCTATATTTTTTACTAAATGGTCAACTTCTTTACTTATACTCATCTCATCACTACTAATAAAAAACACTATCATTAACGAAATAGAAGCTAATATTACTAATAAGAATTTAGTTATATTCTCTCTGTTATTGTCTATAAAGTCAGCAAATTTATCTAATAGTTCCCTAAGTTTCATTATTCTTTCCTTCCTATTTTTTATAAAAATATTTACATGAACTTCATATTTTTTCTTTTTTATTATAGCATATTATATCTAATATTTACATTTAAAAACAATATAGTATAAATATAGTATAAATATATTATAAATACTGTTTTTATAAAATATAATTAGAAGGAAATTATTTTTTCTTATTAGTTATATTCCATTTATGTTTTATATACTCTTAATAAACATTATTGATATATCGTCATAACTTTTTTCTTTAGTGATTTTTTCAAGATGTTTTTTATAGTTTTTAGTTATAAATAATTTTGAAAAGACATTTTTATCATATATCCTAATTGTTTCTTCTAAGTCATTTGTCATATCTTTAAAACTTTCAAATCCATCACTATACCCATCACTAAATATAATTATACAATCGTCTTTGTTATTTTCATTTACTTCTTCTATATAATACTCTATATCTTTATAAGCCTCTTCTTTTCCTAGTGATTTTACTAAATATCCATTGTTGTTACCTAATACTTTTGCATATTTATTGAACCTTTTTATTAAAATTGTACTATCACCTATATTGAAATATATTCTGAATTTATCGCACGCTAAAACTAAAACTAAGGTTGTTGAATACTTTACATACTGAGTTCTAAATACTATAGGAATACCATTCTTAAAGTGATTATCTACTAGTTCTATCCATTTATTATATATATTTTTCTGAAACACTCCCTTGTCTAAGTCCTCTCTTATTTTATTAAGTCCATATCCATTTTTATTTATATATTCCTCTAAAATAAAAATTCCAGCTTTACAAGCAAATTTTGCACCAACATCACTATATTCAAAAAATTCAGTGCTATGACCATCGGCTAAGGCACAAATTATTCCATTTTTAATTTTCTTATATTCACAATAATCCTGTGAAGACTTACCCTTTAATATATTCTTATAACCTACTACACTGCTGTAAAATACATCAAATTCCATCCCTAACCTCCTATAATTCACTACCTCTTATTTATTCTTTATTATTGTAGATTAGAAACTATTCCCATTTATAATTTATTCATAAATAAAAATGGGACTACAAATGATTATTATCATTTATAGTCCCATTTCTACATATCATAAGTTCTAAATTTAATGTCATTAAATTTATATACACTTATTATAGCACACTTTAAGATACTTTTCTTCGTGATATATTTTGTTTCTGCTTTTTAGTACTAGTTGTCTTTTTAGCAACTCTCGCTTGAGGTACCCTTCTTTTCTTAGCAAATATACGATTCATATTACATAAGAATAAAGTTCCGAATAATGCCAAAGTTCCAAACTGGAAAAGCATAAAATAATATCTAATTCCTACAGCTACCCCCATAAAAATATTTGAAATAAATAGCGTAGAAGTTACAAAAAAACATACCATGAGTGACATAATAAGGATTTTTACTACTTTTTTCAAATTACTCACCCCTATAATAACAATTATGAACATCTGTATTTATCATTAACTATACCAAATTTATCTAAAAATAGCAATTGTTATTGTAATATTTTGTTATTTATTACGGTAATTTTACTATATTTTTTTATAGACTTTTTGGTACAGTAACATAAAATAATATTTTTTAATACTATGAAATAGATTATATTTTATTTATTAAGGGGTGATTTTTATGCCAAGTCTTCCAAGTTTAGGATCAACTGCTCCTGATTTCGAAGCCAATACAACTATGGGTCCTATTAGATTATCAGATTATAAAGGTAAATGGGTTGTATTATTTTCTCATCCTGGTGACTTTACACCAGTTTGTACTACAGAATTCATATGCTTTGCAAAGTATTATGACGAGTTTCAAAAAAGAAATACTGATCTTATAGGTCTTAGTGTAGATAGTAATAGTTCTCATCTAGCTTGGATTTACAATATATGTACTCTTACTGGTATCGATATACCATTTCCAATAATAGATGATTCTAGTACGAGGGTCGCTAGATTATATGGTATGATTTCTGAACCAGTTAACAACACAACCACTGTTCGTTCCGTATTTATTATAGATGATAAACAAGTTCTAAGAACTATACTTTATTATCCTATGACTACAGGTAGAAACATACCAGAAATAATAAGAATTATTGATGCACTGCAAACATCAGACAGAGACAACGTAGTTACTCCAGCTAACTGGTTACCTGGTTTGCCTGTTGTATTACCTCCACCTAAGACATGTAAAGAATTAAAAAACAGAGTTAAATCCTGCAGCAAAGAATATCAATGCATGGATTGGTACTTATGTTTTATGCCTGAGGCTAATTCTAAAAAAACCGCTACTTGTGAGGCTATGAATTACATGAATAGACCTCCGATAAATGCACCTGGTGAACAAAAAGAAGGTAATCCTAATTGCCCTAATCTTTCTCCTATAGTTATGGAATATGTATTTGGTAATCCTAAAAATGTTGACCCTAGATTTTTAGATGCTGTTATTTATGCCTTCGTTGAAATTAATCCAGATGGAACTTTGTTAGTCCCAACTCCTAATTATTTAAATTATTTACTTTCTCTTAAAAACTCAAAACCTAGTCTTAAAATTATAGCTGCTATTGGAGGATGGGGGGCTGAAGGTTTCTCTGATGCGGCATCTACACCTAGATCTAGATATGATTTTGCTAGAAATGTAAATGAACTTATAAATGATTATGGCTTAGATGGAATAGATTTAGACTGGGAATATCCTGGAAGTAGTGCAGCTGGAATAAAATCTAGCCCACAAGATAGAGAAAATTTTACTCTTTTAATAACTGCAATTAGAGATGTTATAGGGGACGATGCATGGTTAAGTGTAGCAGGAACTGGTGATAGCGGATATACAACTAGAAGTGCAGAAATAGATAAAATAGCTCCTTTAATAACTCATTTTAACCTTATGAGTTATGATTTTACTGCTGGAGAAACAGGCGAAAGAGGAAGAAGACATCAAGCAAACTTATATGATTCAAATTTATCATTGCCTGGTTATAGTGTAGATGCAATGGTACAAAATTTAATAAATAACGGTATGCCTTCTGAAAAGATATTATTAGGAGTTCCATTCTACGGAAGATTAGGTGCTACAACAACTGCATCTTATGATGAACTAAGAAGAAATTATATAAATAAAAATGGATATGATTATAGATTTGATGATACAGCTAAAGTACCTTACCTTGTAAAAGATGGTCAGTTTGCTATGTCATTCGATAATGACCTATCAATATATATAAAAGGACAATACGTACTAAATAACTGTCTTGGAGGAATATTCTCTTGGACATCAACTTTTGATCAAGCAAATATACTTGCTCGAGCTATGTATGAATCAATTAATAATCCACTTAACTTCTCAAAAGAATTAGAGGATATCTACGGACCATTTGAAGCTTAATTAAAAAAACCTTATATATTTAAAAGCTCCATAATCATATTTATATTGTGGAGCTTTTGCTATTTACAGCCCGATTGCTTTTTTTGCTAATTTATCAGCTTCTTCATTATATTTATCACCTGAGTGAGCTTTAACTTTAACAAACTTAACATTTAATTTATCTTTTATACTGTCATAGTATTTCTTATAGTCTATAGTACCAGTTTTATTTGTTTTCCATACTCCTGTACACCATTTTTCAATACCTTCATAATCAAAATAAAGTACTAAATTTTCTATATTATTATCAAGACAATAAGACATAGCTAATTTTGCTGCTTCTATTTCTCCAGCTACATTTCTCATAGTTACAAGAGATTCCTCATTTCCTTTTTCACTATAAGTTTTTTGAACTTCTCCATTTTTAAGAATAACAACACCAGATCCATATTCTCTTATACAGTGTTCATAACTTCCGTCAACATATGCTTCTACTAAATTACTTTCATCTCTTATAACTATTTCTTTTTTCCCATAAACATACTCTTTCGCTTCATCCATAGTTAAAAAACTTTTATATTCTGCTCCTGAAAATCCATTAACCTGAGATTTACATTCATCCCATGTATTATATATACCAACACACTTACCTTTTTTCACAGCATAAAACTTCTTTTTACTCAAATTTAATCACTCCTATATTTTAATAATTATTGCTATAATAATCCGTATTAAATCACTAAATATTTTAACTTAAACTCATATATTTTTGAAGTTTTATTTCTTAATTATACTATTTGTTTATTTATCTATTTCAATTTCTACCTAGCTATGGTATAATATTTTTTGTAATTTAATATCGAATATAACTAATGATAGAGGTTGCATTGTTAATAAGTAGTTTTGCAGAGTTAAGCACAGTGAAGCAAAATAAAAGGTAACATTGCCGAAATATATAAGTGACGCTTTAAGCTTATATGTTGGGGTTATGCATAATATGTATAACACTGTCACAAGAATTTGTGGAGTGCTATCTTTAGATTAAGTCATATACTGTATAAAAATGATTAAGTCTAGAGTAGAAACTTCTACTCTATTTTTTTATCCCTATTTTAAATATCAGGTTATATTCAACAGAAAATTAAGGGGGTCTATTATGACATCAACAAGAGAAAAAAAACAAGCAACATTGTTTGACGCAATATTATGTGTAGGCTTTTTAATAGTCACTTTAGTTACATGCTTAGTTGTACTAAAAGATTACGAAATTTCAGCACATATACCTTTAATCTTAGGCGGTTTATTTGCAGGTTGTATAGCTATATTTAAATTAGGATTTACATGGAAAGAATTAGAAGAAGGAATTTTAGAAACTATTAATACCACAATGCAGTCAATTTTAATTCTTTTAGTAGTAGGTATTTTAATAGGAACTTGGATTATAAGTGGTATAGTACCTTCTATGATATATTGGGGACTTAACATATTATCTCCTAGTATATTCTTAGTTGCTACAACTATTATCTGTGCAATTGTATCTATTTCAACAGGTTCATCATGGACAACTGTAGGTACAATAGGTATAGCTTTATTAGGTATAGGAAGTGCCTTAGGTATACCAAGCAGTATAATTGCCGGCGCAATAATATCTGGAGCATATTTTGGAGATAAGATGTCTCCTTTATCTGATACTACAAACTTAGCTCCTGCAATGGCTGGAACTAATTTATTTGATCATATAAAACACATGTTATACACGACTGTGCCTGCTTTAGCAATATCACTTATTCTTTATGGAATACTAGGAATGAAATATGCAGGAAGTCAAATAAATACATCACAAATAACAGAAATACAAAATTCATTACTTAATAGTTTTAATACTTTGTCTCCATTTTTATTTTTAGTTCCTATAGCTGTTATAACTATGGTTATTTTAAAAGTACCTGCTATACCAGCTCTTATGACTGGAGCTTTACTTGGAGGTTTCGTAGCTGTGGTATTCCAAGGAAACTCAGTTGCCGATGTAATAGTAACAGCTAAAGTTGGATATACTTCAAACAGTGGTATGGTCTTTGTAGATGAACTACTTTCTCGCGGTGGACTTGAAAGTATGTTGGATACAGTAGCACTTATGATGTGTGCTTTAGTTACAGGTGGTATTCTAGAAAAATCAGGTATACTTCAAGCTCTTGCAGTGGCAATACTTAAGATTGCTAAAGGAACATTTGGCCTAATTGCTGCTACAATATTTACTGCTATAGGAACTAACTTAGCAGTTGCTGATCAATACTTAGCTATAGTTATACCAGGTAGTATGTATAGAGATGCATTCAAAAAACAAGGTTTAGCAGCTAAGAATCTATCTCGTGCTTTAGAAGATAGTGCAACAATAACTTCTCCACTTATACCTTGGAATACATGTGGAGCTTATATGTCTGCAACAATGAATATAGGATGTTTTGCATTCTTACCATTTTCATTCTTTAACTTACTTTGTCCAATAATCTCATTATTCTATGGATTAACAGGATTAACTATAGAAAAGCTTTCAGAAGAAGCTGCTGAAGAATCAAAAAATAAAAAAATAAAAGAAGTTATATAAATTTAACTGTACTAAAAATCTCTATGAAATAGATGTTATTAATCTAGTTCATAGGGATTTTTTATTTTTAATATCTTACTTTCTAATAATTATAAATATCATATATAAAATATATAAAGTTATAAGTACTATACCCTTTCTAGTGTTGCATTAATGTAAAATTTAATACTTTACAAAATAACCCTCATGATTTTAGAGCTAACGCTCAATTATTATGAGGGTTGAAATTTTTTCCATTTTATTTTT
>CABIVQ010000049.1 GCA_902362365.1 Clostridiaceae bacterium | reverse complement strand
GGATATAATAATTATTAAGCTCCAACATATAGTAACCCTCCTTTAGATTGGTGATACAATCTTAGGATACTATATTTGTTGGAGTTTTATTATTGTAAAGATTAACTAGCACAACGAGTTATATTAATATAAAAATACTCTTAAATACAATTATATTTAATGCATTTAAGAGTATTTTTTATTATAATTAATAATAGATGTACATTGCTATTTTAAATACAACTTACAAATGTTTACCATATATTTAAGTTTCAATATTAACTATTCAACTTTTTTATATACTATAATAATAATATAGTTAATAATAACACAAAAATTTATCTTAATTCATCTATGCAATTCACAAAACTCATCAACTACGTTTATTTTCTTATTCAAATTATATTAAAATTGGGATTTTTAATTTTAGGTGCTAGTTTATTATTTTTATATAATAATAACTTCAAATTGAAAAGGGGGATTTTTATGTGCGATTTTGTTTCTCGCAACAAAAATTTGTTTGAAGAGTTAGATAGCTTTATTGACTCTCTTCCATCTAAAAAAGGAGCTTTAATTCAAGTTTTGCATACTGCTCAGGGAATTTTTGGCTATCTTCCAAAAGAAGTTCAACTTCATATAGCTGATAGGCTAGAAGTTTCTCCTTCTAAAGTTTATGGTGTTGTAAGCTTCTATTCTTACTTCACTACAGAACCGATAGGAGAATACAAAATAAGTGTTTGTCTAGGTACTGTATGTTTCGTTAAAGGCGCAGATAAGATAATAGCTGAATTTGAAAAACAATTAGGTATTAAAGCTGGTGAAACTACTAAAGACCTTAAGTTTACTCTAGAAGGTTTAAGATGTGTTGGTGCTTGTGGCCTTGCTCCGGTTGTTGTTGTAAATGGTAAAGTTTATGGACAAGTAACACCTGATAAGGTTAGCGAAATTTTAGATCATTACAGAGAACTAGAGTTAAGTTGTTAAGGGGGGATAGATAATGGGTAGAATAAATTCATTTGATGAATTAAAGAAAGCAGTTAAAGAGTTTAAACCATCTCTTCAATTAAGAGAAAATTTTACAAAAGATGATTTAGCTAAAAGAGATATATTAGTTTGCGGAGGTACTGGATGTTCATCTTCTGACAGTATGGAAATAATAGAAAATTTAAAATCTGAAATAGAAAAAGCAGGTCTTTCTGATCATGCAGAAGTTCAACTAACAGGTTGCTTTGGATTCTGTGCTAAAGGACCAATAGTTAAAGTTTATCCGGATAACGTTTTCTATGTTCAAGTTACACCTGAAGATGCAAGAGAAATCGTTCAAGAACATATACTTAATCACAGAGTCGTTGAAAGATTATTATTTGAGGAACCTGCTCTTGATCATAAAAAAGTTGAAAGACACGATGAAATGTCATTCTATAAAAAACAATGCCGTGTTGCCCTTAGAAACTGTGGACACATAAATCCTGAAAATATAAATGAGTACATAGGTAACGATGGTTATGTTGCCCTTGGAAAATGTTTAACTGAGTTAAAACCTGAAGATGTTATTGCTGAAGTAAAAACTTCCGGTTTAAGAGGTAGAGGTGGAGCTGGTTTCCCTACTGGTGTCAAGTGGGAATCTACTGCTAATACTGCTCCTGGTAATAAATATGTTGTCTGTAATGCTGATGAAGGTGACCCTGGTGCATTTATGGATAGATCTGTCCTTGAAGGTGACCCTCATAGCGTATTAGAAGCTATGGCAATATGTGGTTACTCTATTGGTGCAGATACTGGATATATATATATAAGAGCTGAATATCCTCTTGCTATAGAAAGGTTAAAAGTTGCAATTGCACAAGCTGAAGAAGCTGGTCTTCTTGGTAATAATATAATGGGGACTGGATTTAACTTTAATATAGAATTAAAATATGGTGCTGGTGCATTCGTATGTGGTGAAGGTACTGCTCTAATACATTCAATCGAAGGTAAACGTGGTGAACCTAGAATGAAAACTTATAGTTCATCTAAACGTGGATTATGGGACTCTCCTACTTGTTTAAATAACGTTGAAACTTTCGCTAACATTCCAGCTATAATAAATCAAGGTGCTTCTTGGTTTAATAGCTATGGTACTGAAGATTCTCCTGGTACTAAAGTCTTCGCACTTGGTGGAAAAGTAAATAACGTAGGACTTGTTGAAGTCCCAATGGGAACTACTCTAAGAGAAATAGTTTATGAGATAGGTGGAGGTATTCCTAACGGAAGAGAATTCAAGGCTGTTCAAACTGGTGGACCATCTGGTGGATGTATATCTTCTGAAAATTTAGATACTCCTATAGATTTTAAATCCTTAAGTTCGATAGGATCTATGATGGGATCTGGTGGTATGCTTGTTCTTGATGATTCCGACTGTATGGTTAATATATCTAAATTCTTCCTTGAGTTTACAGTTGAAGAATCTTGCGGTAAATGTACTCCTTGTCGTATAGGTAATAAGAGATTGCTGGAATTACTTACTAAAATAACTGAAGGCAAAGGAACTGAAGAAGATCTTGTTGACTTAAAGGATTTAGCTACTACTATAAAAACTACTTCTTTATGCGGACTAGGTAAATGTGCTCCTAACCCAGTTTTAAGTACACTTGAATATTTCTATGATGAATATTTAGCTCATGTCAAAGATCATAAATGTCCTGCTGGTAAATGTACAGCTATGTTAGATTATTATATAACAGATGCTTGTAAAGGATGTACTATGTGTGCTAAAGTTTGTCCTGCTGGTTGCATAACTGGTAACAAAAAAGAACAACATGTTATAGATACTTCTAAGTGCTTAAAATGTGGTACTTGTATAGATAAGTGTAAGTTTAACGCTATAATCACTAAGTAATTAGTTTAGGGGGGATATCAATGAGTTTAGTTAATTTAACTATAAATGGCAAAGAGGTATCTGTACCAGCTGGTACTAAAATCCTTGATGCTGCAAAACAAGTAAATATTAATATACCTAATTTATGTCATTTAAAAATGGATGAAATAAATATGGTTAACCAATGTGCATCTTGCCGTGTATGTATGGTTAGTGCTGGAAGAGGTTTAGTTCCTGCTTGTGGTACAAATGTTAAGGAAGGTATGGTTGTTAATACTAACACTCCAGAAGCATTAAAGTTCCGTAAAAATGTTGTTGAATTATTATTATCAGATCATCCACAAGATTGTTTATCTTGTTCTAAAAACGGAAAATGTGAATTACAAGATATAGCTGCAGAATTAGGCATAAGAAAAGTAAGATTCAGAGGTGAGCAAGCTACTGCTCCGACTGATACTTCTTCTAAATCTATAGTTAAAGACCACGATAAGTGTATACTATGTAGAAGATGTGAAACTATGTGTAATGAAGTTCAAACTGTAGGTGTACTTTCTGGTGTTAACCGTGGCTTCAACACAGAGGTTGGTACATTCTTTAATGCTGATTTATGCGATACTGAATGTACATTCTGCGGTCAATGTATAAGTGTGTGTCCAACTGGCGCTTTAATGGAAAAAGACAATACTTCTGAAGCTTGGGCTGCTTTATCTCAAAAAGAAAAGCCAGTAATGGTTCAAATAGCTCCTGCCGTAAGAGTTGGTATAAGTGAAGAATTTGGATTAGCTCCTGGTTCTATATCTACTGGTAAATTAGTATCTGCTTTAAAGGCATTAGGATTTGATTATGTCTTTGATACTAACTTTGCAGCTGACCTAACTATAATGGAAGAAGGAACTGAATTTATAGGAAGATTACAACAAAATCAAAATCTTCCTATATTAACAAGCTGTTGTCCTGCTTGGGTTAATTTCGTAGAACATGAATATCCAGATTTGATAAATCATTTATCAACTTGTAGATCTCCTCAAGGTATGTTCTCTCCAATAGCTAGATACTATTTTGCTGATAAAGTACTAAATAAAAAACCTGATGAAGTTATAATTATATCTATAATGCCTTGCGTTGCTAAAAAATACGAAGTATCAAGAGAAGAGTTAGGTCAAGATGGAATAATTGATACAGATTTATCTATAACTGTAAGAGAATTGGCAAGAATGATAAAAGAAGCTGGTTTAGATTTAACTAACTTAGAGGAATCTGAATTTGATAGCCCTCTTGGATATTCTACTGGTGCAGCTGATATATTCGGTGTTACTGGTGGGGTTCTAGAAGCAGCTCTTCGTACTGCTTACGAAGTAATAACTGATGAAACTTTAGAAAATATCGACTTTAATGCAGTGAGAGGCATGGAAGGAATTAAAGAAGCTAGTATAGATATTAATGGAACAACTGTAAATGTTGCTGCTGCTAGTAGTCTAGGTAACGCTAGAGTTCTTATGGATGAATTAAGAGCTGGTAAATCTAAATATCATATTATAGAGATAATGGCTTGTCCTGGTGGATGTGTAGCCGGTGGTGGTCAGCCATTCCATGGAGGAGATTACGAAAAAGTTAAAGCTAGAGGTGCTGGATTATATAACATAGATTCTCATAAGACTCTTCGTAAATCTCATGAAAATCCAGATATACAAAAACTTTATGCAGAATTCTTAGGTGAACCTAACGGTCATATAGCTCATAAGTATTTACATACTCATTATTTTGATAAAAGTAATGTATATGGTGAAACTATATCTGAGCCAGAACTTGCTACTGATAGTTCTGCTGAATAATAAAAAAATAAAAGGTAGTGTCTTTAATTTTTAGACACTACCTTTCTTGGTATTAACCAAATTATACTTTTAGATATTTGAATAGAAATTTATCACTTATACATTTCTTTAATATATTTTATCTTTATTTTCTATCTATTAAATCTGATAATTTTTTAGTAAATTCTTGAGCTGCATCATATCCCATACCTTTTTGTCTAAAGTTCATTGCTGCAACCTCAATAATCATTGCGGTATTTCTACCTGGCTTAACTGGGACAACTAGTTGCTCTACTTTTTCTCCTAGAATTTCTTCATATTCTTTATCTAACCCTAGTCTATCGTAGTATTTATTTTCATCCCATCCTTCTAGATGTATTACTAAATCTATTTTTTTAGAGTTTTTAACAGCACCTACTCCGTATAAACTTCTTACATCTATTATTCCTATACCTCTTATTTCTAAGAAGTGTCTTAGTAATTCTGGTGATTGACCAACTAAGAAGCTATCATCTAATTTTCTTATTTCTACTGCATCATCAGCCACTAATCTATGCCCTCTTTGGATAAGCTCTAGAGCAGTTTCTGATTTTCCTATACTACTTTCGCCTTTTATTAATACACCTATGCCATATACATCAACTAAAACTCCATGTATAGTTGTATGCGGTGCTAATTTATTGTCTAAATAACTTGATAATGAATTCATAATTCTCGTTGTGTTTCTTCTCGAACTTAAGATTACTCTGTCATATTTTTTTGCCTTTTCTATAACGTCTGGCTTAACTTCTAAATTTCTAGAAACTATTAGTGCAGGTATCTCATATGAAAAGAATTTATCTAATACCACTTCTCTTGTATCTGAGTCCATATTACTAAAATAGTTATACTCTGCTTTGCCTACTATTTGTAATCTTTCATAAGCAAAATACTCAAAATAACCTGCAAACTGTAGTCCAGTTCTATTTAAATCTTGAGAAGTAACATAATATTCCTTTCCTTCTGGCATATATACAATATCTAACTTTAAATCTTTTATAATATCATTTATTGATACCCTATCTAAGTATTCCATTATATTTTACTATCCCTTCTTAAAAAAATTATAAACACTCTCTGCTGATGCCGTATTCATTCCCTCAACACTTGCCAACTCTTCAACACTGGCTTTTTTTATAGCATCTATATCCTTAAAGTGAGCTAATAAAGCTTTTTTTCTTTTTTCCCCTATACCTTGTATATCATCTAAAACTGACTTTGTCAAAGATTTATTTCTTAAACTTCTATGATAGCTAATAGCGAAATTATGAACTTCTTCTTGTATACTTGCTACAAATCTATACAAATTAGTAGTTTTATCTAATTCTATCTCCTTTTCCTGGGAAATTAATCCCTTTGTTCTATGTTTATCGTCTTTATACATTCCCCATAGAGGAATTTCTACATCATATTTATCTAAAACTTTTTGGACTGAGCTTACTTGTCCTTTTCCTCCATCTAATAGAATTAAATCTGGTAAGTCACCGTATTTTAGTCTTCTTTCTACTATTTCAGCCATAGAATCGTAGTCATTTGGTCCTATTACAGTTTTTATTTTGTATCTTCTATATTCTTTCTTATCTTTCTTTCCATTTGTAAATACAACCATTGAACCTATTGAGTCTACTCCTTGGATATTAGAAATATCAAAAGATTCTATTCTCTTTGGCATTTCTTCTAATCCTAATAAATCTTTTAATTGTTCTAATGCACCTAAACTCTTTTCATATTTAAGCTTATTCATATCTGAGAATTTTTCAAGATATTCCATAGCATTTTTTCTGACCATATCTACTAAATTTTTTTTTTCTCCTTTTTGAGGTACTCTTATAGTAACCTTTTGACCCTTTTTAGTAGATAACCATTCTTCTAAAATAAAACTATCCTCAATTTCATCTTCTATTATAAGTTCTCTAGGAATATACTCTTGTTCCATATAAAACTGTTTTACAAAAGATCCTAAAATGGATGCTCTAGAACTGTCCATAACACCTACTAATATAAAATGTTCTCTTCCAACTATCTTCCCATTTCTTACAAAGAATACTTGAACACAAGCTTCATCATGAGCTCTTGCCATAGCTATTACGTCTTGATTTAAATCTGAAGCAGTAGCATCTATTTTTTGCTTTTGCATCATTTCTTCCAGGCTTCTAATTTTATCTCTATATATGGCAGCTTCTTCGAAATTAAACTTCATAGCACATTTATTCATTTTTTCTTTTAATATTTCTATTAATGTTTCTTCTTTTCCCGATAAGAACATAATTATATCTTCTACCATCTCATTATATTCTTCTTTAGAGATATTACCTGTACAAGGTCCTACACATTTCTTTATATGCATATTTAAACAAGGTCTCATATTATTTTTTATAGCCTTATCTATATCTATATTACATGTCCTTATAGGATAAGTATTTCTTATTATTTCTAAGGTATCATTTACTGCAGTTAAATTTGTATACGGTCCAAAATATTTTGCCTTATCTTTTAGTACTCTTCTAACTTTTAATACTCTTGGATAATCTTCATTTGTAGTTACTTTTATATATGGATAAGTCTTATCATCTCTTAATAAAACATTATATTTTGGTCTATATTGCTTTATTAAGTTACATTCAAGTATTAATGCCTCTAATTCAGAATCAGTTATAATATACTCGAAACTTTTTATATTCTTAACCATTGACTTAACTTTTGAAGAGTGATTTTTCGATGATTGAAAATATTGTCTCACTCTATTTTTTAATGATATAGCCTTTCCAACATAAATTATATTATTAAATTGATCCTTCATTAAATATACTCCAGGCTCTGCTGGAAGCTTTTTTAATTGTTCTTGTATGTCAAACAAACTATTCCCTCCAAAACTTAAATTTATATTAAAATTATACCCTAAAAACCTAAAATATCTCCTTGTAAAAAAATACCCCCTAAACTTACATTACTATTTCTGTAATATTTAAAATAGGAGGTATTATTAAAATACTTTATATTTTATTTTTCTTCTTCAAAGTATCTTTTTAAGAATTTACCTGTATAAGATCCTTCTACTTTAGAAACCTCTTTTGGAGTTCCTTTTGCAATTATAGTTCCACCTTTATCTCCACCTTCTGGACCCAAGTCGATTATATAATCACAAGTTTTTATAACATCTAAGTTATGCTCTATAACAACGATAGTATTTCCTGTATCCGCTAATCTTTGTAATACATCTATAAGCTTATCTACATCCGCCATATGAAGACCAGTAGTAGGTTCATCTAAAATATATAGAGTTTTACCAGTAGGCCTTTTACTTAACTCTGTAGCTAACTTAATTCTTTGAGCTTCCCCACCTGATAATTGAGTTGAAGGTTGACCTAGTTTTATATATGAAAGACCAACATCCATTAAAGTCTCAAGTTTTCTCTTTATGTTTGGAATATTTTCAAAAAATGCAAGAGCTTCTTCCACATTCATATCTAATATATCAGCTATCGTCTTATCTTTGTATTTAACTTGTAAAGTTTCTCTATTATATCTTTCGCCTTTACAAACTTCACAAGGAACGTAAACATCTGGTAAGAAATGCATTTCTATTTTAATTATACCATCACCCTTACAAGCTTCACATCTTCCACCCTTCACATTAAAGCTGAATCTACCTTTTTTATACCCTCTAGCTTTAGCTTCATTAGTGGCAGCAAATATATCTCTTATTTGATCAAATACACCTGTATAAGTTGCTGGATTTGATCTTGGAGTTCTACCTATTGGACTTTGGTCTATATTTATTATTTTATCTATATTTTCTATACCTTTTATTTCTTTGTGTTTACCTGGTCTCTCTCTAAGTCTATTTACTTTAGCAGCTATCCCTGTATATAAAATATCATTTATTAATGTACTTTTTCCTGATCCTGAAACTCCAGTAACACATATAAATTTACCCAATGGGAATTTTGCATTTATATTTTTTAAGTTATTTTCACTCGCTCTAACTACCTCTATAAAGTTTCCATTTCCTTCTCTAGTTTTTTCAGGAATTACTATCTGCTTCTTTCCACTTAAGTACTGACCTGTAATAGAATTTTCATTTTCTAAAATTTCATCTAAAGTACCTTGGGCTACGATTTCTCCACCATGAACACCTGCTCCTGGACCTATATCCACTATATAATCAGCTTCTTTCATAGTATCTTCATCATGTTCTACTACTATAAGTGTATTTCCTAAATCAGTTAAATGCCTTAAAGTAGCGATAAGTCTATCATTATCTCTTTGATGTAGTCCTATACTTGGTTCATCTAGAACATATAATACACCTACAAGAGCAGAACCTATCTGAGTAGCAAGTCTTATACGTTGTGCTTCTCCTCCTGATAAAGTTCCTGCTTTTCTAGATAAATTTAAATAATCCAGCCCAACATCTTTTAAGAAAGATGCTCTTCCCTTTATTTCTTTTAATATTTCATGAGCTATGAATTTTTGTTTTTCTGTAAGCTCTATATTCTCTATATAATCTATAAGTTCATTAATTGATAAATCAGTTACATCCATTATATTCTTATTATCAACTAACACAGATAAAACTTCTTTTCTAAGCCTTGAACCTTTACATTTTGGACAAGGTCTTTCTGCCATAAATTCTTCTATCTTATCTCTAGAATAATCAGAGTTAGTTTCTCTGTATCTTCTTTCTAGGTTTACTATAACACCTTCAAATGGAGCTTTATATTCTCTTCTACCTCCAAACTTAGATTCAAATATAAATTCTACCATTACATTATTTTCTCCATAAAGCAATTCTTGAACGAAATCTTCTGGTAAATCTTTAAATGGTGTCTCTAATGACACATTAAAATGTGCAGCTAAACTTTGTACCATTTTACTATAGTATGTATCATCACTTGTACTTACTGAACCCCAAGCAGCTATTGCACCTTGTTTTATAGATAGCTCTTTATTTGGTATAACTAAATCAGGATCAACTTCCCTACTTTCCCCTAATCCATTACAAACATTACAAGCACCAAAAGGAGCATTGAATGAGAACATTCTTGGTGATAACTCTTCTATACCTATTCCATGTTCAGGGCAAGCAAATTTAGTAGAGTAAAGAATTTCTTCTCCATCAATAATTTGAGCAATAACAAGTCCATCTGATAACTTAACTGCAGTTTCTATGGAATCCGCTAATCTTGACTCAATTCCGTCTTTTACAATTATTCTATCTACTACAACTTCTATATTATGTTTTTGATTTTTATTTAAATCAAATTCATCAGTAACTTCGTAATTCTCTCTATCTACTCTTATTCTTACGAAACCATCTTTTTTAATATTTTCTATAACTTTTTTATGAGTTCCTTTTTGACCTCTAACTACTGGTGATAGTATTTGTAACTTTGTTCTTTCTGGAAACTCTAATATTTTATCTACTATTTCTTGAATAGTCATTTGACTTATTTTTTCACCACATACAGGACAATGAACTTCTCCTACTCTAGCAAATAGTAATCTTAAATAATCATATATTTCAGTAACTGTACCCACTGTAGAACGAGGATTCTTTGATGTTGTTTTTTGATCTATTGATATTGCTGGAGATAGACCTTCTATGTACTCTACATTAGGTTTTTCCATTTGTCCTAAAAATTGTCTTGCATATGCAGATAAACTTTCTACATACCTTCTTTGACCTTCAGCATAGATAGTATCAAATGCTAAAGATGACTTTCCCGAACCTGATAACCCTGTAAAAACAATAAATTTATTTCTAGGAAGTTCTAAATTAACATCTTTTAGATTATGTTCTTTTGCACCTTTAATTATAATTTTGTCTTCCATTAATCTTTTATCCTTTCCTCTAACTGTTTTATTTTATCTCTAAGCTCTGCCGCTCTTTCGAATTGTAGATTCTGTGCAGCATCCATCATTTCAGCCTGTAGCATTGCTATATTATTTTTAATTTCCTCTATATCATTAGTATCTTTAATTCCGTATACTACTTCTTCATCTGCTACCTTAGTAGCTTCTATGCTATCTCTAACACGTTTTTGTATAGTTTTTGGAACTATACCATGCTCTTTGTTGTATAAAGATTGTATTTCTCTTCTTCTCTTAGTTTCTTCTATTGTTGCTTGCATAGATCTAGTTATCTTATCTGCATACATTATAACTTTACCTTCTGAGTTTCTTGCAGCACGTCCTACTGTTTGTATTAAAGAAGTTTCAGAACGTAAGAAACCTTCCTTATCAGCATCTAAAATTGCAACTAATGATACTTCTGGTATATCCAAACCTTCTCTTAATAAGTTTATTCCTACTAAAACATCGAACTTACCTAATCTTAAATCTCTAATAATTTCAGTTCTTTCTAAAGTGTCTATATCAGAATGTAAGTACTTGACCTTTATTCCAATTTCTTTTAAATAATTAGTAAGGTCTTCACTCATCTTTTTAGTTAATGTGGTAATTAATACTCTTTCACCTTTTTCTATAACAGTATTAATCTCTCCAACTAAATTATCTATTTGGTTTTCTATTGGTCTTACTTCAATAATAGGGTCTAGTAATCCAGTTGGTCTTATTATTTGTTCTGCTACAGTTGTAGAATGCTCTATTTCATAAGGGCCTGGTGTAGCTGTTACAAATAGTATTTGATTTATATTCTCTTCAAATTCCTCAAAATTTAAAGGTCTATTATCATAAGCTGATGGTAGTCTAAATCCATTATCTATAAGCGATGTTTTTCTTGATCTATCTCCTCCATACATTCCTCTCACCTGAGGTATCGTAACGTGAGACTCGTCTACTATCATTAAGTAATCATTTGGGAAGAAATCCATTAGAGTATATGGTTTTTCCCCTTCTTTCCTGCCTGTTACGTGTCTAGAATAGTTTTCGATTCCTTGGCAGAACCCAATTTCTTTTAACATTTCTATATCATATTTCGTTCTTTGTTCTATTCTTTGAGCTTCTAGCAATTTATCATTCTCTTTAAAATACTTAACTCTTTCTTCAAGCTCTTTTTCTATCCTTATAATTGCTTGCTCTATTCTTTCTGGTGTTGTTACGTAGTGAGATGCAGGGAATATAACTACATGATTTCTAACTCCTTCAATTTTTCCTGTTACATAATCTATCTCAGTAATTCTATCTATTTCATCACCAAAGAATTCTATTCTAATAGCTTTTTCATCATTACTAGCTGGGAATATTTCTAAAATATCTCCTCTTACTCTAAATGTACCCCTCACAAAGTTAATATCGTTTCTTTCGTATTGAATCTCTATTAAACGCTTTATAATATCATCTCTATCCTTTTGCATTCCTGGTCTTAATGATACCATTAGCTCTTTATAATCTTCTGGATCCCCTAAACCATAAATACATGAAACAGATGATATTATAATTACATCTCTTCTTTCTAAAATTGATGCAGTAGCAGAGTGTCTTAATTTATCGATTTCATCGTTTATACTTGCATCTTTTTCTATGTATGTATCACTATGAGCTACATAAGCTTCTGGCTGATAGTAATCATAGTAACTTACAAAATATTCAACTGCATTATCTGGAAAAAACTCTTTAAATTCGCTGTAAAGCTGCGCTGCTAGAGTCTTATTATGTGCAAGTATCAACGTTGGTTTTTTTACCTCTTGTATAATATTTGCCATTGTAAATGTTTTTCCCGACCCTGTAACTCCTAATAAAGTTGAGAACTTTTCATCATTGTTTATAGCAGTAACAATTGATTTTATTGCTTCTGGTTGATCTCCTGTAGGTTTAAAATCTGAACTTATTTTAAAATCCACAATATCACTCCTTTCCGAACATTCGTTCCTAATAAGTATAATTATATCACAATATAAACTCTATCCTCAATTTATAGAACATTTTTTACATATTTTACCCAACTTAATTAAATTTAAATCCTACCAAATCATGAGACTAATTCAAAAAGCGTCTCTAGATATTTAATTTAATCCAGAAACGCTCTTTTATTTTTATATTTTACTTTTTAAAAACTATAATAACTTTAAATAAATCTCCATCGTTACTTACTTCAAAACTTCCTCCTTGAAGTTCTACAAAGCTTTTAGCTATTGCAAGCCCAAGACCACTTCCTTCAGTATTCCTAGATTTATCTCCTCTTACAAACCTATCTGTTATATAGTTTACATCATAATCTATTTCCTCAGCTGCTATATTTTTAAAACTTATAGTTACGTTATCTAATCCCTCTAATATATCAATGTAAACTCTTGATCCTTTCATTGAGTATTTAGTTATATTTATTATAAGATTTTCAAATACTCTAAAAGTTCGTTGGCTATCTAGCCTAAGAACTACCTTTTCACTAGGTAAATTTTTCTTTATTATTAAATCCGATTCATTTATCTTATCGCTTAACTCTAATAAAGTTTGTTTCATAAGAGATACTATATCTACGTCAATAATATTTAGATTTATATCACCACTTGTAGCTTTACTTACTTCGAATAAATCTTCTATCAAATCTTTTAGCCTTTGAGATTTCCTATCTAATACTTCTAAATATTCCTCACGATTTCCACGACTTAAGTTTTCATCTTTTAGCAAGTCTATATAAGTTATTATAGAAGTCAATGGTGTTTTTAAATCATGACTTACATTTGATATAAGTTCTGTTTTCATCTTTTGACTCTTCAATTCTTCTCTTACAGCATTTTTGAATCCTTTTTGTATCTGTGTTACCTCATCTTTTAACGAATTGAATATACCTAGATCCTCTTGATTATTAATATCTAAATTACCACTTGCTATTTCATTAGTTAATTTAAGCAAATTATTATAATCATTATTAATCCTTTCATACTTTTTTCTTAAAATTAAAAATATCACTACTGTGTAAATAATCGCCAATATTATACCAAATATCCACATGGTACATATTAATGATATAATCAATAAGTTTATTAAAAGCAGTTTAACCAATTTAGAATTGTTTTTATAAGCTAAATCAAAATCAATTAAGTGGCTCCATCCTTTTTTGATAAATGTTGAAACCCTTAAAATAAATTTAATTATAATAGAATTTTCTCTTAAATATACCCTCACTTTTTTTCTATGTATATGTTTTAATATAAATATTCCGATTGATATTATACTAAACCATATTGCAAAATAAATAATGTTCAATGAGTAAGTCATTAGATTTTTTATCTGATTATTTAATTCTAATTGAACTAAGTTTATTAATTCTCCTTTTATAGAGCTTACCATTATAATTTCAGAAGAATTATATATAAATGCTATTGCACAAGATACTATTATTATTAAAATTTCTATTGGTATATTTACTATTACTTTAAATACTTTTATATCTTTTACTTCTTTATATGGAACTAATAATGATACCAATATAATAAATACCATAGCCATATTTATAAATAAATAAGACGCTTGTGAATATGCATAATACTCTTTATTTTGCATAATATAAGATATATGATCAGAAAATATTAAATTGTGTGGCACTGCATATATATATGTCATATTCTTTATAGGATTAATTTTTGCACCCTCTAGTGAGTAAATTTCAAAATCATAATTGTCTCTCTGTAGTTCATCAAGCTTACCTAATATTTCAATTTTATTTGCATTATAACTATTTGATATACTTATATTTCCATTTTCATCATAATCTATTATCACATAAAATTCATATATTTTCTTAAATTCACTAATTTTATCTGAGCTAGATTCATTATTTATTAATTCTTCTAATTTTAAATTACTTCTTTCTATAACTACATTATTACTTTTATTTATTGCATAGTACTCCAAGTTTTCTAATTGATCTTTTAAATTATCAACCCAATTAAATATTTTTTCATTAAATATTTTTTCATAGTTATTTATTCTATATTGGTCATCCTTAACTGATTTTAAATTTAACAAAAGTTGTGATGGGTTTAATACCTCTTCACCATTATTTTTATATGTACTATAATATAATGCATAATTACTTCTATTTATATATTTTAAGAAATGGTGTTCTGACTCAAATACATCGTAACTAAATTTAGTACTATCTTTTTCTATTTTAGGGTATGCCGTACAAACTCCTATAGCACTAATTAATATGCTTACTACCAAAATTATTTTTACTATAAATTTATTGTTTTTCAATTTTATATCCAACTCCCCATACTACCTTCAAATACTTTGGATTTTTAGGATTTATTTCTATTTTTTCTCTTATATTTCTAATATGAACCATTATTGTATCTGTATTTACAGCTCTTTCCTTCCATACTTTTTCATATATATCTTCAGCTGAAAATACGATTCCAGGATTTTTTATCATTAATTCTAAAATCTTAAACTCTATAGGAGTAGTTTTTATAATTTTTCCATCAACAGTTACATTTTTTGTACTGCTATCTAATTCAATGCCTCCCACAGTATATAGATTTCTATTTATAATATTATTTTCTTTCATATCTAAAAATTTTTTATATCGTCTTAATTGTGAGTTTACTCTAGCCAGTAATTCTAATGGTTTAAATGGCTTGCTTACATAGTCATCTGCACCTATATTTAATCCAGTTATTTTATCTATTTCTTCTGATTTAGCTGATAACATGATTATTGGAAAATCATGTTCTAATCTCACCTTCATAGTAAATGTTATTCCATCCATTTTAGGCATCATTATATCTACTATAGCTAAATGTATATTTTTCTTTTCTAGAATTTCAAGCCCATCTATACCATTGTTACCCAAAAACACATTATAGCCTTGATTCAACAAATAAGCTTCTATAGCTTTTGCTATCTCTATTTCATCTTCTACAACTAAAATATTATATGAATTCATGTTATTACCTCACATTTTTAATTTTTCATGATTATATAATATCATAAATTTATCACCCCCTTTTTACACAATTTAGTAAATTCATCTTCCATGACTATATGGTAAATAAAAACTCTAAAAATAAAGGTTATATAATTCTAAAGATTTTCTAAAGACTTTCAAAAAATAAAGATCTCTATGGGGGATAGAGATCTTTTAAAATGGGGGAGATTGAGTAATTTTTTATTTATTAAGTTTTATATATGTATTATGTACAGTCTAAAAAATATTTATACAATTATTTTAATTTTTTTTATCTTTTTAATAAAGTGCAGTATAATTTAATTAGGGTACAATATTCAAAAGGAGGATTTAATAGAGATGCTAATAATAAAAATAGCTATAATTCTATTTTTAGCTTTTAACATATTTACATACGTTAGAAGAATAATTGCACCAAACATAACTCAAAAAGAAGAGCATTTAATCAAGATAGAAACTATGTCACTTAAGTTTGTTTCTATAATCGAAATTTTAGCTTCTTCTACAATCATAATATATTTAATTTTTAATAAATTAAATTTTATGTCATTAATTCGTTTATTCTTATTTATAGGATGTATAAAGATCACATTAGCATGCTTCATAGCATTTGTAGTTTATAAAATGAGTTATAAACCTGCAAAAAAATAATCTTAACGGGGGAATATTTAAAATGAGAAAAGTTTTAACTAATACTAGTATTTTTGTAAAAGACGGAAAAATTTCTAATTCCGGAGAAGAAATTAATATACCAAAAGGATATTTTGCTGTTCCAGGTTTTATAGACACGCATATACATGGTTCTCATGGCGCAGATGCTATGGATGGAACTTTCGAAACTTTAGACCATATAGTCAAAACACTTGCTAAAGAAGGTGTAACTTCTTTCTTGCCAACTACAATGACTCAAGAAATAAGTAATATAAATAGAGCTTTAAACAACATATCTGATTATATGAGTAATAATAACATCGCTGGACAGCCAGAAATATTAGGCATCCATCTAGAAGGTCCATTTATAAACTGTCATCATAAAGGTGCTCAACCAGAGAAATTTATACTAGATCCTACAGTTGAATCTTTCAAGATATTTGAAAAGGAAGCTAATAATAATATAAGAAAGGTCACTTATGCTCCAGAATTGGATAAAAATTTTGAGTTTACTAAATATCTTTCTGAAAATAATATAATACCATCAGTAGGACATAGTTCTGCTAGCTTTGAAAATATAGAAGATGCAATTTCTTTTGGACTTAGTAGTGTTACTCACTTCCATAATGGTCAAAGTCCTCATCACCACAGAACTCCAGGTGTTGTAACTGCTGGATTTACTTTTGATGAGTTAAACACTGAAATTATTGTTGATGGTATTCACCTTCACCCTAATACTGTAAAATCAGTGGTTAAAATCAAAAGCCCTAACAATGTAACCTTAATAACTGACGCTATGGAAGCAAAAGGTTTAGAAGATGGAGAATACAAATTAGGTGGACAAAAAGTTATAAAAGTTAAAAATGAAGTTAGACTAGAATCTGGTTCTTTAGCTGGAAGTGTTAATACCATGATAAACAGCGTTAAAAATGTGATGGAATTCTCAGGGTGTTCCCTAGAAGATGCCATTACTATGGCGTGTGTTAACCCTGCAAAGGAATTAGGAATCCTTACTAGAAAGGGTAGCTTAGATATAGGTAAAGACGCTGATATAGTCATTCTTGATAATGAATATAATGTAGTAAAAACTATATGCCGTGGTAAAGTTGCTTTTGAAATATAACAATGTATATAAAGTTCGCTGATAATCAGTTTTTTATTAGCGAACTTTTATTTACTATATATCTCTCAAAAATAGAAAAAGCAGTGACAATGTTAAATCATCACTGCTTTTTCTATTTATATTAAATATTTATTTTATACAAATACACCGAAGAATGCTCCTACTAATCCTATTAATACTAATATTCCTATATTTAATAATGGACTTACATTTTTCTTAACTAGACTATACATCATAAATGTTAAGCATAATGGTAATAAACAAGGCATTATACTATCTAATACTTCTTGAACTACAACACTAGTTTCACCTATTGGTATTTCTAATGCTATATTAACACCAACATAAGAAGCTATTAAAGCACCTACAACTATTAACCCAAGTATAGTTGCTGAACGAGTGAACTGCTTAGCAAACTTAGTCATAGCTTGGATACCATCCATACCTACTTTATATGACCAATGCATTAACCAATATCTTAAAGCAAATTGAACTACGTTAAATAGTAGTAAGAATATAATTGGTCCTAAAATACTTCCTTGGAGTGCTAAGTTAGCTCCTATACCAGCAGCTATTGGAGTTAAAGTAAACCAGAATATAGCATCTCCGATTCCTCCTAAAGGCCCCATTGCTGCAACTCTTAATGCTCTTATTGTTTGTACATCAGTTTTCTTTTGTTCTAATGATAATACTATCCCCATAACAAATGTTACCAAGAATGGATGAGTATTAAAGAATTCTAGGTTGTGAGTCATTGATGTTGATAAATCTTCTTTATTTTTATGGATTTCTTGTAATCCAGGTAATATACCATATAACCATCCACAAGCTTGCATTCTCTCATAGTTAAATGATGCTTGTAAGAATAATGATCTCCAAACCATTTTATTAAGTATTTTATTACTTAACTTTGGAGCTTCTTGCTTATCTACATAATATTCTTTTGCTTTAGATGCCATCAGTATCAGCCTCCTTTACATGTGGTACATTTCTTGTATTCATTTGGAAATCATATACTGCTACCGCAACCCCTATAAATGCAACTGCAAGCAATGGTAATTGCATATAAGCAACAAATACAAATCCTACGAATAAGAACATTGCTAATTCCTTACTGTACATAACTCTTAATAACATACCAAATCCTAGAGCTGGCATCATCTTACCTGCTGCACCTAATCCTGCGAATACCCATGGTGCTATTTTACTAGTTAATTGTTCACCAATTGCTGAACCTGCTAATAATCCTGCTAAAACTATTACAGCAAATAATACTGCTAATAATCCCATTGTTAAATAGTTTAACCTTACTATACCTTGCGGATTTCCTTCTTCAGCATATTTATCTGCTTTAAGCATTAATGGAGATACAACTGTAAATAAAGCAGTAACAGCATATTGTCCAAGTAATGCAAATGGTATTGCAAGCGGTAATGCTGCTGCAACATCTAATTTTAAGCTTATACCGAATACTGTTGCCATTATTCCCCCTATAACAGCATTTGGTGGTTGAGCTCCACCTACTGGCATAGCTCCTATCATCATAAGTTCATATGATGCGCCTATCATAAGTCCTGTTTGTAAATCTCCCATGATAGCTCCTATTATAGGACCAATAACTATCGGTCTATAAATAGACTCTAAGAAGCTGTACTGGTCTATAGCTGCTATCATTGTTACAATAAGTATTAGTGCGATTTGACCAAAACTTAAATCCATGATAATTCCCCCTATTCAAATAATTTATTTATATCTTCTGCTGATTCTGATGGAACACGACGTATTTCTAACTCTATACCTAATTCTTTTAATTTTTTAAATGCATCTACGTCACTTTGATCCACACAAACAGCCTTAGATACCTGCTTTTTACCTTCTGCCATATGCATATTTCCTATATTAACTTTTTTTATAGGTACGCCACCCTCAACTAATTTTAAAACATCTTGAGGATTTTCACATATTAAAGCTATCATTTGAGAAGGACTTGCTTTATGTATTATATTTATAGTTTTTTCTATAGAAAAATATCTAGTTTGAGCAGCTGCTGGTGCCGCCATATCCATTAAACTTTGTCTAAATTCATCTTTTGAAACTTCATCGTTGGCAACTAATAATAAATTTGCACCTACACTTGCAGTCCACATTGTTGCAACCTGACCATGGATTAATCTATTGTCTATTCTTGTTAATACTATATTTGGCATTAAAATATCCCCCTTTTAAACTATAATTTTATATTAATCTGATTAGAAAATCTTCTAACTGATTGATATCATAATTAATTTATATAAATATTTTATGAATTTTTAATATTCATACTTTTATCTAACATATCGCATATATACGACATAAATAATACTAAATTACCCCTTTATTAATTCTAATTTGCTCTAAATATACATCTTTAGTACAAGTTATTATAATTATGTAAACGTTTCCTAAATTATTGTACAATTTCCATCACTTTGTTAAAATTACCTATTACCTATATAGAAAATATATATTCATAAATTTTATTCTATATACCTTCCTCTGCCATTTCTTGAGTTTGATTTTTTTTAGTTAATCTAAATGAATCTATATTAGATTTTCCAATTTGAGCAATTGAATCATTATCCAACTCTATTTCAAATTGTGAATTCATACAAGTTTCTATTATCATAGCCATATTTGTACCATAGAAAACTTCAATTCTATCATCTTCTAACTTTAACTCACAAGCAACTTTAAATGGCGTTCCACCAACTACATCTGTAAAAAAGAAAATCTTCTCCTTATCCTTTAATTTTTCTAATTCTAATTTAACTTCTTCTTTAAATTCTTCAGGTGATTTTTCAGATGTAAAATCTCCATATTTAACAAAATCATATTTTCCAGCAATAAGCTCTAATGTACTATTAAGTCCTGATCCAAAATTGCCATGCCCGATTATTACTATTCCGTTCATAAACACCTCCTGATATTTGCATTAATTTTTTCAAAATATATAAAGTTTTATTGATGTATATATAACCATCTTTACAAGGTAATTGTAGCAATATATATTTTAATGCGCAATTTATTTATCAACAAAATATTATTTATTATATTTTTTGATTTTTATTTAATAATATAAAATGATAATTATGATAGAAATTATATTTTATATTCTAATTTTAAACTATAAATTTTAATGTAATAAATAAAATGAGCGTACCAAATCAAATTTTATTTAATAAATTTATTTTGAGTTACGCTCATTTGTATTTTGTTTTACATTAATTTTCCTCTGTTACTATAATCCTTATGCTCATCGTTATAATAGTTTAATTCAGCAGTAACTCTTATAGTATGTCTATTTTTATTATAGTTTATTTTTATATCTTCAAAATTAGCATCGTCTGAATTATTTCTTAAGTAATTTCTAACTAAATCTTCTCCTGATTTTAGATCTACATCCTCATATGTTCCAAAATAAGCTCCATCGCCTATTTCTAACGTTAAATCATACTTTCCATCTTCACGTTTTTTTCTCATTTCTCTCATATTATCCATAAATTTACCTCCTTTAATAAATAAAATGCTTATAATTAAGTTGTCCATATGCAAATTTTTTATTAAAGAAAATGAATATATCTTTATCTGTATATTTAAATTATAACAAATAACTATATTTAGTTTAAGCTTGACTTATGGATAATTTTTACATCAATATGTATTTTTATAATAATATAAATTTTATTTGAACAATAAAAAAAGACTACGTGGCTACGTCTTACTCTCCCAGGAGGTTGCCCCCCAAGTACCATCAGCGCTAAAGAGCTTAACTTCTGTGTTCGGAATGGGAACAGGTGTATCCTCTTTGCTATAGTAACCACATAATCTTATTTGGAGCGGGTGAAGGGGATCGAACCCTCACAGCCGGCTTGGAAGGCCGGAACTCTACCATTGAGCTACACCCGCATATATGAAGAGTTAATACTCTAAAAACTGCATATCATTTATGTTTTAATCATTTAAAATTTTATCAACCGAAATCTTACATATTGAAATTTCAATAATGATTTGGTTGGCGATATAAACCTAAAGGTTTATTTTGGTCAAGTCCTCGACCTATTAGTATCGGTAAGCTACATACATTACTGCACTTCCACCTCCGACCTATCAACCAGGTAGTCTTCCTGGGGTCTTACCCTTACGGTGGGAAATCTTATCTTGAAGTCGGCTT
>CABIVQ010000048.1 GCA_902362365.1 Clostridiaceae bacterium | reverse complement strand
GTGTTGAAGAAGGATTAAGATTCGCAATAAGAGAAGGTGGAAGAACAGTAGCATCAGGTGTTGTTGCTTCTATAATGGAATAATCTCTTATTAAGAAATTATTTATATATAAAAGAGGGGGGAGACCTCCTCTTTTTTGATTTGTAATAAAAGGAAGTATATAGTATACATATGTTGTTGACAATAGTACTTAAAAGAGATATACTAAGTAAGTGCTTTGTTAGAGAAAATAAATCAAGTTTGTAAAAAAAATTTTTATGTAATAAAATAATATTAGTAAAATGATAAAAAAAACTTGAAAAAATGTAAATTTTGATATAAAATATAATAGTGTGCTTGAGAGAAACGAAAAACTTATAATGAATCTTAGTAGAAGATGAGTCGATATTAGTTTGAAAAAACACAACACACCCGGAGGTGTGTATCGGTATTGATGAGTTTAAAACTTAAGAATCAAAAAAGTTCTATAAAAGGAGGGAAATAAAATGGCTAAAGAAAAGATAAGAATAAGATTAAAGTCATATGATCACAAATTATTAGATTTTTCAGCTGGAAAAATAGTAGAAACTGCTA
The DNA here is from genome assembly GCA_902362365.1 of Clostridiaceae bacterium. Classification (GTDB taxonomy): domain Bacteria; phylum Bacillota; class Clostridia; order Peptostreptococcales; family Peptostreptococcaceae; genus Romboutsia_E. Next base: position 21,265 of record CABIVQ010000048.1, on the reverse strand, counting down.
AAAAAGCTGGATCACAAGTTTCAGGACCTGTGCCACTACCAACTGAAAAGCAAATAGTGACAATATTAAGAGCTGTGCATAAATACAAAGACTCTAGAGAGCAATTCGAAATAAGAACTCACAAGAGATTAATAGACATAGCTAACCCAACACCTAAAACAGTTGACTCTTTAATGAGATTAGACTTACCAGCTGGTGTTGATATAGAAATAAAATTATAAGAACAAACACCTAAGATACTTATCCTATAAGGTAACTATCTTAGAATGATTACCTAAAATGGTAATCCGCTGTAAGATTATAGGAGGTGCTAATATGAAAGGAATATTAGGTAAAAAAATAGGTATGACTCAAATATTCACTGAAGTTGGTGAAGTAGTACCAGTAACAGTTGTTGAAGCAGGACCTGTTGTTATAACTCAAATAAAAACTGTTGAAAAAGACGGATATAATGCAGTTCAAGTTGGTTTTGGAGATGTTAAAGAAAAATCTTTAAACAAGCCTCAAAAAGGACACTTAGCTGCTGCTAATACTTTAAAGAAACACTTAAAAGAATTCAGAGTTGATTCTGTAGAAGGATACACAGTTGGACAAGAAATAAAAGCTGATTTATTCGCTGCAGGAGAAATGATAGATGTAACAGGAATATCTAAAGGTAAAGGATTCCAAGGTCCAATAAAGAGACATGGACAATCTAGAGGACCAGAATCTCACGGTTCTAGATACCACAGAAGACCAGGTTCAATGGGTGCTTGTTCATTCCCTGGTAGAGTATTCAAAAACAAAAAATTAGCTGGACACATGGGTAGCGTTAAAGTTACTGTTCAAAACTTAGAAGTAGTTAGAATAGATGCTGAAAAGAACCTTATATTAGTTAAAGGTGCTATACCAGGAGCTAAAGGTTCAGTAGTAACTATAAAAGAAGCAGTTAAAGCTTCTAAATAATAACTAACCTAAGAAAGGAGGAAGCATAATGCCAAAATTAAATGTATTAAATACTAATGGACAAAATGTTGGAGAAATAGAATTAAATGATGCTATATTCAACGTAGAAGTTAATGAACACGTTTTATACGAAGTTGTTAAAAACCAATTAGCAAACAAGAGACAAGGTACTCAATCTGCTAAAACTAGAGCAGAAGTTAGAGGTGGCGGAAGAAAACCTTGGAAACAAAAAGGAACTGGTAGAGCTAGACAAGGTTCTATAAGAGCTGTACAATGGGTTGGTGGTGGAGTTGCTTTCGCACCAAAGCCAAGAAACTACAGCTACACTTTACCAAGAAAAGTTAGAAGATTAGCTATGAAGAGTGCTTTAACTTCTAAGGTTCAAAATGGTGAAATGATAGTATTAGATGCTTTCAACATGGAAGCTCCTAAGACTAAAGAATTCGTTCAAATATTAAAGAACGTAAATGCTGCTAAGAAAGCTTTAGTAGTAACTGCTGAAAATAACACTAACGTTATAAAATCAGCTGCAAACGTAGAAGGTGTTGCAACTGCTACAGTTAACACTATAAACGTTTACGATATATTAAAATATGATTCATTCATAATAACAACAGACGCTGTTAAAAAAGTGGAGGAGGTGTACGCATAATGACTAATCCACATGATATAATAATAAAGCCAGTTGTAACTGAACAAAGTATGGCTGACATGGTTGAGAAAAAATATACTTTTGTAGTAGCTAAGGCTGCTAATAAAACTGAAATAAAGAAAGCTGTAGAAAAAGTTTTCGGAGTTAATGTAGAAAAAGTAAACACAATGAACTACGATGGAAAAGTTAAAAGAATGGGTAGATCTGAAGGAAGAACTGCAAGCTTCAAAAAAGCAGTTGTTAAGTTAACTGCTGATAGCAAAGAAATAGAATTCTTCCAAGGTATGTAATACCCCTAATTAACAAAGGAGGGAAAACAGATGGCTATAAAAAAGTTTAAACCAACTTCTCCTGCCTTAAGACAAATGACAGTTTTAATTTCTGATGAAATAACTTGCAATGAACCAGAAAAATCTCTTTTAGTTTCATTAAAGAAAAACTCTGGTAGAAATGCACACGGAAAAATAACTGTTCGTCACAGAGGTGGAGGAAACAGAAGAAAATATAGAATAATAGATTTCAAGAGAAATAAAGATGGTATACCTGCGAAGGTTGCTACAATAGAATACGATCCAAACAGAACTGCTAACATAGCTTTATTAAACTATGCAGATGGTGAAAAGAGATATATACTAGCTCCTGTTGGATTAAAAGTTGGAGATACTGTATTATCAGGACCAACTGCTGATATAAAACCAGGAAATGCAATGGCATTAAAAGATATGCCAGTTGGTACAGTGGTACACAACATAGAATTAAAGCCAGGAAAAGGAGCTCAGTTAGTTAGATCTGCTGGTGTTTCAGCTCAATTAATGGCTAAAGAAGGAAAATATGCATTACTTAGATTACCATCAGGTGAAATGAGATATGTAAGCATAAACTGTAAAGCTACTATAGGACAAGTTGGTAATATAGAGCATGGTAACGTAGTTATCGGTAAAGCAGGTAGAAAAAGACATATGGGTATAAGACCTACTGTAAGAGGTTCTGTAATGAACCCTAATGACCATCCACACGGTGGTGGTGAAGGTAGATCTCCAATCGGTAGACCATCACCAGTTACTCCATGGGGTAAACCAGCTCTTGGATACAAAACTAGAAAGAAAAACAAAGCTTCTGATAAGTTAATAGTATCAAGAAGAACTAAATAATAAATTTTAATTTATTTGCCCGGGAAAGGAGGATATTATATGTCAAGATCAACTAAAAAAGGACCTTTTATACATGCTAGACTTTTAAAGAAAGTTGAAGCTATGAATGAAAGCGGAAACAAAGAAGTAATAAAAACTTGGTCAAGAAGTTCAACAATATTCCCTCAAATGGTAGAGCATACTATAGCTGTACATGATGGAAGAAGACATGTTCCTGTTTTTATAACAGAAGATATGGTTGGACACAAATTAGGTGAATTCGTTTCTACAAGAACTTTCAAAGGACACAAGGACGACGAAAAATCTAACAAAAGAAAATAATTATATATTTTGACTAGGGAAGGAGGAAGAACACAATGGAAGCAAAAGCTACTGCAAAATTTGTACGTGTATCTCCAAGAAAAGCAGGTCAAGTATGTGACCTTGTAAGAGGAAAAAATGTTGATGAAGCATTAGCAATATTAAAGTACACTCCAAGAGGAGCTGCTTCAATAATAGCTAAGGTTGTTAAATCTGCTAAAGCTAACGCTGAAAATAACCATGAGATGGACGTTGAGAAATTATATATAGATTCAATAGTTGCTAACCAAGGACCTACAATAAAGAGATTTATGCCTAGAGCTATGGGTAGAGCTACTATGATAAGAAAAAGAACTTCTCACATAGAAGTTGTTGTTAAAGAAAAAAAATAATAAATAGATAGGAGGGAAAACAATGGGACAAAAGGTTAACCCACACGGACTGAGAGTCGGTGTTATAAAAGATTGGGATTCAAGATGGTTTACAACTGATAAAAAAGAGTTCGGAAACTTAATATTAGAAGACCACAATGTACGTAAATTCTTAAAGAATAAATTATACTCTGCTGGAGTTGCTAAGATAGAAATAGAAAGATCAGCAAATAAGTTGAAATTAGACTTACACGTTGCTAAGCCAGGTGTAGTTATAGGAAGAGCTGGTGCTGGTATAGAAGCTTTAAAAGCAGAATTAGAAAAAATGACAAAGAAAAATGTTATAGTTAATATCGTTGAAGTAAAAAGCATCGATAAAAACGCTCAATTAGTAGCTGAAAACATAGCATTAGCTATCGAAAGAAGGGTAGCTTTCAGAAGAGCTATGAAACAAGCTATACAAAGAGCTTTAAAATCAGGAGCTAAAGGTATAAAAGTTGCAGCATCTGGAAGATTAGGTGGAGCTGAAATGGCTAGAACTGAAGGATACAGCGAAGGAAATGTACCTTTACAAACATTAAGATCTGATATCGATTACGGATTTGCTGAAGCTGATACTACTTACGGAAAAATAGGTATCAAAGTTTGGGTATGCAACGGAGAAGTTTTACCAACTAAAAACGGAGTAAACCCAAGAGAAGAAAGAAGAAACGATAGAAGAAACAATAAGAGAAACGATAGAAGAAACGATAATAGAAGAAACAATTCTAGAGGAAACGACAGAGGAAACAACAGAGGACAAAGACCTCAAGGACAAAGACCTCAAAGACCTCAAAGAACTGAAAACAAAGAAAACTAAAATTAGTAAGGTTCAAGGAAGGAGGAAATTCTCATGTTAATGCCAAAGAGAGTAAAACGTCGTAGAGTTCACAGAGGAAGTATGGCTGGTAAAGCTCAAAAAGGTAACAAAGTTACTTATGGTGAATTCGGATTAATGGCTATGGAAGCTTCTTGGATAACTTCTAACCAAATAGAAGCTGCCAGAATCGCGATGACAAGATATATAAAAAGAGGCGGTAAGGTTTGGATAAAAATATTCCCTCACAAGCCTGTAACAAGAAAACCTGCTGAAACTCGTATGGGTGCTGGTAAAGGTTCACCAGAATACTGGGTAGCAGTAGTTAAGCCAGGAAGAGTAATGTTCGAACTAGCTGGTGTAGATGAAGCTAAAGCAAGAGAAGCTATGAGACTTGCAATGCACAAACTTCCTGTTAAATGTAAGTTTGTAAAGAAAGAAGATTTAGAAGTAAAGGGTGGTGAATAGGATGAAAGCTAAAGAATTAAGAGATTTAACAAGCGAAGAGCTAATGAATAAATTAAATGACTTCAAAAGTGAATTATTTAGCTTAAGATTCCAATTAGCTACTGGTCAATTAGAAAACACAGCAAGAATCAAGTTTGTGAAAAAGGATATAGCTAGAGTAAAAACTATCCTTGCTGAAAGAAAGTTAAACGAAACTAGAGCTTAATTGGAAAGGAGGCTTTTTAACATGGAAAGAGGAAGAAGAAAAGTAAGAATAGGCCGTGTTGTAAGTGACAAAATGGACAAAACTATAGTTGTTGCTGTTGAAGATTTCGTACGTCATCCATTATATAATAAGCCAGTTAAGAGAACTAAGAAGTTCAAGGCTCATGATGAGAACAACGTATGTAGAATCGGAGATAGAGTTAAAATAATGGAAACTAGACCTTTATCTAAAGATAAGAGATTCAGACTAGTTGAAGTTGTTGAAAAAGTTAAGTAGTTTTTTGGAAAAGGAGGGATTACGATATGGTACAACAAGAGACACGTTTAAAAGTTGCGGATAACTCTGGTGCAAAAGAATTACTTTGTATTCGTGTACTAGGTGGAAGTAAAAGAAGATATGGTAATATAGGCGATGTAATAGTTGCTAGTGTTAAAAGTGCAACACCAGGTGGAGTTGTAAAAAAAGGTAAAGTTGTTAAAGCTGTTATAGTAAGAAGTAAAAAAGGCATAAGACGTAATGACGGAAGTTATATAGCTTTCGACGAGAATGCTGCAGTTATAATCAAAGATGATAAGACTCCAGTAGGAACTCGTATATTCGGGCCTGTTGCTAGAGAGTTAAGAGATAATGATTTCATGAAGATAGTTTCTCTTGCTCCAGAAGTACTATAATAAGGAGGTGCAATAGGACATGATGCGTGTTAAAAAAGGCGACACTGTTGTAGTTATAGCAGGAAAAGATAAAGGTAAAAAAGGTACAGTAGTTAAAGTTATGCCAAAAGCTAATAGAGTATTAGTTGAAGGTGTTAACGTAATAACTAAACACCAAAAGCCAAGTGCTATAAATCCACAAGGTGGAATAATAAATAAAGAAGCCCCAATTCATATATCTAACGTTATGCCATTAGATCCTGAAACAGGAAAAGGAACAAGAGTTAGATTTGAAGTTAAAGATGGGAAAAAAGTAAGAGTATCAGTAAAGAGCGGAAAAGAAATATAATATAGCTTGAAAGGAGGGACCTTAAATGGCTTCTAGATTACAAGAAAAATATATGAAAGAAGTTGCTCCTGCTTTAATGGAGAAATTTGGATACAAGAACGTTATGGAAATACCTAAGTTAGACAAAATAGTTATAAACATGGGTATAGGTGACGCTAGAGAAAATCCAAAAGGCTTAGAAAAAGCTGTTGAAGAAATGGAAATAATATCTGGTCAAAAGCCAGTTGTTACTAGAGCTAGAAAATCTGTAGCAAACTTCAAATTAAGAGAAGGTATGCCAATAGGTGCTAAAGTAACTTTAAGAGCAGACAAAATGTTCTACTTCATGGACAAATTAGTATCTGTATCTTTACCAAGAGTTAGAGACTTCAGAGGTGTTAATGCTAATGCATTCGACGGAAGAGGTAACTACGCTTTAGGTGTCAAAGAGCAATTAATATTCCCTGAAATAGAGTACGATAAAGTAGATAAAGTAAGAGGAATGGATATAATATTCGTTACAACTGCTAAGACAGACGAAGAAGCTCGTGAATTATTAAAATTATTAGGAATGCCGTTTTCTAAGTAAGCTTAGAAAATGACATTTTCTAAGCGAAATCAAAGGAGGGAATTCCAGTGGCAAGAAAAGCAATGGTTGTTAAACAACAAAAGAAGCAAAAATACGCTACTAGAGAGTACACTAGATGTAGTATATGTGGAAGACCACATTCAGTATTAAGAAAATTCGGTATATGCCGTATATGCTTTAGAGAATTAGCTTATAAAGGTCAAATACCTGGTGTTAGAAAAGCAAGCTGGTAGAAACCAGTTAACAAATGGAAGGAGGGTTTCAATATGACAATGACAGATCCAATTGCAGATATGCTTACTCGTATAAGAAACGCTAACGTTGTTAAGCATGAAACTGTTGACGTTCCTGCTTCTAATATGAAGAAAGAATTAGCTAGAATCTTATTAGAAGAAGGTTTCGTTAGAGGTTACGATGTTATAGAAGATGGAAAGCAAGGAATAATAAGAATACAATTAAAGTACGGACAATCAGGCGAAAGAGTTATATCAGGACTTAAGAGAATATCTAAGCCAGGTATGAGAGTTTACGCTGCTAACCATGAAATACCAAAAGTATTAAATGGATTAGGTATATCAGTTATATCTACTTCAAAAGGTATATTAACTGACAAGCAAGCAAGAAAAGAAAATGTTGGTGGAGAAGTAATCTGCTACGTTTGGTAATATAAACGAACAGTGTAAGGAGGTGCGACTATGTCAAGAATAGGTGTTAAGCCAATAACTGTACCAGCTGGTGTTGAAGTAACTATAACTGCTGAAAACTTAGTTACTGTTAAAGGACCTAAGGGAACTTTAAGCAAGCAATTTGATGGTGCATTAACAATAAAGCAAGAAGAAAATACTATAACTGTTGAAAGACCTACTAACAACAAGCAACATAGATCATTACACGGATTAACAAGAACGTTAATAGATAATATGGTAGTTGGTGTTACTAATGGATTCGAAAAGAAATTAGAATTAGTTGGTGTTGGATACAGAGCTCAAAAGCAAGGAAAGAAATTAGTTATGAACTTAGGATATTCTCATCCAGTAGAAATGGAAGATCCAGAAGGAATAACTGTTGAAGCTCCTAACCAAACTGAGTTAATAGTTAAAGGTATAGATAAGCAATTAGTAGGAAACTACGCTGCTAAGATAAGAGACTGGAGAAAGCCAGAGCCATACAAAGGTAAAGGTATAAGATACGCTGATGAAGTTGTAAGACGTAAAGAAGGTAAAACTGGTAAGAAATAATACCAAACCTAAACGTTAAGAAAGGAGTGATCTCGATGTTAAAGAAAGCTGATAAAAATGCAAAAAGACTTCAAAGACATAAGAGAGTTCGTAAGAAAATATCTGGAACTACTCAAAGACCAAGATTATGTGTATTTAGAAGTTCAAACAATATATATGCTCAAATAATAGATGATACTAACAGAGTTACTCTTGTTTCTGCATCTTCTTTAGAAGCAGAAGTTAAGAGCGCTGTAAGTCATGGTGGAAATAAAGAAGCAGCTAAAATGGTTGGTCAAATGATAGCTAAGAAAGCTGTAGAAAAAGGAATCACTGAAGTTGTATTTGACAGAGGTGGATACTTATATCACGGAAGAATACAAGAGTTAGCTGAAGGTGCTAGAGAAGCTGGTCTTAAATTCTAATTAGATTAGAAACAAAGGAGGGAAATCACATGCTACGTCGTAAGCCGATAGATGCAAGACAACTTGACCTACAAGAGAAAGTTGTTGAAGTAAGACGTGTTACTAAAGTTGTTAAAGGTGGTAGAAACTTCAGATTCGCAGCTTTAGTTGTTGTAGGAGACGAAAATGGACACGTTGGTGTAGGTACTGGAAAAGCTATGGAAGTTCCAGATGCTATAAAAAAAGCAGTAGAAGATGCTAAAAAGAATCTTATAGAAGTACCAATGGTTGGTACAACAATTCCTCATCAAGTTAACGGACACTTTGGTGCTGGAAAAATATTAATAATGCCTGCTCAAGAAGGTACAGGAGTTATAGCTGGGGGACCTGCTAGAGCTGTACTTGAATTAGCTGGATTAAAAGACGTTAGAGCTAAATCTTTAGGATCTAACAACCCAAGAAATATGGTAAATGCTACAATAGAAGGACTTAACTCTCTTAAGACAGCTGAAGCAATAGCTAAATTAAGAGGTAAAAAAGTTGAAGATCTTCTAGGGTAAGGAGGTAGTGTAAGATGGCTAAATTACAAATAAAATTAGTTAGAAGTACAATAGGAACTACTCCTAACCAAAGAAAAAACGTAGAAGCGTTAGGATTAAGAAAAAGAGAACAAGTAGTTGTTAAAGAAGATAATGCCCAAACAAGAGGTATGATAAACAAAGTTAAGCATTTAGTTGAAGTAACTGAAATAGCTGAATAATAATTGACTAGTAATAAAAGGAGGTGCTGACCATGAAACTACATGAATTAAGACCTGCTGAAGGTGCAGTAAGATCTAAGAAGAGATTAGGTAGAGGTACTGCAACTGGACAAGGTAAAACTGCAGGACGTGGACAAAAAGGACAAAAGTCTCGTTCAGGTGGTGGAGTAAGAGTTGGATTCGAAGGTGGACAAATGCCACTTGCAAGAAGACTTCCTAAGAGAGGTTTCAAAAATCCATTCAGAAAAGAATACACTGAAGTTAATGTTGAATTATTAAATAGATTTGAAAACGGAACAGAAGTAACTGCTGAAGTTTTAAAATCTACTGGAGCTATAAGCAAAATAGCTAAAGATGGTATAAAAGTTCTAGGAAACGGAAACTTAGAAAAGGCTGTAACTGTTAAAGCTGCTAAGTTCACTGCTTCTGCTCAAGAAAAAATAGAAAAAGCTGGTGGGAAAGCGGAATTAGTTTAATCTAAACTGCTAACTCCAAACCACTACAGGCGGGGTGAATTAACGTGCTATCACAGTTAAAACAAGCTTGGAAGATTAAAGACGTAAGAAAAAAAATATTATATACTTTAATGATGATTGTAGTCTTTAGGATAGGTGCGACTATACCTGTTCCTGGAGTGGACACAAGTATTATAAAGGAGATGGTAGGTAACAATAGCCTACTTTCCCTATATAATATGTTCACAGGGGGTGCATTTAGTAACTTTACACTATTTGCATTGGGAATAGGACCATATATCACAGCGTCGATCATTTTACAACTTCTAACTATTGGTTTTGAAAGCCTGGATGAACTTCAAAAATCAGGAGAAGAAGGTAAGAAAAAGATCAACAAATACACTAAATATACAGCATTAGCACTAGCTCTTGTACAAGCTATTGGTATTACATTAGGTGTTATCAAAGGTTTAAGAGCTCTTAAAACTGATAATATATTCTTTATCTCAACGATTATCTTAACGTTAGTATCAGCTAGTATGTTATTAATGTGGATAGGAGATAAGATTACAGAAAAAGGTTTAGGTAATGGTAGTTCAATAATAATATTTGTAGGTATTATCTCAAGAGTACCAATTGATATTATGAGTGCTATCAATAAAGTGCAAAATGGTAAGCTAGCTATATGGGCTGCAGTAATGTTAGTAGTAGTAATACTTCTTACAATAATGGCAGTTACGTATATACAAGAAGCTACTAGAAAGATACCAGTACAATATGCTAAAAGAGTTGTTGGAAGAAAAACATATGGAGGACAAAGTTCTCATATACCAATGAAAGTTAACCAATCAGGAGTTATTCCGGTAATTTTTGCTAGTTCACTTTTAGCTTTTCCACAAACTATTGCTATGTTTATGGGATCTGATGCTCAAAACTTTGTCCAAACATACTTAAGTCCAAATGGTGACATAGGATTTTGGATATTTAGATCACTTGAAGTTCTGCTTATAGTATTCTTTGCTTATTTCTATACAACTGTATCATTTAATACAGAAGATATAGCAAATAACATGAAAAATAATGGTGGATTTATACCAGGTATTAGGCCAGGAAAACCTACTATAGATTATTTAAATAGAATATTATCAAGATTAACTCTAGCAGGGGCTATATTCCTAGCTATTATATCGTTAATACCAGCATTTGTTACGCATTTTATGAATGTACAAATGAATTTAGCAGGTACATCGTTGCTAATAGTTGTTGGAGTTGCTTTAGAACTTAAGAAACAATTAGAATCAAACTTAGTTATGAGAAGCTATCAAGGTTTCTTAAAATAAGGAGATGATAATATGAGAATAATATTACTTGGACCTCCTGGTGCTGGTAAAGGAACTCAGGCGGCTGGGATAGTAGAAAAATATAACATACCTCATATATCAACAGGAGATATATTCAGAAAGAATATAAAAGAAGGAACAGATCTTGGAAAGAAAGCTAAAGAATACATAGATCAAGGATTACTAGTTCCAGATGAGTTAACTGTAGGTTTAGTTACTGACAGAATAACTCAAGCTGACTGTGAAAATGGATTTATGTTAGATGGATTCCCAAGAAATGTATCTCAAGCTGAACAATTAGATGCGTTTTTAAAAGAAAATAATATAGAATTAAGCAACGTTATAAATATAGAGGTTGATAAGAATATATTAGTTTCAAGAGCAGTTGGAAGAAGAATTTGTAAATCTTGCGGTGCTACGTATCATGTTGAGTTTAATCCTCCTAAAATTGAAGGTGTATGTAATGTATGCCAAGGGGAGTTATACCAAAGAGCGGATGATAATGAAGAAACAGTATCAAAGAGAATACAAGTTTATCTAGACGAAACTAGACCATTAGCTGATTATTATGCTAAAGTAGGTATATTATCAAACATAAATGGTCAACAATCTATAGATGAAGTATTTGGAGATATAGTTGCTGCTCTAGGAAGTGAAAAATAATGATTATTATTAAATCAAAAAAAGAAATAGAATTCATGAGGGAAGCGGGTAAAATTGTTGCTGAAACTCATGAACTATTAAAGGAAGCTATTACTCCGGGAATATCTACTTTAGAGTTAGATAAAATAGCTGAAGAGAATATAAGAAAATACAATGCGATCCCATCTTTTAAAGGCTATGGTGGTTTTCCAGGAACTATATGTGCATCTATAAATGAACAAGTTGTACATGGAATTCCAGGGAATCAGATAGTTAAAGAGGGAGACATTATTAGTATAGATATAGGAGCCTATTATAAAGGATATCATGCCGACTCTGCAAAAACACACGGTGTAGGCATTATATCTGAAGAAAATAGGAAATTAATAGAAGTAACAAAAGAAAGCTTCTATGAAGGCATAAAATTTGCTAAACTAGGATATAGACTTTCGGATATCTCACACGCAATACAAGCACACGTAGAGAAACAAGGTTTCTCAGTTGTTAGAGATCTAGTAGGTCATGGAGTAGGCACAGAACTTCATGAAGATCCTCAAGTTCCTAACTATGGTCCTCCAGGAAAAGGTCCAAGACTTAAAGAAGGAATGGTACTTGCTATAGAGCCTATGATTAACGCTGGTCGTTACCATGTAAAGACTCTATCAGATGGATGGACAATCGTCACTATTGACGGCAAAAACTCAGCTCATTATGAGCATACGATAGCAATTACTGAGGATGAACCGCTTATATTAACTAAGCTTTAGTCTGAAGGCAGGTGAAAAAAGTGCTATCAGAAAATACAAGAGTAGGTCAAGTTGTAGAAGGTTTATCAGGTAGAGAAACAGGAAGGTTATTTTTCATAGTGACAATAGTTGACCATGAATATGTTCTTATATCTGATGGAAAGAAAAGAAAACTTGACAGACCTAAGCTAAAAAAAGTTAAGCACTTAAAAGTTTATAGTTTTTTAAATGATAAAGTTAAAAATAAAATAGCGTCTGATACGATAACAGATGCTTTTTTAAGAGCTGAACTTACTAAATCAAAAGAGTTGATCTTTGATTAGTTGAATGGAGGTCTGGTTATTTAATGGCCAAAAAAGATGTAATAGAATTAGAAGGTACAGTTATTGAAAACTTACCTAATGCTATGTTCAAAGTAAGATTAGAAAATGGACATGAAGTATTATGCCATTTATCTGGAAAGCTAAGAATGAACTTCATAAGAATTCTTGAAGGTGATAAGGTAAATGTTGAACTTTCTCCATATGACCTTACAAGAGGAAGAATCACTTGGCGTAAGAAGTAGGCTATCTTATTTAGTAGTCTAAGGAGGGATTAATAATGAAAGTAAGACCATCAGTAAAACCAATGTGTGAAAAATGCAAGGTTATAAAAAGAAAAGGTAAAGTAATGGTTATCTGCGAAAATCCTAAGCACAAGCAAAAGCAAGGATAAGAAATTATTACTAGTAATTTGTTAACTTTTATAGTATAATAGTAAACTGTGATGTTAACAATAGGGCGTAAAAGCGTCAAAACAATTTAAATAAAACATGTGTAGGAGGTGCGAATCATGGCAAGAATAGCTGGGGTAGATTTACCTAGAGAAAAAAGAGCAGAGATAGGCTTAACTTATATATATGGTATAGGAAAAGCTACTGCTAACGAAATATTAGCTAAAGCTGATATAAATCCTGACACAAGAATAAAGGATTTATCAGACGATCAAGTTAATGAATTAAGAAAAATAATAGATGCTGATTTCTTAGTTGAAGGTGACTTAAGAAGAGAAATCGCTTTAAACATAAAGAGATTAAGAGATATAAAGTGTTACAGAGGTTTAAGACATGCTAAAGGTCTTCCTTTAAGAGGTCAAAGAACTAAAACTAATGCTAGAACTAGAAAAGGTCCTAGAAAAACTGTATCTCGTAAGAAGAAAAAATAATAAGTAGATAGGAGGGAAATGACAATGGCTAAACCAAAAAAGAAAGCTACACGTGTTAGAAGAAGAGAGCGTAAAAACATCGAACGTGGACATGCGCATATACAATCAACTTTTAACAACACTATAATAACTTTAACTGACGTTCATGGGAATGCTATATCTTGGGCATCTTCTGGACAATTAGGATTCAAAGGATCAAGAAAAGCTACTCCTTTTGCATCTCAAATGGCTGCAGAAACTGCTGCTAAGGCTGCAATGGAACACGGTTTAAAAACTGTAGAAGTATTCGTAAAAGGTCCTGGTTCAGGAAGAGAAGCTGCTATAAGAGCTTTACAAGCTACTGGACTAGAAGTAACTATGATAAAAGACGTTACTCCAATCCCACACAACGGATGTAGACCACCAAAAAGAAGAAGAGTGTAATTATATACAGAATTAATTAGGAGGTGTAAAGACATGGCAAGATATACAGGTGCATCTTGTAGACAATGCCGTAGAGAAGGAATGAAATTATTCCTTAAAGGCGAAAGATGTCATACAGATAAATGTGCTATAGAAAAAAGAAACTATGCTCCTGGACAACATGGACAAGGAAGAAAGAAAGTTTCTAACTATGGTTTACAATTAAGAGAAAAACAAAAAGTTAAGAGAATATACGGAGTTTTAGAAACTCAATTCAGAAACTTATATGAACGTGCTGATAAAATGCCTGGTATAACAGGGGAAAATTTATTAAGCCTATTAGAAAGAAGATTAGACAATGTAGTTTACAGAATGGGATTAGCTTCATCTAGAAAAGAAGCTAGACAATTAGTAACTCACGGTCACTTCACTTTAAATGGAAATAAGGTAGATATACCATCTATAACTGTTAAAGCTGATGATGTTATAGCAGTTAAAGAAAACTCTAAAACTTCTGCTAAGTTCAAAGCTTTAGTAGAAGCTAATGCATCAAAAGTAGCTCCTAAGTGGTTAGATGCAAACTTAGAAGGAATGTCTGCTAAAGTTGTTGCTATGCCAACAAGAGAAGATATAGATCTTGAAATAGCTGAACACTTAATAGTAGAGCTTTACTCTAAGTAATAAGCAAATTTTAAAATTAATTTTTAAAATTGTTTACCCTCAGTGGATTAATAAATTGAAGGAGGGTTTTTGTCCATGATAGAAATAGAAAAACCTAAAGTAGATATAATAGAACTTAGCGAAGACTATAGATATGGAAAATTCGTTATAGAACCTCTAGAAAGAGGTTATGGTATAACTATAGGAAATGCTTTAAGAAGAGTATTATTATCATCTTTACCAGGTGTTGCTGTAAATTCTATAAAAATAGATGGAGTTCTTCACGAATTCTCAACAATACCAGGTGTTAAAGAAGATGTTACTGAAATAATATTATCTTTAAAAGAGCTTTCAGCTACTATTGATGGAGAAGGAAGTAGAACTCTTAAAATAGAAGCACAAGGACCATGCTCTATCAAAGGATCAGATATTATATGTCCTCCAGATGTTGAAATATTAAGCAAAGATTTACAAATAGCTACGCTAGATGATAATGCTAAGCTTAATATGGAAATATCTATAGATAAAGGTAGAGGATATGTTTCTGCTGAAGAAAATAAGACAGAGAATATGCCTATAGGTGTTTTACCTGTAGACTCAATATATACTCCTGTTGAAAAAGTGAGCTACCATGTTGAAAATACAAGAGTAGGTCAAAAAACAGATTATGATAAATTAATACTTGAAGTACAAACTAACGGTAGTATAAATCCTCAAGAAGGAATATCTTTAGCTGCTAAAGTATTAGTTGAACATTTAAATCTATTCATTGATTTAACAGAGCATGTAAGCAATGTTGAAATAATGGTAGAAAAAGAAGAAGATCAAAAAGAAAAAGTTCTTGAAATGACTATAGAAGAATTGGATTTATCAGTTAGATCTTACAACTGTTTAAAGAGAGCGGGAATAAATACAGTTGAAGAATTAGCTAATAAGTCTGAGGACGATATGATGAAGGTTAGAAACCTTGGTAAAAAGTCACTTGAGGAAGTTATCCAAAAGTTAGAAGAACTTGGACTAGGTCTTAAACCAAGCGAAGAATAGTGAGCAAAGGAGGGATTGGCATGGCTAATTACCGTAAATTAGGACGTGTGACTTCACACAGAAACCTTATGTTAAGAAACTTAGTAACTGACTTACTAAGAAGTGGTAGAATAGAAACTACAGTAACAAGAGCAAAAGAAACTCGTAGAATGGCTGAAAAGATGATAACTCTTGCTAAAAGAGGAGATCTTCACGCTAGAAGACAAGTTTTAGCTTACGTTATGGATGAAACTGTAGTTAACAACTTATTCACTGATATAGCTCCAAAGTATGCTGAGAGAAATGGTGGATACACTAGAATAATCAAAAAAGGACCAAGAAGAGGCGACGCTGCTGAAATGGCTTTTATAGAATTAGTATAGTATAGAAAAAGATTAAGCTTTTGCTTAATCTTTTTTTATGCTATTTTTTATCAAAAGTCGAAGATTTCATCGATATCTAGGAAGTAAATTTTGTATATTAAGAATTATCTTTTTTTATATGGTTATGATATAATACTACTTAAAATGGTTTTATATTGCTGCCTAATGAGAAGGAGTAGATTTAATGAGTAATATAGTAGAAGTTAACAATATTTCATTTGAATATATAACAGAAGAAGAAAGCTTTAAAGCAATAGAAGATTTAAGTTTAGATATAAAAAAAGGTGAATTTTTAGTGATAATAGGACATAATGGATCAGGCAAATCTACATTATCTAAAAATTTGAATGCAATTCTTATGCCTACAAAAGGTAATATACTTATAGATAATATGGATACAAGAGATGAAGAAAAATTATGGGATATAAGACAGACTGCAGGTATGGTATTCCAAAATCCTGATAATCAAATTGTTGCTACAGTAGTTGAGGAAGATGTAGCTTTCGGACCTGAAAATCTAGGAATAGAGCCAGCAGAAATAAGAAAAAGGGTAGATGAATCTCTTAAAAGTGTAGGGATATATGAATTAAGAGACAGACAGCCACATTTACTATCTGGAGGACAAAAGCAAAGAGTTGCTATAGCGGGTATAATAGCTATGAAACCTAAATGCGTAATATTTGATGAAGCAACAGCTATGCTTGATCCATCAGGTAGAAAAGAGGTTATGAGTACAATAAAAAGACTTAATAAAGAAGAGAATATCAGTGTGATACACATAACGCATTTTATGGAAGAAGCAGTGGATGCAGATAGGGTTATAGTTATGGAAAAAGGTAAAAAAATATTGGAAGGTACACCTAGACAGGTGTTTTCTAAAATAGATATGTTAAAAAACATAGGTTTAGATGTGCCTTATATGACAGAGCTATCGAAAGAACTAAATAAAGAAGGTTTAAATATAGACTCTGATATATTAACAGTAGATGAGATGGTGATAAAATTATGTCAATTGTAATAAAGAATTTAACATATATATATAACGAAGATATGCCTTTTGCAAGTAAGGCGTTAGATGATATTAGCTTTGAAATACAAGATAGAGATTTTGTAGGTATAATTGGTCATACTGGTTCAGGTAAGTCTACATTAATACAGCATTTGAATGGTCTTCTAAGGCCTTCATATGGAGAAATATATATAAATGATTTTAATATAACTGATCCAGAACTTAACCTAACAGAGATAAGAAAGAGAGTAGGGGTTGTTTTTCAATATCCAGAATATCAACTTTTTGAAGAGACTGTTGAAAAAGATATAGCGTTTGGTCCGACTAATTTAGGCTTAGATGAAGCTGAAGTTAAAAAAAGAGTAAAAGATTCTATGGAAGCTGTAGGATTAAAATATGAAGAGTATAAAGAAAAGTCACCTTTTGAACTATCTGGAGGTCAGAAACGTAGGGTAGCAATAGCTGGGGTTATAGCTATGAATCCAGAAGTTTTAATTTTAGATGAACCTACCGCAGGCCTTGATCCAGGAGGAAGAGATGAAATCTTTGAGCTTATAAAAACTCTTCATAGAAAACATAATATAACAATAATATTATCATCTCACAGTATGGATGATATGGCTAAACTAGCTAAAACTATAATAGTTATGAATCATGGTAAAATAGAGTTTATGGGTACTCCAAGAGAAGTTTTTAATTCTAATGCAATTAGGTTAAAAGAAATAGGTTTAGATATACCTCAGACTATAGAGTTAGCTATAAAGCTTAGAGAAAGAGGTTTTGATATACGTCAAGATATATTGACTATAGATGAAGCTAAAGAAGAAATATTAAGAGTTATGAGAGGAAGAGGAAAATGTTAAAAGATATAACTATTGGTCAGCATTACCCTACAGAGTCCATTATTCATAAATTAGATTCAAGAGTAAAACTTGTAGCTACATTTATATTTATGGTTTCATTATTTATAATTAATAAATTTTGGCCATACTCAATAGTGATAGTATCTTTATTAGCAATAATAAAGTTATCTAATATACCGTTTAAATACATTCTAAAGGGGCTTAAACCTCTTAGATGGATTATATTATTTACATTTGTTATAAATATATTCTTCTTGCCAGGAGAAAAGATTATATGGTCGTTTGGATTTTTAAAAGTGACTCAAGAAGGTATAAGTCAGGCTATATTTATGGCTATTAGGCTTACACTACTTGTATTAGGAACATCCTTATTAACTCTAACGACATCTCCTATGGATCTTACAGATGGTATAGAAAGGCTTTTAAATCCGTTTAAAAAGATAGGGTTACCTGTGCATGAATTAGCTATGATGATGACGATAGCTCTTAGATTTATCCCTACATTATTAGATGAAACTGATAAGATAATGAAGGCTCAAATGTCTAGGGGAGCAGATTTTGAAAGTAATAATCTTATAAATAGAGCTAAAAACTTAGTTCCACTATTAGTCCCTTTATTTGTAAGTGCATTTAGAAGAGCAGAAGAATTAGGAACAGCTATGGAAGCTAGATGCTATAGAGGTGGATATAATAGAACTAAGATGAAAGAATCTGTTTTATCGAAATCTGATTATGTATCTTATGTATTACAATTTATGTATTTAGGGAGTATAATAGTTACTAGATTCATATAAAGAGGTACAACATGAGAAACTTAATGATAAAAATACAATATAATGGAGCTAACTATTGTGGATGGCAAAAGCAACCTGACTCTTTAGGGATACAGGGTACAATAGAAAGAGCTATTTATGAAATAACAAAGGAAGAAGTAAAGATTACTGGCTCTGGGAGAACTGATGCAGGAGTTCATGCATTAGGACAAGTGGCAAATTTTAAACTAAACTCTGAGATACCTGCAGATAGAATACCAAATGCACTAAATGCAAAACTACCTAAAGATATAGCTATAATTAGCTGTGAGGAAGTCAATGAAGAGTTTCACTCTAGATATAGTGCAAAAGGTAAGAGGTATAGATATTTAATTTATAATAGTCCTTATAGAAGTCCTATATATAAAGATACATCATATCATGTAAAATATGAACTTGATTTTGATAAAATGTGTGAAGAAGCTAAATGTTTAGTTGGTACACATGATTTTAAGGGATTTATGAGTTCAGGATCTTCTGTAGTAGATACAGTTAGAACTATATATGATATAGAAATAACTAAAGAAGAAGATTTAATAACTTTAGAAGTCGAAGGTAATGGTTTTTTATATAATATGGTAAGAATAATAGTAGGGACGTTAGTAGATATAGGCAGAGGCAGGATAAAAGAGAATTTATCTGAAATAATTAACTCAAAGAGTAGATCAAAAACTGGTCATACAGCACCAGCGCATGGATTATTTCTTAAAAAAGTTGATTATTAGCTTGACACACAACTATGCATATATTAAAATTAGTAGGAGTGTGTTAATAAGTCCACTTGCCCCGGACTTGACATAAACGGTAAAATTTTAAAGGAAAAAAGTTAAGGAGGGACAACTATGAAAAGTTATATAGCTAAGCCAGCTGATGTACAAAGAAAATGGTACATCGTTGATGCTGAAGGAAAAACATTAGGTCGTTTAGCAACTGAAATAGCGACAGTATTAAGAGGAAAAAATAAGGTTACTTTCACACCACACGTTGACGGAGGAGACTTCGTTGTTGTTGTTAATGCTGAGAAAGTAGTTTTAACAGGAAAGAAATTAGAGCAAAAAATGTACAGATACCACACTGGTTATGTAGGTGGTTTAAAAGAAATACCATACAAAGAAATGATGGCTAAGAAGCCTGAAGAAGTTGTAGCTCACGCTGTAAGCGGAATGTTACCAAAAAATAAATTAAGAAGCAGAATGATGACTAGATTAAGAGTATTCGCAGGACCAAACCATGATCATGCAGCTCAAAATCCAGAAGTTTTAAACTTTAAATAATAATTAACGGGTGAAAGGAGGAGTTATCATGGCAAACGTTCAATACTACGGAACTGGAAGAAGAAAAAGCTCTGTTGCTAGAGTTAGATTAGTAGCAGGTGAAGGAAATATAATAATAAATGGAAGAAATGTTGAAGAATACTTCAACTACGAAACATTAATAAGAGATGTTAAGCAACCATTAGTATTAACTAACAATGAAGCTAAATACGATGTAATAGTAAAAGTTGAAGGTGGAGGATTCACTGGACAAGCTGGTGCTATAAGACATGGTATATCTAGAGCTTTATTAAAAGCTGACACTGATTTAAGACCTGCTTTAAAGAAAGAAGGATTCTTAACTAGAGATGCTAGAATGAAAGAAAGAAAGAAATATGGATTAAAGGCAGCAAGAAGAGCTCCACAATTCTCAAAGAGATAATTTTATTCATATACTTGTACAAAGACTTTGGAATATTCCAAAGTCTTTTTTAATATAAATGTATAGGGTGATATTGTGAGAAAATACATAAAATACATAGTTTTTGGAGTGGTAGCCTTAGTCTTAACAGTAGTTTGTATATTAAAAATAAGAGAAGTCTCTGAAGAAACAATTAGTTATATGCCTATAACTAATAAGACTATTGTATTAGATGCTGGACATGGAGGTATTGATTCGGGAGCTTCTAATGACGATAAGACTATATATGAGAAAGATGTTAACTTAGCTATTACTCTTAAGTTAAAAGAGCTTATAGAAGCTAGTGGAGGGTTAGTTATATTAACTAGAGATGATGACAGCAGTTTATATGAAGAGAGCGAGAATAAAACGATAAGACAAAAGTATAATGAAAATTTGAAAAATCGTAAAAAGATAGCAGATGATTCGAATGCAGATATGTTTGTTTCTATACATCTGAATTATTTTACTGAATCTAAGTATTCAGGAGCTCAGACTTTTTATCCAGAGGAGATGGATGATAGTAAGGTTTTAGCTAAGAGTATACAGGATGAATTGAAAAGAGTTGTAGATGATAGTAATAATAGAGTGATAAAGCCAAGAAATAATCTTTACTTATTAAAGAATTGCAAAATGCCATCGGTATTAATTGAATGTGGTTTTCTATCAAATGAAAAGGAAGCTGAATTATTAAATGACGAAAAATATCAAGAAAAAATAGCTTGGTCTATATATGCAGGTATTCAAAAATATTTTGGTGAAGATGGGTATAAAAATGAATAAAATGAAAATAATAGCTTATATCAGACTAAATACGCTGATATAAGCTATTATTTTAAAGTATTTATAAAAAATAAAAAAACTTTTTAAAAAGTGTTGACGAAATAATATACAAATGTTATTATAAGTAAGTGCTCAAGAACAGCACAAAACAAGAACTTTGAAAATTAAACAGTAGGTTAATTTATATAACTAATTCTTTAATAAGAATTATTCGAAACAACCAAACAAAGCCAGATATATAACAGTATCTGAGCCCATCAACTTTTATTTGAGAGTTTGATCCTGGCTCAGGATGAACGCTGGCGGCGTGCCTAACACATGCAAGTCGAGCGATT